>JBAVYH010000138.1:0-18299 GCA_049698695.1 Bryobacteraceae bacterium | reverse complement strand
TCCGTTCGCTCCCCGCAGCCTTCAAAACTAGTGACCTAGACTTTCTGGCTGCGGATCACCGTTCCCGGTCCGCTACGTTTCCGGAGGCTTGCTGTTCCTCAAACCTCTTGGAACCTTAACCAATATGCGCCCGGCGCCGATTTTCGTCAATCTATTTCTATGCGGTAACTCATTGTTTCCTCAAGTTTTATTCGCTTTGTTTTTATGCGGTTACAAGGCCAAGACCGTTCAAGTGCTGTGGATAAATCAGGTCGCGGCCACCTTGTTTTTGCGATACTGAAGCCAACATGCGCAGGCTCGTGATCCGGCCGGGGGCGCTCGGCGACCTGATTGTCTCGCTGCCGGCGCTGGAATGCCTGCGCGCTGACTACCTGGAAGTCTGGACCTCGAGTGCCAACATGCCGCTGGTCCGGTTCGCCAGTGCGGTGCGCTCCATCATCTCCACCGGCCTCGATCTGCTGGGCATCGCGGACCCGCCTCCGCCGCGTCTCGTCGGCGAGCTGCGCGGCTTCGACTCAATCGTTTCCTGGTACGGGGCAAATCGGCCGGAGTTCCGCGAGCTGGTGCGTTCGCTCGATCTGCCATTCACCTTCCTTCCCGCGCTGCCGCCCGAGGGCGCCGAAATGCACGCCACGGACTTCTACCTGGAGCAGGTGAGCGCACTGGCGGAGCGCAATGGCAATGCGATGCCGCGCATTCCGTGCAACGTCACACGACAGAATTTCGCCGTGATTCATCCCTTCTCGGGAAGCCCGCGCAAGAACTGGCCGCTGGAGAAATTTCGCCTGCTGGCGCGCGGGCTGGAGCGCACCATGCCGGTCCGCTGGTGCGCCGGCGCGGAGGACCCGCCACTCGATGGCGCGCAGCGTTTCGACGACCTGTACGAGCTGGCCTGCTGGCTGGCGCAAGCCTCGCTCTACATCGGCAACGATTCCGGCATCACCCACCTGGCGGCAGCGGTCGAGACGCCGGTGCTGGCGATTTTCGGGCCCACCGACCCGGCGGTTTGGGCGCCACGCGGCGCGCACGTGCGCATCGCGCGGTGGAGAAACCAGGGAAAGCCGAGATGACTCTCGGCTCAGCGGACTTGACAGTCCGCGCCACGGCCCTTTTGGCAGTAGAATCGGGCCTACACTGGAAAGAGCATGAGCACGCGTTTCTGGTTGATTCTCCTAGTGGCGGCGACCGCGTTTGCGGCCGACAACGCCTTGGTGGACCGCGTTGGTTCCACCGGCTTCGTCCAAGTGGAAGCGGAAAGCTTCCGCACGTTGAGCGCACGCCAGCAGGCGCTCGCCTATTGGCTGAGTCAGGCTGCCATCGCCATCGATCCCATCATTTACGACCAGAACTCCATCTACGGCCTGCGCCAGAAACGGCTGCTGGAAGAAATCCTGCTGCACCCGCAGAGCGCGGACCCGCAGGCCGCCGCCAAAATCACCGCGTTCACGAAACTGTTCTGGGCCAATACCGGCAACCACAATGAGATGACGGCGCAGAAGTTTCTCCCCGAATTCACTTTCGAGGAGCTGCAGGCGGCGGCCCGCGCCGCGCTCCGCGCCGGAGGCTTCCAAGGCAACCCGTATGGCAACCAGTCGATCGGCAGCCAGGCCGATCTGGATCGCGAACTGGCGGCGCTGCGCGCGTCTCTGTTCGACCCCAATTTTGAGCCCACCATCACCGCCAAGAGCCCGCGCGGCGGCAAAGACATTTTGCAAGCCAGCGCCAACAACTTTTACTACCACGTGAGCATGGCGGATTTGCGGGACTTTCACGATGCCCACCCGCTGAATTCCCGCCTCGTCAAAACCGATTCGGGCAAGCTGGTGGAAGAGGTTTATCGCGCCGGAACTCCCGACGGCAGGATTCTGCCCGGCTACTATGCGCAATTCCTCAAGCAGGCCAACCAGTATCTCGAGAAGGCCCGAGCCTATGCCGAACCCGGGCAGGAGGCGGTGATTGCCGCGCTGATTCGCTATTACCAGACAGGCGACCCGGCCGACTGGATCCGCTTCGGCATCGCCTGGGTGGGCAACGACCGGCCGGTGGACTTCGCCAACGGATTCATCGAAGTCTACCGCGACGCGCGCGCAGCCAAGGGAACTTCGCAGGCCTTCGTCAGCATCACCGATGCCAAGTTGAACGGGCTGATGACCAAGCTCGCCCAGAATGCGCAGTACTTTGAGGACCACGCGCCGTGGCTGCCGCAGTACAAGAAGCAGGGAGTGAAGCCGCCGCTGGCGAAGGCGGTGGAAACGGTGACGGAAACCGGCGATTTCCACGTCAGCACCGTCGGCGACAATCTGCCCAACGAAAACGAGATTCGCGAGAAGTACGGCAGCAAAAGCTTCCTCTTCACCGGGAGTTCGCGCACCCTGACGCGAGCCGCCGGCTACGGCGCCCTGGAGGAGTTCGCGGCTTCGCCGGAAGAGATTGCCATCTGCAAGAAATATGGCGAGGAGGCCGGCGACCTGATGACCGGCTTGCACGAAGTCATCGGGCATGGCTCGGGCAAGCTGAGCCCGCGGCTCAGCGGCGGCAGCGAACCGTACCTCAAGGAATATTTCTCCACCCTCGAAGAAGCCCGCGCCGACCTGATGGCCCTGTGGAACATCTTCGACCCCAAGCTGCGCGAGCTGCACCTGGTCTCCAGCCCCGACGTCGGCAAGGCAATGTACTATAACGCCGTTCGGGTGGCTTTGACGCAGCTCAATCGCATTCCCAAGGGCGACACCATTGAGGAAGACCACCAGCGGGACCGCCAGCTCATCGTCAACTACGTGATGGACAAGACCGGCGCCATCGAGAAGGTGGAGCACGGCGGAAAGACTTATCTGGTGCTCAAGGATTTCGACAAGATGCACCAGGGCGTTGGCATGCTGGAGGCCGAGCTGATGCGCATCAAGGCCGAAGGCGATTACGCCGCCATCAAGGCGCTGGTGGAGAAGTACGCGGTGCAATTCGACCCCAAGCTGCGCGACCAGGTTGTGGCGCGCTACCAGACGCTGGACCTGCCCCGGTACTGGGCCGGTATCAATTCGCTGCTCACTGCCCGCTTCGATGCCGCGGGTAAGCTGACCGCCGTGGAGATGTCCTACCCGCGCGACTATGTGAAAGTGCAACTCAGTTACGCCGCCCTGTACGGGGTACAATAGCGGACGCCCCCCATGGCAGCCAGGCTGAATCCGGTGGCCGCAAGTTCGCGGGAAGAGATTGTCGATCTGCGGGTAGTTGCCGTCGCAGACCTGGAGCCCCTGCTCGAGGAAGAAGTCGCCGCTTGGCGCGACGAGCTCGAGTGGGACTTCACCAAATCGGCCAGTCTGGCGCGCCGTTTCGTCGGCGCGCACGCGCTGAGCGGACGCGTGCTGGCCGTCGATGGCCGGACCGTCGGGTACCTCTATTTTGTATTCGAGGATTACAAGGCCCTGATCGGCGATCTATACATCCTGCGCGCCTTTCGGACCGAGGAGCGGGAAGATCTGCTGTTGCGATCGGCGCTGGATGAGATCTTCGCCAGCCGGCACACCACGCGCGTCGAGGCGCAATTGCTGATGCTCACCCATGCGCCCGATCGCGTGTTGCCGGGCGCGGAGCAGGCCCGCGTATTCTGCCGCAACTTCATGCGCGCGGATTTGAACACGGCGGACCTGGGGGAAGGCAACGTGCGGCGCCCCATGTATCTGGAAGCCTGGTCGGACCACTACACCCACGGCGCGGCCGCGCTGATTGCCGAAGCGTACGCGGGACACGTGGATAGCTGGATCAACGACCAGTATCGCAGCCCCGCCGGTGCGCGCCGTTTCCTGCACAACATCGTGGCCTATCCGGGCTGCGGCGCGTTTTCGCAACCCGCCTCGTGCCTTGCCTTCGAAGCCGCCACCGGCCAGCTCTGTGGCCTTTCGCTGGCCAGCCTGGTCTCGCCCGAATCCGGCCACATCACCCAGATCTGCGTGTCGCCTTCCGCGCGCGGAACCGGCATCGGGCACGCCCTGCTGCGCCAGTCGCTGCTGGCCTTGCGCAAGGCGGGGTGCCGCTCCGCGGGCCTCACCGTCACCGCGGCTAATGAAGGCGCGGTGGCTCTTTACGAGCGCGTGGGCTTCCGTACCATTCACCAGTTCCCCGCATACGCCTGGCAACTGGTTTAACCGCAGGGCTGCTTGCAACCAGGGATACATACCGTAGCCACCGCACCCGGGTTGCGGAAACGACCCGCCGCTAATCCACCACCCCCTGTACCAGTGTTTCGTACCGGATTATCCTAATATATGGAAGCCGCTGCGGCGCGCAGCCGTCCGGCTCCAAGGGGGTAGTGTATGGTGTCGCTTGCGAAGATCCTGTTGCCAGTGGACTTTTCGGAACGCTCCATCGGAGCCGTCCACTGCGCCCACCGGCTGGCCCAACTCTTTTCCCCGGAAATCATCCTTTTGCACGTATTGGCGCCGATGCAGTACCATCTCGGCGACACCGAAATGGGCGGTGTCATGTTGGGTGACCTGTACCAAGCCCAGATGGCGAGTCTGACGCTGGAACTGGAGCAGTTTCAGCAGGCGGAGTTGGCGGGCAGCAAGGTGCGCCGCCTGGTGGTGGACGGCGATCCGGCGTGCAGCATCGTGGAGTTCGCGCATACCGAAAAAGCAGACCTCATTATGATGCCCACTCACGGTTGCGGATTGTTTCGCCGGTTCATTCTCGGCTCCAACACCGCCAAGGTGCTGCATGACGCGGAGTGTCCCGTGTGGACCGGCGTCCACATGGCAAAGGCCGCCGCCCGGCCGGTCGAGATTCGGAACGTGCTTTGCGCGGTGGACCTTGGCCCGCAAAGCGTGCGCGCTTTGGAATGGGCCGACTGGCTGAGCCGCGCCTTCGAAGCCCGGCTCACCCTGCTGCATGCCACGGCCGCCGTCCCGGAGACCCCGGACCATATTGACGACGAGTGGCGCGCCAAGCTGCGTTGGTCGGCGGAGCAGACGCTGGAGCGGCTGCAGGCCCAGGTGGGGTCGCAGGCGGAAGTCATGC
Source organism: Bryobacteraceae bacterium (assembly GCA_049698695.1). Lineage (GTDB taxonomy): Bacteria > Acidobacteriota > Terriglobia > Bryobacterales > Bryobacteraceae > Bog-375. Next base: position 13,286 of record JBAVYH010000138.1, on the reverse strand, counting down.
TCCAGGCCGGCGATCCGGCCCACGCCATCTGTGACGCCGCCGCCCGCACGCACGCCGGCGTGGTCGTGATCGCACGCGGTTCCGCCGCCGGAGGTTTCGGCCGCCTGCGCACCAACGCCTACGCCATCATCCGGCAGTCGCCGTGCCCGGTAGTCAGCGTGTAGAAAAGGTGCCTCGCGTTGCTGTTCGCCGACCTTCGAAGAACCGGTTTCCCCCGCGGACAGGTCCAACTTACCGCATGGCGTACGAGCTCAGCACCTTCACGTAATTGGCGCGCTCGAAGGCTTTAGGTTGCGGGACGGCGTTGCGGCTCATACTGCCTTGCATCTGTTTGATGGAATCGTATTCGTGCTCGCCCATCCAGACCAGCAACTCCGTGCAGAGCGTGTCCAGGTAGCTGATACCGCGCTTCAGCAGCGCCGAAGTCATCATCGCCACTTTGGCGCCGGCCATCATCGCCTTGATGACGTCGGTGGCGCTGTGCACGCCGCCGGTAAGGGCCATGTCGGCTTTGATGCTGCCGTACAACACGGCGATCCAGTGCAGCCTGAGCAGCAGCTCATGGGAGTTGCTGAGGATCAGGTTGGGCACCACCTCCAGCGCCTCCAGATCGTAATCGGGCTGGTAGAAGCGGTTGAACAGCACCAGGCCGTCGACGCCGGCCGCGTCCAGCCTGCGGCCCATGTTGGCGAGCGAGCTGAAATAGGGTCCCAGTTTAACCGCGAGCGGGATGCGCACTTCGGCGCGGATCGCCTGCACCAGCTCGATGTACCGTTGCTCCACCTGCTCGCCGGTGACGTTGGCGTCGTTGGGGATGTAGTAAATGTTCAGCTCGAGCGCGTCGGCGCCGGCCTGTTGAATCTGCTTCGCGTAACGCAGCCAGCCTCCCTTGGTGGTGCCGTTGAGGCTGGCAATCACCGGGATCTTGATCGCCTGTTTGCACTTGGCGATATGCTCCAGGTAACCGTCGCCGCTGCGCACCGGTCTGTTCAGCTCGGGGAAGTTGGTTTGAGCTTCCGACGATATGGAGGAGGTTTCGGTGATGAAGCGGTCGAGCTCGTCGCTCTCAATTTCGATCTGCTCCTCGAACAGCGAGTGCAGCACCACGGCCGCAGCGCCCGCGTCTTCCATGCGGCGGACGTTGCCTACCTCCTCGCACATGGGCGAGGAAGAGGCCACCAGCGGGTTCTTTAGTTTCAACCCAAGATAGGTTGTGGATAGGTCGATGGTCTTGCTCAGATCGATCACTTTTTCACCTCCGCGGTGGCCGGCTCATGCGCCATGTAGTCGTACAGCTTCCACTGCTGGTTGACATCCTGCTGCGCCAAGGCCAGCAGTCTCTTGGCTTCCTCGGGATTGCTCTTCACCAGCATGGTGTAGCGCGTTTCGTTGTAAATGAAATCCTTGAGGGCGATGTTTGGCGCCTTGGAATCGAGCTGGAACGGATTCTTGCCCTGCGCCACCAGGTCGGGATTATAGCGGAACAAAGGCCAGTAGCCGGAATTCACCGCCAACTTCTGCTGGTCCATGCCGTGCGCCAGGTCGTAGCCGTGGGCGATGCAATGGCTGTAGGCGATGATGATGGACGGCCCGTGGTAGGCTTCCGCCTCCAGAAACGCCTTGACCGTGTGCATGTCGCCGGCGCCCATTGCCACTCGCGCCACGTAGACGCTTCCGTAGGCGACCGCCATCATGGCCAGGTCCTTCTTGGCCACCGGCTTGCCGCCAGCCGCGAACTTCGCCACCGCGCCTCGCGCCGTGGCCTTGGATGCCTGGCCGCCGGTGTTCGAGTAGACCTCGGTATCGAGTACCAGGACATTCACGTCGCGGCCGCTGGCCAGTACATGGTCCAGGCCGCCGTAGCCGATGTCGTAGGCCCAGCCATCGCCGCCCACGACCCAGACGCTTTTCTTCACCAGCGCGTCGGCTACCGCCAGCAGTCCGCGAGCTTCGGCGGTGCCGGCGGCGGCCAGCTTCTGGCGCAGAATTTTGACCCGTTCGCGCTGCGCGAAGATGCCGGGCTCGGTGGTCTGATCGGCTTTGAGGATGGCCTCGACCAGCTCATCGCCCAGCGTTCCGTTGAGGCGCGTCACCAGTTCACGCGCGTGTTGGTTCTGGAAGTCGACCGCCAGCCGCATACCCAGGCCGAATTCGGCATTGTCTTCGAACAGGGAATTTGACCACGTGGGTCCGCGCCCCTCCGCATTGGTGCAATACGGCGTGGTGGGCAGGTTGCCGCCGTAAATCGACGAGCAGCCAGTGGCATTGCCGATGTAGGCGCGGTCGCCGAACAGTTGCGTCATCAGCTTGATGTACGGCGTTTCGCCGCAGCCCGAGCAGGCGCCGGAGAACTCGAACAACGGGCGCAGAAGCTGCACGTCCTTCACCTGATGCATGGAAAGCGCGCGGCGTTCGGTTTCCGGAATTCCCAGGAAGAAGTCCCAATTGGCGGCCTCGGCTTCGCGAATCGGCGGCTGCGGCACCATGTTGATGGCGCGGCGCTTCACCTCGCGCTTGTCCTTCACCGGGCAGAACTCGACGCACAGGGTGCAGCCGGTGCAATCTTCCGGGGCCACCTGCAGCGTGTACTTCTTGTCCTTCATGTCTTTCCAGCGGGCCGGAACCGCTTTAAACGTGGCCGGCGCGCCGGCGAGATGCTTCTCGTCGTAAACCTTGGCGCGGATCACGCCGTGCGGGCAGACCAGCACGCATTTGCCGCACTGGATGCAGAGCTCCTCATCCCACACCGGAATCTCCAACGCGATATTGCGCTTCTCCCATCGCGTGGTGGCGCTGGGGAAAGTGCCGTCGATGGGCATGGCGCTCACCGGCAGATCGTCGCCCTCGCCGGCGATAATCCGTGCGGTGACTTTCTGCACGAACTCGGGTGCGGCGGCCGGGACGGCGGGCCGGATGTCGAATTGCGCGGTCACCGCCGCCGGAACTTTCACCTGGTGCAGGTGACCGAGAGCCTCGTCCACCGCCGCGAAATTCTTCTTCACCACGCTCTCGCCGCGCTTACCGTAAGTTTTCTCGATGGTGTGCTTGATGGCGGCGATGGCTTCCTCGCGCGGCAACACGCCGCTGATGGCGAAAAAGCAGGTCTGCATGATGGTGTTGATGCGCGCGCCCATACCGGTATCGGCGGCCACCCGGTAACCATCGATGACGTAGAATTTCAGCTTCTTCTCGATGATCTGCCGCTGCACGGTGTGTGGCAGGTGATCCCAGACTTCCTCCGGCCCGTAGATGCTGTTGAGCAGGAAGGTGGCGCCCGGCTCGGCCGCCTTCAGCATGTCGATCCGCTCCAGGAACGAGAACTGATGGCAGGCCACGAAGCTGGCCTTGGCGATCAGGTAGCTGGAGCGCAGCGGAGTGGGGCCGAAGCGCAGGTGGGAAGTGGTGATGGCGCCGGATTTTTTGGAATCGTAGACGAAATAGCCTTGTGCGAAGTTATCCGTTTCTTCGCCGATGATCTTGATCGAATTCTTGTTGGCGCCAACGGTGCCATCCGCGCCCAGCCCGTAGAACAGGGCGCGCACCGTTCCCTGCACCTCGGTCGAAAACTCGGGGTCGAAATCCAGGCTGGTGTGGCCGACGTCGTCCAGGATGCCGATGGTGAAATGATTCTTCGGCTTGGGCTTTGCCAGCTCGTCCAGGACGCCTTTCACCATTGCCGGCGTAAACTCTTTGGACGACAGGCCGTAGCGCCCGCCGATGACCCTTTTCTTCACGTCCGTTTCGGCCAGCGCCGTGACCACTTCGGTGTACAGCGGCTCACCCGTGGCACCGGGCTCTTTGGTGCGGTCGAGAACCGCGATCGCCTTAACGGAGGCGGGCAGCGCTGCGACGAATTTCTCGATCGCGAACGGCCGGAACAACCGCACTTTCAACAGGCCAACTTTTTCGCCTTTCTTGTTCAACGCGTCCACGCACTCATGCGCCGCTTCGCTGCCCGAACCCATCATCACCAGAACGCGCTCGGCATCCGGCGCACCTACGTAATCGAAGAGGTGATACTGCCTGCCGACTAGCGCCGCGAACTTGTCCATCGTATTCTGCACGATGGTCGGGGCGGCTTGGTAGAACGGGTTGATGGTCTCCCGGCACTGAAAGTAGACGTCCGGGTTTTGCGCGGTGCCGCGGATCATCGGACGGTCGGGCGAAAGGGCCCGCGCGCGGTGCGCGTGCACCAGGCGGTCGTCGATCATGGCGCGCAGGTCGTCGTCGGTCAACTGTTCGATCTTGGCCACCTCATGCGAGGTGCGGAAGCCGTCAAAGAAGTGAAGGAAGGGAACGCGCGCTTCTAGCGTGGCCGCGTGAGCGATCAAGGCCAGGTCCATGACTTCCTGCACCGAGCCGGAACTGATCATCGCAAACCCAGTCGACCGGGCCGCCATCACGTCGCTGTGATCGCCAAAAATCGAAAGCGCCTGCGCCGCCAGCGACCGCGCCGCGATGTGAAACACGGTGGAAGTCAATTCGCCCGAAATCTTGTACATGTTCGGGATCATCAGCAGCAGGCCCTGCGAGGCGGTAAAGGTTGTGGCCAATGACCCAGCCTGCAACGCCCCGTGCAGCGCCCCGGCGGCGCCGCCCTCGCTCTGCATTTCGATCACTGTGGGCACGCTCCCCCAGATGTTCGGCCGGTTCTCACTCGACCACTGGTCCGCCCATTCGCCCATGTTGGATGACGGGGTGATCGGGTATATCGCTATGACTTCGCTGACTTTATGAGCAACGTACGCGGCGGCTTCGTTACCGTCGATGAGTACTTTTGGCCGGTTGGCGGTTGTACTGGACAACTTTCCCTCCTGCGGGGTTTTCAGATTTGGAATTGGCTTCCTTAAGCCATATTATAAGACCTGTTTGTCGTAAAAATCTACAACTAATTTTGGAGTTCACAAGCGTGAACTTACGGTGGGGCATGCTTTGGCTTGCCCTCAAATTAATCCAAAAGAGCCAACGCCATCGATCCTGGTCAAGCGGCACACGGGCAAGCTAAAGCATGCCCAACCTTACTGAACAGCCTTCAGAATCTCGGGAACTTTGGCGGGGGTGACCTGGTTGTCGGGGATGCCGGCGAGACGCGCCAAGATCACCGCAGCGGCGCCTCCGTGACCCCAGTCCCTCCACTGCGCCATTTCGCGCAATGGCTGCATCGCGCCGGCGCGCAACACATCGAGCACGGCAGGATCACGCGATGCGGACAGCATGAGAAACAGCACGCTCGCTTTGTTGCGGTCCGTCCAGGCCAGCGAATGAAGCATCGGCACGAAGCGCGCGGCGGGGATGCGCCTGGTTACTTCCAGCCCGAGATTGCACAAGACCCCCAACGCGCGGATGGCATTATCGCGCACGCCCACGTCGGCATCGAAGGAAGCACGCACTAGAGCGCCGATCTGTTCGGGCGACTGTTCCGCATAGCCCAGCGCCTCGGCGGCGTCGGCGCGTTCGTCGGAGTAGCGCGAGGTTTCCAGCACCCGGTTCGTGGTCGCTACGTTGGCGCGTACCCAATCGCGGATCTTGAGCTGATCGCCGCGCGCGTCGGGGTTTTTCATCAGCGCGTACCCCTCGGAATCGTCCTCTCCGGCATCGCCTTTCTTGACGGCGGTGAGAGTATCTTTTTCCAATTGCACAAAAAGCCGGTGCGCTTGCTTGGGTAGCCTGATATCCTCCGACGGTTCGGGGTTATCGTGCACCGGCGGAGCATCCGGTTCAGAGAGCCCGACGAACACGGTCACGCGCCCGCCTTCCAGGCAGCACACTTCCTCGATCCTTGCTGCGGCCCGCCCGGTCAACTTCACCAGCGCCTCTTCCACGGCCTGTTTGGTTTCCTTTGACGGCACGACGTCGCCTTCTTTGAAGGGCAGCGCCGCCCGCAGTCGCGCCGCGTCCAGCGGCCCGTAGCCGTAGAAATCGATGATGCCAATCCTCTCCGATGCCGGCTGCGCCGCAGCCGAGGCAGCCAGCATGAGGAACGATAACGCTGCAATCGGAAAGCGCATCCTCCAGTTATTCTGACGTAGAATGAACACGAATTGCAGGCCCAAAAGGAACCACCGTGGTTTATCGTGATCGCCGGACCGGCCTGTTCGGGGAAAAGCACGCTGGCGGCCGAACTGGCACGGCGGCTGCACTTGCCGCATTTGGCAATGGACGCAGTGCGGCGGCGCCTGCTGCCCGATGCAGCGCACACCCGCACCGACCGGCGCGTCGCTTATCGCGCCATGCACTGGGCGGCGGAATTGCTGCTGCGCGCCGGCGCCGGCGTCATTCTCGACGCCCCCTACGGCCACCCGGAGGATCGCCAAGAGCTGGCGCAGGTGGGGGCCAGCACTGGCGTCCCGGCGAGGCTCATCGAGTGCCGGGTGTCTCCGCCGGTGGCCATCGCGCGCTTCCGGCAGCGCGGCGCCGACGCCGTGCGATTGGACCTGGACGAAAAGCGGGTGGAGCGCCTGGTGCGAGAGCATTCGTACACTAACTCCGGCCTGCTGCTCGATACCGATAGCCTTTCGCCCGCAGCTTGCCTGTTGCGGGCCGAGTCCTGGCTGCCTATAATCTGAACGGAGGTTCATGTCCCCACTCGCGGCCGGTATCCTTCGCTGGTTGGCGCGTCTTTCGGCGCTATTCTTCGCGTGCGTTTTCCTGCTCATCCTGGTCCGGGAGTTTCTGGCGCCTCAGTACGGCCCTCCCGTGAGCGCTGTCGAATGGGCCGGTGTGGCCTTCCTGCTGATCGCCGCCGCCGGCATGGTTCTGGCATGGAAGTGGGGGCTGACCGGCGCCCTCATTTCGATTGCGGCCCTGGTGCTACACATCTCCGTGGTTCGCAACCGCACTTACGCGGTCATCTGGTTCGCCGCCATACCTTTGGTGTTGTTCGTGGCTGATTGGCTGCTGCACCGGCTCCGGCCCCCTGCGCGAACCACCACGCCTTGACGCCCGGGGCGTGAAGGATGCGCGCGGTCTGGCCGCGACGGCGTAACTCGATCTCCTTGACAGATCGGGAGTCGGAGGGTACCATTCTTAGAGTTGTTGGCTGTCAGCAACAGCACTTGGACAACGGTGGTTTGTGGGGGACCCCGTATGACATTCCAGATCGGCGACAAGGTCGTCTATCCCAATCAGGGTGTTGGGATCATTGAGAACATCAGCACTCGCTCGTTCGGATCCGCTTTCGAGAAGTTCTACCTGCTGCGGCTTGGCTACAACAGCATCACGGTGCTGGTGCCGCTTTCCAACGCCGCCAATATCGGCTTACGCAGGGTGACCAAGGATCGCGAGATTTCGCGAGTGCTGTCGTACCTTTCTTACGGAGAATGCCCGATTCATCCGGACTGGAAGGTTCGTTACAAGGAAAACGCGGAGAAGATGCAAAGCGGCAGCCTGCTCCAGGCGGCACAGGTATTCAAAGCGCTGCTGCTGCTGCACGCCGACAGGGCACTGTCGTTCCGGGAGAAGAAGATGCTGGAGCGCGCACAGCACATGCTGGTCTCGGAGATCTCGCTGGCGCGCGGGGTTCCGGGGGTGCACGCCACCAATCTTCTGGAGCGGGCGGTTGCCAGGGCGGGGCTCAAGCTGCTGCCGCCCACCTGAAGCGGGCATTTGACGCGGCGCCGTTCCAGCCGCCCAGGCGAACCGGGCACGTTCGCGGCGGTCCTCTTCGCCGACCGATCGTGCGATCCTGAAAAAAGCGCATGCGCAGCTCCCTTCCATCCGGCGTGATTCAAGGTCCACCGCTGCCGCCGGTGGACTGGGGCGGGGGAGGCAGCGGCGGCGGCGCTCCCGAGGGACGCGGTGCCGACCGCCGCGCGTCGTTCATCGGCCTGTTCCTCCTGCTGGCCGCCACCGGCATGGTGTTCGCAGCGTTGAGCATGGCCTTCTGGATGCGCCACGGCACCTCCGACGACTGGATCAGCATGCACAAGCCGCCGCTGCTGTGGGTGAACACGGCGGTGCTGCTGGCATCGAGCGTAGTTCTCGACCGGGCGCGCGTGGCGCTCAAGCAGGGCCGCCGCGACAGCTTCAACTTCTGGTGGACCGGCGCGACCGCGCTGGGGGGCGTCTTCCTGATCGGGCAGGGAATCGTCTGGCACCAACTATCGAGCGCCGGCGTCTTCATTGCCAGCAGTCCTAGCAGCTCCTTCTTTTACCTGCTGACGGCGGCCCACGCAGCGCACCTGCTGGGCGGCCTGGGGGCGCTGGTCTACGTGGACGTCCAGGCGCTGCGCCTGCGGTTGGGGCCGGCCAAGCGGACCGCCATCGACGTCGCCGCCGTGTTCTGGCATTTTCTGGACGGCGTGTGGCTGTATTTGATGGTGCTGCTGTACGTTTGGGGATAGAAACTGCGGCGCCGTCGGACCCTACCGGTCGCGCAGCACCTGCTCGTAAATCTCTCTTTTCGAGAGGCCGCGGCGGCGGGCAACCTGTTTGATGGCGTCCATCCGAGCGGCGCCGGCGCGCACCAGTTCTTCCACCGCCTCGCCGGCCGGCGTATCGTCGGGCGCGGGCGCCACGGCTTTACCAACTAGCAAAGTGAACTCGCCCTTGACGGAGCCGCGCGCCGCTAGCTGGGCGCGCACTTCGACGGCCGTGCCGCGCAGAAACTCCTCGTGCACCTTGGTCAGCTCGCGCGCGGCCACCACCGGCCTGGGCCCCAGCACGTGTGCGATGGCCTCCAGCGCCTCGAGCACGCGATGCGGCGCCTCATAAAAAACCAACGTGGCCGATTCTTCTCGCAGCGCTTGAAGGGCCCTGGTTCGCTGGCCGGACTTAGCCGGCAGAAAGCCCGCGAAGTGAAAGGCCGCGGCGGGAAGGCCGGACGCCGCCAGCGCCGCCAGGGCGGCGGAAGGGCCGGGCACAGGCTCGACTGGGACGCCGGCTTCAATCGCCGCCCGCACCAGCCGGTAGCCTGGGTCGGAAACCAGCGGCATGCCGGCGTCGGAGACGAGGGCTACCGTTGCTCCTGCGCGCAGTCGCTCGGCCAGTTCGGCGGCGCGCGGGGCCTCGTTGTGCTCGTGGTAGCTGATGGTGGGCTTCGAGATGCCGTAGCGATCGAGCAGCTTGCGCGTTTGCCGGGTGTCTTCGCATGCGATCACATCCACTTCGCCGAGCACGCGCACGGCGCGGTAGGTGATGTCTTCCAGGTTACCGATGGGTGTCGCTACCAGGTACAGCCTGCCGGGCATGACTTTGAGTATGCCGCAAATGGCGAAGCGGCTGCGGAAAGGCCTGTTCCCGCGGGCTGCGATTCATGCCACACTACTGGGTATGAAACAGATCTACGCTGCTCTGATTCTCGCCGCCGCGCTCGTTGTTCCCTGCCTCTCGTTGCAGGGCGCCAGCCCGCTCGTCGGGCGCTGGGACATCACGGTCGCCACGCCGCACCGCACGCTGGTCGACTGGCTGGGCGTGACCGAGAAGAATGGCGCTTTCGAGATCTGGTATCAGCCGCCCGGAGGCAATGTGTACCAGGTGAAGAACTTCAAAATGAGCGGAGCGCACCTCAGCCTCGTCCTGCGGGAAGCCAGCGGCAGCGAGCCCGCCATGACGTGGGAAGTGGACGCGAACGGCGACAAGCTTTCAGGCACGCAGAAGCAGGGAGACTCGACCGGTCAGGTGATTGGCGTGCGCGCACCGGCGCTGATCCGGCCGGAGCCGGTGAGCTGGAGCCCGCCCGAGCCGCTGTTCAATGGCAAGGACCTGACGGGGTGGGAGCCGCTCGACCCGGCGCACAACCACTGGGTGGCGCGGAATGGCGAGCTGATTAATGAGGCGCACGGCTCCAACCTGCGAACCACGCGGACCTTCAATGACTTCAAGCTGCACATTGAATTCAATTGCCCAGATGACGGCAACAGCGGGGTTTACCTGCGCGGTCGCTATGAAGTCCAGGTCGAGTATGAGCCGCTCGCGTTCAATCCACCCGAGCGCCGGATCGGCTCTATCTATGGGTTCCTGACGCCGTCGGTGGATATGCCGCGCAAGCCGGGGCAATGGGAGAGCTTCGACGTGACGCTGGTGGGGCGGACCGTGACCGTGGTGCGCGACGGTGTCACCATCCTCGACAAGCAGGAAATCCCCGGCACTACCGGCGGCGCACTCGATTCCAACGAAGGCCAGCCCGGTCCGATCTATCTGCAAGGCGACCACACCGGAGGCCTGCTGTTCCGCAACATTACGATAGCGGTGCCGCAGCCGTAGGCGCGGAAAGCGGGGCGGCGACTGGCGCCGGGGTGCGGCAGTTTTCCACCTGTCAACCCCAGGGCCGACGCAACAATCGACGCCGCAACGAACGCGACCGCCTGTGCGTCTTCTGCTATAGTTACGTCACAGGAATGCCTATGCGACCCCTTCACATTGTTGTGTGCGTCAGCGCACTTGCAGCGCTGGCCGGATTTGTCAGCGCGCAGGACCAGGGCCCGCTCAACGGGCCGGGGCAGACGGTGGCTAAGCCGAAAAAGCCTGCGGACACGAGCGAACAGCCCGCCGATCAGACTCCCATCCCTTCCCAGTACAAACACAACCCGGATGCCGGCCCGATGCCGATGTTCAAGAGCGATGTGGATGTGGTCACTCTTGATGTCGCCGTAATCGGGCCCAACGGCCAGTTCATTCCGCACATCCCGCCAGGCAACTTCCGCGTGCTCGAAGATAACGTTCCGCAGCAGGTCCGCAAAGTCGACATGGCGCAGGCGCCACTAACGGTTGCCCTACTGGTGGAGTTCAGCAACCGGTACCAGTCTCTGTACAGTTGGACCTGGTACGTAACGCAACAAATGGTTTGGACGTTTGCCAACTCGCTCAAGCCCGACGACTACTGCGCGGTCATCGCCTACGATATGAAGTCGGAAATCCTCACCGACTTCACCACGGACAAAATGAAGATTCAGCAGGCCCTGCAGCAATTGACCATTCCGGCATGGCACGAAGCGAACATGTTCGACGCGGTGACGGACACGGCCGACCGCATGTCGGCGATCCAAGGCAGGAAGGCGATTCTGCTCATCACCACCGGCGTCGACACTTTTAGCCGGATCACCTACGACCAGGCGCGCAAGAAGTTACAGGAAGCCGGCGTGCCGATCTACCCCATTTCGCTGTTGGGCATGCAGCAGGAAATGATGATGACGGTGCCGATCGGTTTGCTGCAAGCCGACAACGAGCTCAATACCTTCGCCAAGGAAACCGGGGGTAGAGCGTTTTTCCCCAAGTTTGAGGCCGAGTACCGGGAAGTGTTCAACGACATCCGCCAGACTCTCGGCAATCAGTATGTGATCACCTACTCGCCGAGCAACAAGGCGCATGACGGGACTTTCCGCAAAATCAAAGTGGAGTTGGTGGACCCGAACGGCCGCCCTCTGCCCATCAAGGACCAAAAGGGAAAGCCGGTTAAGTACGCGATCCTCACCAAGTCCGGATATAAGGCGCCGCGCGAAGTGGAATAGCGCAGGCCCCGCCCGTGCGGTTGGAAGCATTGCGGCCGCCTGTGTTATTCTGGCGTAGGACGGGCTGCGCCACGGCCCGGTTGCTCCGCAAACCGCGTTTGGTAAGCCACCCTAGCTCAGTTGGTAGAGCGGCTGATTCGTAATCAGCCAAGGGAAGCAGCTTACAGGGTTGATGTTACACCACACTTAGCTAGTAAAGACAAGAGGCAAATTTGATGTGTCATCCGGTCAGGTAGTGAGCGGAATTTCACTGCCAGGAGTTCCACCCAACCGTGAAGCCTAGACCATCTCTTTCGGGGTTGGGCCTTGGATTTTGGGACAACCCGCGCCGGGTGGCGCAACGTGATGATGGCCCCTTAGATTCGCTGTCACACTCTGAAACCGGAACATTCCCCGCCGCGTCTGAGAGTTCAGCATCTAAGAAATCCCGTGATGGGATGCCAACCTGCCGGGAGACGGTAAGGTGGATGCCCGACAGCCAACCGGGCGATGTGGACGCAACAGCGTCAACCAAAGTCTCCTCCTAGATGCGCTCGAAAGGGGGACAGGGAATGTCTCAGGGCGCTTCGCACAGCCTCACAAGCCACATCTCAGCCATCACTGTAGAACCTCGCCAGAACGAGCACGACGTAGCTCCACACCACCGGTATGCCCACCGCGTCGGTCCGGAGGTGAAGTGATGCCCAGGAAACGGTTAACCGTCGCACAGTACAAACAACGGATACTCTCCGAGGGTTACCTACCCTTCCCCGGCGACTCGGGCAAGTGGGACGGGATGAGCGCTCTCTACTATCCCACTGAGCCTTTCGCCGACTTATTAGGAGCACGTGTTCTCACCAAGCATGGGTTCTCTTATCGGACCTGGAGTCGGGTCTTCCTGGATAGCCCGATGCTGCGAAAGGCTATGCGGGAACTCATCGCGGAGGGCCATCTCGGACCGGTCCTAACCAGGCTATGGGAGTGGCTGCCATGAACCCCACTCCTGACTCAAAGGCCCACGCCACTGCTCGTGATGGTCGGGGCTTCATGCGTACTCAGCTTGGCAATGCGGAACGCCTCGTCGCAAGCCATGGGAATAACATTCGCTACTGTCACCCCTGGGAAAAGTGGCTGGTATGGGATGGCAGACGATGGCAGGTCGATAACGTCGCAACCCTCCACAAGATGGCCAAATCCACTATTCGAGCTATCCCCGCCGAAGCATCAAACATAAAAGGGGATGACGACAGCAGTTCAGACGCACGTCGGCAACTGCTCCGTCATGCGGCTAAGAGTGAGACCAAGTATGCAATTGGCGCAATGATCGATCTGGCCAGATCGCAGGATGGCATCCCCATCTTGCCGGAGCAGCTAGACCGAGATCCGATGCTCCTGAACTGCCTGAATGGAACGGTGGATCTCAGAACAGGCAAGTTGCTCCGGCACTCCCGTGACCATCTAATCACGAAGGTGACTCGGATCAGATACGAACCCAATGCGATGTGCCCGGAGTTTCTGAAGTTCCTGAACCGCATTCTTAGCGGGGACGCCGCACGCATTGAATACGTCCAGAAGGTAATCGGGTACGCCCTAACGGGCTCGGTTGTAGAGAAAGCATTGTTCGTGTTTCATGGCAGTGGCGACAATGGCAAGACCACCTTCTTGGAAGCTATCCGTCATGTCATGGACGAATACTCCGGCGTGATTGATATCAATGCTCTAATGCAGAACGGTTCTAGTATAGTGTCTCATAGATAGCTTTACCTTTAGGTGGTCTTGGTTCATACTATAGGAGCGATGCCCCGTGCTCCCGCTGCTGCGCTGGTTGTCACCGCTGAAGAACGCGGCGAACTGGTGCAG
>JBAVYH010000137.1:0-33029 GCA_049698695.1 Bryobacteraceae bacterium | reverse complement strand
CTGGAAAGCCAGACGGCGGGCGCGGTTGCGGCGGGCGTGCGGGTGGAAGCGATTGGACGCCGCGACCGCCTGCCCGAATCTCTGGCCGCGGCCATCGCTGCGACGGAAAAGGCAACCGCGCGCGGCGCCAGGCTGCGGCTGCGCGTGGCGCTCGACTATTCGGGCCGCGACGCCATTCTGGCTGCCGCCGGCGATGCGAGCGAGCTTTCCCGCGCCGGCATCGATCAACGACTCGGACCACCGGTCGACCTGCTGATCCGCACCGGCGGCGAGCGGCGCTTGAGCGATTTCCTGCTGTGGGAAAGCGCCTATGCCGAACTGGTGTTTTCGCGCGTCCTGTGGCCGGACTTCGGCGCCGCGGAGCTGGCGGCGGCGGTGCGCGATTTCCGCACCCGCGATCGCCGCTTCGGCGCTGTCCCGCAGACGGCGGTGCGGTGTTCATCCGGATGGCTGGATTGAAATCTTCAGCGAAACTGAGCGGCGTACGAACCGGGCGGGCCCGTAGCCCGGCTGCGCCGATTGTCAATCGGCGCGCAGGTTATCAACCTGCCCCACAAGGCGAAACGGTTGGCAGGCGAAAGCGCCTGCCCCACAGGGCGGCCCTACCGCGTGCCAACCTTCGCGGCCTTGCCCAGTTTCACGGCATTTTCCATCAGCTTCAATCCGTGGCCGGCTTCGGCGGTGAGAATAGACTCCGGGTGGAACTGCACGGCTTCGATCGGCAGCTCGCGATGGCGCACGCCCATTATCACGCCATCGGTGGATTCGGCGGTTACCTCCAGGCAGGCGGGAAATGTTTCCCGCCGCGCGAACAGCGAATGGTAGCGGCCCACCGCGAATTCTTCCGGCATCCCTTCAAAAACGCCGATGCCGCGGTGGTGCACCGTGGAGGGTTTGCCGTGCACGGGGTAATCGAGCACGCCCAGTTCGCCGCCGAACGCCTCGACAATGCCTTGCAAACCCAGGCAAACTCCAAACACCGGCACGCCCAGCCGCACGGCGGTCTTCACCAGCTCCGGAACGCCAAAATCCGCCGGGCGTCCGGGGCCGGGCGAAATCAGGATCAGGCCCGGCGCCACGCGCTCGATCAACTCGGGGGGGAAGCCGGCGCGATAGGTCACTACTTCGGCGCCGGTCTGGCGCGCATAGTTAGCCAGCGTGTGGATGAAGCAATCGTCGTTATCCACCAGCAGCAGACGCACGCCGGCGCCCACCGCTTCACGCGCCGGCGCCGCTGTTACCGCCGGTTGAGCGCCCAACGCGCGGAAAAAGCCGGTGGCCTTGAGCCGCGTTTCGCGCTCTTCATTGGCCGGCACGGAATCATAGAGCAGCGTGGCGCCCGCGGGATATGATGCAATGCCATTGCGCAAGTAAGTAGTACGAATCAGGATACCGGTGTTGATGTCGCCGTTGAAAGAGATCATGCCTATGGCGCCGCCGTACCAGCCGCGCGCGTCTTTCTCGAGCGATTCGATCGCCTGCGCCGCCGCTTTCTTCGGCGCGCCAATCAGCGTCACCGCCCACATGTGGCTGAGGAAAGCGTCAAGCGAATCGAAACCCTCCTTGAGGAATCCTTCCACGTGATCCACGGTATGAAAGAGGCCGGCGTAGGATTCGATCAACCGCCGCCCGATCACCTTGACGCTGCCCGGCTCGCAGACGCGCGACTTATCGTTGCGGTCCACGTCGGTGCACATGGTCAGCTCGGATTCTTCCTTAGTGGATTTCAGCAACTCGCGGATGTTATCCGCGTCGCGTAGCGGATCCCCGGTGCGCTGCGCGGTGCCGGCAATCGGGCAAGTCTCGACGCGCTGGCCTTCCACCCGCATGAACATCTCGGGCGACGCGCCCACAAGCTGCTCTTCGCCGAATTGCAGCAGGAACTGGTATGGGCTCGGGCTGGCCCGCTGCACGCTTTCGAACAGTTCGGAGGCTTTGCCGGAATAGGGAGTGGAGAAAGTCTGGCGCAGCACAACCTCGTAATAATCGCCGCGCCGCATGCCCTCGCGCACCTTCTCCACGTTGGCCATGTACTCTTCCGGCGTCTGGTCGGAAACAATCGGGCCGGGTTGGACGCGCTTCGGCGGCTTAATCCGCTCCGCGTCGCGGGCCAAGCCGGCGGTCGATACGTCGTCGTGCCGAAAATCGTAGCGGAAGCGCTCGATCTTCTCCTTCTTGCGATCCATGAACCAGATGTCGTCGCAGAGGTACAGGTGCAGGTCTTTGTGGCCGTCGCGCGCCAGTTTTTTTTCGATGGGCTCGAATTGGAACAGCAGATCGTAACCGAAAGCCCCCAGCAGGCCGAGCCGCGAATCCTCTTCGCCGCGGAATTCCTCGATCAGCGCGCGCAAGATGGAGAACGCGGAGGGCTGCTTGCTGCGCTCCTCTTCTGGAAACAGCGCAGGCAGCGGCTTCAAACGGCCTACCAGCGCGCCGCCGGCGGAGGCGAATTCCTCCCAGTGCGGATGCGTCGCGAGCACTGGATAGAGGATCTCCAGAATCTTGCGCCCGCGCTCGTTGAGCGGCCGGAACTCCACGCGGCGGTCGTAAGAGACGATTTCGAGCGGTGGGCAGGTGGAGGCGACGTCCCAGCGCGAGTACCGCCCGGGATATTCGTATCCCGAGGAAAGATAGATCCCACGGTGCCGGTCCAGATCGCGCAGAAGATGTTTCAGCCCTTTTTGGTAATTGCCCTGGGAGGCTGAGCGGGTGACCTCAATTCCGTGGGGAGTCGTGTAGCGGTATTGGCGCATGGTCCACTCCCTGGAAAGTTATTTCTCAGGATAGCAGACCAACGCGCGGAAGCGCTCCAGAATGCCCGCAGCGGCTGCCGGCGCGTTCTTCAAATCGTGGCCGGCGCCTTCCACTACAAACAGATTCGTATGCGCGGGAATCATGGTCATCGCCGCGCGCAACTCTTCGACGGTGGCGAACGGATCGGCCGTGCCATGGACGAAAAGCGCCGGCGTGCGCAACTCCGGGAAGAAGCTGGTGCGCTTCTGCTCGGGCTTGTGCGGCGGATGCAGCGGATAGGAGAGCAGCAGCAGAGCAGAGGCAAGTGCGCTGTGCTCCGCGGCGGCGATCGCCGTCTGCCGGCCGCCGTAGGAATGTCCGCCCGCGAAGACGCGTCCGGGCGTCAACTTCCGTAGCGCATCCACGGCACGCGCAATGCCCTCGCGATCCCGTGCCGCCATGGCAGGAAAGGGAGGTCCCTTGGGACGCTCGATGCGAAACGGCAGATCGTAGCGCAGCACCACGTAACCGGCCTCGGCCAACGCGGCGGCCATTCGCACCAGCAGGGGCGCATTGGCGTTCGAGCCCGCGCCGTGGGTCAGCGCGAAGGCATCGCCATTCGGAACCGGCGGACGGTGCAGCACGCCGCGCACGCCCGCGGCTTCGAACGCTTCCAGCGTCACTCGGGGTTCAGGCTGTGTCATGAAATAGCCGTGCCAAACTCTGGCGAACGCCGCGGCGTACGCACTCGTGCGCCACGTTGCAGTGACGGGATTATTTCATGACGAGCCATTGGCGCAGGGCGCGGGGGCCGGCGGGCGCGCCACCGCTTACTCCTTCTTCTTCAGTTCGTGGTCGTGCTCCTGGATGAACTGGCGAATCTGGTCGGTCATGCCGAGCAGTTTCTCCCACTGTTCGCGGTAGAGCGTCACCGGGAAGCGGCCGAGCCCGTATACAGACAGGCCACCCTTTTCGCTCACCCGCAGCGACATTTGTCCGCGAGGCCGCTTCAGCGCTTCGTTTTCGGCGCGCAGCCGCTCAATTTCCGCTTGCAATGCCTTTTCGTTTGCCATGGCGAATCCAGATTTCAGTGATACCACAACGGCGGGTGAGCGGCGGCGAGTGTGCGTGCGTTGCCTCAAGGTATCGCGATTGCCACGCGCCGAACGTCCGTCCCCAGGATCGTCACCCCGGGTGCCGACCACTTGGCCACCGGAGGCGTTGCCCCGAGAGCTTGCTTCTCCGTCTCGAACAGGAGAAAGCCGAAGCCCTGGCGGTCAACCGGATCCACCCAGTATCCGGCGATGAACCCCGGTGCGGCCTGCAATCTTGGCAAGATCTCGCCGGTGAACGCAGCGGCGGCTGCGGGTGCCAGCGCTGGATCAATCGTCAGATGCATGAGTGCTGCGTACATAGGTGCTCTCCTATTTCGTGTCCTGTAATTCGTCAATCTTCCTTATCCACCCGCGTTATTTGCGTTATGCGGCGTAGGCAATCCCGTCTCCCCCACCTTCTCCATCCGCACCCGGGCTATTCGGTTGCGGTCCATCTCGAGCACCGTGTAGCGGCGGCCTCCGTACTCCACTGTGTCGCCGGCACGCGGGATGGCGCCCAGGCGAAAGAGCAGGAAGCCGGCCAGAGTCTCGAAGCCGGCGTCGGCCGGGAGTACGATGCCGAACTCGGTTTCCAGATCGCGAATGCGCGTGGCGCCGTCCAGTTCGGTCTCATCGGCATCCACGTCGGGGCGCGCGTCCTTGTCATCGTGCTCATCCTCGATGCGCCCCACCACGTGCTCCAGCACATCCTGCACCGTCAGCATCCCCACGATGGTGCCGAATTCATCCACCACCATGGCAATGTGGGATCGGCCGGCGCGGAACTCCTCCAGCAGTTGCGAGAGCGGCTTGGTTTCGGGCACCACCAGGTGCGGGCGCAGCAGCCGGCCGATGCGAAAACTGCGGCTGGCCTGGCCGGAGCGGATGACGCGCCGCCGCTCCTCCCAAACCGGCAGCAGGTCCTTGTAATGCAGGATGCCGACGATCTTTTCGGGCGAGCCCCGGTAGACCGGCAGACGCGAATGCTTGGTCGAAATCATGGTACGCAGCACTTCATCCAGGCTGGCGCCGGCTTCCACGGAAACGATGTCGTTGCGCGGCACCATGATCTCGCGGGCCACCACGTAATCCAGATCGAGCACGCGGTGGATCATATCCTCCTGCGCTTCCGGCAGGTAACCCAGGCCGCGGCTCGAACTGACGATCAGCTTGAGCTCTTCGGCCGAATGGCCTCCGCCGTGCGCTGCGTTTTTCAATTTCAGCGCGCGGGTGATGACGCCGGCGGAGCGCTCCACCACCACCACGAACGGCAGCGACAAGCGGTAAAAGACCAGCAGCGCCGGCGCCACGATTGCCGCCAGCCGGTCGGCCTGCGCGATGGACAGGTTCTTGGGAACCACTTCGCCCAGCACCACGTGCAGGTACGAGATCATCAGGAAGGCAGCCACCAGGCAGGCGCCATGCAGAATGTCGGTCTCGAGCGGAGTCGTCCGCGGATGCAGCCAGGAGATCAGTATCTGGTAGACGGTGTTCTCGCCGGCCCAGCCCAGCCCGAGGCTGGCCAGGGTGACGCCCACTTGCGTCACCGAGAGCAGCCGCCCCGGGTTCGAAAGCAGGTTGAGGGCCGCCTGCGCGCCGGCAGCGCCATTCTCCGCCATCTCCCGCAGGCGCGAATGCCGCACCGAAAGCAGCGCCACCTCGGCGCCGGCAAAGAAGCCGTTCACCGCGATCAGCAGCGCGACCAGAAGGAGTCGGGATGGAAAGTAGGACACGGTACGCCGATGACATTTTAGCCGACATTTCCAGCCAAAAGTTCGCGTCCGCACCGTTATCATGAGAGTTGGTCCGAACGAGAGTCAGCCCCGCATGCCGCATGCCGCATTGGCGCGAATCGTCAAGGTAATCAATTTCGCGATCGCCGCAGCCCTGGTGGCGGCCCTGGCGGTGGTGTATTGGTGCGCCTGGCGGCCGCTGCCACAGCGTTCCGGGTCGATTGAAGCCCGGGTGGCTGCGCCCGTGGTGGTGCGATTCGATGCGCACGGCGTGCCGCACGTCGAGGCGTCCAGCCTGGAGGATGCCCTGTTCGTGCAAGGCTACGTGTCCGCGCAGGACCGCCTGTGGCAGATGGATGCGCTCCGCCGCTTGGCCGCGGGCGATCTCTCGGAGGTGATCGGCACGGTCACTCTCGAGTCGGACCGTGAATCCCGCCGCCTGCAGATGCGCCGCATCGCGGAGCGCGCCTACGTCGATCTGCCGGCGCCGGATCGCGCCGCGATGGCGGCTTACGCCCGCGGCGTGAATGCGTTTGTGAACAGCCACCTGGGCGACCTGCCGCTCGAATTCCGCCTCCTCGGCTACCAGCCGCGGCCCTGGAGCGTGGTGGATTCGCTGCTGATCTGCCTGCAGATGGTTCGCACTCTCAGCAGTTCCTGGAAGGACGATTTGCGCAAGGGCGATCTGCTGGCTCACGGCGACGCGCACAAAATCGATTTCCTGTTTCCAACGGGCGGCAGCGGGGAACCGCCGCCGGGCTCCAATGCCTGGGCCGTCTCGGGCGCCCGTACGGCTTCCGGCAAGCCGCTGCTCGCCAACGATATGCACCTGGAGTACGGGCTGCCCGGCCTCTGGTACATGACGCACCTAAAGGCGCCCGGCCTCGAGGTCTCCGGCGTGGCGTTGCCGGGCGTTCCGGGAATTATCGTCGGGCACAACCGGCGCATCGCCTGGGGCATCACCAATCTCGAATTCGACGTGCAGGATCTGTACATCGAGAAGCTCGACCCGCGCACCGGCCGCTATCTCTACCGCGGCCAGACCGAGCAAGCGCGGCTGGAGCGCGAAATCATCCGCGTGAGAAACCGGCAGACGGAGGAGATGCCGGTTTGGGTCACCCGCCACGGGCCGCTGTTTATCGACGATAGCGGCAAGCAGATGGCGCTGCGGTGGGTCGCCGCCGAGCCGGGCTTCATTCAATATCCATTCCTCGATATCGACCGCGCGCAAACCTGGGCCGAGTTCAGGGCCGCCCTGGCGCGCCTAACGGCGCCGGCTTCCAACTTCGTTTACGCCGATACCAGCGGCAACATCGGCTACCAGGTGGCCGGCAAGTTGCCGGTGCGGCGCGGCTATTCGGGCGACGTGCCGGTGGACGGATCGTCCGGCAATTACGAATGGGACGGCTTCATTCCGTTTGACGAGTTGCCCACCGCATTCAACCCGCCCGGCGGCATCATCGCCACCTCCAACCAGGACCCGTTTCCCGCCGGCTATGGATACCATATCGACGGCGTCTTCGCGCCGCCGTACCGCTCCAGCCAGGTGCGGGCGCGCCTCCAGGCGCACGGGGGGTGGCGGGCACGAGATATGCTGGGCGTCCAATGCGATGTCTACTCGGCGTTCGGCAAGTTTCTGGCCGGGCAACTGGTGGCTGCTTACGACAACCGCCATACGCGTGTCACCAACCTCGAGGACGTCATCGCCATGCTGCGCGCCTGGAACGGGCAGATGGATATTCAAGAGGGCGCGCCGTTCGTGGTCACCCTGGCGTTCGCCCACGTGCGCACGGCGCTGATGGAAAATGCCGCCCCCGGCGCCTCGGTCGAGTACAACTTCCCGATGAGCTCCGCCGTGACGGAGCAACTGCTGCGCGAACGTCCGCCCGGCTGGTTCGACGATTACGACGAGATGCTGCTGACCGCGCTGGTGGATGCGGTCGAAGAGGGCGAGCGCATCGAGGGGCGCGACCACCGCCGCTGGCAGTACGGCGCCTACTCGAAAATGCTGATCGTCAATCCCATCATCCACCGGCTCCTCTGGATCGGTAAATATTTCGATATTGGACCCGTGCCGATGAGTGGTTCGCAGGTCACGGTGAAGCAGTTTACCGCGCACCTGGCGCCCTCCATGCGGATGGACGCGGACCTGGCGGATTGGGACCGCTCGTTGCTCAACGTCATCATCGGCCAGTCCGGCCAGGTGCTGTCGAGCCATTACCGCGACCAGTGGGACGACTATTACGCCGGCCGCGGTATCCCCATGCAGTTCGGCAGAATCGACGCAGCCAGCACGCTGGAGTTCCGGCCCGCGGGCCGCTGAAAGGGGAGACGGAAAGGCCGGGGAAAGACGTTGGCAGGCGAAATCGCCTGCCCCACCTTGCTCAGACCCGCACCAGCACTTCGCGCAGCCGCTCGCGGGTAAGGAAGAACTTTACCGATTGGAAATCGGCAAACAGCTTTTCCAGCCCGCGATTGTTGAACAACTGCACCGCGCGGTGCGTGCCGCGCTGGGTCAATTGCAGCGAACTCAATTCGAGGATGCGGAAGGTGTAACAGGGAACGGTTTCGAGCTTGTCGTCGGACTCGAAGAATGCCAGCATCTGGCTCTGATGCCGCGCGATCTTGTGCACCCGAGACACCACGGCTTCCAGCAAGGCGGGCGCCAGATATTCGAGCGAATCCCACAGCAGCACGCCGTCGAAATGATCCTCCGGATAATCCAGCGCCTGCCGCAGAAAAAAGTCGATGCGACCGGGATTGGAATGATCGACCGTGTCTTCCACGCCGAAGGTGTCGTACAGAATCTGCAGGAAATCTTCGGAGTAGAGCCGGTGCCCGAGGCTGGTGATGAAATTCACATTCTCTTGCGAGGCGCCGCCTAAATCGAGAATGGTGAGACCGGACTGCCCGCGGATGTCGAGGAAGAACTCCTCCAGCGCGCGGCTGCGCCGCGTGGAGACCACCTCGGGGCCGGTGGCGCTGCCCTGCCGCAAGCGGCCCGTCGGAGAAGGGCCGGGCGCGGAGTTTCGCCCCTGGCCACGCAAAAGGTTCTTGAGTGGTCCTGGGAGCGGCATTGGTTACGTGGTTGCCTCAGCGTTTCACTTCGGCGGTGACAGGCGGTGCCGAAGGAGGGGCCGCCGGTACGGCCGGTTGCGGCTTGGCTGCAGCACGGGCAGGTTCCGGCTTGATGATATCGATGCTGCCCTTGAAGTACGCGCCATCCTCGATCACGATGCGCGCCGTGCGTATGTCGCCCACCAGTCGCGCGTCCTTGCGGATTTCGATCTTATCCGCGCCTTCCACATTGCCCTGAATGGTGCCCAACGCAATCACTTCACGCGCCTTGATGCCGGCATGGATGTTGCCGTTGGGGCCGACGGTGAGCTTGTGCTCCAACAATTCGACGGTGCCCTCCAAGTCTCCATCGACATACAGGTCTTCCTTGCTGAAGATCTGGCCGACAATCTTGACAGCTTTCCCGATGCTGGCCATGCCGCTGCGGGCATCCGCATCGAATCTTGCGCTAGGCGTGCTGGACACTGGTGCTGCCTCCTTCTTCGATTCTGAATAACTGGGAGCCGAGGGTGTAGCTACCGGACCTGGCGGGTAGCTGGCTGGCGGGGCGAACGGCCTTGGCTGTTCATCCTCCCGACGCTTATTCCACATAAGGGCGCCCTCCTGAAATTGAGATGATTTCGTACATGATGCTGCTTCTCCAGTCTAACAAGGGTCAACCGAAAAAGGGCAAGCGAAGTTTGCCGGCCGGCAAGGCACGTGTTTTCATAGGCCCGGAACGTCCTGGGCGGTTTCGAACCTTCGGCCCGCTCAGGCTGCGGGAATTCACCGAAGCGGGCCTGCGGGCGGGTTAAACTAGCTAAGCGTAACCCATGCACGTGGCTGCCTTCACCGCCGTGGTATTTGCCGCCTCTGCGCTGGCGGGCTTTCTGGGCGCGCTCACCGGCTTGGGAGGCGGCGTGGTGGTAACGCCGGTGCTCACCATTCTGCTGGGCGTCGATCTCCATTACGCCATGGGTGCGTCGCTGGTGTCGGTCATCGCCACCTCTTCGGGCGCGGCGGCGGCTTACGTGAAGGAAGGCTTCTCCAACATCCGCGTGGGCATGTTTCTGGAAATCGCTACCACCATAGGAGCGGTGGCCGGGGCTCACCTTACGGCGGTGATCCCGGCTTCGGCGCTGGCCGTGGTGTTCGGCGCGGTGCTCCTGTACTCGGCGTGGCACTCGATTCACGGCGTCACCGGCGGCGATGGGCGCGCGCCCGATCCTCTCGCGCACCGCCTCAAGCTGAACGGCAGCTACCCGGGCATCGACGGCGTGGTGCGCTACCAGGTCAGCCGCGTCAAGTCCGGATTCGGCTTGATGTTCATCGCCGGCCTGTTGTCCGGCCTGCTGGGCATCGGTTCGGGGGCAATGAAGGTGGTGGCGATGGACCAGATCATGGGCATCCCCTTCAAAGTTTCCACCACCACCAGCAACTTCATGATCGGCGTGACGGCCGCTGCCGGCGCGGGAATTTACCTGAGCCGCGGCTACATCGATCCCGGCCTGGCCATGCCGGTGATGCTGGGCGTGCTGGCCGGGTCCCTGGTGGGCGCGCGAGGGCTGGCGGGAACCCGCACCCGCCCCTTGCGCCTGGTGTTTGCCGCCGTGGTCGGCGTGCTGGCGATCGAGATGCTCTATAGCGGCGCCACGGGCAGGTTCCAATGACCGACGAGCGGCTCGATTCGATCATCGCCAACCTGCTGCGCGGCGGCGTGGTCCTGTCGGCCGCTCTCGCGTTCTCCGGCGGCGTTTGGTACCTGGCGGAAAGCGGACGCTCGATCGTTCACTATGGCCGATTCAAAGCCGGCGTCCGCGGGCTGGGCGGGCTCGCCCAGTTGCCGGGGCCGCAAGCGGTGATTTTCGCCGGGCTGCTGCTGCTGATCGCCACTCCCGTGGCGCGCGTGGCATGTTCGCTGGTGGCGTTCGCGCTCGAACGGGATCGGGTCTATGTGGTTTGCACGCTGCTGGTGCTGGTGGTGCTGCTGTACAGCCTCGGGGCCTCTCTCTGGTGACCGCACGCAAGGCGCCCCGGCTGCCGCATAATCAAAACATGGCCGAGGGATTGCGTTTTGCCTGCCAGCCGGGCTGCACCGCCTGCTGCACGCAACAGGGTTTTGTCTATCTGACCGAAGCCGATGCATTACGCATCGCGGAATACCTCGGGCTGAGCGCGGCGTTATTCGAGAAGAGATACTGCTACCGCACCCGCCGCCAGCTTCGCCTGCGCGTGCCCCGCGAGGCGCAGTGTCATTTCCTGCGCGACGGTGGATGCTCCATTCACGCCGTCAAGCCCGTCCAGTGCCGCATATTTCCCTTCTGGCCGGAGATGCTGCGAAGCCGCGCCGAGTGGCGCAAGACGGCGCGGTATTGCCCCGGCATCGGCCAGGGCCCGCTGATCCAGATCGAATCCGCACGCGACCAAGCGCAGGAGATGCGGGAAGCGTATCCCACCATGTATCCGTAAGCGCCGCGGGGCGTACCGCGGCTCAGGGAGAAGTTGTTTTCCCCGATCGGTTCAGTGTTTCAATGCCGACTCGATGCGCGCCAGCAATTCGTCTACCGAAAACGGCTTGGTGAGGTAGTCGTTGGCGCCCGCGGCTAAGGCGGTGCTTTTCGAGTGCGAATGATTGGCCGAGACCATGATCACCGGCACGTCGGAATACGCCCGCAGCGCCCGGCAGGTTTCGATCCCGTCCATCTCGGGCAGGTGCCAATCGAGCACGATCAGGTCCGGGGCGCCGGCCGCGACACACTCCAGCGATTTCTTCCCATCGGCGGCATGCGTGACCTGGTAGCCGTGAGTGGCTAAGGCAAGCTGCAGCGTCCTGCGAAACTGCGGGTCGTCGTCGACAACCAATATGCGGGCCACTCCCGGCATCGACTGAGGTTGTTCCGTTGATTTCACCCAAGCCTCGGAGGCAATCTGATGAAGACAGAATACAGTCGAACCGTAAAGGCGAAATAAGAGGAATATTACGTTTTTCCTAATGCGTGGGCCGGCAACATGTCGGCCGCACGCTTCGGGGATGGTCGCCGATGGAGGGTCTCCGCGTGCGGCGGCATCGTCAGGTCGCTCCGACGGCGCTGCCGGCGCTCGCTATCGGCAGCGAGACGTGGAAAGCCGCACCCCCGCCGGGCGGCGCGGTGACCCAGATCTCCCCGCCATGGGCCCGCACGATCGATCTAGCGCTCGACAGTCCCAGTCCCGTTCCGGGCGTACGCGAGCGGGCTGCGCGGCCGCGATAGTATTTCTCGAAGATACGGTCCCGTTCCGCTTCGGCGACCCCGCGCCCGCGATCCACTACGTCGATGACGATGGCCGCGCCGGTGCACTCCGCGGACACCGTCAGCGGCGAACCCCCGGGTGAATACTTCAGCGCGTTGTTCAGAAGCTGCTTGAGAACCCAGAGGACCATGCGCTGGTCGCATTCGGCAAAGGGCAGCGACTCCGGAACGGACACCTGGATGGGGCGGCCGGCAGTTGCCGCGCCCAGTTCCTCGAGTGCGGCGGGGATGAGCTGCGCTATGTCGTGCGCCTCTTTCTGCAAGGAGAGCACGTTCGCCTCCAGGCGAGCCAGGTGCACGGCTTCATCGATGTAGCGGTCCATCCGGTTTGCTTCCTGGTCGATGATGGTGAGCATCTCGCGCTGCTGCGACTCGCTGCCCGCATGCCCGGAGAGCAGGGTGGTTGCGGCCAGTTTGACGGAATTGAGGGGATTCCTGATCTCGTGCGCCATCGCGTCCAGGACCGCGGACTTCAGTTCCTCGGACCGCCGGACAACCTCCGCCTCAGTGGTGGTTTCGATCGCGTACAGCCTGGCCAGCCCCAACGCCACCCGCTCTGCGACCTCGCTCAAGAGCGGCTCGGGCAACCTTGCGCCACTAATGCCGATGCTCCCCACCAGCTCGCCGCCGTGCGCGATCGGAGCCAGGGAAAACGCGGGGTGCGCTTCCGCAAGCCGGGGCCCGGAGGCCGCCGCCTGATGGAGCGCCTGGTCGGAGATGGCCGCGGCGCATGGGCCGGAGCGGACAATCCGCCCCGTGAGCTTATCGTAGATGGCAACGCCGTCGGCTCCGAAGATTTCCAGCACATGGTCCGCCAGCCGTGCCGCCGTCGCCTCCGCATCGCCGCTATGCAGCAGCGCGTTGACAAGCCGGAACAGCTTCTCCATCTCGCTCTTCCGCTCTTCAGCCTCGATTCGTTGCCGCTTCGACCGTGCGACCAGTTGACTGGTGGCGATTGCGGTGACCAGGAACGCGATCAGGTCGAGCCAATGCTCGAAGGTACCGATGCCGAGTCCGTGAGGCGGCAGGAAGCAATAATCGAAACCGATGCCCCCTATCAGCGCGCCGATCAAGCTTTCCAGCCAGCCCCACATCTTCGCGAGCCCGACGATGGCGAGGACCATGATCAACGCCACCGTCGCCGAATGGACCCGAGGCACACGGGTGCACACGGCCAGAATTACGCCGATGAGGCTGACGGAAATTGCAAGATGCCAGACCAGGCGTCGCATCTTCTGGTCCCGTGTTCGCGGGGCCGCAGAACGCCCCACAAGAAAATTCTATCGTTTTAAGGAGGAGCAGTGAGCCAGCGCTTGGTTCTAGTGCGAAACCGAACCACGCGCCGGGTGCCGCAGTTCCCCCGCTATTTCCGCTCTGCGGCGGCGATGCGGGCCTGCGCCAGGGCGACAGCTTCCAGCGCGGCCAAAGAAGCATCGCGGGTGGTCGCGGCATGCATCTCCTGCTGGGCGCGCTCGAGATCGGCGCGGGCGCGCGCGATATCGATATCTTCGGCGCGCTCGGCCAGCGTGGCCAGCACGCGCACCTGGCCGGGAAGCACTTCCACCAGGCCGCCTTGCACGGCCAGAAAACGGCGCGCGCCGCCGTTGGCGTAACTCAGCGCGCCGGCGCCGAGCAGGCTGAGCAGGGGCGCGTGACCCGGCAGAATGCCCAGGTAGCCGTCCTCGCCCGGCACCTGCACATCGGTGACCTGCTCGCTCACCATCGCGCGCTCGGGTGTGACCACTTCGAGTTCGATCCGCTCCGCCATCTCAGGCCTTCTTCAACGCTTCGGCGCGCTCCAAAACCTCTTCGATGGGTCCTTGCATGAAGAACGCCTGCTCGGGCAGGTCGTCGTACTTTCCTTCGGCGATTTCGCGGAAGCCTTTTACCGTGTCTTCCAGCTTCACGTATTTGCCCTTGAAGCCGGTGAATTGCTCGGCCACGTGGAAGGGCTGGGAGAGGAAACGCTGGATTTTGCGGGCCCGCGCCACGGTGAGCTTGTCTTCGTCGGAGAGCTCGTCGATGCCCAGAATGGCGATGATATCCTGCAGATCCTTGTATCGTTGCAGGATGCCCTTCACCATTTGGGCGCACGCGTAGTGATCGTCGCCGATAATGTGGGGATCCAGGATGCGCGAGGTGGAAGCCAGCGGATCCACCGCCGGATAAATGCCCAGCGCGGCGATGTCGCGCGACAGGTTGGTGGTGGCGTCCAGGTGCGCGAAGGCGGTGGCTGGAGCCGGGTCGGTGTAATCGTCGGCGGGCACGTAGATGGCCTGCACCGACGTGATGGAGCCTTTCTTGGTGGAAGTGATGCGCTCCTGCAGTTCGCCCATTTCGGTGGCCAGGTTGGGCTGGTAGCCGACGGCGGAAGGCATGCGGCCGAGCAGCGCCGAAACCTCCGAGCCCGCCTGCGTAAAGCGGAAAATGTTGTCGATGAAGAGCAGCACGTCCTGCCCTTCCTGGTCGCGGAAGTACTCGGCCACGGTCAGCCCGGTGAGGCCCACCCGCAGGCGCGCGCCGGGCGGCTCGGTCATCTGGCCGTAGATCATGGCGCATTTCGACTTGCGATAGTCCTTGGGATCGATGACGCCCGACTCCTGCATTTCGAGCCACAGGTCGTTGCCTTCCCTCGTCCGCTCTCCGACTCCGGCAAACACCGAAACGCCGCCGTGTTTCTGGGCGATGTTGTTGATCAGCTCCATGATGATCACGGTCTTGCCCACGCCGGCGCCGCCGAACAGGCCGATCTTGCCGCCGCGCAAATAGGGCTCGAGCAAGTCGATCACCTTGATGCCGGTCTCGAACATCTCGAGGCGCGTCGACTGGTCTTCAAACGACGGCGAGGGCCGATGGATGGGGAAATAAGTCTTAGCATTCACCGGGCCCATTTCGTCCACTGGCTCGCCGATCACGTTGAGCACGCGCCCCAGCGTTTCCGGGCCCACCGGGACTTCCACCGGGTGTCCCAGGCTGATGGCTTGCATGCCGCGCACCAGGCCTTCGGTGGGCTGCAACGCCACCGTGCGCACGCGGCCTTCGCCGATGTGCTGCTCCACCTCGCAAATGATATCGATGGGCTGCGGCACATCGAATCCTTCGCTGGTGATGCGAATGGCGGTGTAGATGAGGGGAATCTGCCCCTCGGGAAACTCGCAGTCCACGGCCGGCCCGGCCACTTGCACTACTTTTCCGATGATGGTTCCGTCACTTGCCATAGCTTCCTTTTACCCTGCTGCCGCGGCACCGCTGACCACCTCGATGATTTCCTTGGTGATGCTGGCCTGGCGCACGCGGTTCAAGAACAATGTCAACTTGTCGATCATTTCGCCCGCGTTCGAAGTGGCCGCTTCCATCGCCGTCATGCGCGCGGCATGTTCGGCGGCCGATGACTCGATCAGCGCGTGGAAAAACTCCATTTCCACGTAGCGCGGCAGCAGCACGTCCAGCATCGCGGCGGGCGCCTGCTCGAAAATGTAGTCTGTGGGACCCGCTCCGGCGGGCGACCCGGCCGGCATTTCCACCGGCAGCACCTGCGCCAGCGTGAGTCTCTGCGCCACCACGCTCTTAAATTCGTTGTAGAGGATATAAACCGCGTCGATCTCCGCGCGGCGGTACATGTCCATCGCCCTGCTCGCGATGGCGGCCGTATCCGCGTAAGCCGGCTTGTTGGCCAGGCCGATCGAATCGCCCGTGATCGCTGCGCGGCGTTTGCGGAAGAAATCGCGGCCCTTGCGGCCGATCAGCTCCAGTTTCACCGACGCCTGGGGACGCTCCGCCTTGAAGCGCTGCGCCCCTTTGATGAGGTTGGTATTGAACGCCCCGGCGAGACCTTTGTCCGCGGTGATGAGCACCAGCAGGATGTTGACCTCCTCGCGGCGCGCCAGCAGTTCATTCCGGCTGGCCAGATCGTCCCGCGCCGCGGCTGCGGCTACGTTCGCCAGCACGCTGCGCAGCATGCCGCCATAGGGGCGCGACCGGATGACGCGATCCTGCGCCCGGCGCAGCTTGGCCGCCGAGACCATTTTCATGGCCTTGGTGATCTGCTGCGTGTTCTTCACCGAGCGGATACGCCGCCGGATGTCGATAAGGCTAGGCATGCGCCGGTTCCGCGGTTTTCAGATCGGCCACGAACCGCGCCTTGAATTCCTCGACGGTGGCCCCCAGCTTGTCGCGCAGCTCGTGGTCCAGCACCTTCTTGGTGCGGATTTCGTTCCACAGCGAAGGGTGGGCGTTGTCGATGAAGCGGTAGATCTCGTCCTCGAATTTGCGGCACTGCTCCACCGGGAGATCGTCCAGGTAGCCCTGCGTGCCGGCGAAGATGATGGCGATCTGCTTCTCCACCGGCAGCGGCTGGTATTGGTTCTGTTTGAGAATCTCCACCAGGTGCTTGCCGCGGTTGAGCTGTGCCAGCGATGCCTTGTCCAGATCGCTGCCGAACTGGGCGAACGCCGCCAGGTCGCGGTATTGCGCCAGGTCCAGGCGCATGCTGCCGGCGATCTGCTTCATCGCCTTGATTTGCGCGTTGCCGCCGACGCGGCTGACCGAGATGCCCACATTAATGGCCGGCCGCACGTTCGAGTTGAACAGGTCGCTTTCCAGAAAGATCTGGCCGTCGGTGATGGAAATGACGTTGGTGGGGATGTAGGCGGAGACGTCGCCGGCCTGGGTTTCGATGAAGGGCAGCGCGGTCAGCGAGCCGCCGCCGTGCGCGGCGCTCAGCTTGGCGGCGCGCTCCAGCAGGCGGCTGTGCAGGTAGAAGACGTCGCCCGGATAGGCTTCGCGCCCCGGCGGCCGCCGCAGCAGCAGCGAGATTTCGCGATAAGCCGCGGCGTGCTTGGAAAGATCGTCGTAAATGCACAACGCGTGGCGGCCGTTGTCGCGGAAGAATTCGCCCATCGCGCAGCCGGAAAACGGGGCGATGTACTGCATCGGCGCCGGGTCGGATGCGGTTGCCGCCACCACGATGGTGTACTCCATGGCGCCCGCATCCTGCAGCGTCTTCACCACCTGCGCCACCGTCGAGCGTTTCTGGCCGATCGCGACATAGAGGCAAATCATGTCGCCGCCCTTTTGATTGATGATGGCGTCGAGCGCAATCGCGGTCTTGCCGGTCTGCCGGTCGCCGATGATCAGCTCGCGCTGGCCGCGGCCGATCGGAATCATGGCGTCGATGGCCTTGATGCCGGTCTGCATCGGCTCCTTCACCGGCTGGCGCGCCACCACGCCGGGCGCCAGGCGCTCCACCGCGTTGAACTGTGTGGTGAGGATGGGGCCCTTGTCATCGATGGGATTGCCGAGCGCATCCACCACGCGGCCGATCAGCGCGTCGCCCACCGGCACCGACATGATGCGGCGCGTGCGCCGCACCTCGTCGCCTTCCTTGATCTCTGTGTAATCGCCCAGCAGCACCGAGCCCACCTGGTCCTCTTCCAGGTTCATGGCAATGCCCGCCACATCGTGCGGGAATTCGATCAGCTCGCCGGCCATCACCTTTTCCAGACCGTGAATCCTGGCGATGCCATCGCCCACCGAAATCACCGAGCCTACCTCGGAGACATCGACCGCGGTCTCGTAGTTCTCAATCTCCTGGCGGAGAATGCTGGTAATCTCGTCCGCTCGAATCTGCGCCATATGCTTTTCCGTTACGATGAACCTTCCGCGCTGAGCCGCCGCTCCAGGACCTGCAACTGGCCGCGCACCGAGCCGTCATACACCGTGGAGCCGATGCGCGCCACCACGCCGCCGATGAGCGCGGGGTCGACGGCAAACTGCGCGCGAAGGCGCTTCTGGCTGACCTTCTCGAGAGCCGCGGTGAGCGCCGCGCGCTGCCCTTCGCTCAGCTCCCGCGCCGAAGCCACTTGGGCGCGGGCGAACCCCAGACGCTCGTCGAGAATCCGATCGAAGGCGTTGACCACGTCGCTGAACACAGCAATGCGGCGATGATCGATCAGCACAAACAAAAGATTGCGTGTGATGCGCGATAGCCCCAGAATGTCCGCTACGCGGCCGACCACGGCCCGCTTGCGCCCCGGCGGCACCGCGGGTGTGATGAGGGCGTTGCGCAGCTCGGCTGAGCGGAGCGCGCCTTCGAACGCGCGCAACTCGCCAACCGCGTTCTGCGGAGCAAGCGCGGAGCCGGCGGCGGTGACCACATCGGCAAGGGCGTTGGCGTATCGCGTGGCTGCGGCTGAAGGCATAGTGGCTCAGTATCCGGTGGCGGGAGGATGGAGACCGCGCGCAAAGCCTCCCACCAGCCGGTCTTCCGCGTCGGCGTCCATCCGCGCCCGGACTTTCCGCTCGGCCAGTTCCACCGCCAGCCGCGCGGCGTAGCGTTGCAATTCGAGACGCGCGGCTTTCTGGGCCGCCCAAATTTCCTGTTCGCCATTGGCCCCAATCTTGGCGATCTCGGCGGCGGTCCGCTGCGCGTAGCGCTCGGTTTCGGCGACGGCTTCCTTCTGCGATTCGGCGCGCAGCGCGGCGATTTCCGCGTCCAGGCTGGCCAGGCGCCGATCCACTTCGGAGGCGCGGGCTTCGGCGTCCTGGATAGCGCGCTCCGATTCCGCCAGGTCCTGGCGGATCGCGGCCGCGCGCGCCGCGTAGTAAGGGCCGGCGTGTTTGCGGATCAGGTAGCCCAGTCCGCCGGCCAGAAGCAGGAAGTTGGCCCACTCCCAGATTTTGAGATTGCCCTCCGCGGGCGTTCCGGCCTCCTTCTTGGCGGGCTCCGCCGCCCGCGCCGCGCCGGGCAGGCCGGCCGTCAGAACAGCCAGCCAAGCCGCCAGTAGGAGGCGCTTCATGCCGC
The DNA here is from genome assembly GCA_049698695.1 of Bryobacteraceae bacterium. Lineage (GTDB taxonomy): Bacteria > Acidobacteriota > Terriglobia > Bryobacterales > Bryobacteraceae > Bog-375. The sequence goes on along the minus strand of JBAVYH010000137.1, from coordinate 14,320 downwards.
GCTCCGCCGCAGGATCGAATCCGCGATCTGGCCGGCCAGCGAGTCGCTCGCAGCAGCCAGTTGCTGCTTCAGGATTTCCGCATCCTCGGCGAGTTGCCGTTGTGCTTCGCGGACTAACTGCTCGGCTCGCTGCCGCGCCGCAACCAGCTCAGCGGCGTGGTGCTCGGCCAGTTGCCGGTGCGCCTGCTCCTGCACCTGGTAGACTTCGCCGCGCGCCGCCCGCAAGGCGGCTTCAAATTGCGCGGTCTTTGCCGCGGCGCGCTCCAGTGCTTCGGCGGCCCGCTTGCGCGCTCCTCCGGTGGCATCGTAACGCTGCTCCAGCACCTTCTCCAGGGGCTTGAAATACATGTACTTCAGGTAGAAGGTGAGCACCACCACCAGCAGAAAGGTGGGCACCGACTGCAGCAGTAGCTGCCCTAAGGCTCGCAGCATTTCATCCATGGGAAATCGGAGAGGGAGACCCTTTAATTAAGGCCCAGAGTAGCATCAGGCGGAAAGGGCAGTCAACCGCGCGGCGCAGCGCTTATCGCCGGCCGCGGCCGGCGCCGCCAGGCCGTCCGGCGGCATCGAACTTTGCTGCGGCCGTTCCCGTACCATGTACTTACATGGCCTCAACCGCACCGGCTGCCGCCGGCCCAATTCCGTTACAAATCGACTCCGTGGTGAAGCGCTTCGGCGACGTCACCGCCGTCGCCGGCATTTCGCTCGAAGTCCTGGATTGCGCCTGCCTTGGATTGCTCGGCCCCAATGGCGCCGGCAAATCCACCCTGATTCGCAGCATCGTCGGCCGCGTGCGGCCCGATTCCGGCAGCGTGCGCGTATTCGGCCGGCCGGCCGATTCGCCGGCGGCCCGCAACGAGCTGGGTTGGGTGCCCCAGGAGCTGGCGCTCTACCCGCTCCTCACCGGCCGCGAGAACCTGGACGCTTTCGGCCGTTACCAGGGCCTGCGCGGCCAGGCCCTGCGCGGCGCCATCCAATGGTGCCTCGAATGGGCCGCCCTCAGCGACCGCGCCGACTCCGTCGTCAAGACCCTCTCAGGCGGCATGCGGCGGCGCCTCAACATGGCTGCCGGGCTGATCCACCGCCCGCGCATCGTGCTGCTCGACGAGCCCACCGTCGGCGTCGATCCGCAATCGCGCAACCGCATTTTCGAGATGGTCGAGGCTCTTCGCGACGAAGGCACCACCGTGATTTACACCACGCACTACATGGAGGAGGCCGAACGCCTGTGCGACACCATCGCCATCGTGGATCACGGCCGGATCATCGCCCAAGGATCGAAGGATGAGTTGGTGACACAGACCTTTGGCACACGCAGCGACGTTCTCATGCGTTTCGACGCCGAGGCCTCCGGCGCGGCGGCGTGGACGGCCGCGCGCGGCGGAACTCTTCAAGACGGCGTCGCGCACTTCCCGGTGGACCGCCCGTCCGATATCGCGTCGCTGCTGGAGGCGGCTGCTCGCGATGGTCTCGACGTCATCGATCTGGTCCTGCGCCGGCCAAACCTGGAATCCGTGTTCCTAAAGCTCACCGGAAGGGACCTGCGCCAATGATCGGCACCATCGTCCGCAACGGCTTCCGCGCGCTCCGCCGCGATCGCGGCGCGATGATTCTCTCCTTCGTTCTGCCGGTCGCGTTCTTCAGCATCTTCGCCATTGTTTTCGGCGGCATGAACGGCAGTTCCACGCCACGCGTCAACGTCCTGGTGGTGGACCAGGACCGCAGCGCAACTTCCGAACGCCTGGTCCGCGGTCTGCAACAGGAGACCGCACTCGTCGTCGCCACCCGCCCCGAGGCCAAAGAAGACCAGCCGCCGCCGTCCGACTACACCGCCGCCACGGCGGAAGCCGCCGTCAAACAGGGCACGGCTCCGGTTGCGCTCATCATCCCCGCGGGCTTCGGCGCCAATCCCGTATCCTTCACGCCGGGCGGAAACCGTAAGGCCATCCGGATTCTCCACGACAGCTCCAACCCGGTGGCCCCACAAGTAGTCGCCGGCCTGCTGCAAAAAGTCGTGATGACCTCCCTGCCGGACTCCATGGCGGACGTGGGCATGCGGTACTTCGCTCAGGCCAGCGGCGGACTGACGCCGCAGCAACGGCAGAGCGTCGAGTCGAGTCTCTCGCGCTTGCGCAACCTGGCCGCACAGCGCAGCGTGCAAGGAGACACCGCGGCCAAGGCCAATGGCAACAGCTTCGGCGGACTTGTGCCGGTCGAAATGCAAGACGTGGTCGGCGAGAATAAGCGCAACCCCATGATCGCGTTTTACGCGGCGGGAATCGGCGTCATGTTTCTGCTGTTCACCGCCAGCGCCGCCGGAGGCAGCCTGCTGGACGAAGCCGAAAGCGGCGCGCTCGACCGTATCCTCAGCGCCCGTGTAAGTATGACCACGCTGCTGGCGGGCAAATTGACTTACAGCATGTTACTCGCCTGCTCCCAGCTCACACTTATGTTCTTATGGGGCGCGGCGGTCTTTCACCTCGACCTGTTCACGCACTTACCCGGATTCATTGTGATGACCGTGGCGACCTCATTCACCGCGGCGGCATTCGGTATGTTGCTGGCCAGCGTTTCTCACACCCGCGCACAGCAGGCCGCCATCGCCACTCTGATCATCCTCACCATGTCGGCGATTGGCGGCAGCATGTTTCCGCGCTTCCTCATGCCCGAAACCATGAAGAAAGTGGGCCTGCTTACCTTCAACGCCTGGGCTATCGACGGCTATACAAAGGTTTTCTGGCGCGACGAGCCGGTATCGCACCTGGCGCCCCAGGTGGCCGTCCTGCTTGGCTCCGGCGTGCTCCTTTTCCAGATCGCACGCCGTTTCGCGCGCCGCTGGGAATCCGTGTGAGTTAGCAATAACAGGCGGTGCGCCGACCGTTCGCCGCTCACGGGCGCTTGCCGGCTCGGGCGCCGGGGGCGTCAACGGCTATTTCTTCTTTCTCCGGAATAGGAACACTAGCCCAGCAAACCCGACGGCTGCAACAGCTAACTCGCTTGCCATCGCAGGCTCGGGCATGGCCACCACGCGGAGGGCACAAAATCCAGGAGCCGCGATGCACAAGCCCACAGGGATCGCAAGAGCAAGGTTCTTCATAGAGCGATCCTACTGGGGTATCCGGCGCCTGTCAATCCCAATTGGTACCCCAGAACTTGACGGTATAAATTGGTACTTAGCCGCAGATACCAAGTATTAAGAAGTTGTTGAAAAACGCCGCGATCTCTCCTTCGCGCGGCGGTTAATTTGAAAGCGCTCACTGATTCGCTGATACTTGCGGAGCCGCGCCATTCTGTTGTTTTCGTGGAGCATTTTACAACAAACTGCTAAGCTGGTACTTAGGGCGCATATGCCAAGTTATGCCGCCTCCGCTACGTCTCCGCCCGCGGGGTGCCGCATGGACACAGCGCGCACTTGCTACGTTGGCTTCCATCTGCCTTCGGAGGCGCGAACCCAGACTAAGTGGGCCGTTTCGCAAATAGGGTTGGCGGCGGCCGAGTGCTTCACGGAAAGCCGGGCCGGGCATGCCCGGCCGCGGAGAGCTATTGCCTTTCCAAGCTGGCTCTGGCGATATCTTCTTCGCCCCACTGGAACGGTGCGTCGCCCGAGAGTTCGAGGAAGAGCTTGTAATTCGCGCGAGCCACGTCGGTTCGCCCCTGCTTTTCGGCTGCCTGGCCGCGCAGGAAGAACAGGCGCGGGAACCAGCAAGACGCGAACGCGTCGATGCCGGTCGGCGGTGGAATCGGATTGAGAGCCAGGAGCGGCGCCGCATCCGCGGCCTGCCCGGTCTCGAGGTAGGCCCAGGCCAGCAGCACTGGCATTTCCGGATTGGTGGGCGCGGAATTCTGGTAGGCGCGCCGCAGCACCGGCACCGCCGCAGCAAATTGTTTTCCGAGCAGCAGGGCCTGCCCGAGCGCAAAATCGCGGATCGAGGCCTGTTCGGGACGCGGCGCCAGCTTCTGCGCGCGCGCGCTCCACTCGTCCAGGCTGGCGGGCGGACCGGCCAGGAACGCAGCCAGGGCGGCGGCCGGCACGGTTCCCAAGGCTGCCCGGGCGTGCGCTTGCGCCGCGGCGCGATCGCCCAGGAAGAGGCTCCAGATCGCCAGTTGCGCGTGCGCCTCCACGGCGAGGCCGCGCGCGGCCCCGTTTCCTTCACGGCGGGCAATGGCTTCCAGATCGCCATACCCCTCGCGGCGCCGGCCGCTCAGGAATCGCCACTGGCCGCGGTAGAGGTCCGCCGCCGGGTCCTCGGCCGCAAAGCGCGCCTGGACGTATTTCTCGGAAAGGCCGTCGGCGCCGGCCCGGTCGCCCGTCATCAGCCGCGCCATCGCCGCCTTGAGCCAATCGGCCCCGTTCAGGAAGTGCGCATCGCGCTTCGCCGCCTGCAAGTAAAAGGCTTCGGCTTCCCGCGGATGGCCGATCAGCAACTGCACGTCACCCAGCGAATCAAACGTGTTGGGATCGGAGGGCCGCAGCGCCTGGCAGCGGCGCAGGTCGGCGAGCGCCTCATCCGGATGGCCTGCGAAGGCTGCCGCGTACGCAGCCTGGTTGAGTGCCGCCGGTTGGGTGGGATCGAGTTCCGCCGCTTTGCGGAAGGCCGGTTGCGCCGCGCCGTAATGGCGCCGGGAAAACGCAAAATCGCCGAGCGCCAGCCACGCCTCCGGATTCGCCGGCTCAGCCGCAGCCACAGTGGCCAGCGCCTGCTGCCGCTCGGCCGGCTGGTTTTCGAGAGTGGCCGCGTCCAGCCGCAGCCGGGCCTGCTCGATGGCGGGCATCCCGGCCGCGTGAGCCATCGCCCGGTTGAGACAAGCCAGCGCGCCGTCGCGATCGCCACGTTTCGCCATCAGGCCGGCCAGCAGGCGCGCGGCGGGGCCGAACGCCGGATCGGCATCGAGGGCCGCTTCCGCCCGCGATTCCGCCTCGGCGGGGCCGGCGGCATCGAGCGCGTCGATGTAAGCGCGCAGCGCAGCCTCGCTGCGCGTGGGGTAGCCGGATGCGTGCGAAGAAATCTGCCGCGCCAGCGCGGCCCCCGCTGCCAGAACGTCGCCAGCACCGCCTTCGGCAGTCAGCTCCGCAACCCTCCGGCCGGTGCGCGGATCAGCCAGGCTCAGGTGCACCTCCAGCCGGCCATTGCGAATGGCGTAGTCGCCATAACCAATGCGCGTGGCGCCGAGCGACAGCGCCGCAGCCCGGCCGGCTGAGATGCCGGGTGCCGTGACCGGCCTCGCGCCCAGCGCGCGGTCCATCGCCAACAGTCGCGAGCTGGGGATGGCGTATAGTTCGGGCGCCCCGGCCAGCTCCGTATCGAGGATTTCTTCGAGGGCGCGGCCCACCCAGTCGGCGGCCGGATCAGAGCCCAGGTTCTCGAACCGCAGCATCGCCAGCCGCTGGAGGACGGGCACGGCCGGCCGGCGCGTGCAAGAAAGTTGGGCGGCCAAGACCGCCGCCAAGGCAAGCGAGAAAGCCAGCCGCGGGTGTGTCCTGCCGGCCGGCACAGCCGCCATCATAGGGCGATCGTGGCTGCCCCACGACGCAGCCCTGGTTTGGGTTCCTCTCGCCAGTGCCTAAAGCGCACGCGGCACCCGCGCCATCAGCTCCTTGAATTCCGGCAGATTCTTCAGAGTGGCGAAGTCCGGCTCCTCATCCAGGTTCTTCTTCTCTTTGAACCCTTCTTCGAGCGCCTTGCGGAGGTATTGGATGGCCAAGTCGTTCTGTCCCGCTTTCGCGAACACCTTGGCCAGGTAGAAGTGGTATTTGGCGCGCTCCTCGATGCTGGTCTCTTCCAGAATCTGCCCCACGCCGCCGTGCTGCTGGAACACTTCCGGGTCCAGCCGCAGGGCGGTCTGGAAGCAGTCGTACCCGCGAGTGTAGTCCTTACGGTTGAACCATGCCCTGCCCAGGTTCTCGTAGACAATGGCGGAACGACGCTCACCGGGCGCGGTCTTCAGCGCGCGGTTGTACCAGTTGATGGCGCGGCGGTAACTCTTCCGGGCATAGTAAATGGTGCCGAGGTTGTTCAGCGCCTCCATGTAATCCGGCTTCAGCTTGATGGCGCGCTCGTAAGCTTTGCGCGCATTGTCGAGCTGGTCTAACTGCTGGTAGGCGATGCCCAGCTTATTCTGCACCACCGCATTTTGCGGAGAGGCTTCCCGGTAGGTTTCGATGGCCTCGCGGAATTTCTTCTCGACCATGAACACATCGCCGCGGGTTTCATCGGACAGTGTGGGTGCTGGCGGCTTGGCTGCCGGGTTGGATGCGTCCGGCATCGATTGAGCCGGCGCCGAAAGGGAACTCAAGGCGGCTGCCAGAAGCAGGCCCGCCGGCAGGATCAGCATATGTGACTGACTCCCCTACCCTTATTTGAACACACCCAGCAGGCGGCGCAAGATACTCTTTTTTTCTTCCGGCTTGCGCGTGTCCGGGCTTTTCGGCGGACCGGGCGGGGGCTGCGCGGCTGCCGCCGATGCCTGACGCGCGGCGCGCCGTGCCACCGCCGCCGGTGCCGGCGCCGCATGCGAGCCGCCGTTGGCAGGGGTATCCGCGGACGCAACCGGGTTCTCGGTCCCGGTGTCCCAGCCGGCCACGTTGGTAACGCCTGTCCGGCCGCCGTGGAGCGGGCAGGTGCCCACCGGCTCTGTGCCGGCAATGTACACTTCGGTCTCCGTCTTCGGGCAGGCGGGTGTGGCCGGCATCCCCGATTGCGGATCGATCTCCACGCTCACCACTCCCTCCGGCGCGGTGAATTCCTTGGCGTCGCGGTACTCGCGGTAATCGAGCGCGCGTTTCATGAACTCCGCCCAGATCGGCGCCGCCGATTTCGCCCCTTCCAGATCCAGGTTTTGATTATCGTCAAACCCGACCCACACCACGCACAGCAGCTCGGACGTATAGCCGGCGAACCAGCCATCGTGCGAGGTGCCGGTCTTGCCCGCCGCCGGCGCCAGGAACCCGTACCGGCTGCGCACACCCGCTCCCGTGCCGCTGCGCAGCACTTCCTCCATCAGGCTGGTCATCATGTACGCGATGCGCGGGTCGAGCACCGCCTTCTGTTCTGTCGCGCTCTTGTAGATCACCTCGCCCTTGTCCGTGCGCACCATGTTGAGGAAGCTCGGCTTCACATAGGTGCCCTGGTTGGCGAACATGGTGTAGGCGCCGGCGGCTTCCAGCGGCGTGATCTCATACGCGCCCAGCGCCACCGCCGGAGTCGGGTGAATGCGATAGTTCATCCCCGCGCGGTTGGCCATCGCCACCACCGCGTCAAACCCCACCATTTCCCCCACCTTCACCGTGGCCACGTTGAGCGAATGCGCCAGCGCCTCGCGCAGGGTCACGCGGCCGTGGAACTCGTTGTCGAAGTTGGCGGGCGCGTAAGGCTTGCCGTCGAACCAGAAGGTGGTGGGCTCATCGTCCACCATCGTGCTCGGCGTGATCACGTGCGGAGCGCCCTCCACTGCCGTGTCCAGCGCCGCGGCGTACACAAACGGCTTAAAGATCGAGCCCGGCTGCCGCTTGGCCAGCACGTGATTCAACTGGCTGATGCCATAATTCCGACCTCCGACCAGCGCCTTCACCTCGCCCGTATGCGGATCGAGAGCAACCAGCGCCACCTGCGGCTGCGGCGGCGTCTGGCCCCGGAAACGCCACTGTCGCTTGATCTGGTCGTCCACGTTCTGCATTCCCAGCCGGATCGCTTCCGCCGCCGCCCGCTGCAGCCGCATGTCGAGCGTGGTGTAGAGGCGGAAGGCGTTGTTCTGGAAATCGGTATCGAGGAACTTGGCCTGCACCACGTCGTTCACCATGTCGACGAAGTAAGGCGCTTCCTGCGACTGCGCCGCGCCTTTGGGGGCGACAATCGGCGCATCCACCGCCAGCGCATAATCGCGGTCGTTCACGTAGCCGTTCTGCCGCATCATGCCCAGCACCACGTTGCGCCGCTCCTTCACCCGGTCCGGGTGGCGATACGGATCGTAATGCGCCGGGTTCTGAATCATTCCGGCCAGCTCCGCGGCCTCCGGCAGCGTGATCTGGCTGAGGTCTTTGCCCAAAAACGCTTCCGACGCCTCGCCGAATCCGTGGATGCGGAACGTGCCGCGCGACCCCAGGTAGATATCGTTGGCGTAGTCTTCGAAGATCTGTTCCTTGGACAGCCGCTGCTCCAGCTCGAGCGTGATCACCATCTCGGCCAGCTTCCGCTTCCAGCGCTTGTCCTGGTCCAGCCACAGCATGCGCGCCAACTGCTGGCTCAGCGTGGACGCCCCCTGCTCTTTCCTCCCCTGCTTCAGGTCCACGTACGCGGCCTTGAGGATGCGCGACGGGTCGAAGCCCGCGTGCTGAAAGAAGTGCTTGTCCTCGGCCGAGGTCACCGCATCCACCAGCACCCGCGGGATGTCGGCGAACTTCACGATGCGCCGCTTCTCGCGGTTAGGACCGGAAAGGCTGGTGATGAGCTGCGGTTCCAGCCGGTATTCATTGCGGTACGTGTTGTCCTGCAGGGAAATGATGGAGGAAATGCGCCCGTGCGCAAACTTGATCAGCCCGGCCTCCTGGTCGAAATAGGAATCCGGCCCGGGAAAAATCTCGATCGCATTCGGATGGAGTTGGTAGTAGCCGTCCGGATTGGAGCGTGTTTCGCCGTAGCCGCTTCGGCGCAGGTCTGCCGCGATGTCGTCCGGTGTCAGCGCGTCGCCCACCGCCACCGATTGCGGCGCGGCGTAAATCTTCGTCGTGTTGGCGAACGGCCCCAGCCGCAGCTTCTCATCCATCAACTGCGCGTACTTCGAGTAGTAGTGAATGAAAACGCCCAGCCCCACGATGAAGAATATGGACGCCCCAATCACCAGCCAGCGGCCCACCGGGCCGAGGAAGAACCGCGCCAGTCCCGCGCCCCGCGGGATCCGGACCTTCATTTCTTTCTTGGCCACTTGTATCAATTGTCTCATGAAGTCGAAGAAGCTCTCGAAATTGCCACACCTCGGGGCTGCTTCGCCGCCTCCATTCATTACCAGCACGCCGCCTTCCATCCACCGTTTTCGGAACGTGGGCCAGCCTTTTCAACGGGCTTCATGGTGCGAGCGTCAGACGGCGCGTGTGGGTTTTGACGCAGCCTGATCTGCCGTCGGGGCGGGCATGCCCGGCCCGGCGCTGCGTGGCCTGAGGCAGCCTTTTGCGGATCCGTGCCCGGGCAGGCGGCTTATTCCTTGCCGTCCCGCTCGCTGGAAGCGCTCAGCTCTTCCCAGAAATCGTCGGAGTGGGCGGTCCATTCCGGGTTGGATAAGCCCGTAATCTGCAGTTCTTCTTCCTTGAGCGTGCCGTGCCCGTAAGCGCAGATGTATTCGATGCGCGGCCGCCCGAATTGCAGCATGTCTCCCCATGAGCCCGTCTCGACCGGCATGCGCAGACGGCGCAGGCAAGTGCGGCAGCGGTGGCGTTGATCCCAGACGATCACATACAGCGCTCCCGCCGCCAGCAGAAACCACCCCATCAATACCGCGATGCACAGCAGCTTCAGGCCGCCATTTCGCAACGGCGCGTCTGCGTCCGGATGGGTATCGGCGGGGAAAAACGAAGAGAGCCACATCAACAGCCCATAGAGCGCCGCGGCCGCAACGACCACCTTCGCGCACAGGTAGCCCCAATACCGCATACCGGATTAGACACCGCCTCCCTGCTTTCAGTTTCTACCGCCGGCGCCCTGGTAAGCAAGCCCACGTTTTTGAACTTGACACTCGTCATCCTTCGTCCTTACGCTGAAGGCACCTTCGATGCACTCAAACCGCCTGGCCCTGGAGAAGAGTCCCTACCTGTTGCAGCACGCTCACAATCCGGTGGATTGGTACGCCTGGGGACCGGAGGCATTCGCCAAGGCGCGCGCCGAGGACAAGCCCATCTTTCTGTCGATCGGTTATTCCACCTGCCACTGGTGCCACGTGATGGAGCGCGAATCGTTCGAAAACGAGTCCATCGCCGCCCAGCTCAATCGCGATTTCGTATCGATCAAAGTGGACCGCGAGGAGCGCCCCGATGTCGACCGCATCTATATGTCCTTCGTGCAGGCCGTCACCGGCGGCGGGGGCTGGCCAATGTCGGTCTGGCTGACGCCCGAGTTACAACCCTTTTTCGGCGGCACTTACTTCCCGCCGGAAGACCGTTGGGGCCATACCGGCTTCTCGAACGTCCTCACCCAGATCGCGCAGGCCTGGCGTAGCGACCGCCAACGCATCGCCGAATCGGCGCGCGAAGCGGTGGCGCAGCTCGACAAGAGCGCGGCCTTTGACGGCGCGCCCGCTGGCAGCCGCCCGGCCATCGACCAAGCCATGCTCGATAGCGGCTTCTTCGTCCTCCGCCGCACTTACGATTCTGAAATGGGCGGATTCGGCCAGGCGCCCAAGTTCCCGCGACCCGCCGTGTTCGAGTTCCTGCTGCGCTACCACGCCCGCACCGGCAACCGCGAAGCGCTCGAGATGACGTTCCACACCCTCCGCAAGATGGCCGAGGGGGGAATGCAGGATCAGCTCGGCGGCGGATTCCACCGCTACTCGGTGGACGAGCGCTGGTTCGTGCCGCATTTCGAGAAAATGCTCTACGATCAGGCCCAGCTCGCCACCACTTATCTCGAGGCCTTCCAGATCACCGGCGACCGTTCTTTCGCCCACACCGCGCGCCGCATTCTCGATTACGTGCTGCACGACATGACCGCGCCGGAGGGCGGCTTTTACTCCGCTGAGGATGCCGATAGCGTCGTCAACCCCGAAGAGCCCGCCGTCAAGGGTGAGGGCGCTTTCTATATCTGGTCCGCCGACGAGATCGGCCAGTTGGTCCCCGCGCCGGCTGCCGAATGGTTCGCCTTCCGTTACGGCGTGGCCGAGGGCGGCAACGTGGTGAACGACCCGCACGCCGAATTCGCCGGCCGCAACATTCTCTACCAGGCGGCCACCGTGGAAGAAACCGCGGAGCAGTTTGGCCGCCCGGCGGAAGAGGTCCGCGCCGCACTGGAGAAGGCCGAAGCCGCGCTGCTTGCGGCGCGGGCCGCCCGCGTGCGCCCCCACCTGGACGACAAGATCCTCACTGCCTGGAACGGGCTGATGATTTCCGCCTTCGCCCTGGGAGGCGCCGTCCTCGAAGAGCCGGGTTACGCGGCGGCCGCGCGCCGCGCCGCGGATTTCGCGCTCAACCGCCTTTTTCAGCCCGAGACCGGCCAGTTGCTGCGCCGCTATCGCGAAGGCGAGGCCGCCATTCCGGGATTTCTCGAAGACTACGCCCTGTTCACCCAAGCGCTGCTTGACCTCTACGAAGCTCAATTCGACCACCGCGATCTGGAATGGGCCGTTCGCCTGGCCGACAAGCAGAGCACGCTGTTTGAAGACTCCGCCGGCGGATTCTTCCACTCCCCGGCCGGCGACCCCAGCCTCGTGCTGCGCCTCAAGGAAGACTACGATGGCGCCGAGCCAAGTGGCAATTCCATCGCGATTCTCAACCTGCTGCGCCTCGCCCAGATCACCGGCCGCGCCGACTTTCGCGCCTCCGCCGAGCGCGCCCTGGCCGCCTTCGCCCCGCGCCTGGCCCGCGTACCGGTGGCCCTGCCGGCCATGCTCACGGCCTGCGAGTTCTACCTGGCCGAGCCGCGCCAGATCGTCATCGTCGGCCCGCGCGACGCCGCCGGCACGCGCGCCCTGCTGCGCGCCTTCCATACCCGCTTCGTGGCCAACCGCATCGTGCTGCTGGTCGATACCGAGGAAACCCGCCGCGCCCTCGTCCGCGGCATCCCCGCCATCGAATCCATGCAGCCCTCTGGCGGCCGCCCCAGCGCCTATGTATGCCGCAATTACACCTGCCAATTGCCCGTCACCGAGGCTGGCCAATTGGCCGAATTGCTACAATAGAAACTCCAACGCTACGTCATACTGGGAGGGATTATGGAAAGAACGGGAGCTACCACCATGCGAGGCAACCCCCTGACTCTGGTCGGGCCGGAGCTCAAACCTGGCGATGACGCTCCGGATTTCAGCGTGGTCGATGGCAGTCTGAAGCCGGTAACGCTGGCCGATACCGGCGCACACGTCCGCATCGTCAGCGTGGTGCCTTCGCTCGATACTCCGGTTTGCGACGCGCAAACCAAGCGCTTCAACGAGGCGGCGGCTTCCCTGCCCGGCATCGATATTCTGACCGTCAGCATGGACCTGCCTTTCGCGCAAAAGCGCTGGTGCGGCGCCTTCGGCGTGGACAAGGTGAAGATGCTCTCCGATCACAAGGACGCCTCCTTCGGCTCCCACTACGGCACGTTGATCAAGGAACTGCGCATCGAAAGCCGCGCCATTTTCGTAATTGACCGGAACAATCGGGTGCGCCACGCGGAATATGTAAAAGAAGTGGCCGATCATCCCGATTATGAAGCGGCGCTGTTGGCGGCGCGGAACGCGTTTGCGGCCACGGCCTGACGTTCCCGTTCGTCAGGGCAGACCGGCGGGTTGACAGACGAAAGTCCGCTTCGGACCCGAAACCCGGGCGTCTGTCCCACTTTGCGGTCGAAGGATATGCAGGTGCGTGGGGCAGGCGCTTTCAGCCGCCAACCTAACCCTTCGGCTCGCGTGTGAGGTGTTTTTCAACTGAGCTCGATCGAACCAACCCCGGCGTTAACCGCTGAGCGGGTTTTGAACCGCGCGGTGGAAAGCCCGCTGGTGCGCGGCGGGCTGGTCATCATGGCCGGCTTGATCACCGGCAACCTGCTGGGCTTCCTGCGTGTGGCGCTGACGGCTTACCTGCTCGGCACACATTCCCGCGCCGATTCCCTAGCCGTCGCCATGGGCCCCATCGACACCCTGAATTCGGTGGTCATCAACAGCATCGTCTTCGCCTTTGTTCCCATGCTGACCGGGGCAGGCGGCCATGCGCGGCTCGCCCTTTTCCGGCGCCTGCTGCGCGTCTTCGCCTGGGTCCTCGCCGCCATCGCCGTGGCGGTGGTGGTGGCAGCGCCCTGGCTGATGCGCCTTCTGGCGCCCGGCCTCGATCCGGTTTATCTCGCGGTCGCCACCACCAACCTGCGCATCTTCGTGCTCTCCACTTTCGCCGCCGGCGCCGCCGCCGTGTATTGCGCGCTCCTCTATACCGGACGCCGCTTCGGCCCCATGGCTTTCTACCAGGCGGTGCTCAACGTCTTCACCATCGCCGCCGCGCTGGCCTTGTGGAAAGCCGTGGGCGTTTATGCCTTCGCCATCGGTTACACCGCCGGAGCCTTCGCTCAACTGGCCATCGTCTGGTTCGCCACCCGGCGCGAGCTCGCGCATGCCGCCGCCGAACCGTGCACGGTGCACTGGCGCGAGATCGCGGCCAAGCCGGCCTTCTTCGTCGTCTACGCGGCGGCCTTGGGGCTGAACATCGTCTTCACCCGCGCCTATGCCACACACGTGGGACCTGGGATGGCCGCTGCGCTTGACTACTGCATGCGCGGCGTGGGCGTGCCGCTGGCGCTGCTGGTGAGCCCCATCTCCAATTCGCTGCTTCCCGAAATCAGCCGCTTGCGCAGCCTGGCGCGCATACGCGACGCTTTCCGCCTGATCGATCGCACCGTGGCGCTCACCGCGCTGGCCGCCGTGGCGGGTTGCGGCTTCGCCATTCTGTTTCGCCACCCTGCCATCCGGATCGCCTTCCAGCGTGGCAGCTTCACTGCCGGATCCACCAGCCTGGTGGCGGCCGTCTTCCTCGGCATGGGCCCCAGCATGGTGGGTTGGAGTTTGCTTGAAGTGACCGCCCGCTCGCTGTTCGCCCTGGACCGCCCCTGGCCGCCGGTCCTAGCCGCCATCGTCCCCCTGCTGCTCAATGTCGCCATCACCCTGCGCCTGCGTTCCTTTCGCCCCGAATGGATCGGCCTCGGCGCCAGCCTCGGCCTGATGGCCGGCTTCGTAGTCCTATTCGCCATCGCGCACACCGGCCGGAGAAGATGGCTGGAACCGGCGTCAGCCCTCGCGCCGGAGGGCGCGTAGGTTCACCTCTGTTGCTGCCTTGTGGGGCCGGTTGATAACCGGCGCAAAAGCGCCGGCCCATACGCAGTATCGAAAAGCAAAACCCACGAAAACAGCTTCTGAAAGCACTCTCCGCTGACACTCGAATCCAGGCGCATCCCGTGGCGCGGGCAGTCGTGCGTGCAGCGTCGCCAGTCGTGGCGACGTGTCTTGGCATCGGCAAAGCGCCGCGCGCCTCAGGATGGAGTGAACCCCAAACTTGAGACAGTGGGAATTGCGACACTTTGCAGGGAAAGGGACTGCGAGTGGGAAAGAGACGAGTCGGAAAGTATCCGCGCAGCTTCCGTGAGCTGGCGGTGGAGCGGAT
>JBAVYH010000136.1:0-12784 GCA_049698695.1 Bryobacteraceae bacterium | reverse complement strand
CCCACCGCGCCGGCAACGACGGTCTATTCCCCCGAAAACGAACAAGAAAACCCAGCGAAAGGAGCCCGGCACTGCGCCAACCAGATTTCAGCCCTTCAGGCTCATTCTTGGATTAGAAAATGCTCCTTGCGCTTCTCTGTTCGGCCGCCGGCGAAGACGGCATCCCAGTCCTGCTAAACTGACAGCTATGAGGGTTCTCGCGGCCGCGTCATTGTTGTTGCTCGCCGGCACTCTGGCATTTGCGCAAAAAAGGCACGACGTTGAGATTCTGGAAGCCAAAGCGCGGCGCGTCGAGGAAGGACGCATTTCGCTGGACGGCCGGGTTCGTGTCACCTCCGGGAAGTCTGTCAAAGGCTTATCGCTCACCTTTGATTTCCTCACTTCCGACGGGGAGCTGCTGAGCAGCGAGAAAGCCGCCGTGGACGATGACGTCATCAAACGGGGCGACGAGTCTCCTTTTCACGTCGAGACCGAAAATCCTCCCGGCTCGGTTCGTTTCAAGATCCGCGCGTTCGACGGCGACGGCCGGCAACTGCGCGTGGGTAACGACGGTCCCTTTGTCATCGATTGAACCCCTCCTCCGGCGCTTGGGCATCTCATTCCAGTTTTTAGCCCTTTCACAGGGGGCTCTCATAGCAGTACTATAGTGTGCATAGGGAGGGGCCATGGGACCGTTGTCACGAGTCGCCCTTGCGCCGTACCAGGACGAGCACCTGGCGGTTGATTTTGAACATCGGACCGTTGCGCTGGATTCCCGTCCCGTCTGTCTGACGCGGAAGGAATATGCGCTGCTGGCACTGCTGGTAAGCAATGCCAGCGAAATCGTTCCGCGCCACTCATTATTGTGGGAAATCTGGGGCTACGGTGCCGGCATTCGCACGCGAACGCTGGATGTTCACGTGCGCCGCGTACGTAAGAAACTAGGCGGATACGCCGACCAGTATATAGAGACCATTTTCGGCATCGGCTACCGCTTCCAACCCTTCCGCATCGTCCGCCCTCGCCAGGAAGTCGACGAAGGCCCGGTGGCCGGCGTAGCATGAGCCGGGCGCTGCGGGCCGCCGCGACGGGGATGGGTCGCCGATGATGAGACGCGTTGTGCTGTTAGCCGCCGCGGCCGCTTCGAGCCTGGCGGCGCAGCAGTGGGCCCTCGACAACCTCGAAAAGTCGCCGCGCCATCGCGAATGGGTGACGGTGAAGCACGATGGCCGCTCCGTCGAAACCTTCGTCGTGTATCCGGAATCCGCCGCCAAGACGCCGGTGGTGCTCATCATCCACGAGATCTTTGGAATGACCGATTGGGTCCAGGATCTGGCGGACCAGGTGGCGGAAGCCGGCTACATTGCCGTGGCGCCGGACCTGCTCTCCGGCATGGCTCCCAACGGCGGCCGCACCAAGGACTTCGCGCCCAACACCGTGATCGAAGCCGTCGGCCATCTCAACCCGGACCAGATCACCGCCGATTTGAACGCCGTCGCCGATTACGCCCTCAAATTGCCGGCGGCTGACGGCAAGCTATTCGTGGCGGGCTTCTGTTGGGGTGGCGGGCAGAGTTTTCGTTTCGCGACTAACCGTCCGAACCTGAAAGCCGCGTTCGTGTTTTACGGCGCGCCGCCCGCGGCCGATGCCATGGCGCCCATTCACGCTCCGGTTTACGGTTTCTACGCCGGCAACGACGCCCGCATCGGCGCCACCATTCCCGCCACCAAAGAGCAAATGGCCGCCGCCCATAAGCAGTACGATGCCGTGGTCTACGATGGCGCCGGCCACGGCTTCATGCGCGCCGGCGAAGACCCCGCCGGCAGCGAAGCCAACCAGAAGGCCCGCGCCGCCGCGTGGGCGCGGTGGAAGAAGCTGCTGAAAGAACGATCGCAGTAAGCTTGTGGGGCAGGTTGGTAACCTGCGCGCCGAATGCCATTCGGCGCACCGGGCGCAGCCCGGCGGTTACCGGACGCGCTCGCGATTTAGCCGGCGGACCGCTTTCGGAATCTCTGCCACGGGCCGAGACCCGCAAGTCCCAGCAGGATCGGGCCTTGCGGTTGAGCGATCATGCCACACGACTCCTAACTCTTAAATACGCACGAGGGCTGTAGCTAGCGTCGGCGGTACTAACGCGTTGCGCACTGACCCGTCACGCGGCCAGACAGCGTTCACAGATCTTCCCAAGAATCCTTGCGCCAGTCCTGTCAGCGGCTTCCGCGGAAATTGCGACTCTATAGCGCCGGTTTTCCAGGCGGGGTGCGCGATCCTGAGAGTGGGGATTCGGCCAGCATCCTCAACTTGGGACACGGGCAGAATCGCGCAAAAAACAGAGGTTTAGCCCTTTGCTTTCGTCAGATTCTTGCGCGATTCTGCCCAAATCCCCTGGAGCGCACGTGAAAGAACAACGGACCGATACGCCGCCCGCCGCGGCCGCCCCCAATCTGGACCAGTGGCTGGGCCGCCGCGAGGCCTTTGGCGCCATGGCCGGACGCTGCTCCGCCGCCGAAATCGAATGCATCCGCCGCATTCGCAATCAAAAACTCTATCGGGCTCACTCCCGCAACTGGAATGAGTTTTGCGACAAACAATTGGGCGCCAGCCGCCGCACCGTCGATCTGAGCATCGCACTCTTCGACGAACTCGGGCCCGCCTATTTCCACCTCGCGCAACTGGTGCATATCACGCCCGCCGAATACCGCCAGATCGCGCCGCGGATCGACGCCGAAGGCCTCGATGCCGGCGGCGAAGCCACTCCCCTGGTGCCGGAAAACCGCGCCCGCATCGCAGCCATCATCGGTGAAGTGCGCCACAAAGCCAGGAAGGCGCCGCCGTTGCCCAAGCCGCGCGGCTTTGAGGCCGCGCTCGAACATTGTCAGGCCGCCGCGGTTCTCCTAGAAACCCTGTTCAGCCCGCCGCCTTTCGAGCGCCAGCTCGTGATGGTGGCCACGCTCAACCGCATCCGCGATGCCGCCGCCCGCCTGGGAATTATGGGCCCCGACGCGCAACTGCCGCCACGGCGGTAGCGCAAGGTCGCGCCAACGTTCTCGTTTCGGTTTAGGTCGTCCGTGCCGGTCTGTTTCAGGCTATTGCGAGCGGAGCAACCGGGGAGCCGCCCTTGATTGACACCCCTACCTCTCGCTGTTAGCCTGAGTTTTCATGTCACAGGCGTTGCTGCGGCGTACGGCGCTGAACTCCGTCCATCGGGCGCTGTGCGCCAAAATGGTCGATTTCGGCGGCTGGGATATGCCGGTTCAGTACTCCGGCATCATCGAAGAGCACATGGCGGTGCGCCAATCCGTCGGCGTGTTCGACGTCAGCCACATGGGCGAAATCGAGATCCACGGGCCCCAAGCCGCGCAACTGACCGACTTCCTCACCACTAACGCTGTCCACAAGCTGCAGACCGGCCAGGCGCATTACTCCGGGCTGCTCTACGAGCACGGCGGCTTCGTGGACGACATCCTGGTGCACAGAGTGGCCGCCGATCATTACTTCCTCTGCGTCAACGCCTCCAACCAGGAGAAGGATTTCGAGCACATCCGCGCGCACGTCCGCTTCGACGCCACCGTCGAGCTCTCGAGCGACCGCTACACCCAGCTTGCCATCCAGGGACCGCAAGCCCGCGCCACGCTGCAAAAGCTGACGCCGGTCGATTTGAGCGGCATTAAATATTACTGGTTCGCCGATGGCGAGGTGGCCGGCGTGCCCTCGCGCATCGCTCACACCGGTTACACCGGCGAAGACGGCTTCGAAATCTACATCCCGCCCGCCGAATCCGAACGCATCTGGGCGCTGGTGCTGGAAGCGGGCGCGGAGTTTGGTATCAAGCCCTGCGGGCTCGGCGCGCGCAACACGCTGCGCCTGGAAGCTAAGATGGCGCTCTACGGGCACGAAATCGACGCCACCATTTCGCCGCTCGAGGCCGACCTCGCCTGGATCGTCAAGCTCGATAAAGGCGAATTCGTGGGCCGCGAGGCGCTGCTGAAACAAAAGGCGGCCGGCCTTCAACGCAAGCTGGTCGGGTTTGAAATGCGCAGCCGGCCGATTGCCCGCGATGGCTACGAAGTGCAAGTGAATGGCGCCGCCGCCGGATGGGTCACCAGCGGCTCACCCGCGCCGGCTTTGAACAAGAACATCGGCCTCTGCTATCTGCCCGTGGAATTCGCGCGGCCGGGCATTCCTATCCAAGTCATCGTCCGCGGCCAACCCGCCGATGCGATGACCGTCGAAACCCCGTTTTACAAGCGAGCGAAATGACCATGTATCCAGAAAACTTTCGATACACGAAGGAACACGAATGGGTCCTGGTGGAAGGCGGCATCGGCACCATCGGGATCACCGATCACGCCCAGCAGGAGCTCGGCGACATCGTCTATGTAGACCTGCCCAAGCCCGGCACGCGCGTGGAACAGGGCAGGTCGCTGGGATCTGTGGAATCCGTCAAGGCGGTGTCCGACATTTACTCGCCCGTCTCGGGCGAAGTGACCGAGATCAACCCGGTGCTGGCCGACGCGCCCGAAAAGCTGAACGAAGATCCGCACGGCGCGGCCTGGCTGGTGAAGATCAAGCTGGCCGCGCCCGGCGAATTGCCGGAGCTGATGACCGCAGCCGAATATCAAAACTACATAGGAGCCGAAAAGTAGTTGCGCTACCTGCCGAAATCCGATTCCGAACGCCGCCAGATGCTGGATGCTTGCGGGGTGGCGTCGGCCGAAGATCTGTTTGCCCACTTGCCGGAGGCGGTGCGGTTGCGCCGCCCGCTCGATCTGGCGCCGGGCATTTCCGAATACGAAATCGTCGATTACTTCCGCCAGCGGGCCGCCGAAAACGCCAACGGCTACGCGTCGTTCCTCGGCGCCGGAGTGTACCGGCATTATCGCCCGGTGCTGGTGGATACCGTGGTTTCGCGCGGCGAGTTTCTCACTTCCTACACGCCCTACCAGGCCGAAATCTCGCAGGGCACGCTCACCAGCATCTTTGAATTTCAGACCATGATCTGCCAGCTCACCGGCATGGATGTGGCCAACGCTTCCATGTACGATGGCTCGACCGCGGTGCCGGAAGCGGCCATGATGGCGGCGCGCATCACCGGCAGGCACCGCGTGCTGGCCGCACGCACCGTGCACCCGGAGTATCGCGAAGTGCTCCGCACCTACGCGCGGCACCAGGGGATGCCGGTGGAAGAGTTCGGCTACGTGAAGGATTCGGGCGTGATCGACCTGGAGGATCTGGAGCGCAAGATGGACGATCAGACCGCCGCGGTGATCGTCCAATCGCCCAATTTCTTCGGCGTGATCGATGACGTGAAAGCGGCTGCGGAAATCGCCCACCGCTGGGGCGCGCTTTTGGTCATGGTGTTCACCGAGGCCGTCTCGCTGGGCATTCTGGAACCGCCTGCGGATGCCGATATCGTGGCCGGCGAGCTGCAATCGTTCGCCATTTCGCCGAGCTACGGCGGTCCTTACGCGGGCATCATCGCTACACGGGAAAAGTTCGTCCGCCAGATGCCGGGCAGGCTGGTGGGCCAGACGGTGGATACGCACGGCAACCGCGCTTTCTGCCTGACCCTTTCCACGCGCGAGCAGCACATCCGCCGCGAGAAAGCCACCTCGAATATTTGCACCAACCAGGCGCTCATCGCCCTGATGGCCACCGTCTTCATGACCGTCTATGGGAAAGCGGGCCTGCGCGAGTTGGCGCTGCAAAACACCGCCAAGGCGCACTATCTGGCCGGCAAGCTGCACGCGGCGTTCAGCGGGAAATTCTTCAATGAGTTCGTGGTCAAGTGCGGAAATCCGGAAGCGGTCAACAAAGCCCTGCTCAAGAAAAAGATCATCGGCGGCCTGCCCTTGGGCCGCTTCTATCCGGAGTTGGCCGATTCGATGCTGGTCTGCGCCACCGAGATGACGCGCCGCGCGGACATGGATGAATTGAGTCTGGCCTTAGGCGCGCCGGCCGCCCAGGAGGTGCTGGCGTGATCGAGAAAGTCCGCAGCCACCCGTCGCAGAACGAAGCGCTGGTGTTCGAGCGCAGCTCGCCCGGCAAGCGCGCTTGGCAGCTTCCCGAGCTCGACGTTCCCGCCGTGGATGCGGCCGAAGCGCTGGGCTCCGCCAACGTGCGCGATGAGATCCCCGGCTTCCCCGAAATCAGCGAGGTGGAAGCCATCCGCCACTTCACCCGCCTTTCTACCTGGAACTACGCCATCGATCACGGCATGTATCCGCTGGGTTCCTGCACCATGAAATACAACCCGCGCATCAATGAGCTGGTGGCGCGCATCGAGGGCCTGGCGTGGGCGCATCCGTATCAACCTGAGGCGCTGGCGCAGGGCGCCATGGAAGTGATGGCGCGCCTGGAAGCGGCGCTCGCCGAAATCACCGGCATGGATGCGGTGACTCTGCAACCTTCGGCCGGCGCGCAGGGCGAACTGACCGGCATCCTGCTGATTCGCGCGGCGCTCCAGAAGCGCGGCAACCCGCGCCGCAAAATCCTCATTCCCGATTCCGCGCACGGCACCAATCCGGCCACGGCGGCGATTGCCGGGTACGTAGTCGAGAACGTTAAATCGACCGACACCGGCGTGCTGGATTTGGAGGCGCTGGCGCATGCAGTCGACAAAGACGTCGCCGCGCTGATGGTGACCAACCCCAACACGCTCGGCGTCTTCGAAGAGAACATCGTCCAGGCCGCGGAAATCCTGCACGCCAAGGGCGCCATGCTGTACATGGATGGCGCCAACATGAACGCGCTGGTGGGCATCGCGCGGCCCGGCGATTTCGGCGTCGACGTGATGCACCTCAACCTGCACAAAACGTTTTCCACGCCGCACGGCGGCGGTGGTCCCGGCGCAGGCCCGGTGGCCGTGAAGAAGGCGCTGGAGCCGTTCCTGCCCACGCCGCGCTTGAAGCGGGTGCGCGGCAAGTGGGCTTACGATTTCAAACGCAAGCACTCCATCGGCCGGGTGCGGGCTTTCTACGGCAACTTCGGCGTGCTGGTGCGCGCGCTGGCTTACATCCTGGCGCACGGCGGCCCCGGATTGCGCAACGCCACGGTGGATGCGGTGCTCAACGCGGTCTACATCCGCAAGCAGCTCGAGCCATACTTCGACCTGCCGTACCCTGCGCCCAACATGCACGAGGTGGTTTTCAGCGACGAGCGTCAGGCCAAGCTCGGCGTCCGCACGGGCGATCTGGCCAAGCGGCTGATCGACTACGGCTTCCATCCCTACACCGTCAGCTTCCCTCTCATCGTGCACGGCGCGCTGATGATCGAGCCCACCGAAACCGAAGGCAAGCTGGAGCTGGATCAATTCATCGACGCCATGATCTCCATCGCCAAGGAAGTCGAGACCGATCCGGAGATGGTGAAACAGGCGCCCCACTCGACACGCACCAGCCGCGTGGATGAGGTCGCCGCCGCGCGCAAGCCGGTGCTCCGATGGAAGCCGGCGTAACCAAACGCCTCAAGCGCGACCTGTTGCTGCTGGCCGCTTTCACCCTGCTGCTGCACGCGCCTTTTCTGCGACAGCCGGTGCAGGGCGACGAAGTCAACTACCTGGATATGGCGGCCCATGTTCTGAAGCAGCCGCTGACGCCGCTCAACTTCCAGTTCGTTTTCACCGGCCGCATGGTGGATGCGGCGGGCCATCCGCATCCGCCTTTGAACGCTTACATTCTAGCCGTGGTATGGCTGCTGCGCGGCCATTTCTCGATTTTCTTTTTTCATTACTTTTACCTGCTGTTCACGCTGGCCATCAGCTTCGCCGCTTACGCATTGGCGGCGCGCTTCACCTCGCAGCCGCTCTGGGGCGCGCTGTTGATCGCGGCTTCTCCCATCGTGCAGGTCAACACCAACACGCTCGCCGGACCGGAAGCACCCGCGCTGGCATTGCTGCTGATCGGCGCCGCGGCGTTTTTCGGAAGCTGGTTCTGGATCGCCGGAATCGCGTTGGTGCTCGCCGGCATGACGGCGCTACAAGCGCTGGCGCTGCCGCCGATTTTGCTGCTGGCATATTTCATGAAGCGCGAGGACGCGGCGACGGCAAGCGGGCCGGGCGTGCCCGGCCTCTACACGTGGATTCGGATTCCGCCGCGCGCCGCGTGGTGCGCGCTGGCGGCGCCGTATGTTGCGCTCGGCGGGTGGCAGGCGCTGCAGTGGGCGCTCACCGGCTGGCTTCCCGCCGCCGTGTTGTTCGGCTACGCCAGCAGTCCCAGCCTGTCGCGCATCGGCTTGAAGGGTGCAAGCGCGCTGGCGCTGCTCGAACACCTGGGCGTGCTCGTCACCCTGGTTCCGCTAGCCTGGCGCCGCCTGTGGGGCTTGGCTCCCGGCCTGTTGGCTGGTTACCTGGTGACGGACTACCCGTGGTGGGAGCGCCTGCTGCTGGTGATCTTCGTGGCCCTCGGCGTCAACGCGCTGGTTTGGTTGTGGGAAGTCCGCCGGCGGCAACCGGTGCTGGCCGCGTGGTGCCTGCTCTATTTTGCTTTCGCGGCGGTGGCGTTCTTCGCCGGCGCGGCGCGCTACCTGCTGCCGCTGGCCGCGCCGATGGTGCTGCTCTTCGTGCTCCAATTCCGCGACCGGCCGCGCGTGCTCGGGCTGGCGCTGGCGGTGAACCTTGTGCTTGGTCTCAACATTTCCTTCGCCGCGTATGAATTCGCGCGCGTCTACCCCCGCGTCGCGCCTCCGCCGGGACGCCCGTTTCTGGTCAACGGCGAGTGGGGCTTTCGCTATTACATGGTGGCGCGAGGCGGCCAACCGCTGGAGGCGGTGAGCGTGCCCACTCCGGGCGAGTGGATCGTCGCCTCGAAGCTTTCGCTCGCCGGCAACTATGACAGCCTCGCTGAAGAGATCGCCACGCCGCTGCGGTCGGTGGATTTGCACGTGCGCACGCCGCTGCGCCTGGTGGACCGCCATGCACACTCCGGCTTCTCTTCGGTGTCGATGGGACTGCTGCCTTTCTCGTTTTCGAACCAGCCGCTCGACCGCATCACGTACTCGCGCACGTCGTCTTATCTTGATTCGCCCGGCTGGACGCCCACCGAATTCTCCGGCCACCTGGTTTACCTGCCCGCCCCCAATGCTACCCGCGCCGAGCTCGGCCTGCCGCTCGGCTCGCAAGGCACGCTCCACTTTGCGCTCTACGGCAATGGGCAAGGGCAGGCGGCGTTCCGCATCGAGCGCCCCACAGGCGAAACCCTGTTCACCGAAACCGTGCAGGTTGCCGGTGAGTTGTGGGAGCCTCACACGCTGCCGCTGGCGGGAATCGGCGAAGCACTCTTTTCCATAGATGCCGCGCCCGGCGTCCGCGCAGGCTGGGGAGAAATGGTGATCGATTCAACTCGCCCCGCGCCGGAGTTGCCCGGGGCGAAGCCGGAGTTACTGTCCTACTTAAACCTGGGTGACATACGCAGCCGGCCGCAACTGGTTTCCGGCTGGTACGCGATCGAGGACGGCGCCTGGCGCTGGATGGCGCCCGAAGCGGAAGCGACGCTAGCGCCGCCGCCGCTGGATGCTCCGGCGCCATTCGAGCTGCAACTTTTCTTCCCGCCCGATTTCATGCGCCGCGCCGGCAGTCCGGTCACTGTCTCCGTGATGCTGAACGATAAGCCGTTCACCACAGCCTACTACTATGAACCCGGCGCCCATAGGCTGGCCAAGCTCGTCCCGCGCGAGTTACTCGGCGAGTTACTAACCAGTCCCGCCACCCAGGTGAGCATCCGCGTGAGCCCGTATCTCCCGCCCAGCGCCACAGACCAGCGCGAGTTAGGCGCTGTGGTGCAGGGGCTGGGATTCGTGGCGGGGCAGTAAAACAGCGTCCGTTGTGCGGGAAGCGCCTCATCCGGCTTTCGGAGTTCGGCATCGGCTACGATTTCCTGAGTAGTTCGAAATACCGCTCCCGGCTCATGCCGGATGTGCGGAGAAGGTTCTTGACTATGAAGACCGGCACAGCCTTGTAGGTGGGAATCACCAGCGGGCGCCGCACGCCGGCTTTGATATAGATGCGATGATCGCCCTCCTGCCGGCAAAAACTGAACCCGTCCTGTTCGAACACGCGGATGAGCGCTTGGTACGGAACCGGCCGGATGGCAGGCATACCGTTATTCGACGTTCATGGTGAGCCGATCGACGGAGACGAACTCCGGGGCGCGCCAGCCATCTCCCTCCGGTTCGTAACCGGCTTCTTCAAGGATTTCGTCGAGAGTGCCCATCTCGGCGCTGGTTGCGAGAAAGCCGCGGACGGCATCGCGGATGTTGCACCGGGCTTCATCGTCGGTAGATCCACAACTGGAGAGGTCGAGCGCCGGCACGTAGGCGACGTACGTATCCCCTTCCTTGAAGATGTGCGCGTCAAAGGAGAAATGCCGCATATGGTAGTCGCAGGGAACGCCGACGTGCCGTTCGCTTCCAGTGTAGGCCCGGCATTCTGTGCCGTCAATCTGGCATTAGCGATCGTGTCCCCCGCCCGTTGTATCCTAAACCTGAGGAGCGGCGATCACCAGTATGGGAAGTGGAGGAGCAGGCGGGGCGAACCAGGGTCCGGGCACCAGTCCGGCGGCGAAGCGGATGGTCTTCTGCGTGAAGTTCCAGCGCGAGATGGAGGGCCTGGACGAAGTGCCGTTCGACGGGCACCCGCTGGGCCAGAAGATTTACGAGCATGTGTCCAAGGAAGCCTGGAAAATGTGGGTCGAGCACATGAAGATGCTCATGAATGAGTACCGGCTCAACCTGGGAACGCAGCAGGCGCAGGAGTTTCTGATCCAGCAGATGGACAACTATTTCTTCGGCGAAGGCGCCGCGCTGCCCGCGGATTTCGTGCCGCCGGGGGCCGGGCACTGAGGACGGGCCTCGTGATGGTTGGCGGCGATTGACGTGGTTGTTTCATGACAGGCGCGAAACGCAGCGCGGTGTGACCGGGCTCGCGCCCGGTTGCGCCGATTGACCGGGGCACCCTTTGGGTCGCGCGCAGGTCATCAACCTGCCCCACAGAGCACCGGATGGACAGCCTCACGCACTCGGTCGAAACGAGGGGAGATCTGGCGGCGCTCGATGCGCTGCTGGCCGCGCTGCCCAACCTGCCGGCGGTGTTCGCGCTCTGGCCGGCGGAGGGCGAGCCGTACCTGTCGAAAACCGGCATGCTGCGGCGGCGCCTGCTGCGCCTGCTGGCGGAGCGCGAGCGCCCTTCGCGCATGCTCAACCTGCGGCAGACCGTGCGCCGCATCGAATATCAGATCACCGGCTCGGCCTTCGAATCTTCCGTGGTGCTCTACCGGCAGGCGCGGCGCCTTTTCCCGGATCGCTATCTGAAGCTGCTCAAGCTGCGTATGCCGCCGTACGTGAAAATCGTGCTCCAGAACGAGTACCCGCGCAGCGTGATTGCGACGCACCTGTCGCGCGCGCCGGGATTGTATTTCGGGCCGTTCCGGTCGCACGCTTCGGCGGAGCGGTTTGAGTCGCAATTCCTGGATCTGTTCCAGATGCGCCGCTGCCAGGAAGACCTGGCGCCATCGCCCGAACACCCCGGCTGCATTTACGGCGAAATGAACCTGTGCCTGCGGCCTTGCCAGCAGGTGGTGGGTCCGGCCGAGTACCAGCATGAAGTGGATCGGGTGCTCGAATTCCTGCGCAGCGACGGCCAATCGCTGGTGGGCGCCATCGCAAATTCTCGCGACCGGCTGAGCGAGCAGATGCAGTTCGAAGAGGCGGCCCGCCAGCATAAACGCCTGGAGAAAGTGCAGGACGTGCTGAAGCTGCGCGACGAGCTGGCGCGCGATATCGACCGCCTGCACGGCGTCGCCATCCTGCCTTCCGCCGCACCCGCCGCCGTCGAGCTGTGGTTCGTAGCCGCTGGCCAGCTGCAACCCGCGATGCGTTTGGGGTTCGAAGTCGAAGAAGGCAAACCGGTGTCGCTCGATCAGAAACTGCGCGACCTGCTGGCCACGCTGACGCCGCTCCAGTGGAGCGTGCGGGAGCGGCAGGAATGGCTGGCGCTGATGGCGCGCTGGTATTACTCCACCTGGCGCGACGGCGAGTGGCTACCCTTCGAGGACTTCGCCGCGATTCCCTATCGCAAACTGGTCAATGCCATTTCCCGCGTGGCACACGGCGCCGCAGCCGAGCCGCAGTGAGGAAGCGAGTGATCTGCGCAGAAAGCGAAAGAACACGCGCCCGCGAGCGGGCGTTGGCAAGTTGAAACCTGCCCCACCCAACGTCCTGACACGCCGCTTCAGTTCGCCTTCTTATGATGGAAAAGTCCCTTGATATCGGGCCAGTACTCGCGTCCGAGATTGGTCACCGCGAAGGTGCCCATTCCGGTGCTGCCCCATTCCGCAATCGAGGCGGCGGTACGGTATTGCGGCGGGCTCCAAAGCGTGGCGATTCCCCAACTGCCGTATGCATAAGCGGCGAGCGACCACGCCGGGGTTCGCGAACCATCCTGCCGCCGCGCGGTCACGGTGTTGGTAATCACGTGCGCGGTTCGCCGGAAGAAATTGCCGTGGCCTAACCGGCGGTAGCGCGTGTCTTCGTAGTGAATGGCTTTTACGGTTTCTTCCAGGCCCACCCCAATCACGAACTGCCCGTAAAGCGACGCGATTCGCTTTTCGAAGCCGAGGCGATCTCTGCCCCATTGATCGGGCCAGTCGTGCACCTGCTCCACCAAAGCCGCCGGCAGAGTCGAGGTGAGCGCGCGCACGCTGTACAGCCGCTTCACAAAAGTGCGGAACGAATGCACCTGCACGCTGGAATCCGGCTGGGCCGGCGTGCCGGCCGGCACAACCGATGCCGGCGGAGCGCTGGTCCCCGCAAC
>JBAVYH010000135.1:0-8989 GCA_049698695.1 Bryobacteraceae bacterium | reverse complement strand
AACAAGGCCCCCCAACCGTTCCAGTGGGTGGCGAGCGCCAACACGATCATCAGGAAGGTGCGGAAGTATAAACGAACTTTAGAGACAGGACACTAGCTGAACTTCTGGAGCACTTCCTGCCCGCCGTGCCGCGAGGAGATGCCCGACCTGGAGCAACTCTGCCAGCGATTTCGAGGACAGGGCCTTATCGTCCTGGCGATTTCCGGTGATCAGCCGGCCGATCTTCGGAAATACCTGGCCGCGCAAAAGCTCAGTGTTTCTCTGCTCATTGACCCTGACGACAAGGTAAAGAAGCAGTTCCGCTTGGTGGGCATCCCAAAGACTTTCCTCTATGATCGCGAGGGCCACCTAGCCGGGCAAACATGGACCGGCCCAACATCTCCGGGTGGATCGAGCTACTCCGCATTGCCGGTCTGCATTGACGATACCTTCACTTTCCCGCTGCTCGATGTGCAGACTCAGGCTTATCCTCTTTTGCCGCCGGGCGCGGCCAATCGCGGTCGTCGCCGCAGCATCTTACGTTTGAGGTCCGGCCCGAACTCGGATGCCAGGTTCCTGGCCAGATCGAACCCGAGTTGGAGAGAACCCTCGGCGAATCCGAGGCCCACCGTGTTGAGCCGGCCCGGATACCACTGGTTGGACAGATAGGCCGCCCCATAAGCGCTGCCGAGGCGCCAGACGGACACGGTCTCAACTCCCTTGTCGGTATGCGTGAGAATGGTGCCGCGGAACGCATGTCCCGTGCGGCGCCAGAACCCGCCGCCGCCAGAACGGAAATAGCGGGGATCCTCATGCAGGGTTGAATCCAAGCCAAAAGCGAGAGCACTATGAATCCCGGAACACGCCATCGTCGACCCGAAGCGCTTACCGTACCCGGACCCGCTCTGTCCCCATTCCGTCGGCGTATCGAGTCCTTGAAGGATTCCGGCGTACGCCGCCTCCCCGAGGAGTGCTAATGGACCAATGGACTGCTGGGTCTGGTAGTTGAGTTTTTCGCTCACACTCAACGCCATGAAGGGCTGAGCGAGTCCGACTACGGGAATCGCAAGAATCAAGCCGACGACGAGTATCGAGCGCATGGATCGGATTCTTTCTTTGCGCCCATTGGGCGCCATGTAAACCGTACTGGCTCAGTTCAACCTATAACTGGTTACTCGCCCCCACATTCCGACCGCCTGCAAGACCCAAACGGCGACCGCAACGACAATCACTACATTCAGAATTGTCTTGATGCTGTGCGCCATGGGGATAAAGTTATTGATCAGCCACAACCCGACGCCGACCACGATCAGCACGATGACGATGTTTATCAAAGGCATGTTTTACTCTCCTAGTCAGTTAAGTAGCAATCCGACACCCAGTCGACAGTTTGGTGTACTCGGCTGAAGGTATCTCAGGAACTAAACAATCCTGCGCCCCTGAAACAGGCGGATTACCAGTACCACCACAGCAACGGCCAGCAGGAGGTGAATCAGCCCGCCACCCGTGTAGGAGGCTGCCATTCCCAGCGCCCACAAAACCAGCAGAATTATGCAGATTGTCCAAAGCATCTTTTGCTCCTTCGCGATGCACGACTGCAACCGCAAGTCCAAAGCGGTGGAGTCGACCTGTTTGGCAGCCGGCGCAGTGCCGGACCGGGGAGTTCCATTGGCGCCAGGTGCAGAATGTGCACTGAACGCGGCAGTTACTGCAGATCAGGTTCCGAACAGCGTCCCGACGCCCGCAGTCACCCCCATGGCCAGAGCGCCCCAAAAAGTGACGCGTAGTGCGTCTTCGACGTCAAATCACGGTGCCCGCCGGGAAACACGACCGGCTTCCATCTCGCACCGGACGCTCCTGCGTTTCGTTGGGACGAGACTAGCCTCCCATGTCCGATCC
Organism: Bryobacteraceae bacterium; assembly: GCA_049698695.1. GTDB lineage: Bacteria > Acidobacteriota > Terriglobia > Bryobacterales > Bryobacteraceae > Bog-375. The sequence goes on along the minus strand of JBAVYH010000135.1, from coordinate 7,111 downwards.
TCAAGAACTGGTCGTGGAGCGCCTCCTAAGATTCCTGGCCGACAATTCGTAAACAGAACTACTTCAACAATTCCAAAGTCTTAACATGTTAAGACTTGCCCGTAAGAATATTGGGATTTCAAGGGACAACCTTCCTTCCCCTGCGTTCGCTGTAAACCCCGGCTCGCATTCCGGGCCGGCATCTGGCTATGACGCTCCGATCATGCCGCAGCCGGGCCAGCCGCTCACAAAACTCGAGGAGGTATACATTAAACTCACCCTCGAGCACGTGCGCGGCAACCGCAAACTCGCGGCCGAGATGTTGGGGATCAGCCTGCGCAGACCGCCGTGCGATTCGCCCTACTTGACCTTGGCTAATTCGACTACGATCTCAATCCACCGCTGTGGAAATGTCGAATGTCGAATGTGCATCGAACCAGTCGCCCGAAGTGCTATACTTAGCTCGGCATCTCCCACCAAGAGCGGCGTGGAACAACCTGCTTTTCCGGTTTACTGAACCTTCCGTCCCTGATGTCTCTTGCCAGAGAGGCGAGAGCCAGTGCCGCTAGCACCAAGACAGGAATACCTTCTGGAAATCTGGTTAGAAAAACACAACGAACCTGTTGACCCACGGAGACGCAAACCTCTAGCCAAGCAAGAACTAATCAAAACTTTGGAGGCAGAACCGCTTGGGTCAACTCAAGAAGTTCTTCTGGAAGACTGGCTGGAGAAACAGAAGACACAGGGTTATTTACAAACGCGCAGAGCTCCGTTCGAACAGAGCGTACGCAACACTCAGGAGCCACCAATCCAAAGGCAGAAACCTTGTCTGGGAAAACGGCAGGAAGCTGTTGATCTACAAGCGTGCAGACTTCCAGCCGGACCTCGGAAAAACGAGAATCCCAAATGGAGCGACGATGTGTGGTTCGAGAAACGGTATGGCGATCCTGGCTACTATACCAGAGTCAAAGGTCTTTAGCGTAAAGGTATCTCGTGGCCTCGCCGTCACCACAGGCGTGAAGGCCGCGATGGTAATGAACCAGCGCCAAACTGCTGCAGATGGTCGATGAGCGAGTGTCCCGCCGGCACGGAGCCGGTCACTATGGCCAGCTCCGCCGGCTCCGCCAGCCCCGGAAATGCGCAACGCGCAGCCCTCTCTCCTCGAGCATTCCCGACGCAGGGCCTGCTGGTTCAACAGGGGCACAGTTGGCCGGCGCCGGTGGAATTAGCCGGGCGGTCTGCAATCCCCGCTCGTCCACTCGGAGACGCTCTCCGAACATCACCTGCACGACATGTGACGCCTGATTGAGTGTCGCTGAAGGTCCACCGTTCACCGGGCGAGTTCTAGGTCGTGTGAGGTCGCGATCGGCGATCGAAAAATGGTGACAGTTTGCGCCGCAAAGTAACCATTTTGGCAGCGAACTCCGCTAAAACCGAGTGGAAAAGAAGGAAATCAGTGAAGTCGAATAAGAAAGGACCAGGCCGGGCCCGTTTGGCCCCCTATACAGAGTCTTTCCTGATCCGCCGATAAGGGATGCGAGCGAGATCTGTGGCCGATGGCATTGGTGAGCATCAAACCGTTCCTGGCACTGTCAGAAGAAGAAGCTGCCTACCGGAAGGCGCTCTCCATGCTGCTGGACGGAGTCGCCGCCTACGCTCTGGAGCTCGATCGCGACGCCCGCCACAGTTTCCGCGAGCGGCTCGGCGAAATTCGACAAGGTATGGGCGCGGAGGACAGTGTCGAGACCGTGCTGGCGAACGCGGAATCGGCCGTGCAGGCGATCGGGGATTACGCGCGGCAGGGAACCCGCATGTTACAGACCCAGGGCGCCGAGATGCAAAACACCATTGCACTGCTGTCCCGTACGGCAGTCGATATCGGAGGGCTCGGCGCACGGGCAGTGGCGCGGCTGCGCAAGATCGGCGATGAGGTTGAGCGAGCCGCCGCGGCGCAAGGCGTCTCCAACCTCAAGGCGCAACTGCGGAAGTGTCTCGGCGATATCCAGGAGGACGCCAAACAGCAAAAGGCCGAGTCGGACCGGATGGCGCAGGTCTTGCAACGGGAACTCATCCGCAAGCAGGAAGCCTGGCGCAGCGTCGGCCTCGACCCGATCACCGACCTGCCGTGCGAGTTGGTCGCGCAGGCGCAGTTTCTGTCCGCGCTCCGCAGCGGGGGCCAGAAGCACGTGGCCGTGTTCGTGCTGAGCGAGGCTCGCCACATCAACCTGCGTTTCGGCCGCGCGGCCGGCGATGAGGTCGTTCGCGCGCTCAAGCAGTACATCGCCGGTCACCTGGCGTCCACCGACCGTTTGTTCCGCTGGTCCGGTCCGGCCATCGTCGCCTCGCTGGCAAGCACCGAATCGTCCGAACTGGTTCGCGCCCGAATGAAACGCTTTCTGGAGATGCCTATCGAGCGAACCTTCGAAGTCAGCGGCCGCCCGGTGTCGATTTCTCTCTCGATCGCGTGGTCCATTTTTGCGCTGTCCCCGCCCTTGGCGGACCTGAACCGCCAGATTAACGATTTCATCGCCAGCCAGGGCTGCCGTGACGAAGACCCCATCCCCGCCTGATTCGGCGGCCGGCCCTTCAGCGACGGCATCACCGCCCCCGCGAATCGATGCTCTCCGAAGGATGAGCATGACAGCATTTGTATATGAGTAATCGCTTGCAAGTGCTGATTCCGCGCGGGCAAGGTGGAGGCCTGCACCAACACCGAGGCACTGCGGGAGATCCTATATCGATATGCCTCGCTCGGCCATCTCGAGCTGGCCGGCGAAGTGCACGATCTGTTCGCGGATATCTGTCCGGTGGTGCCGGCGGCGACGGTGGCGGATACGGGCCGGCGCGAGAAATTCTTGGCCGTTCTGCCTTGGGTCCGGCGCGGGATTCTGGTGGTCCACGGAGCCCCGCTCCGCTTTGTGCACCGCCTCATCGCAGCCCTACAATGAAGTGCGGGTGCAGGATTGTGCTTCAACGCGTAGCGCAGACCATTGAACGGTACGGCATGTTCCGTCCCCACCAGCGAGCCGGCGTGGCTGTCTCGGGCGGGGCGGATTCGGTCTGCCTGCTCGAAGTGCTGCGGGAACTTGCCGCCAGGTGGGATCTGCGCCTCACCGTGCTGCACCTGGATCACGGGTTGCGCGGTGAAGAGGCGCGGCAGGATGGGGAGTTCGTACGTGCGCTGGCGGCCGGGATGGATCTGCCATTCATCCTGGCACGGGCCGAGCTGGCGTCCGCAGGCGGCAACCTGGAAGAGGCGGCGCGAGAGGCCCGTCTGCGGTTCTTTCGCGAGCAAATCGCGGCTGGCGCGGTGGACCGCGTGGCGCTCGGCCACACCCGGAGCGACCAGGCGGAAACCGTGCTGTTCCGTTTTCTGCGGGGCTCGGGCACAGCCGGCCTGGCGGGCATCCGTCCGCTGACGGACGAGGGCATGGTGCGGCCGCTGCTGGAAGTCACACGCGCTGAAATCGAGGCCTTCCTCCGCGCGCGCGGCATCGCCTGGCGGGAGGATTCGACCAATGCGAGCACCCGGTTTGCGCGCAACCGCATTCGACATGGCCTTTTGCCGCAGCTTGCCCGGGAGTGGAATCCGACGCTCGAGGAAACCCTGGCCAAGACGGCGGAGTGGGCGCTGGCGGAGGAGGCCTATTGGAAAGAGGAAACCGCGCGCCTGGCCGCCGTGTGCCTGCGGGACGATGGCTGCGCCGTGCTGGCGCCAGCCGGAGAGTTGGCCCGCTTGCCACTGGCCGCCGCCCGCCGGCTGGTGCGGCACGCCATTGAGCGGGCCAAAGGCGATCTGCGCGCGATCGGCCTGGATCACGTGGACCGCGCGCTCGAGATGGCACGCGCCGCTCAAGGCCACGGCCGCGTGCAGGCGCCGGGGATCGGCATCACGCGTTCGTTCGACTGGATCCAGTTTGCGCGGCCCCAACCTCCTCCGCTAGCCTGGCAGGTTCCGGCACCCGTTCCCGGCCGCATCCGCGCGCCGGGCGCCGGCCTCGATCTCCAACTGGAACTGATTGAAAACCAGGGAACTGACCCCGTGTCGGGATACGTATATAATGGTGACGTGGGTTGTGTGGACGGGCACTTAGTGCCCGGCGGCTTGGTATTTCGCAACTGGCGTCCCGGCGACCGGTACCAGCCCAACGGACACTCCAACGAGGCGAAAATCAAGACTCTCTTCCATCAGGCCCGGATTCCGATTTGGGAGCGCGCGCAGTGGCCGGTACTGGCTTCCGGCGCCTCCATCGTCTGGACGCGGCGGTTTGGGCCCGCGAAAGGCGTAGCTGCGGGTCCGGCGAGCCGCCGGATTCTCCAAATCCGTGAAGTCGATCGAATTGAGAAGGTGGAATCGCAGGGGCGGGCGGCGGCGTCTATTAATCAGGAGTGGAACGCGGCTTCGAGGGAGGATAAGTGAGTTCCAATATCAAGCAGATTCTGTTTTGGGTGATTATATTCCTGGTGGTGGCCATGCTGTTTATGGTGGTCCGCACCACCCAGGCGCCCAAAGAACAGAACCTGACCTTCACCGAATTTGCTTCAAAAGTGGATGCCGGCGCCGTGGACAAAGTCACCATCACCGGCAACGAAGTGCATGGAACCTACAAGTCCAACCCGAACGCGGGCCTGCACACCTTCATTCCCGTGAACTACCCCGACATCATCAAAGACATGGAGCAACACGGGGTTAACGTGGATATCAAGGACACCAGCTCCTCCAGTTGGGTCTCCATCCTGATCAACGCTTCACCCTTCATCGTCGTGATTGCGTTCTGGATTTTCATGATGCGGCAGATGCAGAGCGGCGGCAACAAGGCGCTGAGCTTTGGCAAGAGCCGCGCGCGGCTGCATTCCACGCAACAGAAGAAGGTCACCTTCAAGGACGTGGCGGGAGTGGAAGAGGCCAAGGAGGAATTGCAGGAGATTATCGAATTCCTGCGCGAGCCGCAAAAATTCCAAAAGCTCGGCGGACGCATTCCCAAGGGCGTGCTGCTGGTCGGGCCTCCCGGCACCGGCAAGACGTTGCTGGCACGCGCCATTGCCGGCGAAGCCAGCGTGCCCTTCTTTTCCATCTCCGGATCGGATTTCGTGGAGATGTTCGTAGGCGTGGGCGCCAGCCGAGTGCGCGACCTGTTCGAGCAGGGTAAGAAGAATGCGCCGTGCATCATTTTCATCGATGAGATCGATGCCGTAGGACGGCATCGCGGGGCGGGCCTGGGCGGAGGACACGACGAGCGCGAACAGACCCTGAACCAGTTGCTGGTGGAGATGGACGGTTTCGAATCGAACGAAGGCGTGATCCTAGTGGCCGCCACCAACCGGCCCGATGTGCTGGACCCGGCGTTGCTGCGGCCCGGCCGTTTCGACCGCCGTGTGGTGGTGGGGCGTCCGGACGTGCAAGGGCGCGAGGCCATTCTGCGGGTGCACACCAAGAAGATTCCGCTGGGCGACAACGTCGATCTTTCCGTGCTGGGGCGCGGCACACCGGGCTTGGCCGGCGCCGACCTGGCCAACTTGGTGAACGAAGCTGCGCTCAACGCCGCGCGGCAGAACCGCAAGGTCGTGATGATGATCGATTTCGAGCTGGCCAAGGACAAAATCCTGATGGGCGCCGAACGAAAATCGCTGATCCTCTCCGATGCGGAGAAGCGCAATACCGCCTATCACGAAGCCGGCCACGCCCTGGTCGCGGCGGTGTTGCCCGAAGCCGATCCGCTGCACAAGGTCACCATCATCCCGCGCGGCATGGCGCTGGGCGTCACCATGCAGTTGCCCATCGACGACAAGCACTCCTACAGCAAGGACTACCTGCTGGCGCAGCTTGCCATCCTGATGGGCGGGCGCATCGCCGAAGAGAATTACATGCATCACATGACCACCGGCGCCGGCAACGATATCGAGCGCGCCACCGACCTGGCCCGCAAGATGGTGTGCGAGTGGGGAATGAGCGAATTGGGGCCGCTCAGCTTCGGCAAGAAGGAAGAGCAGATCTTCCTCGGCCGCGAGATCGCTCAGCACCGCGACTACAGCGAAGAGACCGCTATCCGCATCGATGCGCAGGTCAAGAAAATCGTGCAGGGCTCTTATGACACGGCGGAGGCCATCATCAAAGAACACTCCGACGCGCTGGTGAAGATTGCCGAAACGCTGCTCGAGCGGGAAATCCTGGACGGAAACGAAGTGATGCAGATCGTCAAGGGACAGTCCATCGAGCCGATCAAGCCGGGCGGCATGGACGCCGAAGACCATACGCAGCAGGTGCTGCGGCCGGAGAGCGGCCGCCGCGTTCCCGGACTCAACGAAGGCGAGCACCCTCAACCGGCGTGATCCGGACAATGCACGGGTCCGTCCGGACAGGGCGCGGACAAGTCCCGCGGTTCCCGGTCTATCTTTTCGACATAGACGGCACGGTGCTCGATTCGGCGCGCGATATCTGTGCCGCCGTCGAGCAGGTGCTGGCCGCGGCGGGCGCTCCGGCGGTCTCGTTCGACTTTCTGAAGGGCTATGTCGGCCTCCACCTGGTAGCGGTGTTCGGCGACGTGTTCCCCAATCACACACCGGAGCAGATGGAGGAATGGATCCGCCAATACCGCGCCATCTACCTGGCGCGCGGCCACCGCGAAACCAGCGTATATCCCGGCGTCGCGGAAGCGCTGGCGGCGCTGGGCGGCCGCAAAGCCACCGCCACTACCAAGGGCACGCCCACCACGCGGCTGATCCTGGAGCAATTCGGCCTGCTGCGCTACTTCGACCACGTGCAAGGCACCGATGGCTTCCCTTGTAAGCCGGCGCCGGACGTGATCCTGAAATCCATGCAGGCGCTGGGCGCGGAGCCGGGCGAGTGCCTCATGGTGGGCGATTCGGCGGCCGATATGGAAGCGGGCCGCCAGGCCGGGATCAAAACCTGCGCCGTGCTTTACGGGTATGGGAAGCGCGAGGACCTGGCGCGGCACCAGCCCGATTTCTGGATCGATGACCTGCGCGAGTTGGTGACAAGCTTCACGTAGGGGCCGGGCATGCCCCAGAGCTGTCCAAATTAGACAGACCTATCCCCTGGCGGCGTTGATCATGCGCCACTTGGAGGCTCCTGGCCGGCGATTTCTGGATCAGGTTGGTTGTGGGCTGTCCA
>JBAVYH010000134.1:0-54648 GCA_049698695.1 Bryobacteraceae bacterium | reverse complement strand
CCCTCAAAGTGAACCTCCTGGCTGGCTTCCAGCAACGCCCGGATCTGCTCCAGGCTCAATTCCTCTGCATCCTGCATGCTGATGATCAACCCCCAGCATGCGCACACCCTCCTCCAGGCTCATCCTGCATTAGACAAGACTCCGGCTACGTTGCGACTCCGGGCCTGAGCTACAATTGGGCGACCATGCGATTTGCCGCCTCGATATTGGCTCTTCCGGCTGTCCTCGGGATGGCATTGCAGGCGCAGGACCAGGGCTCGGAACAGCCGGCTCCGGCTGGTTTATTGGAGAATCACGGGAAACCAATGCAGCTACCTTTTCACTGCACGGCCGAGGACATCCGTTGGGCGGGAATGAGCTGCAGCGAAGACGATCCGTGCCCGATCTTTTTGGAACTTTCCGCCGCGGCGCATTGGGGAGAACGCACCGTGGTTTCCGGCAATATTCACAGCGAAGCCGTGACCCTGTATTCGGTCGTGCTGGCCAGCAATAACGGCGGCGAGACCTGGAGTGAAGCCTACCAACGCATCCGCGGCGCGGACATCGATCACATCCAGTTCCTGGATTCGGGAACCGGCTGGATCAGCGGCGAGGAGCTTTCACCTCTTCCGCGGAACCCTTTCTTGCTGCTCACTGAGGATGGGGGCAAGACATGGACCGAGCAGCCCGTGCTGCGCGAATCTTCGGAAAACCCCTTTGGCGCCGTGTTGCAGTTCTTCTTCAGTTCGAGGAACTCAGGCAGCCTGATTCTGGACCGGGGCGAAGGAAGCGAGCTCGAACGGTATGCGCTGTTCCAATCGGAAACCGGCGGCCAAAGCTGGGACATCCGCCAGGAGAGCCGCAAGCCAATGCGGCTGCCAGAAAGCATCCCGGCCACTGACTGGCGCGTGCGGGTGGACGCGGCTTCGCGGTCCTATCACGTCGAGCACCGGCAGGGCGAACGCTGGAGTTCGATCGCGGCTTTCGCGGTGAAGCTGGAACCATGCCAGCCGGCGCCGGAGCAGTCGGTCCCGGAGAAGCCCTAGCCCGCGATTGTGCAGCGCTCCCGGCTTCACCGAAAATGGTGTGCAGAGGTGGCGGGAATTGCGAATCCTGCTGGTTGAAGACGATGCGCGAATGGCGGGCGTGATCGGCAAAGGGCTGCGCGAACAGGCTTACGCGGTGGATGTGGCGCGCGACGGCGAGGAGGCGCTTTACCAGGCCGCGATCAACGCCTATGACGTACTGGTGCTGGACGTGTTGTTGCCGCGCAAGGATGGCAGGGCGGTGTGCCGCGAACTGCGCGCGGCCGGCACGCGCACGCCAATCCTGATGCTGACGGCGCTCGGCACGGTGGACGACCGGGTGGAGGGGCTCGACTGCGGCGCAGACGACTACCTCACCAAACCGTTCGACTTCAAGGAACTGCTGGCGCGCATCCGCGCCTTGCTGCGGCGCCCGCTGGAAGTGCGGCCGCGCGTGATCCGCGTCGCCGATCTGACGCTCGACACCGGCAGCCACGCGGCGCGCCGCGGCGGCAAAGCCATCAGCCTTACGGCCAAGGAATACGCGCTGCTCGAATTCCTGGCGCTCAACGAAAACCAGGTAGTGGGCCGCGACCGGATCGGGCAGCACGTCTGGGATGAAAGCTTCGATCCGCTCTCCAACATCATCGATGTGTACGTCAAGCGGCTGCGCGGCAAGCTGGACGCCGGTTTCGCCCGGCGGCTGATTCACACGCGGCGCGGCGAAGGCTATATGTTGAGCGCTTCGCTAGGGGCTGGCGATGAGTAGCGGGAGGGCTGGCTCGGCGGCCGTGCCGCTACACGCCATCTGGAGCAGCCTGCGGTTTCGCATCACGGCGTGGTACACGGCGTTCTTTTCGCTGCTGTTGGTGGCGTTCGCGGTCTTTCTGTACCAGGATCTGGCTCGTTCGGCGACCGGGCGACTGGGGGAAACGCTGCGCTCGGAGAGCGCCACGGCGGCCACGGTGTTCGGGGATGAGTTGGAAGAAGCGCACGGCAACGCAGCCGCAGCGGCCGGCGTAGCGCTGGCGGAGGTGCGTCTGGCGGCAGGCCATCTGGCGATATACGAGGGCGGGCGGCTGATGGCCTCGTCCACGCCGCTATCCGCGGCGGAGCAAAGCGCGCTGCCGGCCCCTTCGGCGCGTGTGGTTGCCCTGCCGCATTTGGGCCGGTACGGCGCGCGCGCCGTTGCCACCGGATTGGATCGCCACGGCCGCCATTTCCTGTTGGTGGTGACGGCCCCGCTCGATGCCATGGCGGCAGACCTGGCGGCGGTGCGAAGCATGCTGTGGTTCGCGCTGCCGCCGTTGGTCGCGCTGGCCGCCCTAGGTGGCTGGTGGGTGGCCACGCGCAACGCGGCGCCGCTCGGCTGGATGGCCGAGCAGGCCAGCGCCATCAGCGGCAGCAACCTCGACAAGCGCTTGGAGATTGGCCGCGCCGCAAGAGAGCTCACCGTACTGGCCGCCTCCTTCAACGAGCTGCTGGCGCGTCTCGATCGATCGTTCGATTCCATGCGCCGTTTCGTGGCCGATGCGTCGCACGAGATGCGCTCGCCGCTTGCGGTCATCCGCGGCGAAGCCGATGTGGCTCTTTCCCGGGATCGCACGCCGGCCGAATACCAGGCTTCCCTTGGCCTGATCCTGGATGAATCGCGGCGGCTCTCGCGCCTGGTGGACGATCTGCTCCACCTGGCCCGTGCCGATGCCGGCCGCGTCAAGCTGCGCTGCGAGGAGTTCTATTTGAACGAGCTGCTGGCGGAATGCTGCCGGTCGCTGCACTCGCTGGCCGCCGCGCGCCAGGTTGAGCTGGAGTGCCGCGCATCCGCCGACGTGGCTTTCCGCGGCGATCAGGATCTGCTGCGCCGGCTGGTGGTCAACCTGCTCGACAACGCCATCCGTTACACCCAACCGGGCGGCAAGGCGGAGGCGGCGCTGGATACCGCTGGCCGCGACCTGCGGATCGTCATTTCCGATAACGGCTGCGGCATACCGCCCGATGCCGCGCCGCATGTGTTCGACCGCTTCTTCCGTGCCGACAAGGCCCGCGATCGAGAGGCAGGCGGGTCCGGCCTCGGCCTGGCAATTGTCAAGTGGATCGCCGAATCGCATGGCGGCGCGGTGAGCTTCGCCAGCCAGCCGGGCGCGGGCACGACCTTTACCGTGAGTCTGCCGCGTCCGTAGTCGGACCGGATTTTCGCCTTTCGGCAGGGCGGAAGCGGCGCCTGGCGGAGCCGAAGCAGGCTCGCGGAGGAAATTAGGCAGACCGCTCGATCAAAGTGCCGCGGCAGGGTGTATACTGGCGAGCAACCGGGGACCGGAATGGAGACTCCGGTATATGCAGAATTGCTTGGGGGAAAAATGAAAAAACTTCGCAGGATTTGCCTGTTGGCAATCGGGGTCGCGGCGTGCGTCGCCGCGCAAGACATTACAGCAACCATCGGCGGCACGGTGCTCGATGCGAGCGGCGCTGCCGTGGCGAACGCCAAAGTGACAATCACGAATACCGACCGCAAACTGGTGGAGCGTGAAATCACAACCGACACATTGGGCGTCTATTCGGCCCCGCTGCTGCCGATCGGGAACTACTCGGTGAAAGTGGAAGCCAAAGGGTTCAAGACGGAAGACCGGACCGGTATCGTCCTGAACGTAAACGACAACCTAAAGATCAACGTCACCCTCCAGGTGGGCGAGATTACCCAGAGCGTGGAGGTGCAGTCGCAGGCTGTAGCGGTGGAGCTCGGCACGGCGGCCAACGCCAACACCATCGACGCCACGCAGGTGCGGGAACTGCCTCTGGCCACGCGCAATTACGAGCAACTGGTGCCGCTGATGCCGGGCGTCACGGCCAACACCACCGACGAACTTTACATTGGCAACTCGGCGCCGGCCGGCACGGCGGCCACGCTGCCCTATTCGGTGAACGGAAACCGCAACTCGGCCAACAACTGGACGGTTGACGGCGCCGACAACGTGGACCGCGGCAGCAACCTTACGCTGATGACCTTCCCGAGCATCGACTCGATCGCGGAATTCAAGGTGGAGCGCAGCCTCTACACGGCCGATACGGGCCGTGCCGGCGGCGCCCAGATCGCCGTGGTGTCCAAGAGCGGCACTGCCCAGTTCCATGGCGACTTGTACGAGTTCGTCCGCAACAACGACTTCGCCGCCAACAACTGGATCAATAACGCCGAAAAAGTGGTAGTGAACGGCTCGGTGCAGGTGCCGCCATTGCGCTGGAACGATTTTGGCGGGACCATCGGCGGCCCGGTGCCGCTCGGCCCCAAGGACAAGCGCAAGACCTTCTTCTTCTTCTCCGAAGAGGCGCGGCGCATCATTACCTACACCACGTTCAATCCGGTTCTGCCGACCGCGGCGATGCTACAGGGCACGTTTTCGCAGCCGGTCTGCATCTCCTACACGACTTCCTGCCAAACCACGGCCACGCAGATTCCGGCCACTTCGATCAATCCGATTGCGTCCGAGTACATCAAGGATATTTACGACAAAATTGCGCTTTCGGCGACCAACTCGGTGGCGGCAACCAGTTCCGAATTCTTCGGGCAGCGCAACCTCTACAACAGCACGCAGGAGATTGCGCGCGTCGACCACACCTTCAACGAGAAGCTCTCGGTGTGGGGCAAGTTCGAGAACGACAGCATTCCCACCACCGAGCCGGGCGGCCTGTTCACGGGCTCGACGATTCCGGGCCTGGCGACCACCAGCACAAACTCGCCGGGACGGGCCTACGTGGCTCATGCCGTTTACACTTTCAGTTCGAACCTGCTGAACGACGCCAGCTTCAACTTTACGCAGAGCGCGATCCATTCCACGCCGGAAGGGCTTTCGGCCAAGGTGAACAGTCCCGACATCAACCCTCCGGAGCCATACAAGGACACGCAAGGCGTGATTCCAAGCGTGGCTATGACCAGCGGCTCGAGCATTGTGGGCTACGGTCCGTACAACGAATTCAACAAGAACTACAACATTTACGACAGCGTGACGTGGATCCGCGGGCGGCACACGATGAGATTCGGTGTCAGCGTGAACCGTTACAACAAGACGGAAAATGCCGCCAGCGATCAGGGAACGTTCTCTTTTTCGAACACGGGCGCCCCATCCGGCACGTCGGCGTTCCAACAATCGTTCGCCAATTTCCTGCTGGGCAACGTGGCCAGTTTCACCCAACCGTCGGCCGATATTACGCCCAATCTCTGGGCGTGGCAGGATGAGGCTTGGGCCCAGGACGATTTCAAATTGAGCCCGCGGCTCACTCTATCCGCCGGCGTGCGCTGGTCGTACTTCGGGCAGCCCACGGACAACAACGGCGAACTCTCCAGCTTCGACCCGGCGCTTTACAATCCGTCGGCGGCGCCCAAGATCGATCCGACCTCGGGCAACATCATCGCCGGTAGCGTGACGCTGCCGTACACCAACGGCATCATCGTCGGCGGGCAGAACTCGCCGTGGGGCTCGAAGATCGCGCCGGATCAGTACAAGAACTTCGCTCCGCGCCTCGGCGTGGCCTGGGATCCGATCGGCGACGGCAAGACGTCGGTGCGCGCTGGCTACGGTATATATTACGACTCGGGCCTGTTCGGGACCTACGAGCAGTCCATCTTCCAGAATCCGCCGTTTGTATCGAGTGCGACGCTCAGCAACGCGCCCTTCAACAACATCATGGCGGGCACGCCTCCGGGAACGGTTTCGACCGTCTATGCCCGCGCCACGCAGCTTCCCAACCTGATCCCGTACGTGCAGCAATGGAGCGTCGACATCCAGCGCCAGTTGCCGAAGGATATAGTGATGGACGTGGGCTACTCCGGTTCGAAGGGAACCCACCTGATCGGCATCGTCGATCTGGACCAGGCGCCTCCGGGCGCCGCGCTGACCGCCGGCTTGCACGCAGCCAACGGCAACACGATCTTCACCACAGCCGACGATCCGCACATCAACGCAGTGCGGCCTTACCTGGGCTACAACGCCATCAACGCCATCGAATCGGCGTTCGATTCCAACTACAACGCGCTGCTGGTGAGTATCAGGAAACAATTTGGCGCGGCCGGGACGATCGGGCTCGCCTACACATATTCGAAGAACCTGACGGACAACGCCTCCGACCGTTCCAACGCGCCGCAGAGCAGCTACAACTATCACGAGGGCGAATACGGTCCGGCGACGCTCGACCGGCAACAAGTGCTCAATATCAACTACGTGTACGAGCTTCCCATCTTCAAGAGCAGCCACGGGGCGCTGGCTTATGCGCTGAAGGGCTGGGAGCTGTCGGGAATTCTGAGCATATACACGGGCTCGCCCTTCACGGTGACCACTTCGAGCGTCGACCCCGCCGGTCTCGGCCTGCTGGGCAACAGCGCATCGAGCTCGCGGCCCGACATGCTCTGCGATCCCAACGCCAATGCACCGGACCGCGCCCCCGGCTTCACAGGGCCTGGGCTGCCGACCTGGTTCAATACCGCTTGCTTCGCCGCCGTGCCGCAGGGCGCCATTCGTCCGGGCAACGCCGGCCGCGGCACGGTGCGCGGGCCCGGTTTCGGAAACCTAGACGGGGCGCTGATGAAGAACTTCTACTTCACGGAGCGCACCAAACTGGAACTTCGCGGCGATTTTCTCAACGCCACCAATCACGCCAACCCGAACGGGTTCGCCAGCACCAACATCACCAGCAGCTCGTTCGGCGAGATCAATTCCTACCGCGCCGCGCGGCGAATTCAGATCGGGGCCCGGCTCTCGTTCTGAGGTAGTTCGAGTGAAGGGGCAAGTTCGATGGCAATGACAGGGGCGGCTTTCTCGCGCGTGTAATTGCGACAGTGCGATTCGCAAAGGTCGAGCGCCGCGTAGCCGCCCCCCGCTTTATGGTTGAACTGCATTCCGCGCTCACCCGGCCATAGCCACTTTCCGGCGCAATATGGCCTGATTTGAGCTTTCCGCCGTTTTGTCCGTGACCAAGTCCAGGCGCGTACGTTCGGTTGGTGCGTCCCGCGCGCCTCGCGGCCCCAACCGGCTGTTTGACGCCGGACGCGGGTGCCGGATATACTGGTGATCGCTATCGAATGACGATAACGAAAAACGATTTCGATAATCGCTTCGAATACCACGATCTTTACTCGGGCCTGATCCGCCTCCACATTCTCCATCACGCCGTCGAAGGGCCGATCTTCGGACTCGAAATGGCCGACGAACTGGCGCGGCATGGTTATAGGATCAGCCTGGGAACCCTTTATCCCCTTCTGCACGGACTGGAAAAGAAGGGATACCTGCTCTCGGTGGAGAAGCGCCAAGGGCAGTCGATTCGCAAGGTCTATCGGGCCACTCCTCTCGGCAGAAAGGCCCTTAAGGCGATGAAGGTGAAAGTGAGCGAGTTGTTTGGAGAGCTGATTGAAGCGAGGTAGCCGGAGGTGGCAGTTCGCAGCGGTAAGAGCATGCCGGGCGCTTGCGGTGCTGGTGTGCGCTTCCACGGCTGCGCTGGCCGGCCCTCCGTTTCAAACGGACGATCCGGAGCCAATCGACTACCAACATTACGAGTTCTACATGTTCGCGGCTTCAGACGGCACCTCGGTGGAAACCGACACGGTCGGCCCCGCCTGGGAGTTCAACTGGGGACCGCTTCCCAATGTTCACCTCCACATCATCGTTCCGGCCGCAGCGATTTTTCCGGCAAACAATCCCGCTTTGGCGCCCGCCGGAACCGGCCCGCGAGCGTTCGGAATAGGCGACATCGAGCTGGGGATCAAGTACCGGTTTGTGCAGGAATCCAAGCATCGTCCCATGGTCGGCACGTTTACCATGTTCGAGATGCCGAGCGGCAACGCTGCCAAAGGCCTGGGAGTCGGCTCGACTTGGTATAAGGTCCCGCTCTGGGTGCAGAAAAGCTTTGGCCCATGGACGACTTACGGGGGCGGCGGAGCGACCGTGGTGAATGCGCCCGGCTATCGCAACTATCCCTTCGCCGGCTGGCTGGTTCAAAGGGACGTGGGCAAGAAGTGGACGCTGGGAACCGAAATCTTTTACCACGGGCCGGAAGGACTGGCGACAGCGCAGACGAGGCCGGCAACCCTGGTCGATGTCGGCGGTTACTACAAATTCCGCGATCCCGGATTTCAGTTGCTGTTCTGCTACGGCCATACTGCCATAGGGCAAACCGAAAACTACGCCTACCTCGGTCTCTATTGGACTTGGGGAAAGGGCGGCAAGCCTGGCGATAGCGATAAGCCCGCGGGCACCGCATTCAACGGCATGGCTCCACCGGGCATGATGGGACGCCCATAGCGCCGGCGTTCCCGCGAAGGGAGATCCAATGAATATCACGGCCAGCGACGCAATCCTTCTTGCGCATGCCACATTCGGCGTCACCGGATGTCTGGCGGCTCTGTGGGTGTTTGTCGAGGCGCTCAACGCACAACCCGGGAACGGCGCCCGCATCCGGACAGCGGCCTTCGTGACGGCGCTCTCGATGGCCGCCGCATGGCTCTGCGGCGGATATTGGTACGTTCATTTCTACCCGGCGGACAGAATACTGATTCTTAAGGGACCGTGGCCATTTGCTCACAATCTCTTCATGGAAACGAAAGAGCATCTGTTTTTGATCACCGGTATCCTGGCGTTTCTCCTGCCAGTGGCAGCTCGGGAAAAGCTGTCTTCGAACGCCGTAGCCCGTAAGCTTGTTCTTGCCGTGGCGGGATTGATCGTGATTACGGGCCTGGCGGTGGAAGGCTCGGGCGCCATTATCGAACACGGAGTGAAAGTCGCTCTGCTCCGCGGCGGTTCGAAAGGAGATCGATAATGAATTCCGTGACGGCTCCCGACTCCCCGAAGCTGACGGCCGCAACCTCCGGCTTCGTCCTGGCGGCCATCATCGTCGTGTTGTTCAATACCGCTCTCGCCTGGACGAGGGACGCGTACGCTCCCCTGAACGACTTCATGAAGTCGCTCACCGGCAATCCTTGGATCGCGCACTGTTTCGCCGATCTGATTCTTTTCGCCGGCCTGGGATTCATTCTCACCAAGACAAGGGCGGTCGAAAAGACGGACCCGAACCGCCTGGTTGGAGCCCTAGTGGGAGCCGTGGCGGTCGCGGCGCTCGGGCTTGTTCTTTGGTTTGCGGTTGTTTAGGCGGGTTCCCCGAGGGTATCGGCGGTGTCTGGTGCGCCAGGAGCATTCAGGGGCGGAGCGCAGCGGCCGGCCGCCCGCTGCCCGCGTCCGCCTTACTTCTTTTCGGCCTGCTGCTCGTGGCGGCGCTTGCGGGCTGCTTCGTGTTCGGCGCGAAGCTTGTCGTAGAGCGGCTGCTGGTCGGGGCGCAGGATGGCCTTCACTTCGGCCACCTGTTTGTCCCAAACGGCATGGCCGCGATCGTTCATTTCCTTGTGGATCTGGTCGAACTGCGCGCGGGTGTCGTCGAAGATCTGGTTGAGCTGCGCGAGTTGCGCGTCGTCCAGTTTCAGGCGTTGGCGCATGTCCTCCACCAGCCGCTTCCGCAGCGCTTCCGGGTCCGCCGCGAGACCCTTGCGGAGGCCCATCACTCCGGGTGGCTGGCTATGGCCGAATACGGGAGACACCATATAAAGCCGGTAGCCGAAGGCGCCCGATACGGCGCCACAGACGAATATTGCCAGCAGACTTAGAAACGCGAGAAAGCGGGACTTGGGCATGGGAGTCAGTTCATCGGCCCGATTCGTTCCAATCCAGCCGCACCGGGCCTACGATTTCCGGCGTATCCAGCGCATTGGCGTCCGCCAGCGCTTCCAGATAGCTGACGGTGGTGACCGGCGTGGCGCGCGGCAGCGACACGTAGACGCCGATGGCAATGGCGACGGCCGCCGTCACCGTCACGAAGCCTCGCACCATGCGCTGAAAGGAAAACGTGAAGTTCCGCCGCGATTCGATCCGCCGCCACAGACCGGGCATGAAATTGGCGCTGGGCTCCCGATCCGGGCAGGCCGCCCGGTATGCCCGCCAGAGGGATTCCAGTTTATCGTCGCCGCCCTGCATTGGGTACATCGTCTACTCGCTCCAACGGCCTCAGCCGTTTTGCTTCTTTTGCTCCGCGGTCTCGAAGGCTTTCAGGACGCGTTGCCGCGCCCGGAACAGCCGGACCTTAAGAGCATTCTCCTTGACCCGATAGATCTTTTCAAGCTCCCGTAAGGATAGCCCTTCCACTTCCTTCATCAGCAGCAGAACGCGGTCCGCTTCGGAAACCGCGCCCAGCAGCGAATCCACGGTTTCGCGAAGCTTCTTTTGCTGCTGCTCGTCGTGCTCCACCTTGCCGCCGGCCGCCGCATCCGCCATCATAACCTGCTGCTCGGAAAGATCGGACATGCGGAACTCCGGACGCCGCCGCTGCTTGCGCAGGTAATCGTAAGCCGCGTTCACTGTCAGCCGGTACAGCCACGGTTCAAAAACCTCCGGCGCCCGCAACTGGTCGAGCGAAAAATACAGCCGCAAGAAGACTTCCTGTGCGACGTCCTCGACATCTTCCGTGCGGGCGATCAAACGGCCGATCGTCCCCATGATGCGCTTCCGGTACGCCAGGACGATGTCGTTAAATGCCGCACTATCACCGTTTTGCGCGCGCCGCACCAGCTCGAACTCTACCAGCATGCCACACCGGGGCTGGCCGCTGGCTCAGTTCTCAACTTCGTTAGCATAGGCGAAAAGGCTTATCCACAGGTTACACGGTCCGCATTCGCAACGCGAGAATGGTCCCGAAGCCGGAAACGCCGGTCCGGCAGAGGCGCGCGCCCCGAGTGCGGCGAATTCACGGCGGGTATTGCCGTGTGTGAACCGCGACGAACGTTGAGCCGGGCCCGCCCGCTGGCATACCATAGGCGTGAGTGCCCACGTCGCCAATTACCGTGTTGCTGGTCGACGATCACGCCCTGGTTCGCCGCGGCTTTCGCCGCATGCTGGAGGACGACTCCGAAATTGAAGTACTCGGCGAGGCGAGCGACGGCCACGACGCGGTGGAGGCGGCCGCGCGCCTGCATCCCGCGGTGGTGGTGATGGATTTCGCCCTGCCCAGCATGAACGGCGGCGTGGCGACGCGGCTGATCCTCAAAGACAGCCCGCAGACCGCGGTGCTGATACTCAGCATGCATGCGGAGGCGTCCTACGTGCGGACCTGCCTGGAGGCCGGCGCCCGCGGCTATTTGCTCAAGAACGCGATGGATCTGGAGCTGGTGCAGGCGGTCAAACAGGTAGCCGGCGGCGCGCGGGTGCTCGATCCGCGGCTGGGCTCTATGGCGGAAGCCGCCAACACGGCTCCCGCATTGAGCACCCGCGAGCTGGAGGTGCTGCAGCTCATCGTCAACGGCAAGTCGAACAAGGATATCGCCACCGTGCTTGGCCTGAGCGCCAACACAGTGGCCGTGCACCGCGCCAATATCATGCAGACGCTGGGCATTCACAATACGGCGGAGCTGGTGGTCTACGCCATCCGCGAAGGGCTGGTGAGCATCGCGTGAAGCGGCGGTCGTTTCTGGGCGGGCTGGCGGGCCTCGCGGCGCCGTTGTTTCCCGCGGTCAGCAATGGGCTCGGCTTCCGGCTGGTGGATGTGACGGCGGCGGCAGGCATCGACTTCCATCAAAACAGCGGCGCGTTCGGCGCCAAGTATCTGCCGGAGACCATGGGCTCCGGCTGCGCGTTTTTCGACTACGATGGCGATGGCTGGCTGGACCTGCTGCTGGTGAACGGGATGGACTGGCCCGGCCACAAACGCCGCCGCAGCACCCTCAAGCTTTACCGCAACAACCGCAACGGCACCTTCACCGACGTCACTGAGCGCGCCGGGCTGGCGGTAGAGATGTACGGCATGGGCGTGGCCGTGGCCGACTACAACAACGACGGTTTCCCCGATGTGCTGATCACCGCGGTGGGACAGAACCGGCTGTTCCGCAACACGGGACGCGGCCATTTCGTCGATGTCACCGAGCACGCCGGCCTGGGCGGGCGGTCGTCGTTCAGCACGTCGGCGGTGTGGTTCGATTTCGATCGCGATGGTTTCCTGGACCTGCTGATCTGCAACTACGTGCAATGGTCGCCGGAGCGCGACGTGTTCTGCAGCGTGGATGGCCACCGCAAATCCTATTGCACTCCGGAGGCTTATCACGGCGAGACCTGCTGGCTGTTTCGCAACCGCGGCAACGGCACGTTCGAGGATGTGACCGCCAAAAGTGGCATTTTCGACAGCACCTCCAAATCGCTGGGCGTGGCGCTGTTGGATTACGACCGCGACGGCTGGCTGGACGTGCTGGTGGCCAACGACACCCAACCCAACAAGCTCTACCACAACCTGCGCAACGGCACCTTTGAAGACGTCGCGGTGCGTGCCGGCGTCGCTTTCAGCGAGGACGGCAAAGCGCGCGCCGGAATGGGCATTGACGCCGCCGATTTCGATAACTCGGGAACCTACGGCATCGCCATCACCAACTTCGACAACGAAATGATGGCGCTCTACCGCGCCTCGCGGACGGGCGGCTATTCGGATGCGGCCATCCGGGCCGGCGTGGGGCAAGCCTCGCGCGAGAGCCTCGGCTTCGGCTGCGCTTTCCTCGATATCGATCTCGACGGCCGCCTGGACCTGGCCGCGGTGAACGGCCACATCGATGAGACCGTCCGCCACATTCGCAGAAATGTCGGCTACGCGCAGCCGCCGCACCTGTTTCACAATGACGGCCAGGATCATTTCCACGACGTGGCGGCGGAAGCCGGTGCCGGCTTTGCCGCGCCCAAAGTGGCGCGCGGCCTGGCATACGGCGATTTCGACCGCGACGGCGACCTGGACCTGCTGGTCACCACCAACCAGGGGCCCGCATACCTCTACCGCAACGACATGAGCAACGGCTTCCGCTCGCTGCGCATTCATTTGACCGGCCGGAAGTCCAACCGGGACGCCATCGGCGCCGTGGTGCGCGTGACTACGCCCGAGGGAACGCAATCGCGCATGGTCAAGACTGGCTCCAGCTACCTGTCGCAATCCGAGCTGACGCTCACCTTCGGCCTGGGGCCGCGCGACGCCGCCACGCGCCTGACCATCCAATGGCCCAGCGGCGCGGCGCAGGAATTCTCCGCCATTCGCGCCGGCGGGTACGAGTGTGAGGAAGGTCAGCCGCTCAAACAACTGAACGGCTACTGAGCTGCTGCCAACCCGGGCCGGGTTGACCGCCACGCCGCCCATGCGCCAAACGTAAGTGCGATTTCGTCCACTCGCGCGGGCCCGGCGATTGCCAGGACCGTCCCATTTGCTCTACAATTCAGAACTAATATGAGCGATCAGTACATCGGCGAGTTCGAGCAACTTGTGTTGCTCGCGGTGGTGCGTTTGGCGGAGGGCGCTTATGGCGTGCCCATCCGGCGCGAGATTGAAAAACGAACGGACCGGAAAGTCACCGTGGGGGCTCTCTACTCCACCCTCGACCGGCTGGAGGCCAAGGGATACCTGAGCTCGTGGTTCGCGGATCCCACCGCGGAGCGGGGCGGGCGGTCGCGGCGCTATTTCCGCCTCGAGCCGCAAGGGATGGAGGCGCTCGCCATGGCTAAGGACATGTTCGATCGCATGTGGAAGGGGGTGCGCCTTGCCTGAGCAGACACCGTGGATCGCGGAGCGGCTGCTGCGGCGCCTGGTGCCGGGGCGGGAAGGCGAAACCATAGCCGGCGATCTGCGCGAGGAGTTCGAAGCGCGCGGCGGCGGGCGGCTCTGGTATTGGGCAGAGGTGCTGAGTTGCGTCGCGATACGGCTTTCGCCGCACCGGTTGACCGCGCCGGGTTTGCGGCAAGATCTCCATTACGCCGTTCGAGTGCTGCGCCGAAACCCCGGATACACATGCACGGCCGTGGTGTGCCTGGCGCTCGGAATCGGAGTGAACAGCACGGTCTTCACCATGGTGGACGAACTATTTTGGCAGCCGCTGCCGGTTCCTCAGTCGGACCGGGTGATGGCGATCGGGCGCGCGGGCGAGGGGACCGCCTGCTCGTACCGGGATTACCTGGAGTTCGAGCGGCGCCTGGCGGCACCGGGCGGGCGGTTCTTCTCCGGGATATTGGCTTATGACGGCACGGCGATATCGCTCGACGTTGACGGCATGAGCCAGATCGTCATGGCGGAGGCCGTGTCGGCGAACTTCGCGCGGGTTCTCAAATTGCCCGCGCAGGCGGGCCGCTGGTTTACACCCGAGGACGACCGTCCCGGCGCGGATCCGGTGGCCGTGCTCAGCGATGGCGCCTGGACGCGCCGTTTCGGCCGCAGCATGAGCGCGATCGGCCGCCGCGTGCGAATCGAAACGCAGTGGTACCGGATAGTCGGCGTGGCGCCGCGCGGGTTCCTGGGAGTATCGCCGCCGCACACCATGGAAATCTGGGTGCCGTTCACCTCGCAACCGTACGTGACGGAATTGCTGGCCAATTCCGGCGAGCGCGAGCGGCCGCGCGTGTCGCTGATCGGCCGGCTCGCCGCCGGCGCCCGAGTGGGAGCGGCGGAAGCGGCGCTGCGATCGGCGGACTCGCAGATCCGGCGCGAGTTTCCGCGGGACAACGCGCCGAGCGGCGCGCTGACGCTGGCAATCGCGGCTGGCGCGTCGATGCCGGCGGTTCGGGAGGTAGCGGCGCCGATTTCGATCATGCTGCTTTCCGTGACCGGCATCGTGCTCTTGATCGCTTGCGTGAACGTGGCAAACCTGTTGCTCTCGCGCTCCGCCATGCGCCGGCGCGAAATGGCGGTTCGGCAGGCGCTCGGCGCCTCGCGGTGGCGGCTGGCGCGCCAGACCCTGGCGGAGGGAATCGTGCTGGCCGCGGGCGGGGCGGCGCTGGGATTACTATTCGGCTTCGGCACCAACCGGCTGCTGGCTCACTCGCTGCCCGCGCTGCCTCACGTGGGCATGGTGACGCTAAATTTGAACGTGAACTGGCGGGTGGCTGCCTTCGTGGTGGCGGCGGCGCTGGCCAGCGCCGTGCTGTTCACGATTTCGCCCGCCATCGAACACTCGCGGCCGGGCTTGACAGCGTCCTTGAAGGACGAGGGAGCGGGCGCGCGGCGCATGCGGCAGCGCGATGCGTACGTGGTGGCGCAGGTCGCCTTGTCGCTGGCGCTGCTGATTGCAGCGACACTGTTGCTGCGCGCCCTGCAGCACGCCCAGGGCATCGATCCCGGTTTCGCCATGGACCACAGGCTGGCGGCGCGGATTTACCTTTCCGAACCGGAATTCTCGCCGGAGTCCGGGAAGCTGTTCCTGGCGCGGCTGCTGGGCACGGTACGGGCCGCACCCGGCGTGCGCAGCGCGACCCTGAGTTACACCACGCCGCTGAGCTTTACCGATCGCGTGTGCACGTCGGCAACCCCGAACGGGCGCCCCCGCAGCGCGGCCTCCGACGTCGTCGTCCCCGGATACTTCGACACCATGGGCATTCCGATTTTGCGCGGACGGCAGTTTGAACCTGCGGACCAACCGGGCTCGCCGCCGGTGGCGATTGTCAACCAGACCTTCGCCCGGCGTTACTGGCCGAACGAGGACCCAATTGGTAAGACGCTCTGGCTGGGGTGCAAGGCCACCGGGCCGCGTACCTTGGCGGAAGTGATCGGGGTGGCGAGGGATGCCAAGTACGAATCGCTCGATGAGGCGCCGCGCCCGTTCGTGCACCGCCCACTGGCGCAGAACTGGGAGGGATTCCTGGCGCTCACCGTCGAGACCTCCGGCAGCCCCGGCGAGTTCACGGCGCCTTTGCGCGGGTTGCTGCGCCGCACGGATTCCAACCTGCGCGTTTACGAGATCCAGACGCTGGAAGAGTTTGCATCGCAATCGCTGTGGAAGGTGCGCTGGCAGGCTTCGCTGCTGGCCGTGTTCGGCGGGCTAGCCATGCTGTTGGCCGCCGTGGGTCTGTACGGCGTAGTGGCTTACAGCGTGGCCCAACGGACGCGCGAGATCGGCGTGAGAATCGCCATGGGAGCGCAGCGGGCGGACGTGCTGTGGATGGTGCTGGCTCGCGGGCTGGGGCTTACCGCGGCCGGGATCGGCCTCGGGTTGGCCCTCAGCGCGGCGGTGATGCGGCTGCTGGCGATGTTGCTATACGGCCTGAGCCCGCTCGATCCGGTGGCGTTCGCCGTGGCATCGCTGGGATGGATGGCGACCGCGATGCTGGCCAGCTATGTGCCCGCGCGCCGAGCCATGCGGGTGGACCCGGTGGTAGCACTGCGCTGGGAATGAGCGATCAGGTGAGTTCATGTTAAAGAACCGTTCCGTGCCGGCCGATGTCATACTGCCGCATATCACCTATCGGGATGTGGCCGCCGCGGTCGCTTGGTTGACGAAAGCGTTTGGCTTCACCGAGCACTACCGTTATGGTGAACCAGGCGGGCGGGTCAACGGCGCACAGATGCATCTCGGCGATGCCTGGATCATGCTGAGTAGAGCCCAACAGGCTTGGACCAGCCCCGCGCAGGCCGGCTGCGGGACGCAAAGCCTGACGGTATTCGTCGACGATGTGGATGCGCATTTCGAACGGGCGAAGGCTGCAGGCGCCAGGATCGTCGAGGATCTGCACGAGACCGAGTACGGCGAACGGCAGTACGGAGTCGAAGACCTGGAAGGCCATCACTGGCTCTTTTCGCGTCACGCCCGCGATGTAAGCCCCGAGGAATGGGGCGCGACGATCGCCGGTCGGTGAAGACGACGCTCTAAAAAGGAAAACACATGCCTCCCACCTTTGGAAATGGAAAGATCTGCTACATCGAGATTCCCGCCACTGACATTGCGCGCTCGTCTGAATTTTACGAGCGGGTGTTCGGTTGGACTATCAGGCGCCGCGGCGATGGCAGCGTCGCGTTTGACGACGGAGTCGGCGAAGTGAGCGGCACCTGGGTGCTCGGGCGCCCGCCCGCCGCGGAGCCAGGCTTTGTGATCTCCATCATGGTCGACAGCGCGGCCGCCACCGTCGACGCGATCGTCGCCAACGGATGCGAAATTGTGCGCCCCATCGGCGCGGACGCGCCGGAGATCACGGCGTGGTTCCGCGACCCGGGAGGTAACGTGCTCGGCATCTATCAGCACCGGGGCTGACACAGTGAGCCCCGTGTAAATGTCGGTCCTCAGACCGCTCCCTCTGGTCGCGGCTCCGATAGGGTCTGGGCCGCGACCGTCAGGAAGCGGAGGGCAGCCTGCGCACCGTCATTTCCCCTTGACAATCTTGGGAAAGGTTGTCATACTCTCCCATAGATCGTCATAGGGATATGGGGAAATCCGCTCAACCAACACTTTTGCAGGGCACGCTCGACCTGCTGATCCTGCACGCGCTCCAGCGCGGCGCGATGCACGGCTACGCCATCGCCCAGACCATCCATCTGCTTTCCGATGAAGTGCTGAAGGTGGAGGAAGGGTCTCTCTATCCGGCACTCTGGCGTCTGGAGCTGGATGGCGCCATCACGTCGAAATCCGGCCTGTCGGAGAACAACCGAAAAGCGAAGTATTACCAGATCACCAGGCGCGGGCGAAAGCTGGTGGCGGAGCAGGAAGCCACCTGGAGCCGACTCTCCGCCGCCGTCGCACGAGTTCTCGAGGGGTAACCAACGATGCGCCGTTTCTTTCTGAAGCTCCTCCGCCGCCGCGCGATGCACCGGGATATTGAAGCCGAGCTCGCTTTCCACCGCGAGATGGCGGGCCGCCAGGGCAATGCCATTCCGCTGGGAAACGCCGCCGCGATCGGCGAACATGGATACGATTTGTGGCGTTTCACTTTCTTTGAAAACCTTTGGCGCGACCTGGTTTATGCCGCCCACGGTCTGCGCCGCAGTCCGGTGCTGGTGCTCACGGCGCTCTTGTCGCTCGGTCTCGGCATCGGCGTCAATGCCACGATGTTTTCGCTTGGAGTCGAATTCCTCTTCAGCGAGCCATCGGTGCGCGATGCGGGATCGCTCGTGTCGGTGCAGCTTGGCGGCAATAGCAATTCCCCAGCGAAAGTCGCCGACTTCCTCCGTTCCAGCGGCCTGTTCGTCGATGTGACCGGCGAGGATGAAGAGGCCATCACCAACTTCAACAACGGCGCTGTAACGCGTCCGATCTTCAGCGTCTATATGGCGAAGAATTACTTCACCATGCTGGGTGTTCCGATGCTGCACGGCCGAGGCATTCTCATCGACGATCCGAACGAAGTCGCGGTCCTGAGTTACGCATTCTGGCAGAAACAGTTCGACGGCGATCCGTCAGCGGTCGGCCGGGCCATCAACCTCAACGGCCGCATGTGCACGGTGGTCGGAATTTTGCCGGAACATCATCGCACCCTGATCGGCTTCGGTTATTCTCCCGACGTTTTCCTGCCGCAGTACCTGGACTCGACGACACTCGCCCTCTACGCCAGGCTCAAACCCGGAATGTCCATCCCGGCAGCGCGAGCCGGCTTATTGACGGTCGCGAAGCGGATGGATGCGGAAATGCCGGCCCGGTACAAATACGCGGACGAGGTTCGCGTATCGCCCATCGCTGGCTATGCCCGGCTGCGGTCGGAATCGGAATTGCTGGCGGTGGGAGTGTTTTTTGCCATGCTGTTGGCCGTGACCGGACTGGTGCTGCTGATCGCCTGCGTCAACGTGGCGAGTCTGCTGCTGGCGCGAGCGTCGGGCCGCCGACGGGAGATCGCCGTTCGGCTCGCCCTGGGCGCCAGCCGCAGCCGGTTGCTGCAGCAATTGCTCGCCGAAAGTCTCCTGCTCTCTCTTCTCGGCGCGGCGCTGGGCCTGGCACTCGCCGAAGTCACCGCGGTAATGCTGGCGCGCATCCACCTGCCACTGCCAATACCGATCCGCCTCCAGATTGAACCGGACTGGCGCCTGGCGGTCTACGCCGCGGTCCTCACCACGTTTGCGGCATTGGCGTGCGGGCTGCTGCCGGCGTGGCAATCGATGAAACAATCGCTCACGCATGACCTGCATCGCGAGGGCAAGATGCGTCTGCGGCGCACGCTGGTGGCAGCGCAGATCGCGATCTCCGTCATCGTCCTCACCACTGGCTTTCTCTTCTTGCGGAACCTGGTCGATTCGAGCGCTATCAGTCCGGGCTTCGACGTGCTCCACACGGTGCGGGCGAACGTGAACCTGCCTCCCGTCGGCTATGCCGATACGAGGAAGAAGGCCGACTACATCAATCAGGTTGTAGACGCGCTCGCGGCGCTTCCCGGCATCGAAGGCGTCGCCGCGATGCGCGTCGTGCCGTTCAATGGCGGCACGCGGTTCAGGGTCGGAGTCTCGTTCCCCGATAACCGCGAGCGACGGGATGTGTTCTTCTTCTGGAATGGCGTGACGCCAGGCTATTTCCACACCATGAGCATTCCGCTGCTACAGGGCCGCACGTTTTCCACTGCCGACCGGGGCGAAAAGGTCGTAATCGTCAACCGGGCATTCGTCGCGCAATACCTCGGTAACCGGCAGCCGCTGGGAACGGTGTTTATGTGGGGAGGCGATGGCAAGACTCCGTATCGGATCGTCGGCGTAGCCGAAGGGACCAAGACCCTCACCATCGGCGAAGAACCACAGCCGCAACTGTACGAGCCTTTGACGCAGATCGTGAACGATCGCCAGGGCATCGAATTCGTGATGCGGTCGGCGATTCCACCCGCACTGCAACTGGAAGCCGTCCGCCGCACCCTGCATCGCATCGAGCCGATGGCGGGTGCGCAAGTGGACACCATGTATTCGAGCATCGGTCTGGCATTTCTGCCCAGCCAGGTGGGGGCGCTGCTGATGGGATCGACAGGCATTCTCGGACTGCTCTTGGCCACCGTCGGGCTGTACGGGGTGATGGCGTATTCCGTAGCGCGTCGCACGCGGGAGATCGGCGTCCGCATTGCGATCGGCGCCAGCCGGGGCGCCGTTGCCCGCATGGTGCTTCGCGATGCTGCGCGCGTCACCGTTGCCGGCATTGCAGCCGGGCTGCTGGTGGCGCTGTTCTTGACCAGGCCGCTGGCCATGTTTCTGGTGCCCGGCCTCAAGCCGGCGGACCCGCTGAATTTCGCCGTCGTCGCGCTGGGAATGCTCCTCACCGGTCTAGTAGCGACCTGGGGCCCGATCCGCCACGCCATCAACGTGGACCCGAACGCAACCCTGCGCGACGAGTAAGCGCGCAGCAAAAGTGACAGCACGCACAAGTGCGTGCACCACTCCAGGCACATGCTACAATAACCAAACCGGCGAGAAAAAATGGAGCGCGCCAGCAAGCTCATCCGCGGCTTGAGACTGCCCGGCGGCATGATCACCGAAGGCGATCTCGCCTGCGCGGCGTGGCCGCAGGCGGTGGGCAAACGCATCGCGGCCCACACACGCGCCGCCAAGCTGGTGCGGCGGCGGCTGGTGGTGGAAGTGGAAGATCAAATCTGGCAGCGGCAGCTTTTCGTGCTGAGCTACCACATTGTGCGCAACCTGGAGCGGCAGCTTGGTCCGGACGTGGTGGAGGATTTGGAGTTCCGCGTAGTGCCGCGGCGGCGCGAGCCGCAGCGCGCGGCGCAATCGACGCCGCTCACGGCCGATGAAGCGGACTCGATCGCCGACCCGGTGCTGCGCGGTCTCTACAAGGCTTCCCGGACAAGAGCGCGGGCGTGAAGATCACCGAGCAGGAAGTCCGTTACGTAGCCGGCTTGGCCAACCTCCGCTTAAGCGACGCCGAAGTTGCCCGGTTCCGGGTGGACCTTGATCAGATTCTCGAACACATCGGCAAGTTGAACGAGCTCGACACGGGCGAAACCGTTCCCATGTCTCAGGTGCTGTTCGAAACTGAGGAGACCGCCACGCTGCGTCCCGACGTCCCGGTGCCGCCGCTGGGCAACCATGCGGCGCTGGCCAATGCGCCCGAATCCGGAGCCGGTTATTTCAAGGTGCCCAAGGTGATCGAGCGCTGACGGGCACAGCAACGATGTTGTTGCCTGCGCCGAGCCGTGAGATGCTAAAAAAGCGCGCCTGCAAGCGGGCGTTGGCCGGTTGAAACCTGCCCCACCTGGCAACATGGAAATCGCCTCTCTAACCATCGATGAGATTCGCGAAGGGCTCCTGGCGCGCCGTTTTAGCGCCGAGGAGTTGGCCGCCGAGGCGCTGCGCTTCGCCGAACAGGAAAATCCTAAGACGGGCGCCTACCTCCATTTTTCGCCGGAGCGCGCCGTGGCCGCCGCGCGGCGGGTGGATGAAAAGATCGCCCGTGGCGAGGAACCCGGCGCACTGGCCGGCGTGCCGGTCGCGGTGAAGGACGTGATTGTCACCCGCGGCATTCGCACCACCTGCGGTTCGAAGCTGCTGGAACACTACATCCCGCCATATGACGCCACCGCCATCGTTCGCCTGGAAGAGGCCGGCGGTTTGATCCTGGGCAAGACGAACTGCGACGAGTTCGCGATGGGGTCCTCGACGGAGAATTCGGCTTTCGGGCCGGTGCGGAACCCGGTGGCGCCGGACCGCGTGCCGGGCGGCTCGAGCGGTGGCTCGGCGGCGGCGGTGGCGCAGGGCACGGCGGTGGTGGCGCTGGGTTCCGATACCGGCGGCTCAATCCGCCAGCCGGCATCGTTCTGCGGCGTTGCCGGCGTCA
Source organism: Bryobacteraceae bacterium (assembly GCA_049698695.1). Taxonomy (GTDB): domain Bacteria; phylum Acidobacteriota; class Terriglobia; order Bryobacterales; family Bryobacteraceae; genus Bog-375. The sequence continues at coordinate 33,090 of JBAVYH010000134.1, read as the reverse complement.
CGCCCACTTATGGCCGCGTTTCGCGTTACGGCCTGACGGCCTTCGCCAGCTCGCTCGACCACATCGGGCCGTTTGCGCGCACGGTAAAGGACGCGGCGCGCGTGCTGGGCGTGATCGCGGGCCGCGATCCGCGCGACTCCACCTCGGCCGAAGCCCCCGTGCCGGATTACACAAAAGCTTTGGACGGCAACGTAAAAGGGCTGAAGCTTGGACTGCCCCGCGAGTATCTAAAGGATTTGAAGAGCGAATCCGGCAGCCTGATCCATCGCGGCGTGGAGGTGCTGCGAAAACTCGGCTGCGAAGTGCGCGAAATCGGCCTGCCTCACACCGATTACGCCATCGCCACCTACTACATCATCGCCACCGCCGAGGCCAGTTCCAACCTGGCGCGTTACGACGGCGTGCGCTATACGTTTCGCTCCGCCGATTCGGCAACTCTGGCGGATATGTATCGCAACACACGCGGCGAAGGGTTCGGAGCCGAATGCAAGCGCCGCATCATGCTAGGGACGTACGTGCTCAGCGCCGGCTACTACGACGCTTACTACCTGAAGGCGCAGAAAGTGCGCGCACTCATAGCGGGCGATTTCCGGCAGGCGTTCGAAGAAGTGGACGCGGTGGTGGCGCCGGTCTCGCCTTTTCCCGCTTTCCGCCTGGGCGAGAAGGTGAACGATCCCCTGGCCATGTACTTATCGGATATTTTTACGATTACCGGCAGTCTGGCGGGCATACCGTGCATGAGCGTTCCGTGTGGGCGCACCGCCGAAGGCTTGCCGGTGGGGATACAAATCTTGACCCGGCATTTCGGCGAGGCCACCATGTTCCGCATCGCCGATGCTTTTGAACGGGCCGGCGGATTGAATTGAAGCCGGGGCCGGGCATGTCCGGCCCGCGCACACACAATCAGTAGGGGCCGGGCATGCCGGGCCCGAGGGGACAACATACTAGGAGAGGACACATTATGCCATTCACGCTTCCACCGCTGCCGTACGCGCCCGAGTCGCTCGAGCCGCACATCGATAAGATGACTATGGAGATTCACCACGGCAAGCACCACAATGCTTACGTCACCAACCTGAATAAGGCGCTGGAATCGGCGCCCTCGCTCGCCGGAAAGACCGTCGAGGAGCTGCTGGCCGGCAACTGCGGCATAGTGCCGGAAAACATCCGCACCGCCGTGCGCAACAACGGCGGCGGGCATATCAACCACTCGATGTTCTGGACAATCATGAAGCCCGGCGGGGGCGGCCCGCCCGTGGGCCATGTGGCCCAGGCCATCACCGGCACGTTTGGCAGCTTTGACGCCTTCAAGGAGAAATTCAATCAGGCCGCGGCTACCCGCTTCGGCTCCGGCTGGGCGTGGCTGGTGAAATCGGGCGGCAAGCTGGATATCTACTCGACCGCCAACCAGGACAGCCCGGTGATGGAGGGCAAATTCCCGGTGATGGGCCTGGACGTTTGGGAGCACGCCTACTACCTGAAGTATCAGAACCGCCGGCCCGACTACATCGCGGCCTGGTGGAGCGTGGTCAACTGGGCCGAGATCGAATCGCGCTTTAACTCAGTGAAGTAGCGCTCCCGCGGAGCGGGACCCTCGGTCGATGACACAGCGATGACGCCGCGGGCCGGACATGCCCGGCCGTTGGCAGGTCGGGGACGTCGGGGACCTGCCCCACTGGATCGGCGGTAAGGGAATCGAGGGTGCAATCACCCGTTAACCCGGCCGTGCGAGAATAGGCAGGCGACACGGGTTCGACATGCAGAAATACGACCTTATCGTCATCGGTTCCGGTCCGGCTGGACAGCGGGCCGCGATTCAAGGCGCCAAGTGCGGGCGCAACGTGGCGGTCATCGAGCAACGCGAAATTGTCGGCGGCGCCTGCGTCAACACGGGAACCATTCCGAGCAAGACCATCCGCGAAGCGGTGTTGCACCTTTCGGGCTATCAATACCAGGGCATTTACGGCATCAACTACCACGTCAAGGAGAAGATCACCATCGCCGACCTGGGCTTCCGCGTCAACCAGGTGATCAAGACGGAAGTGGATGTGACGCAGGCGCAGCTGGCGCGCAATGGCGTGGAGGTGATCTACGCGCGCGCTTCGTTCCTGGATGCGACGCACGTGCGCGTGGAGAACGCGCGCGGCCAATCGGACCTGGAGGCGCCGCTCATTCTGATTGCCACCGGCACCAAGCCCGCCTCCTCCCCCGCCGTGCCCATCAACGGGCGCAACATCATCAACAGCGACCAGATTCTCGACATGCCGGAGATCCCCAAGACGTTCATCGTGGTGGGCGGCGGCGTGATCGGGGTGGAATACACGTGCATGTTCGCCATTCTTGGTTCGCGTGTGATCCTGGTGGAAAAGCGGCCGCGGCTGCTCGAGTTCGCCGACCAGGAGATGGTGGAAGCGCTCTCCTACAACCTGCGCGACCACCGCGTGACGATGCGCTTGAACGAGGAAGTGGCCAGCGTGGAAGAGGCGCCTGACGGCCGCGTGGTGGCGAACCTGGAAAGCAACAAGCGGATTGCCGGCGACGCCCTGTTGTACGCGGTAGGCCGCCAGGGCAACGTGGATGAGTTGAACCTGGCTGCGGCCGGCCTCACGGCCGATGAGCGCGGCCGCATCGCCGTGGACGAAGACTATCGCACCAAGGTGCCCAATATTTTCGCCGCCGGCGACGTCATCGGCTTCCCCAGTCTGGCGTCGGTTTCGATGGAGCAGGGCCGCATCGCCGCCGCGCACGCCTTCGGACTCGAGATCGAATCCAACCGCGCCACCTATCCCTACGGCATTTACACCATCCCCGAGATTTCGTTCATCGGCAAGACCGAAGAACAGTTGACCGAAGAGGACGTTCCGTACGAGGTGGGCCTGGCCTACTATCGCGAGACCGCGCGCGGCCAGATTCGCGGTGACACCACCGGCCGGCTGAAGTTGATCTTCCATCGCGAGACGCGCGAGCTGTTGGGCGTGCACATCATCGGCGAGGGCGCGAGCGAGCTGCTGCACATCGGACAGGCGGTGATGATTCTGAAAGGGACCGTGAACTACTTCGTGGATACCGTGTTCAACTACCCGACGCTGGCCGAATGCTATAAAATGGCGGCCTTCAACGGTATCAACAAGCTGATGCGGATTTGAGGAGGCCAAGATGGGTTTGCGCATAGGAGTGTTGGCTACCCGTTACCTCTGGGCCGGCGCGGTGGAGGGAACCAGCCTGGGAGCTGTGCGCTCTTACCCGGATCCCGGCGAAGCGGAGCGCATCGATTTGAAATCGCTGCATCCGGACGAGATGATCGCCGTGATCCGCGAGCTGATCGCCGGCGTGTGCGAGGGCGCGACAGTGGATTCGGTGGGCGCCGGAATTCCCGGCGTGGTCCGCAACGGCGTCATCGAAGAATCGCCCAACCTGGGCCAGTTGAAGGGATTCGCCATCGCGGCGCGGCTGGGCGAGGCGCTCAGAGCCGACGGTATCAATGCTCCGGTCACGGCTCTCAACGACGCCGATGCCCTGGCCGCCGGCATCGCAGCGACGCACAGTGCGATGGAAAAGCTGGTGCGCGTGTGGTACCTGGGCGATGGCATCGGCTTCGGACGCTATCCGCGCGGCGAAGGGGTTTGGGAAGGCGGCCATACGGTGGTGTCGCTCGACCCCAAGGAGCGTTACTGCGGCTGCGGCGGCCTGGGCCACCTGGAAGGGATCATGGGCAACCGCGCGATTCGGCTCCGCTTCCTCGATCTGGAGCCGGAAGAGGTGTTTCTGGCCGCGCGGCAGAACGATGCCCGCGCCACCAGCTTCGTCCGTCTGTGGCACCGGGCGCTGGCCGCGGCCACGGCCACCAGCGTCCACCTGGAGGGCCCCGGCCGTTTCTACCTGGCCGGCCCCAACAGCGATTACATCGATGCCGGGCTGCTCGGCATGTACCTGCAGGAGATGGTGAAGATGAGCCCGCTGCAGGGCAGCCTTTTCGAGATTGTGTCTAACAGCCACGACCTGGCGCTGATCGGCGCCGCCGTCTGCGGCAAGACGGGGTAGAACCAGCGAGATCGGCTCGGAAATCGCCGGCTACGGTTTATGCCTGCTGCAGTTTGCGGTAATCCCAAATCCGAAGCGTGTCGGGTTCGTCTCTCTCGGCTGCGGCCGCGACGGGATTCTTGCCCATCAGGGCCTGCATCTGCAGATGCATCTGTCTGATCTTTGGGCTCTCGATGGTCCAGAGGACGCCGCCGCCGCCGGAAAGTCCGACGGACAGGATCGGCACCGCGTCAGGGATCGTTAGCAGAACCCTCTCCTGGCGGGTACCGAGGTCGATCTGGATACAAGCGTCCCAACAGGCCAACAACAGCCGGTTACTTCCAGGATCGTAGACAGCGTCAGAGACCTGCCGGTCCGCGCCTGTGCCGAAGGTCAACTCCCACCATCCGGACGGGGTCTGTGACTTGGGCGGGGTCTGCGCCGGCTGGAAGTGGTAGACCGGCTTCGGGCTGGCCTCCGCCGAAGCAAGCAGCGCCTCCCATTCGTAGACCCAGGCTCCATGGTTCGTGGCGCAGAACAGGAAGCGGCCGTCGGGGCTGAAGCGCAAACGGCGCGGCGATTCCGCGGTAATCGGCGCGACGGCAGGCAAGCCGGTTCGCTCAGACAAGCTGCGAGCCGTCTCGAGGAGATGCTGTTCCATGGCCCGCACCACAAACGCCCGCTGCAATTGCGCGATGAAGCCGAAATCGCTCGGTTTGTCGATGAAGAACGTCCTGATCACCGAGCCATCCGACAGATCGACAGCGCTCAGCGTGTTGCAACCTCCGTCAGCCAGCAGGACCGATCCGGACGGATGGAGCGCGAAAAGACGATTGCAGGGCCTGACGGGGATGGACCGGATCATCTCTCCGCCTGGGATCGAAATCAGATGGATCTGCTCACCGCTGATGATGAGGACCCGCTCATCCGGCGTGAAGCCGGCGGCGATCCCGGTTGGCGCCATAAAGAGCCGCCGATTTTCCGCAAAGTCCCGGAGTTCCGTCCCGGACTCGCCGCTTACCACGAGAAAGCGGCCCGACGGGCTGACGCTGACGTGCCATTCTCCCGGCTTTAGAACGATGCCAGTGGCCGTGGGGCCGCCGGACCAGGGTTCAGCGAAGCGGTACAACTGGCGCTCGGGGACCCAGTGGTCAAGGTCCCATGCGATGAACCCCTTGCCCGTTGGATCCGGAAACGGCGGGACCGGCGCGGGAGACTGGCTGAACAACAATACTCCGTCGCGGCGGAGACGGTCGAGCTCGCTAGACGCGGCGGCGCTGGCTGCCGCGCGTTTGCCCTTCTCCCCGCTGAGGTCGGGCACGTGAACGAATTCGTCCCGCCGGTCAATCCCTTCGCCCTCGTCATCGCCCATCAGGTAGTTATAAGAGGTGACGCAGTTTGGCAAGCCGAGCAAGCCGGCGAAGGCCTCCATCATCTTATGGGCATGGAAGAACGCATCCTCGGAGCCCTCGGGAGCCTCGGAAGACAGCAGTTCCCGCAACGCTCCGGCGTCCGCCGGATCGCGCAGCAGTCCGTGAAGCTCCTCGGGCTTGCCCCGTTGCGATCGCCGCTTGCGGTCCGACACCTTTCCGAAATAGTCCGGCCGGGAGTTGAATTCATCGGCGAGCCGGCCATCGCGATAGAAAAAGTAGCAGAAGACATCACTGTCATGCAGAATGAGTTGCACAACCTCGGTCTTCAGGCGGCGGTGAATCTCACGGGAGACCTTCTCGTCCTGGTCACTGCTTGGGTAGATGCCGATCCAGCCGTCGATCTCGGGAGCCAGGAGAAAGCAACAACCAAGCTTCTTAGCCACGTCCTCGAGCGCGCGCTGGACTGTTTCGTGGTCAGCGCCTCGCGTGAAGACGGACCCGCAGAACTCGCCCATACTAATCGATCGACACCTGGTCGCCGGGCTGGGTTCCGGTTTCCGCCGCGCAACCGGCGGGCAGCTCCAGCACGGAGTGGGCCCAAATGCACGCGCTGATGCGCCAGGGCCGGACGGCATGGCGCACCTTGCGCACGCGCCGCCGCTTGTCCAGGTACACCAGGTCAATTGCAAACTTCATAAAAAACGTGTGAACCGATTGGCAGGGAACGATCCAGAGGCCTTCGCCAGGGTTCAAACCGGTGTGTTTCAGCAGGCCGACGTTGCGCTCGGGGCTTGTATCCGCCACCCGCACGGCATCGCCCAACCCGGTGCCGCGGGTCTGATTGCGCACTTGGACGATCAATGGTGACGACTATAGCACGGCGCATTCCAGCGAACCCAAGAAGATTCGCGGTCACCAGCGGTTGCGAAAATCCGGCCGGCGTGGAAATCCAGAGTTTGCCGTGGCTTAGCGGCGTGGGTGCGCGCGCGGGAGCGGCGTTTATGAGAGGCCGCGTGGCTAGACTGAAATCGGCAGGGAGGGTTCTGCTCCCAACTCGTGTCCGCACGGGCGCGAAGCCGCTCTTCTTTCCGGAGGTATCATGATTCGCCGTCTGTTCGTCGCCGCCGCGTTTTGCATTTACCCGGTTCTGGCCGGTCCGCCGTTGACCACCATTCAGGATGTGCTGTACAAAGCCGACGGCACGCGCTTCAACGGCACCCTGACCATCAGTTGGACCAGCTTCCAAGCGGTCAACAACACCTCAGTGGTCACGCAGAGCACGACGGTGAAAGTGATGAATGGTAATCTGCGCGTCGCACTGGTTCCCAATACGACGAGCACGCCGGCGACGATGTACACGGTGACCTACAACAGCGATGGCTTCGTTCAGTTTGAGGAAACCTGGAGCGTGCCGTCCAGCCTGACGCCGCTGCACGTCCGCGACGTACGCATAGCGCCGGCGTCGCCGGGCGGCTCGGATACCTTGGACACAGGCGCGACTTCGATTCCGGAGTCGAACGTGGTGGGGCTGGTGGACGACCTGTGGGCGCGGCCGCTGGCAGCTCCCGGGTTTGCGGCCGGCCACGCCGCGATGGTCAATTCGAGCGGCCAGGTGGACGCGGTGCTGGGCAACCCGGCGGACTGCGTACACGTGGATGGCACGTCCGGCCCTTGCGGCGGCGGCGCTTCCGGATATAACTTCGTCGACGCCGATTCGCCCGCCGGCGTGATGGATGGATCCAACACGACGTTCACGCTGAACGGGGTTCCCAACCCAACCACCAGCATCGCCCTCTATCGCAACGGGGTTCTGCAAAAAGCCGGATTCGATTACACGATTTCGAATGGCGCCATTCAGTTCATGACGGCCTCCACGCCGCAGGCGGGCGATTTGCTGTTGGCCAGCTATCGCACGAGCGCGGGCGGTTCTACCTCATACCCGTCGCCGCAGGTGCTGTGCAGCGGCACCGGCGCCGCCGCCTCGCTGGCCAGCCTGACGGCGCTGGCGATGTGCAGCATTCCCGCCGGGCTGCTCGCCCCCGGCGACCGGCTGGAAGTTCACTTCGATTACACGCACCAGGGAAACGCCGGCGGAGCCGCCATTTCCGTCCAGTGGGGCGGCACAACAGCGCTGAACGTAAGCACGGCTGCGCCCGAGACCATGCTCACGGGGAGGGTGGATGGCTCGATTCTGACCACCGGCGCGCAAGTGAGTTCGCAATCCTGGGGCGCCGCCACCAGCTTCGCCACCAGCGTGGTGAGCGCGCCCGATTCGTACAGCGCGGGGCTGACGCTGACGTTCCTGGGCTCGGTGGCCGCCGGCGCGGATTCGATCGCTCTGCAGCATTACTCGGTTGTGCGAGTGCCCTAATTGGCCCCCAATTGGCCATTTTGCTACACTGAGGGTTATGGCAATCCCGAATGTGAAACGGTTCCGGCCGTTCTGCCCGACCTGCAATGAGAGCTTCACGGTGATGGCGGTGCTGCCGAAGGACGCCGACGTTTCGAAGTACCTGGAGGATACCGTGGCGCGCCACGATCACAAGGCGTTCCAGGAATCCAAACAGCAGCACTTCAAGATCCGCGTCGGCCAGCAGAAACAGAAGAAGGCCAAGTAAACCCAGACCGGTTTCGCCGGCCGGGTCCCCTAGATTACATCCGGGCCTGGATGGTGCGTGTGGCGTTGAGGGCAGCCTGCGATACAGCTGGGTCCGGATCGTCCACCAGCTTCTGCAAGTGCGCAACGCTTTCCTTGTCGCCGCTGGCGCCGAGGGCGCGCGCCAGGCCGATCTTCTCGTCCTTGGTGCCGGTTCCGATCGCCACATACAGCGCGGCGCGCACCCGCGGATCCCGCGCCAACTCCGTCAGGTAGGGTAAGGCAACACCGCTGTAGGCCGACATATTCAGATTGTTGATGAGCAACTGCAGAGGGCTGAACTCGCTCAGCTCGGTCTTTCCCAGCATGACCTGGGCGAAAGCCAGCGACAGGCGCGGCCCGGGTTTTCCCTCGTCCTGCCATGCCTGCTGCAGCGCGGGCAGATCACGCGGATCCTTGAGCCGCCCCAATCCCTCAGCCGCCGCTTCGCGCAGCGTCTCGTCCTTATCGTGGAGATACTGCTGGTAGAGGCTGCGGTAGACCGGATCGGGCAGCATGGCGAGAGCCGTCAACGCGGCACGCTTGACCTTGATGTTGTTGCTCTGGCCGAGAACGACCGACAGCGCCGACACGGCGCCTTTGTCGCGCAGCAGGCCCACGGTTTCAATGGCCGCGATTTGCACCTTGGGATCGAAATCGTGGAGCAGGAATTCCACCTGCGGCCCCGCCGATTCGTCGCGAATCTTCTGTAAGGCCACCAGCGATTCGTAGATCAACGTGGAATCCTTAGCGCGCGTGGCGGCGATCAGATCCCCCACTGCCGCTTTACCGCGCAGGATTCCCAAGGCGCGGGCCGCGTTGGTGCGCACATCCATGTTGCCGGAGCGCACCTGCGCGGCGAGCGCCGCGATCACATCGGGCCGTACCGTGATGTAAGCGTCGATCACCTGGTCGTTGGTATCGGTGAACCGGCTCTTGATGCTCGTCCCCACGCGCTCGAAGGTCCCGCTGACGCCGTGCTTCACGTAACCCGGCAGGTAGAAATTGACCAGACCATCGGCAGCCAGCATCTGCACTCCGGGATCGGAGTCGCGGGTGGCTTGGATCAGCGGATCCAGGCTGCGCGGAGGCCCGATCTCGGTGATCTGGCGGACGGCTTCCGCCCGCACTTCCACCGACGGATTAGAAAGCAGCTCCTGCAACTTGGGGATAGCGCTGGGACCGCCGCGGCCAATCTCGCGCACGTCTTTGGGGCGGAGATTCGCTTGCCCGAACGCACCGGACACTGCCAGGAAAGCCACGAACCAAGCTGGGTAGAGGCACATACTTCTACTGTATCGCGCTCCCCTGGACAGGGTGGGTCTCGCGGGCGGCAAGCGCGGGGACGAAGATGCGGCTGGGTTGCGCCTTGTCTAGCGGACGAATTCCACTTCCACCCGCTTGGAGATGAGGCCGGCCTCGAAGCCCATGTCGAGCAGTTTTTGGGCGGCTTTCGGAACCAAATCCCCGGCGTCTACGGTGTAGTGGTTGACGTACATGCCGATAAATTTTTCGGCCAGGCGCGGATCCATGTCGCGGGCGAACTGCAACGCGTACTGGAGCGCTTCGTCGTGGTTGTCGAGAGCGTACTGGATGCTCTCCCGCATCAGGCGGCAGCACTCACTGTGCATCTCGGCGCCGAGCGAGCGCAGCAGCACATTGCCGCCCAGCGGCAGGGGAAGATCGTAAGCGGTCTTGAACCAGCGCCCCAGGTCCACGATGCGGTGAAACCCCTCGCGGTCATAGGTCAACTGCGCTTCGTGGATGATCAGGCCGCAATCCGCCGCGCGATCGCGCACGGCGTTGGTGATCTGGTCAAACGGCGTCACCACCGCTTCGAAATCCGGCTCAAACAGCTTGGCCGCCAAATATGCGGTCGTAAGCGTGCCCGGGACGGCGATGCGCTTGCCCTTCAATTCCTCCGGCTCCATCGGCCGGGTAGCGATGATCATCGGACCGTAGCCGTCGCCGATGCTGGATCCGCTGGCCATTAACACGTATTTATCGGCCACATACGGATAGGCGTGATAGGAGAGCGCGCTCAAGTCATAGAGGCCTTCGATGGCCTTCCGGTTAAGGCTTTCGATGTCTTCCAGCACGTGACGGAACGTCACTTTCGACGAGCGCACCTTCTTGGTGGCGAGCCCGTAGAACATGAAGGCATCGTCGGAATCGGGGCTGTGGGCGCTGACAATTTCCCTGGGCGCAACCGAAGTCATAAGAGACGCAACAATCCAGTTTACACTACCCGGCGCTCGAACCCGGCAAAGAATCGCACACTGCGCCCATGGGACTTTGGGGACAACGGCGGCGGCAAACGAGGGTTATGGCGGACGCCAATCATGGCGGCGGCAATCGGCTATAGTCGGAAGGAATGCTTCCACGCGCGGCAGTATTGGCGCTGGCGGTAGTGTGTACCGCTCCTGCCGGCGATCGGCTCCGGCTTACCCCAGAACTACAACGCTTGAACATTGAGTCGTTCGAGCACGTATGGACTACTGTGCGCGACAAGCATTGGGACCCCAAGCTGGGGGGCCTTGACTGGCAGGTGGTGCACGATGAGCTGCGGCCGCAAGTGGAAAAAGCAGCCACCATGGAACAGGCACGCACGGTGATGGAGGAGATGCTGTCGCGGCTCAAGCAGAGCCATTTCGCTATCGTGCCTGGGACGGTTTACCGGGAAATTGAAGACGGCAAGGGCGCAGGCCGAACCGGCATGGAAGTGCGGGTGGTGGAAGGCCGCGCGCTGGTGGTTTCAACGGAGCCGGATTCGCCGGCCGACCAGAGCGGCGTAACCCCCGGTTGGGAAATCGAGCGCGTGGACGGCAAGGCGCTCGAGCCCGGCTTGCGCAAGATCGACCGGAATTTCCGCGACTCGACGCTTCACGACCTGATGCTGGAACGCGCCGTGAGCGCGCGCCTGGCGGGCGGCGAGGGGAGCCAGGTGAAAGTGAGTTTCCGCAATACGCGGGGCCAAAAGACGACGCTCGACATAGGGCGAGCCCGCCCGCGCGGCGCGGAATTCTCCTTCGGCAATTTGCCGCCGCTGTATTTCTGGGTGGAGTCGCGCATGGTGCGGCCCGACGTCGGCTACCTCCGGTTCAACCTTTTCTTTGAGCCGGAGACGCTGAATAAGGCCGTCGAAAAGGCGGTCAAGGACTGTACGGCCTGCCGCGGTTTTGTCATCGACTTGCGCGGCAATCCGGGCGGGATCGGCGGGCTGGCGCTGGGAGTGGCGGGGTGGTTTCTGGATCGGCCGGGGCTGCGGCTGGGCGATATGTTCCTGCGCAACGAAAAAATCAAATTCGTGGTGTTCCCGCGGCCGGCGCCGTTCCGCGGGCCGCTGGCAATCCTGGTGGACGGCTGTTCCGCCTCGACTTCGGAAATTCTCGCCGGAGGCATGCAAGATCTGAAGCGGGCGCGCGTCTTCGGAATGCGGACCGCCGGCGCCGCCTTGCCGTCCGTGTTCGAACGGCTGCCCAACGGCGATGGGTTCCAGTACGCGATCGCCAATTATATTTCGGAGGGAGGCAAGCAACTGGAAGGCGCTGGGGTGATTCCGGACGAAACGGCCGGGCCGACGCGACGCGCGCTGCTGGAAGGCCGCGACCCGGCGCTCGACCGCGCCCTGGCATGGATCGAGGGCAGCAAGAACTAGGCATGGTTGTGTTATTATTCTCGCGACAACCGCTCCCTTACGGTCGCGGCTCCGATGGGCGATCGCAGGTGAAAGCGACTGCCCCGCACTCCTGCGGATACTGGAGTCGCGGGAACAACGTAGACTGGAAGGAGCGGCAGGCCGGGTCGATCGGATGCGGTCGTCGGTAATGGACAGCCTAAGTTATCAGCCGCGCCGAGGCGCTGCCTGGGCTGAGAGTGGATCGAAATTTTCGGGAGTCCTTATGAAACGTTTACCAAGCAAACGAACCATGGCCGCATGCGCGGTGATGGTGCTGGCCGCGGCCGGCGCCAGGCTGCGCGCGGCCGATGAGCTGCCCAAGGCAGAAACCATCCTCGATAAGTCTTTCGAGGTAACCGGCGGCAAGGCCGCCTTCGCAAAGATGCACAACAGGGTGATCACCGGCTCCATGGAGGTTACCGCCCAAGGCATCAAGGGAACCATGGTGATCACGGCGGCGGAGCCGGACAAGAGCCTGGTCGAAATCGAAATCGACGGAGTAGGCTCCATCAAGCAGGGCTATGACGGCAACGTGGCGTGGGAGACCAACCCAATGACGGGCGCGCGCATCAAGGATGGGGCCGAGAAGGCCGAAGCCGCGCTTCAGGCCCACTTTCACGAGGAAGACTGGCGCGACGAATTCAAAAAAGTCGAGACGGTGGGTGCGGAAACCGTGGACGGCAAGGATTGCTACAAGCTCGTGCTGACGCCCAATGCAGGCAACCCCGTAACCCAGTACTTCGACAAGAAGACCGGCCTGCTGGTGAAAATCGCCATGACCGCGAACACCCCCATGGGCGAGGTTCCGGTCGAGACCGTGCTCAGCGACTATCGCAAGGAAGGAGACCTGCTGTTGGCCCACAAGACTCAACTGACGGAGGGCCCCCAGGAGATCGCCATCTCGTTCGACAGCATCAAGTACAACACGGACATACCCAAGGACAAATTCGACCTGCCGGACGAAATCAAGGCCCTCGTCAAGAAGTGAGCCCGGCCCATGCAGTTTGGGGTCTGGGTGTGGGAGCACCTGCTGTTCATTCTTGAGGCGGCCCTGTTGCTGCCGGCCACGGCGATAGCGTGGCGCGCCGGGCGCGCGGAAAAGCTTCTGCACCGCGTGGCGCGCCATCGCCTGGCCCCCTTGGGGGTTGGGGTGCTGGCGCTGGCGTTGCGTGCGGCGGTGCTCCCGATCGAGCCGGTTCCCAGCCCGGCGGTGCACGACGAATTCAGCTACCTGCTGGCGGCGGATACGTTCCTGCATGGCCGCGTCGCCAATCCCACCCACCCGATGTGGCAGCACTTCGAAACCATGCACGTGGACCAGCAGCCGGCGTACGTCTCCATGTACCCGCCCATGCAAGGGCTGGTGCTGGCGGCCGGGCGGCTGCTGACGGGAGTCGCTTTTGTCGGCGTGTGGCTGAGCGCCGGCGCCATGTGTGCGGCTATCTGCTGGGCGCTGGGCGGCTGGTTTCCGCCCGGCTGGGCTTTTTTCGGCGGCGTTCTCGCCGCCATCCGCCTTGGCACATTCAGCTACTGGGCGGATAGCTACTGGGGCGGAGCCGCGGCGGCGATCGGCGGCGCGCTGCTGTTCGGAGCGCTGCCTCGTTTAATCCGTTCCAGCCGCCCGCGCGACGCCGTGATCGCCGCGCTGGGCATCGCAATCATGGCCAACAGCCGCCCCTACGAGGGGCTGGTGTTTTCGGTGGCGATCGGCGCGGTGGCGCTGGCGCAGGCGCGGAAACTGCGGCTGACGGCCGTGCTCGCGCCCGCCGCCGCAGTGTTGCTGTGCGCGGCCGCGCTGATGGCTTATTACAACTGGCGGGCTTTCGGCAGCCCCACCACCTTGCCGTACACCATTCACCGCAACACATACGCCATGGCGCCCATGTTTCTTTTTCAGGCACCGCGGCCGGCGCTGGTGTACCGGCACCAGGCGATGCGCGAGTTCTACGAAGGCTGGGAGCTTGGTTATTTCGAGAGTGTGCGCACGCCCGCGGGTATCCTCAAGAACGAATGGCGCAAGCTGTCGGAAGCGTGGAGTTTCTTCATTGGTCCGGCGCTCACGCTGCCGCTTGTCGCTTTGGCCTGGACCTGGAAGAGCCGCCGCACGCGGACGCTGCTGCTTCTTATCGCGGCGGTGGCCCTTGGCAGCTCCGTGGTTCCCTGGTTTGAGCCGCACTACATCGCGGCCGCCACGGCGTTGATCTACGCGCTGCTCATCCAGGGTATGCGGGCGCTCCGGCGTTGGCGGCCGGCCGTGGCGCGCGCCGTTCCAATGGTGGTGGTGGCGATGCTGGTGGTGCGGGTGGCCATGGCGGTGACGCCAATCCCCTTCGTGCTCCACTTTCCCATGACGTGGGCCACCACCTGGTCGCCCGCACTGGGGCGCGAAAAAATCGTCGAACGCCTCGAGGCCGCCGGCGGCCGGCATCTGGTGATTGTCCGCTATTCGTCCAGCCACGATCCGTTTCGCGAGTACGTGTTTAACGATGCCGATATCGACCGCGCGCCAATTGTCTGGGCGCGCGACATGGGCGCGGAGAAGAACGCCGAACTGGTGCGGTATTTTCGTGGACGCCGGGTCTGGCTGCTCGATGGCGACCAGAACCCGCCGCAACTCTCGCCATACCGGTAGACCTGGTTTCCCGGCCGATGGCGCCATCCGCCGGAGTGCCGAAACGGCACGCTGAGTGTCCCCGCTACAACACCTGACACCGGTTTTTTCCGTGTTAACCTCGTAGGTACTGGTCTCAACTGGAAACGTTCCGACATGTCACTACGGCTTCATCTCAGACGAGTCGCGCCGGCGGTCATGCTGGCTCTCTGCGCCACGGCGCAGCAGTACACCATCAGTACCATCGGCGGCAACGGCGTTGCCGGATACGTGGACGGACCGGCGGATGGCTCCCAATTCAGCACCCCGGTGGCGGCGGCGGTGGATTCCAAGGGGAACATCTATATCGCGGATTCGGTCAACCACCGCGTGCGCATGATCTCGAATGGGACCATCTCCACTGTGGCGGGCAACGGAACACCCGGCTACTCGGGCGACGGCGGGCAGGCCACCTCGGCCGAGTTGAACTTCCCGTCGGGCGTGGCAGTAGATGGAGCGGGGAACCTGTACATTTCCGACATGCACAACCAGGTGATTCGCAAGGTCACTTCCGCGGGCATTATCTCGACTTATGCCGGCAATAACTCGATGGGGGAAGGCTACGGCCCGGACAATGTGGCCGCCACAAGCTCGCAATTGGATAACCCGATCGGCCTGGCCATCGATACCGCCGGAAACCTGTATATCGCGGACTCACATTCCGACCAGAACGCAACCACCACACAAGGCCTGATTCGCATGGTGAATACCTCCGGCATCATTACCACTGTGGTTGGGCTCGGCAACAGCGCCGGGGGCTTAATCTGCCCGGAAGCGGTTGCGTTCGATGCTGCGGGCAATCTGTACATTTCCGACGTAGAGCGCCACGCCGTGTCGAAGTTTGCCAATGGCGTGCTCACCTACTTCGCGGGCAATGGGGCAATTGGGTTCGCCGGCGACGGCGGCCCGGCTGCGAACGCGGAGTTATCCGATCCTATCGGCTTGGCGACTGACAACGCGGGTAACGTCTATATCGCGGATTCAGCGAATATGCGCATTCGGCGGGTGGCGCCGAATGGGACCATTTCGACGATTGCGGGAGTTACCAAGTTCGGATACTCGGGCGACGGGGGCCCGGCGCTCCAAGCGCAAATGTGGTCGCCGCGCGGCGTGGCCGTGGATAAGAACAGCGGGAACGTGTATATCGCCGACACCGAAAACGACGCGATCCGCCAATTGACCCCGGGCTCGAACCCGGTGATTACCTCCGGCAGCGTGAGCAACGCCGCCAGCTTCCAGGCGCAGGTTTCTCCCGGAGTACTGGCATCGCTTTTTGGAACCGGCTTGAGCAATGCAACCTATACGTCCGCTCCTCCTTACCCGACCAGCTTGGGCACACCCAGCCTGGGCGGAGAGGGAGTGAGCGTGAGCGTCAATGGCCGGGCGGCGCCGGTGTTCTTCGCCTCGCCGAAGCAGATCAATTTCCAGGTTCCGTGGGAAACCGCCGTCGGCACTCCCGCCACTGTGACCGTGTCGGTGGCGGGCGCGGCGAGTAATTCGGTGACTGTGCCGGTAGTCTCGGCGGGTCCGGGCCTGTTCGTGTCAGGAACATCGGCCATCGTCCAGAACGCCACGGACTACACGCTCAATGGTCCCAGCCATCCGGCCGCGCCGGGCAGCTATATCACCGCGTACCTCACCGGTTCCGGACCGGTGAGTCCGGCGGCGACCGACGGTGTGGCCGCGCCGCTCAACTCGCTCGTGTACGCCACCGCGCCCGTCAGCGCCACGATTGGAACCACGCCGGTTTCGACCGTACAATTCGCCGGACTGGCGCCCGGCTGGGTGGGCCTGGTGCAGGTCAACCTACTGGTGCCCGCAGGCCTCGCCGGCGGCACCTACCCGCTGGTCGTCACCATCGACGGCCAGGCCAGCAATGCGGGCAACATCAGCGTGCAGTAACCACCATCGGATTGAGATGCCACCCGCCGGCTTCGGCCGGTGGAGGCGCGTATTCCAGCCCGGCGGCGCCCGCTTCCGCGGCTTGGCTTTCGCCCGGCTCGCTGTCCAGCTTCCGCGCCAGCCGTTCGTCTTTCCATTGCGCGCGCCAATCGCGTAGGGTGTGAATGCCCAGCAGGGCAGCGTCTCCCGAGCGCCACACGATGTTGTCGCGCAGCAAGTGATTGCGCGCCGTCAACGTGACGCGCCGAAAACACCGCACCAGCAGCGGGGGTTCGGGGTTTCGCGCGCCGGCGGCCACATCCAGGCGCGGCTGGCGGCAGGCATTCAAAACAACCACCGCCACGCGGGAGTCCGTGTAAACGCCCTTACGGTACTCCTGGCCTGGGCCGCGCAACCCTTGCTGGCGGCGCAGGTACGTCACCGAATCGACGCATCCGGTGTAAACCAGGTCGCTCACTACTTTGTCGCGCTCCAGGTCTACGTCGTTTTCAATCTCGTGGGTGAAGCCGAACGGTTTGAAGGAAAACTTGGTGCCGACATCCTGGGTGGCGGCCGAAGCCCACACGCGCCTGCCCTGCCACTGCTCGGGACGATTCCAAACCCGCAAATGGTGCCTTTTTTCGAAGGTGTTGAGCGTTTTTTGAAGCTGCTGGTCCGGCCGCTCGCCATCGAGCAGGAGCATGCGCATGGGAGCGTCGCCATCCGAGCGGTCCTCCACAATCGCACGGATGGCGCCGAAACCGGCGCGCATGGAGTTGGGCGCCGATCCGGTCCAACCGGCGGCCTGGAACGCGGCGTCGAGCGATAGTTCGTTACCGATGAACATCAGGTTCACCAGGTCGACCGGCTGAGGCTGGCGCTTGGAATAGCTCCAGTAAGGCAAACCGTCCACCAGGTCCTGCAGATCGTCCAGATCCTTCCGCGAGCCATCGGCGGTCGGCAAGACACATGGCGAGAGCCCGCGAAACGATTCCGGAAACTCGATTTCCAGGTACAACTCCGCGCCGCGGCGGTACTCAATTTCCGGATCGGGAAAGCGGAAGAGCCCGGTTTCGGCCAGAAACAGCGGCGTCGCCATCATCGGATGCACAAACGCCCAAAACGCCAGCCGTTCGCCGAACCGGTTGGAAATGGTCGCAGTCGCCCGCATGCCGTGGATCGCACCGCGCCCGTCGATGCGTTCGCGTGCGTTATCAATTCCGACCAGCCGGATTGGCGCAGGGTAGTCGGTTCCATTCGGCAGGTGCAAGATATCGAAATCGAGTTCCAGGGACGCGGTCTCGTGAATCAGGCCGAGCCCTACCTTCCGCACGCGTTTCACCACACCCTGCACGGTGGTGCCCTCAGGTAACGACGCGCCTTGCTGACACAACGGCGTGGTAATCACGGCTTCGACAGTGGCGCCCGGCTTCGTGCTGTAGGTGGAAATCGGTGTAAGCAGGCGGGCTTCCACCCGGTTGGCACCGGGAGCCACGGCGAACGCGCTGGGCGCGGCGAACAGGAGCGCCAGGCACGGCCATAAAGCGGCGCCGGTGGCACGGCGGCCGGCCGGCGCGCTCCGCCTGCGCCGCAACGGCGGGCCGTTGGGCTCTGTGCGCATTTCGAGTGGCGGAACGGCCAACTGCGGAACCTCGTGTCCCTTCCCGGCAAACCAGCTTCCGTGCGCCCCGATTACCCCCGCCATGCGGGTCCCGCCGCCCTCGAAAAGATTCGGCAGGGCGGTTGCCAAAATGATACCAGATATATTCGGGTGCCGGAGACGCGGAATCCGCGCCGGTTCGGGTTTAGAATGGTTCGTGCGACAACGCGTCCTTGCCTCATGGCTTATGGCAGGACTTCCGCTGCTGTTCGCGCAGGCGCCCGCTCCCGAACCACCCACATCCTGGATCGATCCCGCTACCGGCCACCGCGTCGTGCGCCTCACCCGCGAGCCCGGCAGCGCGAGCCTCTACTTCAACCAGAACGGCTACACCGCCGATGGCAAGAAGCTGGTGTACACCACGCCGGGCGGCATTTCGGTTCTCGACCTGGCCACGCGGGAAGCGCGGCAAGTTGTGGAGGGTCGCGTGCGCCTGATCGAGGCCGGACGGAAGACCCAGCGGATTTACTACGTTCGCGACGGCGCCGTCTTTTCAACGGACGTCGAAACCGGAGAAACCCGCCGCCTCGGCGCTCTGCCGCCTCGCGGCTCTGTGTCTACCGTGAACGCCGACGAGACGCTGCTGGCCGGCGCGTACGTGGAAGGCGACAGACAGGAAGTACGGCCCGCCCCCGAGCAGCAGTCCCATCCACTCGATCAGCCGAAGAACAAGGGAGAGATGATGGAGCGACGCTGGGCAGCGCGGCTGCCCATGGTCCTCTTCACGCTCGATGTTCGCAGCGGAGAGATCAAGACCATTTATCGAAGCAACGACTGGCTCAATCACTTCCTGTTCTCGCCCTCTGACCCCGCGCTCCTCATGTTCTGCCACGAAGGACCCTGGCACAAGGTGGACCGCATCTGGACCATCCGCACCGACGGCTCCGGACTCAAGAAGATCCACCCGCGCACCATGGCGATGGAGATTGCCGGCCACGAGTTCTGGAGCGCGGATGGCAAGACCATCTGGTACGATCTTCAGACGCCGCGCGGCGAGGATTTCTGGCTGGCCGGCTACAACGTCGACAGCGGCTCGCGGACCTGGTATCACCTGCAACGCAACGAGTGGTCCATCCACTTCAACGTGTCTCGCGACGGCCGGCTGTTCTGCGGCGACGGAGGCGACCCGGGGCAGGTGGCGAAGGCGCCCGATGGCGAGTGGATCTACTTGTTCCGCCCGCAGCTCATCGAGAATCGCGGCCTCGAGGAAAAGGGCCTCATCCAGCCAGGGGTGTTGCACGCCGAACGCCTTGTGGATATGTCGAAGCACCACTACCGCCTGGAGCCAAACGTAAGCTTCACGCCGGACGGTAAGTGGGTGCTGTTCCGCTCCAACATGTTTGGGCCGGTCTACGTATTTGCCGTCGAGGTAGCCAAGGCTCAATAGCCCGGCCTTACCTTGGCCCGGCAAGGCGAGCCGGCGCCGATGGTGCGATCCCGATGGCTGCGACGGAGCCCAAGATATCGGGGCCACTTACCATGCCGCGCCAAGGTTCGCGCGTGGCGCTGCGCGCGAATATGAGGTCAGACTGACAACACCACCCACCTTCAGCCGCAACCACTTTCGAGCCGACAACCCAAGTTACTCGCGCTCCAAACATCCGACTTTGCAAATGATTTCGGCCGCTGCTCCAACTAATTGATTTTCTTCGCTTTCTTAGCCAGATACTAATAAGCATTGACAAAGTTTGTCAGCCGGCATATATAGGAAGACACACCAGAGCAGCTCTGGTTACTCAATTACATAGACTGGAGACGAAGATGAAGAAGGACGAAA
This sequence comes from Bryobacteraceae bacterium, assembly GCA_049698695.1. GTDB lineage: Bacteria > Acidobacteriota > Terriglobia > Bryobacterales > Bryobacteraceae > Bog-375. The sequence goes on along the minus strand of JBAVYH010000134.1, from coordinate 13,415 downwards.
CGTTAGTCATTTCCGCTGAGCCAGTGGAAACTCTCGAAGCTCCTACGGTGGCGCAGGTATTCACAATTATCGCCACCGCAGCCGCTCTCGGTGCCGCCATCGCCGCTGTCGCCTCCTAGGGTAGGAATCCCACGGTGGGGCCTGTAGCACTGGCCCCACGTTCGGGACAAAGACAAGCTATGTAATGGGTTGAGCCGCTACCGCTGGCCTTGATCCAGCGTGCGCCTGTAAGTCGAGCGCTTTTAGCCCGCTACTTGCGGTCGCGATTAGGCGAATCCCCGCTTCCGTGATCTTTACGGAACACCGGCGGCTTGCGATTGTTCCGGGAGGTTTTTGGGCAGGTTCTTAGACTTGTAAGAAACAGAACCTTTTATGGTGACCTGTGGCGTGGCGTTATCTTTGTATGTAAGTGAATCGTAATGAAGCCGACAGCGGTGGAGTTGCAGGTGGCCCTGACAGATAGAGTCATATTCCATCCGCTTGTGTTTCATGAAGAGGCCGGCGACGTGCTTGTGGGAGTTCGCGGGGGCCAGTTTCTTTCGGTATCGCGGACCGGTGCGCTGGTTATTCAATTGCTTCGGGAAGGCCACCCGGTGGGCAGTGTGCGCAAACGCGTCGAGCAGGAGCTTGGGACGGCGGATTTCACGATCGTCCCGTTACTGGAGTCTTTGCTCGCAGCCGGCGCGGTGCAAGCCATCGGCTCGCGAACCTTGCCGGCGCCGGGCGCACCGCGAAAGGGAGTGCCTTTTAGGGCCGCGACGGGTCACGTTTCCTGGCTGTTTTCTCCGCTTGCGCTGGCTGTCTATTTGCTGCTCGCCGTGACTGGGGCTCTGTCGCTGGCACTCGCCCGCTGGCCGTTCTTGGCGGTTTCTGAGTTGTTCGCACAGACGAAATACTCCACCCTGGTAATTCTTGGTTTCTTGATCGGAATGCTCAACGCCGTGAAGCACGAACTGGCCCACGCGTTGGCGGCCGCGTACTTGAGTGTTGACTCGCGGTTGACCTTTGGATACCGGTTTCTGTTCCCCGTGCTGCAGACCGAGTTCACCGGCCTTTGGGCGGTGCCGCGCAACAGGCGTTTTGTCGTGTACCTGGCGGGAATGGCGAGCGACTTGCTCACCCTCGCGGCGCTCGCCATTCTGACCGTGGCCGTTCGCGCTTACGCCAGCCCCGCAACGGCATCAAGGGCACTGACGATCTTAACGCTCTCATTTTTTGTCATACTCTCGCAGGTCGCGTGGCAGTTCAATTGCTTTGTGCGAACGGATCTCTACTTTGTGCTTGCATCCCTGCTGAACTGCCGGAATCTGCACGCGGACGCGAAAACGTGGCTGCGCCACTTCGGGCGCCCGCTGTCGCAGAGGGTTGAGCCGCGAGTGGCGCTGAAGATCAAGCTGTACGGAGACGCGGTTGCTGCCGGCTACGTCTTATCCGCTCTGGCCGTGCTGGCTACTGTGATCGAACTGGTGCGCACTCTTCTTCGCTCCAGTTCCGTTGTGGCGCCCGGCGTGCGCGTTCATTTCGACAACGGCGACAAGGCGGCCATGGCGGGGACGATTCTGCTCGGATTCCTGATCGTGGGATGGGCGAAGCGCCGGGAGATGGGGGCAGGGAAAGTGATTTATCAAATTCGGGCTTCGGGAGCGATTTGATGGCGGAGACCGGCGCCACGAACCTCGAGATGCTGTGCCGCTCGGCGAAGGACAGCGATCGGGTGGCTTTGTTGCCGCTCACCATTCGTTCCGTGGGCGATCAATGCCTGCTTCTGCGCATGGACACGGGCGCGATGGTTCGAACCTCCTCGCTGGGCGCCGAAGCAGTAAGGCTGTTGCGCAAGGGGAACTCGATTGGAAGGGTTAAGGCCGTGCTCGGCGAGAAGTACGGCTTTCGGGCCGAAAATGTCGACCTAACGCCGCTGCTGCACTCGCTGGCCGTCAAGGACCTGATCGTCAAGATCGGCGAAGAGCCTTTGCTGTCGAGACTCGACCCGGTGTGGACGAGAAAGTGGAGGTCGGCCTCCAGGGCTCTGGCAGCCAGGTCTATCGCGTTCGCGATTCGTTACGTCCCGCTCTCCTCTCTCCTCCCACTTCTGTACGAGCAGCGGCAGGAGCGGAGCCCGCAGATGCTGGCCCGCGTTGAAGGCAATCTGGGGCGTGCACCTGGCCTCCGGTTACCCGCCGCGGACCGACGGAGGGTCGCGCAGCTCAATTGTGATTTGCTGCTGCGCACTCATATAGACCGCCTGCTGGTTTCGACCGTGCCCCCGCGGCGGCTGCGCGAGTGGTTCGAGGAATACATGACAGTCGAGGGCGGTGCGGGGCTGGAGGAGGCTGTCAGGTCGGGGAAGCGCGTGGTCCTCTGTGGTTTTCACACAGGATCGTACAGCCTGCTTCCTTTCCTGCTGGCAGCCAAAGGCTACCCGGTCACGGCGTTGATCCATGCCGCCAAGGCGGAACAACAGACTGCAGAACAGACGGTGGTGCGGCTGGCAAAGGCCGGCCTGGGCCACGATCTCGCCCTGGCTTACGGCAGTCTCGGAGTCTGCGCCCTTTCGCGCGCGCTGGATGCAGGGCGGGCGGTGCTCATCTTGCCGGACGCGTTTGTCGCCAATGCGGGACACGGAGTGCCCGTCGATTTCCTCGGCGTGAACCTGCGGCCCAGCACCGGGCTGGAATGGCTTTGCCGGTCGCGCGAAGTCGAGGTCTTTCCCGTCTATTTGCAGACCGCGCCGGATGGCCGCTACCGCCTGATCATCGATCAAGGAATATCGGTGCAGCCGGATCGCCCGCAGGACGCGATCACGAAGCGCGTCTACAGCGTGCTCGAGAAGGTTGTCGCCGACGCGCCCGAACAGTGGCTGAGATGGAAAGATTTAGACAACATGGTATCCAACTGACGTGCTTCCAACCGGGCAGACAAGTCGGATTTTTGCGCTGGCCGGCGTGGTGACGCTGGCCAGCCATCTGAAGGCGGACGTGTTGATTTCGGAGACCACCAGCGGCGCCGCCGCCGGCCGGGACGTGCGGGCCACGCGCCTCACCATGATCAAAGACCTGAAGATGCGCGTGGAAACGCACGGCTCGGGCGAAGCTGTGGCCGCACTTTACGATGCCGCGGCCGGCGAAGAAATCGATCTCGACTCAAGAAAGCGAGAGGCCCGCATCAGGAAGTTTGCCGCCGTTCGCGAGGCCGCCGAGAAAGCCGTCCCGGAAGAGTGGGTGAAGTCCTCGATTCAGCCCACCGGCGAACGCGAAACCATAGCTGGGGCAGCTTGCGAGGAATACACGTTCACGATACACGTTCCGGTGGTCAAAGACGGCAAGCCCACGCTGGTCATGAGAGGCAAAGCCTGCGTCGCCAAAGATACCAGTGGCGCTGAGGAATACCGCAACTTTGTCGCTGCCGTGGGGCGGACCGGATTCGTGATGAACTATACCAGTAACAACATCGTTCTTGTTTCACTGGCGCGGGCGGAGACCACCCTGTACGAGTTGCTGTCCGGCGTCGGCGGCATTCCATTGCGAATCGAGAGAAACATCAGGTTCGAAGGCGGATGGCTGGCGGGGCTGCTCAACAGAAGCGCAGGCAGCCGGAGCAACCTGGTGACTCGCATCTCGACGGGCCCGCTGCCGAACGAAGATTTCTCAATCCCAGCGGCGTGGGAGTCGGTGAACAAATGAGAGGCGCCCGCCGAACTGTGGGTTCCGTTGCGGTATAGGAAGATGCCTCTGAAACCATTTCTGCGCGCTGCGGTAATCGGCTTGTTGCTCCTCGGCGGCTGGGGGCTCGACGATGTCGGCGGCTTTTTCCGGGACCCGGCGCGTTGCGCGGCGTGCTTTCTTCTGGTGGCATTCGTGGTGCTGACGCCGTTGCTGCGGAAGCCGGCGCCGCTGGCCGCCGGAACGCGCCCGCATGCGAGCCAGTGCTGGTTGATTCTCTCCAGCCAGGCCGCGATCCTGTTCCTGCAGTGGTTCCTTCCGCACGCCGACCGTCACTCGCTTTGGACCTTTGCGGACCCGGGCGTCCGCGCCGCGGGGGTGTTCCTGTTTGTCGCCGGCGGAGCCATCCAGTTATGGGCGATTCACACGCTCGACCGCCAATACAGCCCCTTCGTGACGATTCAAAAGAATCATCAACTGGTGCAAGGCGGTGCTTATCGTTTCGTGCGGCACCCCATTTATCTTGGCCTGCTGATTGGATTCCCGGGCCTGATACTCGTATTTCGCAGCCGCGTGGTATTTCCGGCGCTGATTCTAACGGTATTGTTCATCGCTCTGCGCATCCAGTGGGAAGAGCGGCTGCTGCACGGGGAATTCGGCCAGCAGTTCACCAGCTACCGGCAGCAGACTGCGCGGCTCATACCTTATATTTACTGAGCCGCCGGCAGTGAGACGGCGAGCGGGTCGAAGCGGGAGGGAAGCGGCTGCGGATCGCGGTTCCATTCGGAAAAAGGGAGGTAGCGTAATGAAGCTGTTCAGAGGCCCTATGCTGGCGGCGGCCGTGCTCGGCTCCGTACTGGGGACGGCCGCGGCGGCGGCCGACAAAGCCAAAGATCAGGACAAGGGGGAATCGGCAGAACCCACCAACAAAGAGCTCGAGTTGAAGGCCTGCGGGCCCAGCGACAGGGAAGTGCGCTTCACCGCGGGCACGGACAAGACCAAGCATCCGACCGCGGCGCCGGCTCCCGATAAAACAATTATTTACATGCTCCGGCCCTCGCTGATAGGGAATAAGATCCAGACTAAGGTCGCAGTTGACGGGCAATGGAAAGGGGTCAACCGAGGCGACAATTACTTCTTCTTCACGCTGGATCCGGGCGAGCATTACTTCTGCTCCCAGTCCGAGAACCACAGCCTTCTGACCTTGAAGGTCGAAGCAGGCAAGACTTACTATCTGCAACAGCACATCCACCTGGGAGCGATGAAAGCCCGCAACAAGCTCGAGCTGATGACCGAGGAAGAAGGCAAAGCGAAGCTGGCCCATGCTCACCCGAGCACATGGACCATCAAATAGCCAGGCACCTCAGCCGCGCCGCAATACGCTCGATGCCGCGCCGGCGTGAATCCTCGCTTGGCAGGTGGTTGCAATGGCGGGAGGGTTTGCCGGTGTTCAGAGGCTTCCCTTGATCCCCAGTTCTTCGGCGCGGGATTGCATGGCTTTCAGGCAGAAATCGATGTGCTCGTCGAGCGGCACGCCCAGCTCGGCCGCGCCATCGACGATATCCTGCCGGTTTACCGAGCGCGCAAAGGCCTTGTCTTTCATCTTTTTCTTTACCGATGCCACGTCCACTTCGAATACGCTGCGGTGCGGCTTGACGTAGGAAATCGCGGTGATGAAGCCGGCCAGCTCGTCGCAGGCGAAGAGCGTCTTCTCGAGCGGCGTCGTCCGCGGCACGCCGGTGTGATTGGCGTGCGACAGGATGGCGCGGCGCGTTTCCTCATCCACTCCGCGCTCGGCCAGCAGCGGCTCGCCAAGCTGCGGATGCCCTTCCAGGGTGGGATGGATTTCCCAATCGAAGTCGTGCAGCAGAGCGGTGACTCGCCACCGCTCGCCGCTGCCGCCCAATCGTTTGGCGTAAGCGAGCACGCAGGTCTCCACCGCCAGGGCGTGTTTGCGCAAGCCCTCCGACTTGGTGAACTCGCATAAAATGTTCCAGGCCTGTTCGCGATCGATCATCGCCATTCATCATATCCCGGGCGCGCCCCACTGCGCGTGGCGGGCGGCGCGGAAGCGGTCGCGCTCGCGTTTGCTGACGCGCACGGTCGCCAGGCCGCCGGGCGTGCACGTCTCGAGCTCGATCAGGCCGGGATGATGACGTGGCCGGCCGACGACGCGCGAAGCCACCGTACCGGCCGGCTCCCGCGCCAGCGCCACGTAGCTGTACTTTTCGTCCTCGTAACCAAGGCCGGCGTTTTTGATGCGGCGATGCAGCGAGGAGCGCTCCACGCGCGCCGAGAAGTGGCACCAGCCGGGATCGACGACGGGGCAGGCGCCGGCGGCGGGGCACGGCGCAATCATGCAAGCGCCGGCGGCCAGCAGTTTCGACCGGGCTGTGAGGACGGTGGCAAAACCCCGCGGAGTGCCCGGCTCGATGAGGATCAGCGCCACGCGCGCGGCTCGCCACAGCCGCGCCAGCGGCGGCGGCGCCATTTCCCCGGCCGAGTACGCCAGGATCACCAGATCGTGCGGCTCCAGCGCCGGCGTCCGCGTCGCATCTTCCGTCATCGCGCGTGCCTGGGGCAGCCATTGGCGCGCCGCTTCTAACGCCGCGCGGTCGCGGTCGACCAGCGTCACCGTGGCCGCGGGGTACTCTTCGAGCGCGGCGAGCGACGCCGCTCCAGCGCCCGCGCCAATATCCAGCACGCTCGCAATTTCGCGGTCTCCCAACAGCCGGTGCGTCTCGCGTAATACCGCGCGCGCGGCGGCGTACGTGGCCGGCATGCGCGTCAGCAGGTACGCGGCCGTGCGTTCGGCGGCGGCGAGGCGCGGCGGGGCCGTACCTGCGCGGTAAGCATCCGACATCACGGAGGCGGCCCGTTCGAGCGCCGCGAAACCGACCTCGCCGGCGCGCTGTTCGATGGCTTCGCGGACATGCCGCGGCAACTGCATCCCTCCATCATGACCGAAAACCGCGCGGAACTTCGGCGCCGGATGTGGTGTCTATGGGAGTGAGCGCGCAACGCGGAAGCGGCTTAAAGAAAGCTGAAACAAAGGGGTTCCCGCCCTTCGGGATGCCGCGCCCGTGGTGTGCCCGCGCGGGAAAGGAGCGACGAAGATGTTTGAACAAGCGGTTCTTACCAATCCTGCTAAACGCGTCTGGAGCACTTGCGCCGGGATGACGGCCCAGGCGCTGCTGGTGCTGGCCGCCTGCCTGGCGCCAGTTGTTTCGCCGGACGTCTTGCCGCGCGCGCGGATGCTGGTCTCGCTGATGGCACCCGGGCCTCCGGTGCGGCAGGCGCCGGTCGAGGTGCCTCGCCAACCGGACCGCGTGGTGTCCTTCCGGCCTTATCAACCTACGGACGGCAGACTGTTGTTGCCCCTCAATCCTCCGGCTCACGCGCACCACATTGACGATCCTCCCGCCGATGTCTCCAGCATCCCTGGCGGCAACGCCCTCACTGGCGAAAGGGAAGGGTCAAACAGCCTTCTGACCCAGATCCTGAACTCGCGGCCGGCGGTCCAGATTCGCCTGCAGGAAAGACCCGCCGCGGCGGTTCCACCCACCCCCGCAGCGCCAATCCGATTGCGCGGCGGCGACGTTCGCCTGGCGCACCCCATTTACCGCGTGGAGCCGCGCTATCCGCAAATGGCCATCATTGCCCGCATTTCCGGGGCGGTGGAGCTGGAAGGCATCATCGGCACCGATGGCCGGATTCGCGATCTGCACGCGCTGAGCGGCAATCCGCTGCTGGTGCCCGCCGCGCTCGAAGCCGTGCGCCAGTGGATCTACACGCCGACTTTACTCGACGGCAAACCGGTGGAGGTGATCGGCCCCATCACGGTGATTTTCAGGCTGACTCAATAGCCGCCGCCGGGCCGCGACCGGGTGTGCGATATGGAAACGGAAGCCTGGGTTCGGGCGTGGGAGGCGAGTCAGTCTCGTGGGCTGCAGCCTCGCCTTAACGGCACCCAACGCCCCCTATTTTCACGTCGCACACCCACATCAATCGCCGCATCTCCAGAAATGCCTGCGCCGAGCAGGTGGTATAATTAGGTGTACCGGCACTCAATCTCTCTTTTGAAATGACGAAACATCCCAAGGGCACGGGCGCCCGGATTCTCCTCAGCTCGGTTTTTGGCCCGTACGCGCAGGACGACGCGTACGGCAGCCGCACCATCAACCCGATGGAGCTGTATCACAACCAGGTGACGCGCGAGCAGGGAGCGTTCTCGTTGCGCATGTTCCACCGCTCGTGGGGCCTGCTCATGATCCAGCGCAACATCTCGGCTCCCACCACGGTGCTCGACTTTCCCACCCGTGCCGCCTTCGAGGCCGAACTGACCAGCCAGGACTACGACATCGTCGGCATTTCGTCGATCATCGTCAACGTGGGCAAGGTGCGCGAAATGTGCCGCATCGCGCGGCGGCTGGCGCCCAAAGCCACTATCGTGGTGGGCGGGCATGTAGCCGCCATTCCGGGCATCGAGAAGATGATCGATGCCGACCACATCGTTAAGGGCGAAGGCGTCTCCTGGATGCGCCGATTCCTCGGCGAGGACGCTACCGCGCCGATCGCCCACCCCGAGATCGTCTCCGGTTTCGGCGCCCGCACGCTGGGGATGAAGCTGCCGCAAACCAAGGGCTCCACCGCGGCCACCATCATTCCTTCGGTCGGCTGCCCCATGGGTTGCAATTTCTGCACCACCTCGGCCTTCTTCGGCGGCAAGGGAAAGTATCTCAATTTTTACAACACCGGCAAAGAGTTGTTCGGCGTGATGAGCCACATGGAAGCCAAGCTCGGCGCGCGGTCGTTCTTCATGATGGACGAGAACTTCCTGCTCCACAAGCGGCGCGCCATGCAACTGCTCGCGCTCATGAAGGCGGCCAACAAGCCGTGGTCGCTGTACGTCTTCTCCTCCGCCAACGCGATCAACCAGTATTCCATGCGCGAGTTGGTGGAGTTGGGCGTCTCCTGGGTCTGGATGGGCCTGGAATCGGAGCACTCCGCTTACGACAAGCTCAAGGGCACCGACAGCATGAAGCTGACCCGTGAGTTGCAGCGGCACGGCATCAAGATCCTGGGGTCCACCATCGTCGGTCTCGAGCACCACACGCCGGAAAACATCGAAGCGGAAATCGAGTACGCCATCGCGCACGATACCGACTTCCATCAGTTCATGCTCTACACTCCGGTCCCCGGCACTCCCCTGTACTTCGAAATGCAGGAGCAGGGCCGCATGTTGGAAGACGTGGATCTGGCCGATATTCACGGCCAGGACCGGTTCAACTTCAAGCACGCCGCCATTTCGCGCGAGGATTCCAAGCGGTTTCTGGATTGGGCGTTCCGCCGCGATTTCGAGCGCAATGGCCCCAGCATCTACCGCATCTGCCGGACCACGCTGGAAGGCTGGCTGCGTTACAAGAACGACCCCGACGCGCGAGTCAAAGCCCGCTTCGCCGGCGACGCGCGCTCCCTGCGCGACGGCTATACGGCCGCGCTCTGGGCCATGGAGCGTCACCTGGCCGGCACCAACCAAGCGGTGGCGGAGAAGATCCGCACTCTGCGCCAGCAGGTGGAACGCGAGTTCGGCCTCATCTCCCGCGTGGTGGCCCGCACACTGGGCCCCGTCATGCTCTGGTCTGCCCGCCGCGAGGAGCGCCGCCTGGCCGCCGGTCACACCTACGAGCCGAAGACGATCATCGAGCGGAGAAACTGGACCTGGACCACTCCTCTGCTTCCGGCCTCGCCCCTGCCCGTTCTCCCGGTGGCCGAAGAATCCTCGGCGGGTTAGGCAGTAAGCCGGCCTGCAGCAGCCAAGCCGCCGGCGCCGGCGCTCCCCTCCGCCTTCATCCGCGCCAGCCCTCAAGGACCCGTGTTACTATTCCGTTTTGCAAACTGGGAGCCAAGCGTGAAGGTTTACGAAAGCAAGGATGTCCGGAACGTCGGTTTGGTGGGCCACGGCGATTCCGGCAAGACGTCGCTCACCGCCGGCTTGCTCTTCACCACCGGAGCGGCCAACCGGCTGCTGCGCGTCGATGAAGGCAATACCGTCACCGATTTTGACGAGGAGGAAATCTCCCGCAAAATCACCATCTCCACCGCCATCGGCGTGGCCGAGTGGAAGAAAACCAAGATCAATATCCTCGACACTCCCGGCTACAACATCTTTATCAACGACACCCGCGCCTCGCTGGTGGCGGCGGATTCGGCCCTGGTGCTGGTGGATGGCGTGGCGGGCGTGGAAGTGCAGACCGAGAAGGTCTGGGACTTCGCCAACCATTTCAAACTCCCCCGTGCCATCATCATCAACAAACTGGATCGCGAGCGCGCCGATTTCGCCCGCGCCCTGGAAAGCGTGCAGGCCGCCTTCGGGCGCTTCGCGGTGCCGATTCAGATCCCCATCGGCGTCGAGCGCGATTTCTCCGGGGTGGTCGATCTCGTCCGTATGAAAGCGTACACGTACACCGCCGATGGCGATGGCAAAGGTAAGGAGGACGAGATTCCCGCTCACCTGGCCGATGCCGCCAAGGCAGCTCACGACGCGCTCATCGAAATGGTGGCCGAGGGCAATGACGCCCTGATGGAGGAGTTCTTCGATAAGGGCACGCTGGCGCCCGACCAGATCGACGCCGGCCTCAAGCAAGCCGTCCGTGAGATGCGCATCTTCCCAGTACTGTGCGCGGGGGCCCTGCACAATGTGGGCAGCGACCTGATTCTCGACTTCATGGTGGAAGACCTGCCCGCCCCCACCGAACGCGAGGGCTTCCCGCGGGTGGCCGATGGCGAGGAATCCACGCAGAAGATTGTCGAGACAGGCCCTAGCTCCCTGTTCGTCTTCAAGACCACGGCCGACCCCTTCGCCGGCCGCATCACCTATTTCAAGGTCATCACCGGCGTGGTGAAGAATGACGCCGCCCTGCAGAACCTCACGCGCAACGCGGCCGAGCGGCTGGCGCACCTGAGCAGCCCGCAGGGCAAGACCCTGCAGCCGGTCACCGAGCTGCACGCCGGCGACCTGGGCGCCGTGGCCAAGCTGAAGGACACCCTCACCGGCGACACCCTGGCCGAAAAAGGCTTTACCGTCAACTACCCGCCGGTGAAGCTGCCCGAGCCTTCCATCGCCTTCGCTATCGAAGCCAAGTCGCGCAACGACGAAGACCGGATGGGCAATGCCGTACACCGCATCCTCGAAGAGGACCAGTCGCTGCGCTTCTACCGCGACCCGCAAACCCGCGAATTCCTGCTCGCCGGCGCCGGCCAGCAGCACGTCGAGATCGTGGTCAGCCGGCTCAAGAAGCGCTACAGCGTGGACGTTGCCCTCAAAGCGCCCAAGATTCCCTACCGCGAGACCATACGCGGCCACGCCGACGTGCAGGGCCGGCACAAGAAACAGACCGGGGGCCACGGCCAGTTCGGCGATTGCTGGATTAAGATGGATCCCCTGCCGCGCGGCGCCAAGTTCGAATTTGCCAACGAAATCTTCGGCGGCGCCATCCCGCGCAATTTCATCCCCGCCGTGGAAAAGGGGATCGTGGAAGCCGCCGAGCACGGGTTCCTGGCCGGCTATCCCATGGTCGACTTCAAGGTCACCGTCTATGACGGCTCCTATCATGACGTCGATTCTTCCGAGCTGGCATTCAAGCTGGCGGCGCGCAAGGCCTTTAAAGCCGCCATGCAGGAAGCCAAACCCGCGCTGCTGGAGCCGATTATGAACGTCGAAATCCAGGCGCCGGGCGAATACGCGGGCGATTTAATGGGCGACCTGAACAGCCGCCGTGGCCGCATTTCGGGCAACGAAACCAAGGGAAGTACGCAGATCATCCGCGCCCAGGTGCCGATGGCCGAAATGCTGAGTTATCAAAGCGATCTGACCGCCATGACGCAAGGCCGGGCGTCCTTCACGATGGAATTCGATCACTACGATTACGTGCCCCAGTTGCAGGCTGAGAAGATCATTGCGGCGGCCAAAGCCGCTAAGACGGGCGAGGAGGAAGAAGAGGAATAGCGACACAGTGCAGGTGTTGCCGATATACAACGGCAAGTATTGCCTAGACACAGTAGTTCGGGACTTACCTTACGCCAGTTGCATTGCACACTCATAGTGTTGTAATGTTTGAGCGTCCCTCTTTGGGCACGGTTAGGGTAAGTGCTTTATAATCTTTCGCCGAGTGTGTGAATGAACGCGCGAACGCAGAGGTTGGTGTCTTTTTTCGTGCTCGTCGGGGCCTCCGTCATCGCCGGATGCGGAATTAACGAGCACTCCAGCTTCCAAAACGCCTTTCTACCGCCGCAGGCCCACTCCGGGCCAATCAACCTTGACCTGGACCACCCGCCCCTGGTCGAGCCCAACGTCTACATCAAGGATATGCCCGGCTTCCTGCTCACCGAACCGCAGGTGCCTCGCCGCACGCGCGGCGACGTGCTGGTCGAAGAAGCGGAGCGCCACTTCGCGGCGGGCAAGCAAGCCTATTCCGCCGGGGCCTTCGACACCGCCCGTCAGGAATTCGACCTGGCGGTCGACACCATGCTGGACGCCTCCGACCTGAACCCGTCCGACCGCCAGGCGTACGACCGCCGGATGGACCAACTGGTGGACGCCATTCACAGTTTCGACCTGGCTGCCCTGGGCGCCTCCGATTCGAGCGAAGAAGGCCGGTTCGACAAAGCGCCGCTCGAAGACATTCTGCAGATGACCTTCCCGGTGGACCCTAAGATCAAGGATCGCGTGCGTGACCAGATGGCGGCCACGGTTTCGCAGTTGCCGCTTTCGATGACTGACGCGGTGCTGGGGTACATCAACTACTTCTCCAACCGCGGGCACAGCACCATTGTGGTCGCCATGCACCGCTCCGGCCGCTATCGCCCCATGATCCAACGCATCCTGGACGAGGAGGGCGTGCCGCAGGAGTTGATTCACCTGGCGCAGGCCGAATCGGGCTTCATGCCCCGCGCCATGTCCAGGGCGCGCGCCACCGGCATGTGGCAGTTCATGGCATGGCGGGGCGCCGAGTATGGGCTCGAACGCACAGCTTACACCGACGATCGGCTGGACCCCGAGAAGGCCACACGCGCCGCCGCCCGGCACCTGCACGATCTCTATAACGAGTTCGGCGATTGGTACCTCGCAATTGCGGCCTATGACTGCGGCCCGCAAACAGTGCAATCGGCCGTGGAACGTACGGGTTACGCGGATTTCTGGGAGCTGCGCGCGCGCGGCGTGCTGCCCATCGAAACCACGAATTACGTGCCCATCATCCTGGCCATGACGATCATGGAAAAGAACGCGCAGGCTTACGGCCTGGACCAGGTGCAGATGGACCCGCCGCTCGAGTACGACACGGTTGAGCTTTCCGCCCTCACCTCCCTTCCCCTGGCGGCCGATGCCACCGACACCTCGGTTGCCGAGTTGGCTGGGCTGAATCCGGCTTTGCTCGGCAATCTGGCGCCGGCCCACTACGCGCTGCATGTTCCCAAGGGCTCGGGCGGGCGACTGATGGATGCGCTGGCTCTGGTTCCCGCCGAACATCGCGCCGCCTGGCGCTTGCACCGCGTGGTGGCCGGTGAGGCTCTGGCCGCGATCGGCACCCGATATGGCGTCTCTACCGCAAGCCTTCTAGCGGCCAACAGCCTGCCGGCGCACGTTGCGGTCGAAGGCGACCTGCTGGTGGTTCCGACCGCTCCCCGGCCTGCACCAGCGGCGCGGCGCGGCGCGCACAGGCACGTTGCGACCAGCCGCGCGGGCTCGCATCCTTC
>JBAVYH010000133.1:0-8991 GCA_049698695.1 Bryobacteraceae bacterium | reverse complement strand
GTTATTGCACTTGGATGTTGACCGCGTTGCTAGTCGTCGAATCCGGAAATGTCAGCGACACCTGGACCGTGCCTGTGGGACAGTTCGCGGGAATGGGCACGTTGACTTGGTACAGGCCGGCGTAGTTCGGCGACAAGCCCGCATATTGGACCAACTCGGGAGGAACGGTGACCTCTACCACGGGCCCTGCCGGGTTCCCGCTGAAAACGACGCTGGGCGTCACCGTCAACCGCGCCAGCGGCTCCACGGCCGGGGCGGGCTGGCCCGTTGCCACTACAGGATTGGTGGGCCCGAGTCCAATTGCGTAAATCGTGAGTACGTCTCCGCGCGAGGCAGGCTGGGTGATGAAGTTGGGAATGGCGATGGTCGACGGCATGGGCAGCACGTTGTTGCCGTTGCCCTGAGAGGTATCCACGATCGCTCCGTAGCCGCCGGTGCCGTAGAACAGCAGCAGCCGGGGGGCGCGTGCTGCCACGTTGACCGAGACCGTATTGCTGAGTTCGTAGGTCTGGGTTAACGGTGCATAGCCAGACACTTCGGTGCCGACCTGAACCAGTGCCGTCCCCGTGGGGGTATCCACCGGCATCTGGAAATTGACCTGGCTATCCGAGGCGTAGTACAGCGGCGCTGTCTCGCCGTTCACGGCGACCGAGGTTAAGCTACCGAGATAAGGCGGCAGCGGAGGCTGCGGGGCCGTGCCCCCCACGCGGGCGAGTTGCTCGCCAAACAGCGCCATGACATCGCCCGGCGTCACGGTAAAGCCGTCTCCGCCGAAGACGGCATCATCCACCACGCCCTGATAGAAAATGAACGGAGGTCCGGGGGCCACCACCTGGAAGGTCACCGGAGTTATGGTTGGACTGTTGGCCGCATTGGAAGCGATGCTCACCGAGCCGGTGTACGTGCTGGGCAGAAGATTAGTCGGGTCCAGGGTCACGGTCACCAGCGTTCCCTCGAACGTCGCGCTAATCCCTGAGCCCGAAGCTGTCACGCCGGAAATCGCGAGTGTTCCCTGCCCAAGATTGCTCAGCGCGACGTATTGCGCCGACGCGCCTTGCGCCAGTTGTACGGGGGGGATCAACTGGGTTACTGAGGGTTGCGCGATGGGCAGCGTGGTTACGTTCATGGCCACTGCGATGGTCTTGTTGTCGGGGGCGAAGCTGGAGCCCGAAGTAACGATCGAGCCGGTGTAAGTGTTGCCGGCCGTGTTGCTGGGCTGCGGGGTTATGTTGATCGTGTAAGGGTACGTGTAGTGAATGGTGCCGGCACCGCCGAGTGCCAGGCTCAGCCAATTTGCTCCATCCTGGGTAGTAATCTCACCTTGAAGGCAAGCAGTGAAGAAGAGGGGGCAACTAGTGCTTCCGAGCGTAAACGGAATGGTGACGGTGCTGCCTGGCGCCACGTAAACATCTACGCTCGACGGCACGGCACCGCCGATCTGTACGGTCACCGTAATCGTTTGCGGAGCGTCCACTGCGCCGGGCGCCGCGACGGTGACGATGCCCGTATAAGCCGTCGGCGACGCCGCCAGCGACGCCGTGTTCAGGGCAAAAATCAGCGGGATACACGAGGCGGCGTAGGCGCTCGCCGGGGGGCAGGCGCCGGCCGCGCCGACACTGGGCGTAATCCACGAAACCGACGAGCTCACGGAAAGCGAAAGCGCGCCGTCGCCGGCGTTATACGCTTCCACTGTCTGGTTGGCCCCGTTAGCACCGGGAGCGATCGGAAGCGGACCAATCGTGGCGGTCACCACGCGTAGCATGGGCGCAGCCTCGAGCGAGCTGAGCCCGCCCATTGCCAAAACGCAGAAAACCAACGAGCAAACGAGTTTCAGGCCCACTCCAATGCACCCTCCTTATGTGGCCAGATATGGCCGACATCGAGGATCACCGGACACCGCCACTTCCGCCACCCCGAACCAGCCAATTGAACCATGCGCATTCCAATCCTAAGACCCCCAGCACAGCCGTTTCCACTACAGCAGCGGCGGACAAAATCAAATAAAAACTGCTGCGCCGATGCCCGGAACATCCTGCGTATGGCTGGCGGACTTCGCCGGCCCATAGAAAGGCGGCGACTTGCATCAACGGCGAAGCGTGGCCGCCTATCGCTCTGCTGTGGAGATGGCACTTAACTCCGTCGGTCCGCGTTGAACTAGCGACCGAGACGGGAACGTTCCGGGCCTGGGCAGCGACTGGAGCGATAAGGCGCAGGGTCCACGAGGAGTCCAATTTCTACCATTATCGGCAACTATTTCCGCTTGCTATTCTCATTCTCGCGAGGGCAGAACGACAAGCCGGGGTGGTGTCCTAAGCTTGTGTCGCTTGCAGATTGCAGTGCGCGTGCACTCGGCTACCAGGAAAACTCGCAATTTGATATTGGCCATGACCCAGTTGAGGTTAATGTCCGTGAAGAATGGGTGCCACTGCGGTGGTGCCACGAAGACCATGCGGTCCCCTCCAGCATCCCAGACTGGGACCACCCCGCCGGCCAAATTCGCACTAGCTGCTCGTTCCTGCAGGTCAGCGATCGTGGCCCTTTTCTCTTTGGGGGGTGCGCTGCCGAACCGCGAGACCAGCGGAACGATGATGAGATCAACTTCCCGTTCTCTAATGTGGGCGATCTTTACGTTGGGCATTCGATCCCATCTGGGGGCAAAGGTCGTTCGCTCCTGGAACCAACTTAGGTTCAGGGCGCAACCAGGTATAAAACCGCAAGGCAGACACCAGCTACCCCGAGCATCGAGAAGAACAGAAGCAGGGCCATGTGCGCCGAGCGTTGTACCGCTGTCTCGGCCTCCACTGGCTGGTTCGGTCCGCTGTTGCTAACCAATACTCTCATCGCGTTGACCTCCTATCGATAGCGGGGGGCGTTGCTGGCCATTTTTCATTACCTGCCCGTTGGCCGTCCCTAGCTGGCGCCGGCCGTAACCAGAAGTGCTCCACCGATCTCAAGGTCGCTCCGCGCAACCAGGCAGGCATAGTTTGCGAAGGATACTATTAAGGACTCAACTCCGTGACCCACGAGAAGCAGACTGATATTTCAGCGGCTTACGGGGGTACCAAGGTTTTGATACTAAAGGGTCTAAATCGATCATGACGGTACTGGGGACCGCGCCCGACCTCCTCCAGAATGTCGGCGTCTTGGCGGCGCAGGCGAAGGGTTGTGGTCCCAGGTGCTTGCGCTGCCATGGATTGAGCGCTGGCGGTAGTGCAAACGGCACCGAGCCAGGCAAGCTGGTTGGGGCGGTGGCCACTCTCCGTGGCGTGCCGGCCGCCCTTTGCAGCCTGAGCGGCGCTGTTCTCGGCCGCCAACTGCTGATATCCTGCACTGAATGAAACAGTGATACATTGAGAGCGGCAAAGAGGCAACCATGGAGGCACAACAGCCCTCGTTGGCAGTAGATTGCGTTGTCTTTGACCCACTTGATCGCCTTCTTCTGATACGTCGAAAGAACCCGCCTTTCCAAGGCCAGTTTGCTTTCCCAGGAGGATTTGTCGAATACGGCGAGACGGTCGAAGAAGCAGCTTTTCGCACACTTGAGGCAGAGACCGGAATCAAGTCGTCTGTCCTTCACGTAGCTGGTGTGTATTCCGAAGCGAATCGCGATCCGAGGAAACACGTTATCACCATCGCCTTCCTCATGCTGCCTGACACCACCGATCCCCGCGCCGGCCCCGATGCCGTCACGGCAGAGTTTGTGTATGACTGGCGCTCCGCCGAATTAGCCTTTGACCACAGCAAGATCTTGGGCGATGCGTGCCGTCTCAGGGAACTGATCCAACAAGGAAGCGTGTGACTGCGAGCGCATCCTTTACTCATGCAAGGTTCCATAGGTCGTGTACAGAAGGGCGGACCGCAATGCGTTGATTGGGCACGCTCCCGAGCCATCGTTGCACTAAAGCACCATGTGCAGGGCAGCGACACGCGGGGAAAATGCACGACTGAAGGGGATGCTGAAGGTGCATGGAGAAACAGTGGGCTGGATAGGGCCGCAGGGTCGGCCGAGGAGCCCGATATGGTTCGATATCGGTAGCTTGCCGGCGGCACGGCGGGGCACCGGGAACCGACGCGAAGCGAGTTCGCGCCGCTTACGGTGGATCGATAAACCCTTCGTGACTGATCGCGAGTAACCGAGTCTTACTCGTACCTCAAGGCCACCATGGGGTCTACCCGAAGGGCACGCCGGGCCGGGATGTATCCGGCCAGCGCGGCAACACTCAGCAAAAGTACGACCACGACAGCAATTGTCAACGGGTCGGCCGCACTAATTCCGAACAGCACCGACTTCGCGTACCCCGCCGCCCACAGAGACAAAGGGACTCCGGCTGCGATGCCTGCCAATGTTAGCCAAAGCGTCTCGCGAAGGACTAGCCACATAACGTGATCGCGCCGCGCGCCTAGCGCCACCCGGATGCCAATCTCGGCCGTCCTGCGCGCGACCGCATAAGCCATCAGGCCATAGAGACCGACGCAGGCGAGCAGCAGCGCGAGAGCTCCGAAGAAACTGGAGAGCGTCGCGAGCAGTCGCTCCTTCACTAACGACTGTTCGGCTTGCGCGACCAGCGTTTTGGCGCGGAACACAGGCAGATTGGGGTCGACGTTGGCGACTTCCCGGCGCACTTCGTCTAGAAGATTGGAGAGCGAGCCGTACCTCAGTTCGAAGGAGACAAAGCCCCACCGGTACTCCTGATCCCGGCCGTCTTGGAAGAGCGGGTGATACAGTAAGGGCCTCGGCTGATCGCGCGCGCCACCGTAAAGCGAGTTCTTCACGACACCCACAACGGTGGCTGCACCTAGCCGGTGGCCGATCGGATTCTGGTTCGGGAAAGCCGTGTTGGCAAGGGATTCGCTGACGATGACCACTTTGGGCGCGGTTTCGTCATCGTGTAGTTCGAAATCCCGTCCCGAGATGACCGGCGTAGAGACAGTGGAGAAATAGCCGGGACTCGTAGCATTCCATGCGACGCGGATGACATTACTTTCCGGCAGCCTGCGCCCATCGATTTCGTCGACCTGATCAAGCAGATTGAACTGGTCGTCCACAGGGCGGACGATGGAGGCGCTGGCGGACTTCACGCCGGGTAGCGCCTGCAGCCTTCGGAGAACCTCGCGATAAATCGAACCGGCTCGATCACTTGGGTAGCCCGCTAGTTTAGCGTCCACCGAGAGCATGAGTACGTTTTCGCGGTCGTATCCTATGTTCACGTTCCAGAGGTCCCGGAGGGTGCGCAGAAAGAGTCCAGCACCCGTGACAAGGACGACGGAAAGCGCAACTTGCGCCACCACCAAGGTACTTTCCAGTTTGCGCGAGGGTCGGCCAGCGTGGCGCGTCCCCTCCTTCATCACCGGACCGGGATCGGCACGCGTGCTGCGCACTGCGGGCGCCAGGCCGAAGAAAATCCCTGTGAGCAGCGACAAGGCGGCGGTAAAGCCGAAGATCCGCCAGTCTGGATCTACGGCCAGCGGCACACGGGCATCTCCGGTCGAGATCATGCGTACCAGTGCCAAGCTACCCCACCACGACATTGGCGCCGCCAGGACGCCACCGGCCAATGCGAGCACCATGCTTTCGGTGAGAAGCTGCTGCACCAGCCGTACGCGGCTGGCTCCCACGGCCAGCCTTACTGCAATCTCGCGGCGCCGATGGGAAGCGCGGGCCAGCAGTAGGTTGGCTATGTTTGCACACGCCACCAGTAACACGATGCCCGACACGCACATCAAGAGCTTCAAGGGAAATGCGTAGCGGTCCCGCAGGCCGCTGTCCATACCGCTGGCGGCTGGTCGGAGCACTAAGTGACCTTCGCGAGCGAAGCGCTGCACGTTTTCACGGCCACCGAGTTCCCAGGTCGATAGCTGCTCCGTCACGAAGCGCCGGTGAATTACATCGAGTTCGGCCTGCGCCTGCTCGCGCGAGATTCCAGGACGAAGCCGTCCGGCAATCAGCATCCAAGTCGAAAAAGACTCCGTCCATCGCTTGCTGTCGGGCCTGAGACGGTCCAAAGCGTGGAGCGGAAGCCAAATGTCCGGGCTGCTTCCGACCGAGATTCCCGAGAACTCCGGAGGGGTGATTCCGATCACAGTGAAGGGAATCTGGTTCACCGTGATCGCATCCCCGACGATCGAACGCTCCGCCCCAAATCGACTGCGCCAGTAACGGTCACTTATAACGGCTACTGGCGCACCCGCCCGGTCGTCGCCTATTGAAAAGAACCGGCCGTACTGCGGCGTGATTTCGAGCACGGAGAAAAAGTTATCGCTGTACGCGTCGCCTTGGGCAATTCCGGATGTTCCATGGAACCCAACGTTAATGCGCCCAAGTCCCGTTCCACCGAAGATGCCGGACAATGTCTTGGACTGCGATTGAAAACGCTCGAACTGTGGATAGTCGTACAACCTGTTCTGGAGGCTGCTGCCGGTTTCCATTAATGGAATCGTATTTGTGAACTGTACAAGCTGCCCCGCATTGGCCACCGGCAGCAGCCGAAAAACAACGGCATTCAGCAAGCTGAAGATCGCCGTATTGGCACCGATCCCAAGCGCCAGCGACAAAATGGCCACGGCGGAAAATCCTGGGTTTCTGCGCAAAATCCGAACGGCGTATCGCAGATCTTGCGCGAATCGTTCCAAGCATGTCCACCCCCAAGTAGCACGGGTGTCCTCCATCAGTAAAGTTATGTTTCCTAGTTCCCGCCGAGCTGCGGATTTCGCCTGCTCCGTCATCAGCCCAGCGCCTTCTGCTTGTTCAGATTCCTCTTGCAGGTGAAACTGCAATTCGTCGCGGAGTTCTGCTTCCTTTCTACTCCGCTGAAACATCCAGCCCAGCTTGCGGAAAATCGGGTTCATACGGACTCCTGATTGAGTGGATTCAAAACGAGTCCCATGGCGCGGGAAAACGTTTCCCATTTCGTCCGTTCGGCCTGCAACTGCTTCTGGCCCTTAGTCGTCAGGCGGTAGTATTTCGCTCGCTTTCCTTTTTCCGACAGTTCCCATTCTGCTGCTATCCAGCCGCGAGCCTCCAGCCGGTGCAGCGCTGGATACAACGATCCGGTTTCGACCAGTAGGAGGTCCTCGGAGGTCCGCTGAATGTACTTTGCGATGGCGTGCCCATGCGTTTTCCCCAGAAGCAGCGTACGAAGGATAAGAAGGTCAAGAGTCCCTTGAAGGAGCTCTACGCGAGACGTCGGTTGAATCATTCTGTAGATAGTCTACTATTTTTTCTGTAGAATGTCTACGTTCTTCTGGCAGGGTGTGGCGGCGTTCGGCTTCAAGACGTGTCCCGGTGCGAGGGTGGCGCGATTCCTTTTCAAGGCCCTCCCTGAAGGCGTAGTGTAGACCGGCGCATTCCGGCTCCAGGATTTCGCGCCAACGATATTCGCTATTATCGGCCACTGTTTCCGGCAGTGAAGCGCCAGCGATGCGCGTGCGCGTCGCGGAAGCCGACAGCCGGCTGAATCCGGCGGCTGGGCACATCCGCGGGTAGCGCGTAAGAACTAAGCCGCAGAGCGGCGGACGCTGGCGCGTGGTAATATTTGGCAGGGCAACTGCGATGCGACCGATCACATGCTCCGTAGCAACGTCGGTTCATTGCGTAACACGATTTCGATTGAATACCCAATAGGCAATTGCCCTGCCAAATCCAGGGCGGCTTCCTTCAAACGGCCTTATCCGAAGTGACCCGGCGCGTATATTCTCGCCACACTCTGGCATGGTCGGGCCGGGTCACTCCCGATAAGGTCCTAGCGTAATACGTCCATGTGGCGGGCTATTCTCCGATAACCTTTCGTCCACTTGACTTGATTTCAGGCAGTTCTGTTCTATTCTGGAGTGGTGATTGGTGAATGCTTCGTGTTCCTCTGTTGATGGATGGTTGATCTTCGCTGTTATGTATGGAATCCGACCGGATTCGCCGCAGCCGAGGTTCGACTGAACCCCGCGCCAATCGAGCGGTGTCCTCTCCCAGTGTCGAGAAACGGACACATTTGCCAAGAGTTGGGACCTGATAAGGGACCAAAGAACGACGGCGCTGTAGTTGCGGTGGTCTCCGCCGGGTCTTTGGATGTGTGGCGATGGTTGGCGGTTCTGGTCTGCCTAGCGGCGGTGGGGTGGGGGCAATCGGTCGAGCTTGGGGTAATCGGCGGGGTTCCGGCCACGGAAGCCTACGAGACGGGGACTGGTTTAGACCCGCACTTCTGCAACTACGCCGATGCGAGCTCGGCGACACGCCGGTATACCGTCGGGCCGGAATTCCGGATTTCGCTGCCACTCGGTTTCGGCGCGGCCGCCGGCGCGCTTTACAAGCGGCTCGGGTATGACGACTATTCTGAAGAGGCGTGCCTGGGCTTTTACACGCGCTCGATCGAGAATTCGTGGGAATTTCCGGTGATGGCGACGCATAGGTTGCCGCGGCGTTTGCCGGGAAGTCCGTATGTTGCCGCCGGCCCGTCCTTTCGCACGACAACAAACGTTTCGCTGACCGGCTACGAAACCTATCCCGGCGGCTACACTCCAAATGTGAACCCTTCGACCAGTCCGATTGCGCTGGTGGATCGTCGGTCGAAGGTGGGCTTCGCGGTCGGGTTGGGCGGCGAGGCGAAGGCGGGTCGGCTGCGCATCAGGCCTGAGCTGCGGTATACGCGCTGGGCGGCGAGCACCAACCAACTCGGGGCGTCCAACGTTCTCCAATCCAATCAGAACCAGGTGGAGTTCCTGTTGAGCTTCGGAATCCGGGTGCGCTGATGACGAGTCCATCTTTCGTCGTTGCACAGCTTAACCATCTCTGTCACGGCTTGGTTGATCTTTTCCTCAAGTTTCGCACCGATCTATCATTTGGGCGGATGCAGCCGGTGACTGTACCCGCACCCCAAGGCTTAGAACGTGATCCCCAGCAGAAATTCCGCCTGGTTCTGATTGCTGGACAGTACGCCGCTCGACGATACGAAGTGTTGTGCGCCCCAGCGCGTGTACCGGATCTCCGGCGAGAGATGCAGC
>JBAVYH010000132.1:0-2930 GCA_049698695.1 Bryobacteraceae bacterium | reverse complement strand
CCGGATTAAACGGCTGTGGACCCGCCGAACCCAGTTATCTGCGACGCACCGAAGGGCACCGCAACACCAAGATCTCTTCGGACACGCGGGCTGACTGGTCCGAGGCATTTGCGCTGGTCCCCAGCCTAGAAGTAGCCTACGTTTGGCACGCTTCCCAGTTCACGCGCGAGGTTTTGGACGGCTTGCTGCGGATTGGGTTTCTGCATCATCAGCAGATCATCTGGAACAAGGGGCGGACGGTGCTCACCCGGACCCACTACTGGTTTCAGCACGAACCGTGCTGGTACGTCAGAAAGAAGAACGCGCCTTGGTATGGAAAGCCCGGGGAGAACTCCACGGTTTGGGAATCGCCGTCGCCGAAGTTCATCATGGGTGGCTCCGAGGAGGACAAATTCGATCATCCGACGCAGAAGCCGTTGGCATTGATGCGGCGTCCGATCCTGAACCACACCAAGCGTGGCGAATGGATATACGATCCGTTCCTGGGTAGCGGCACGACCTTGATAGCGGCCGAGATGACCGGGCGCGTGTGCTGCGGTCTGGAGCTGGACCCTAAATATGTGGACGTGATCATCGGGCGGTGGCAGGCGGCGACCGGCCAAAAGGCGAAGTTGGAGGGCGCCGGTGCTACGTTTCAGGAGGTGCAATCCCAACGTCGGCAACCAGCCGGAGAGGCGGTCGAGGGAGGCGGTCCGCCTGCTCCGGCGTTAACGCCGCCGGGGGAACCGAGCGATTCCGATGCGAGGCCATAACTCCCGTGCCATCACTGAACCTGAAAAGCATCAGCCGCCGGATTGAGAAACTGGAGGCGGAGTTTTTCCCACGGCCTGAAGCGGACTTCTGCCGGGGACGGCGAGGCAAACGTCGCTGGCCTCCCACCCTTGAGCTGCGATTTGGTAACCTACGCCGCCTGCCGCCAGACTACCAGGGCGAGCGCCACGTGGTCATCGCGAAGCGCCTCCCGGATCAGGGCTGGCAGAAGTGGTTCGAGTTCGAAGAAGTGCCCGGGCCCGCTCCGAGCGAGCCACCACAGGATAATCCCCGCCTTCATGTATGCCTGAATGTGATTTTCGTGGGACCCGAGGATCCTCCAGTAGCCTGGCGGAACGTCAGGCCGACTCCCAGCTCCTGTCCGAGCGGCTCGTGAGTTCACCAAACAGGCGTCGCTGCTCGTGCCAGTCGATCTGACGGACAATCGGCCGCAGGTTTCTCTCGTTGAGGCGCGGCATGGGCTCCAGGAACAAGATCTGTTCCTGAAGGTCGGGGGCTAGATCGAGCAGCTTCATGATCTGCGTCATGCGCTGCCGCGTCACCCGCCCCCGGCGGGCCACCGCGGCGTAATCCGGTATGGTTTGCTCTCGGATCAGCCCTTCCAGCCGGATGGCCAACGCCATCAGTCGCGCGATGCGCGGAATTGAATTGCTTTCACCGGGCTGGTGCTCGACTTGGTTCTTCAGCCCACCCCGCCGCCGAACCTCAAAGTCCAGCGTGTAGGTGACCTTTTGAGAGCCGCTCATGCCCGCGCCTCCTGCCCCGCCATTGCCACCTCGGGCGCTCGGAACCGGATGGAGATTTGCCGGGTGGCACCGTTGTAGCCGACCCGCTCGACGACAGCCTGGATCGCCTCCCTCTGCTGCGTGCGATCCATCTGTTCCCATGGCCCTGTATTGCCGATTCCGCCCGCCTCCTGCCGAATCCGCCCCAGCACCGATTCCTCGATCGCCTGCGCGGGAAGCGACTTACTCGGGCACGTGGCCCAGCCGTTCTGCTGCGCGTTTCGGCACACGTAGTAGGGGTACTTGCGGTCTCCCTTGGCCGCATACGAGTACACCATCGGTGCCGCGCAGCATTCGCAATGCAGCAATCCGTTCAGCAGTGCCTGGTGTTGGTTGCGGAGTCTGCCACGCGTCACCGCCGGCTGCGGGATCAGACTCTGCGCCCGCTCCCACTGGCCCGGCTCCAGGATGGCAGGCTGTTCGCCCGGGTAGATGTGCCCCTGATGGCGCACCACGCCTGTATATAAGATGTTGGTCAGCAGCCGCCGCAGACCTGAGAGGGTGAACGGCCCGCCCGAGCGCAACTCGCCGGTCTTGCGCGTCCAGCTCTTCAGCCGCCAGCCCCGCCGCTCGATCTCCGCCAGCGTCTGCCGGGCCGAACCATACTGCTCGAACAGCCCAAAGATCGCCCGCACCCGTTCGGCCTCTTCCTCGTTCACCATCAGCCGGCCCCCGCCCGGGTCCACGTCGTAGCCCAGCACCGGGCATCCGCCCACCCATTTGCCCTTCTTCCGCGCCGCCGACATCTTATCCCGCGTGCGCTCTCCGATCAGTTCCCTTTCGAACTGCGCGAACGAGAGCAGGATATTGAGCGTCAGCCGACCGAGGGATGTGCTGGTGTTGAACTGCTGGGTGACGGCCACGAAGCTGACCTGGCGCTTCTCGAACTGGCTCAGAATGCTTGTGAAGTCGAGCAGGGAGCGGCTTAGGCGGTCGACCTTATACACCACCACGCAATCAAGTTCGCCCGCCTCGACTGCCGCCAGCAGGCGCTGCAGCGCGGGCCGTTCCATGTTGGCCCCGGTGAAACCGCCATCGTCGTAACGCTCTGGCAAGGCGATCCAGCCTTCGCGCCGCTGGCTCTGGATAAAGGCTTCGGCCGCTTCCCGCTGCGCATCCAGCGTGTTGAAGTCCTGATCCAGGCCTTCTTCGGTCGATTTGCGCGTGTAGATGGCGCAGCGCCGGCGAGATGGGGGCGCTTTCCCCTCCGGATTACTCCTCCGCATGCCGCTGCTCCTTTCTCCCCTTGCCAGTGAGCCCGAAGAAAGCGAGGCCGTTCCAGCGGGTGCCGGTAGCGGCAAGGGCTACCGCGCTGAGCGAGGGATAACACTGATTCTCAAAGCGGAACCCCTCCGGCAGCACCTAGACCAGGAT
>JBAVYH010000131.1:0-2628 GCA_049698695.1 Bryobacteraceae bacterium | reverse complement strand
CTATCTGCTTCTTTTGGGACTCGAAGCCGAGAATGGCAGCTTCGAGGATTGAGTGGACAAGTTCTTGTGTGGGCATGTGAGTTCGTTCGTACCATTCACGGTAACTCATTCTCGGTGTCTTCGGCGAACCTGAACACCGGAGGGCATAACGAAACGGAGACCAAGTTCGTGGCGGCCAAGCAGGTGGTCTACCACGGCCACACGCCCCCCTCTCATGTGCTACTGCCGGTGATTCCGGCCGAGGAATTGGAGAGGTAGTTATCCCGAAGAATTGCATAAATCTGGGAACAGCATGTTGCGCTACGCGAATCGCAACGCGCGCATCAGTTATTCGGCTATTTCGGATAATACACCTCCAAGTCTTTCACTGGCCTTGCCGGCGGCTGGTGCGTCATCGAAGAGACCTTCCTTGGCGGGTAATACTCCCAGGAGAGCGAGCTGGCCAGCCCGCAGGCGTTCGCGAGAAGGTCATAGTCCCCTTGGATGGCGGCTGAGGAAATAGGTCAAGTACCGTTCGGTCAGCCGCGCAAAGAAGTCGCGTGCGACCACCGAGAAATTGACCGGAGTGCCCAACCGCGCCAACTCACGACGAACATCTTCGTGTGTTGTTTCAAACAGGCTCGTGGTCCGTTGCCCGAGTATGGAAGCAAGGGTTTCCGCGGCCCCCATCTGGGCCATCTCTCCCAGATCAGTGCGCCCGCCGACGCGGTACACGTGGGCGTCTACGGCATCAGAGAGGCCGCCGACCAGTTCCATCAGACTCGGTTCAGCGACGACGGAGACGCCACGATTTCGATTGAATACCCAATAAGCAAGGGTGGCCTGGCACCGCGCGCCCTTCGACGCCAGTGGCCTGCTCATCTGGAAGTGGGTTTCCGCCCGGCGTGAGCCCGGATGGCAGGAGGTGACACGACGTCACGTGCTGGGTGAGACGACGGCGTTGCTACTGGGTTGGTAGCCTTTCCTTCCCTTCCGCTGGCATGGAGCGTATGCTTGGGCCATGACGCCACCAAAATCCACTAGACCATCGCGCGTAGAGATTGTCGCCGCCTTGGGGCTCCTTGATAGAATAGCCCGCGCAGTTGAAACGCTAGCCAAGAAAGCAGATCCCACATTCAAAACAGCCGCCGAAAGACAACAGGCGACCCTCCGTCATGGCCATCCGAGGGGGCCAGGTATCCCGCAGCAGCAGCCATAAACCGACAAGAAGGGAGGTGATTTGCCGTGCCACCCTGGAAAACTGCCAGCCGCGCTACCGCCCGAGCCCACTAAAACCAGGCCAGTGAAACCCGCTCCCGTAGGCCCCGTACCAGGAGCGGTCGCGCTACGGGGCGTTTTTTCTCAACGCACTATTCAGCGACGGTCGAGCGCCGGATGCTGGAGGAGCAGGTCGAGCTCCTTCGCTGGGTGCTCCTAGAGGAGGAAACGTGAGGAAGAAGCTCAGGAAATCGCAGAGGCGGGCGGCGCTGGACCTGCTGAGGCGGGCGAGGAAGGCGAGGAACTGGGAACTGGAGTCCGTGGCCCAGGAGCAGCTCCACGGGCCCAAGAGGTTTACTGCATGAAGCACTTTCGCCGTTGATCCCCGCTTCGCCCGCGCAAGCTTCGCCCCTGATTCCCGAGTTAGGGCAACCGCCCGCCAGTATTCCCATGTTGCCACCAGGCCGGCGACTACACAGCCGAGTCGGCCTGGTCCGGGGCAGCGCCACAGCCGCGTGGTAGTCCCGGACTTACTTGAGCGCCGACGCCTTGAACTCCGCTGAGGTGATCGAGCTGTTGGGGCTACAATAGCTGCGTTGAGCGTATACGATCCGTTATGGTGTTTTCTCGGCGCGCAAGGTGGAAAACTGGTCAAGCTTTCTTTCGCCCAAATCGAAACGATTCTAAAGCGCCCCCTTCCGCAGGCGGCATTCGATCATGATTGGTGGTGGGCAAACGAGGATGTCACCACCACCCGGCATGTGCAATGCAGGTCTTGGCAGGTGGCAGGGTGGCAAGTGGCTGCGGTGGACCGGGCGCGTGAAACGGTTTCCTTTACCCGCTAGCCGCGCTTCTTCGCCGTTCGGCGCTTTGGCTGTGGCTTTGCCACCGTCACGTGACCACTGAGGTAGCGATTGTGAATCCCGACCTCATGCCGACAACAGTGGCCGTCCCGGTACGTGACACGAGCGGTCTGGTCATCGGAACCACCAGCGTTCCCTTGGCGGCCAAAAGCAAAGTAGCGGTGGTGCTGAGCGGTCTTCCCGGCCTGAGCGCCATGCTGGGAAACCGAGGCTCGGCCGATTTCACGGTCGCCCCAGGCGAACGATCCGGTAGTTGGCGATACGGGGAGATCGAAAGGCCGCGATTGGCCGGCGCGCCGTTAATGCCAGATTCAAGCTGCCAGGGCCGTCTCCGGTGCCCTTCGCGGCACGCGATAGAGCTACCCGTCGACTTGGATCTCGCTCCAGTAGATTTCGATAGTCTCGCTCGGCTGGCGGAGCTTCGGCACGGTGATGTACAACTCGTCGCCGGCATGCAGGGTAGCAGGCGGACCCGCAGGAGCACCGAAGCCGTTCACGGGTTCGGCTCCCGGCAAATCATTAATCAGGCGTGGCATACTTCTCCGCTATCCAACATTCGGGTGCTTGG
>JBAVYH010000130.1:0-22618 GCA_049698695.1 Bryobacteraceae bacterium | reverse complement strand
GCTCCGGCGTTGAGCGAGTTACCTTTGCTGGCCACACCGAAAACATCAGTTCGACGGGGGTGCTCTTCACAACTGAAAACGAGCCGTCGGTGACCGGTTCGATTGAATACGTCATCACCCTGGATGAGAAACAGTCCATCAACCTGCGCTGTGTGGGGAGAGTCGTACGGTTGGAGCGCGCAGCCAACGGTTACAGCAAAGCTGCGCAGGCTTTTCATGTGGCCGCCACCCTGCAGCGTTACGAATTCGTGCGCGCCCACTCTTGATTCCGGTGTCGAGACGCAATCGCCTGATTTTTTAACGGGCGCTGCGTTGACCGGCGCGCCGACCTGCCCAAGGACGCGCCGTTGGCGCCCGTAGAATCCGGCACGCCAGCCAGAGATCCGACTTGGCGACGACCCATGCCGGTACTGTTTAGCAGTTCCCCCGGCCACTGCGCCTTCCGAACGCGAAGTTCTACCCAACATAAGTCACATTGGGCAGATAGCGCGATGTCCAGCTTCGGATTGCGGCCGGTGACCTCGAACACCTTGTCTGCGGCCCATTTGATAATCCTCGCCCGAGGATCGTAGTTTTTGTAGATCCGGTGGCCGAAGCCCATCAGCTTGAACTCGCCGGCCTTCACTTTGCCCGAACTAGATCTTGGCGGGTTGGGCTGGCAGTCGCCATATATCTCGGGTTTTGACGGTCAGGATTCCAAAAGGGAATTCCCGGTCAATACCGCTCCTGTCCGCGCCTGCACTTCAGCTACACCTAGTGCCTTGTTGACGCTTGAAGTCCGCGTATGCCCTACAGTTCAGCCGGAGATTCCTCCTGTAGGAGAGATTGCCCACCCAGGCGATCAGCGGCTCGCGTTGTCGCCAGAAGTTGCCCCACACCCTGCGCAGAATGCGCGGCATGGAATAGAAGTCCACGTCGCAGGAGAGCATTTCTCCGAGAATACCGTCCAGAGACAAGTGCTTATACCGAGCCACGGGGAAGGTTAGCGTGTAGTATTTCCAGTCCTCCGGGAAAGTATCGAGGGCGATGCGGCCCTCCGATTTCATCTGCTCCCACAGACGCGTGCCGGGCAAAGGCGTCAGAAACATCGTGTTGAGATTATCCAGGCCGTACTGACTGGCCACGTCGGCTATGCGTTTGCCGATGCCAGGTTTGTCGGTGTCCAAACCGATGATAAAGGAACCCACAACTAGGATGTCGTGCCGCTGTATTCGCCGCACGGAGGCGCGGAAGTCACGGCCCTTCAGAAGGTTGAATTTCTTGCCGAGTTCCAGAAGCCCTTCCCGCGTGGGGGACTCAAAGCCGATGAAGACGCCTCCGCAGCCGGCCTTCGCGGCTAACACCAGGAGTTCTTCGTCATCGCCGAAGTTAACGGTGGCTTGGGCGACCCACTTCTTTCGCAGGTTCGCCTGTGCCATGGCTCGGAACAGGTCCTTGGCACGGGCGATGTGTTCAGGGCGCGTGCCTATGAGGTTGTCGTCCACCACCAGAACATGCTTCTCACGGATCAACTGGAATTCCCGCACGACATCCGGAATGGGTCGCTGCCGGTAGTGGGCTCCATTGAACGCCGGCACGCTGCAAAAAGTGCAGTTCATAGGACAACCGCGCGTGGTCTGAATGGCTCCGAAGGCATATCCTCCGGCCAGCAGATCATGCCGGGCGGGCGGTACCTTGTCTATCTCGGCGAACCCGCCATCATACCTGCACTTCAGGCCGCCATGCCGGGTATCCGCCAGAAGCTGCGCCCAGACGCGCTCGGCTTCCCCCGTGACGACCGAGTCCACACGCTCCCTGGCCTCGTCCAGGCGCATGGTTGCATGAATGCCGCCCATGACGACGGGCACGCCCTGGCGTCGGAAGTGAGCGGCTACTTCATAGGCGCGGTTCGCCTGCGAGGTGAAAGCAGTAATGCCAACCAAGTCTGGTCGCGGCATGGCCGGATAGTCAGGCACGCCGAGATTTTCGTCCACGATTGTGATTTCCCACTCCGGTGGGGTCAGGCCCGCGAGAACCATGAGACTGAGCGGTTTCCATACGCGGTAACGGTTCCAACGGTTCTCCTTGACTCTGACGATGCTGACTAGCGGGTTGGAGGGGTTGATCAAATACAGGCGCATTACTCATCCCCGCGTTTTCGGCTGGAGCCCGGCCAGGAGATTGGGGCCGCGACGGTGGGCTGAAAGTGCTCTTTGTACCTCGTCGTCGCCGTTATCCCCACAAAAGACCGGATTGAGGATGACCTCAGTAACCGCTTTGCGAGAGAATATGCGCACCTGACGCGCGGGATTGAACCTCCTTTGTGATTCGAGTATACACCCCCAGCGTCACGAGGCTTTCCGTCGTTTGCGAAAGGTATAATACGGACGGAGGATTCTATGCGCTTCGAGGCGTTCTCCTTCGGTTCGATCTGCATCGATGGCGTCACCTACGAACATGACGTGCTCATCGACCGCGGCCAAGTCCGCAAGCGCAAGAAGAAGGCATCCAAAAAGTTTGGCGACGCCTTCGGCCACACACCGCTCTCGATCGAAGAAGAGATCCCCTGGAAATGCCGGAAGCTGGTGATCGGCACCGGAACCGGTGCCCTGCCGGTCATGGCAGAAGTGAAACAGGAAGCCAAGCGCCGCCGCATCCAACTGCTCGTGCTGCCGACGGCTCAGGCAATCCAGGTACTGCAGGAGAACCCGGAAGGAGCCAACGCGATCCTGCACGTAACCTGCTGAGCGATTCTGCGAGCACCCGCCGCGGCAGCATTCGAGAAAAAGGCCGGCCGGTACGAGTTAATCCGCGTTGAGGACGAGCACCGGGGCGCTTTCGATAAGAGCGTTAGAAGGAAGCCGCTGGCGCGAGCGCCAGAGAGCCCACGAATTATGGGTTTTGAATGATGGTTTGGCAAACCTCGCCCATCGGGCTGTCGGTTCGAACCCAGTAGCCGATCCCCGGGCGAGCGACCGCGATTACGTCCAAATTGGGCACGGACGCCACTGTCCGGGGCTTCTCGGTTTCGGGTGCTTCCTCGCGACGTAATGCTACAAGTACATCGGAATGCCTGCCGCCAACACTCTCGGGGTCGAATCGGGCGGGCCACTTTGTCGATTTATCGTAAAAGCTGTGGCCCATATCATCGCCGCTGTCAAGGGAAAGACGGACACGAGACAGATCAGCACTACTGAGATCGGCACCGCATAGATTCACATTGACAAAACGAGCGCGAACGAACTTCGTGCCGTCGAATTTGGTGCCTTTGAAATCTCCACCAGAGACCCTGGCACCAGTAGAGCGCAGCCTTCGCGCGCCAACTGATTTTGCAAGTGCTGCGCCAGCGTGGCAGTGGGCACCAGCAGCCGCGCCCGCGGCCGGGACCGGGACTTGGTACTCGACATCGACGTGCAAGGTGCGAGACAATTGATACAGAAGATTCCCGAGGCTGTTACCGTCTTCATCCTGGCTCCTTCGCGGCCGAGCGCAGATTGCGCGCGCGGCGAGGATCGGGACGAGGTGATCGATCGGCGGCTGCGGGACGCGGCCGAGGAAATCCGGCGGTACAGCGATTATCATTATGTGTTGATCAATCGCGAGTTGGCCGAGTCGGGTGCGATTCTGAGTTCAATCGTGCGCGCCGAGCGCGTGCGGCGGACCAGGATCGAAGAGCAGATCCGGCCCATACTGGAATCATTTCAGGTTTAAATAGGTATCGACGTCATGGCGGAAATAGCCCCGAAGAACAACGTCCACTACACCATTCCGGACGACGAGGAGCAAAGCACGTACCGCTTCATCATCGTGGCGGCCAAGCGGGCCCGGCAATTGCAGGGCGGCGCGCGGCCGATGCTGCCCACATCCTCGAAAAAGTTCACCATCATTGCGATGGAGGAAGTGCGCCGCGGGTTGGTGAAATACTCTCTCACCGGACCGGCGTCGGAACTGCCGGCCGCGAAGCCCGCCCTCTAAGCGCGCGCCGCCACGCGGGGCGCGGCGAAAGTTTCCCATGAAGATCATTCTCGGCGTCGGCGGCGGCATCGCAGCGTAGAAGTCGGCCGAGCTGGCGCGTCTGCTGATGCAGCAGGGCCACCAGGCGGTGCAGGGCGAACTGAGAGGCTGTGTGCGCCTCGCAAAGCAACACTAAACGATCTTTCGGTACACGCCCCTGCTTTCATAGGCAGCAAGCCCAAACAACGAGAAGATCCCGCCAATCGTGGTGAAGTTGCACGAACCCTCTTTTGAACAACGGGGCATGCGGGCGTTGAGCCATTCTCGGGTGAACTCGCCTGTAGTGAGCAATTGGCGATACGCCAGTTCCTACTCTCCGACAGTGATACCCTTTTCATGCGGCTTCCTAGGATCGCTGTGATTCGGAATGAAGTAGATCAGAGCCGTTTCGCCGTTCCGCTGACCCCAACCCTTTACCGTGAACTCATCCTTCGCTTCGGGCTTTGGGATTACGGTTCCGGGCGAAAGCCGTTGCAGCTTCGGAAGAATCGAGTCCATCGGCCTATCCCTATTTTGGGCAATTATTTACTTGACACACAAAGCCGGAGGCGGTAGCCTGAGATCGGCGCGACAGGCCGGGCTAATGTGCGCCCTTGCCGCTAATCCGCTTGCGCCGCTTTACCCGCTTCGGCCTCTCCGGTGTTTCGTTCCGGGGAATCTGAAACAGCCCGCGCATCGCACGCTCGAAGTTTGCCGACGCCCCTGGGCCTTCCACGTATTCGGCTTTGCGTTTCATGGGTTCATTATGGCACTGTTGGGTCCCAAAAGAACCTAACTATTTCTGTGCGACGATTTGAACCTCTTGCTCTGTCAGCCCGTACAGGTCGTAGACGAGATGGTCAATTTGACGGTCAAGGCCAGCACACCTGTTTTCGTAGTACGTCTTGTCCCTGTCGGTCTTCGCCTTCGTCAGATGCTTCTTCGCGTCTAACGTCTTCTCTACCTTATTGACCACGTTGTCGTGCCTTGTTTTCTCGCCAGAATCTGAGAAATCAATAACGCGGATGGGTAACTGGTTGATCTTAGACAACTTCACCTGCGCGAAAACACGACCGGTCTCTTGCACGAGTTCGCGATACAGCCACAGGAAGTACCGAGAATTGAGCAGTCCCAGGAAGTACTCCAGCCGATATGGTGATCCTGGTGGCGCGATGATTGCGATTATGCTACGACCAAACCAGACCCCGTCATAATCCATCGTGGCGATGATGCGATCTGCGGTTTGTCTAAGGAGAATTTTCGGCGTGCGCGCGTACACAGCATCGTTCAAATGAACCACCTCATTGGCCCGAATAAAGGTTCTATAATTTGTCCGGCAGAAGCGTGACGTTTTGGGGGCAATCCAGTACCGGTCAATGTCGCTGCCCTTCCAGTACATCATGTCTTCGGGTTTCTCCCGCCTTCCGTCGTAGAGTAAGCGGTCAGAGAGGTCGCTCTTGCCCTTCTCCCGCATTCCGACGCTCACGCGTTGGTAGTTTATACCGGCATCTTTGCACTCAAGTTCTGCAAACTCACCGAGTTTTACGGTCGGTACGGTATGCCCCTGTAATACATTCATGAACTCCAGATCGGCGTTTTGATGAAATGTGAATTGTTTTGCCTCAGTAGCCGTTGAGGTAGCTTTAGGCAGTGCCTCGGCCTTCTCCGAAGATGGAACCTGCTTAACGCTTACCATCAGGACTGAATCGTTTTGAATTGGTTTCCGCCTCTCCGTCACAAAGACCGAACTTGGTGCGACTACCCCATAGAAAACGTCTTCGCCGAGGTCCGCTAGTAAACGGATGCGGTACTGTAACATCAAGGCACGTACGTCTTTGAGCCTTCTCTGGCGCAGAATCGTGTTTGGCACGATCAGTGACGACAATCCGCTTTCGCGTATGAGGCCAATTGCCCGCTCAATGAACAACTTGAAGCTATCCGTATGTTCTTTCGTTGTTGCTGGATAGGTTCGATGTAAGTACTCAAGCTGTTTGTCTATGTCGCCGCCCCACGGGGGGTTTCCGACTATGGCGTCGAAACCACCGGCCTTCATCACTTCCGGGAAAGCGTCGTCGAAGTCCATGGGGTTGAGTTTACGTTCTTCCTTGCTATCAAAAAGCTGGCCTTCTAAGATGTCCGTCCCGATGAGCGAATTCCCGCATAGGATATTCCTACTTAGATCGGGGAGCAACTTTTTCATCTGTGCGGTGTGCGCGAAGTCTAGTAAGTATTGATGAGTGCTACCCGTGGTTTCTTCCTTTAGGAGCTTAAGGTACAGGGAGAGCTGGCAGACCTCAACGGCCTGTGCATCGAGATCCACTCCGTATATGTTATTGAGCAGAATGTCACGTTTTTTGCGGAGCGAAAGGTAGAGTTTGCCGTCGTGGATGATACAGTCGCCTTTGCGGGCTTTCTTCGGGTTATCGTTGTAGTACTGGCCGTGATACGTCAACAGCAGGTCAAAGACGCCCAGGAGGAACGAGCCGCTGCCGCACGCGATATCGGCGAAGCGCATTGCTGCGATTTGGTCGGGAGCCTTGCCTGCGATGAGTTTACCGATGGTGTTTTCGACGATGTAGCGGACGACGTATTCGGGTGTGTAGTAGACGCCGCCCGCCTTGCGAACATCGGGCTTGGGCTGGACCTGAACGCGCTTGTCCGTGGCGATAATGACATTGCCGAGGAAGCGTTCATAGATCGAGCCTAAGATGTGGATGGGGATGGCATCGAAGTCGTAAGGCGAGTTGACGTGTGCTAGGTTCTCGCAGATGTCGGCAAAGACGGCATCATCCACACGGAAGTTGGCAGCGTCGAGGAGAGCGTGGTGCTTGAAGACGACGCCATTGTAGATGCCATCGAGGCGTCGGCTGGCTGCGATAAAGTCCTCCCATGCTGTGCCGTTGTCTCCGAAACGGTCCACGAGACGTTGGGGTTCGATGCCTTTATCTTCAAGAAAGCGGAGAAAAACGAGTCGATCGAGTGTGCGCTGTGTCAGTTCAGTTAACGTATCGCTGTCAAGGCTTGAGTCCTTGGCCTTGAAAGTGCGCGCCAGGGCGGTGCGATACTCGTCGAGTTCGTTCAGAAAAGACTCGTCAATACTCTGGTAACCGTCGGGGAACAGACCGCGTTGGACGGCCTTGCCGCGCGGTTTCGCCAGTTCCTTTGCGCGTTTTTCTAAGGACCCATCAGCAACTGCCTCATGTGAAAAGAGCCAATAAATCTCGGCAAACTTCTTGCGGTCGGAATATTCGCCGTAGTGGTATTTGGCGACGTGGCAATGCAGTGCGGTGGCGATATCTGGCCTGTAACGGCAGTCGAGGACATGGAATTGCTTGAAGTCGGTGAGCGCGGCCAAGGGTGTCTGCGTATTCCAGCCATAACGGATAGTCTGAAAGTAGTTATCGGCGGTCGCAATGTCACCATGTAGTTTCTTGGCCTCAACGAAGAAGCGCACGTCGTGGTAATTCGGAGCTAGGTGGAAGGCGTAGTCGGCGCGGCGTTGACCAGCAGCCGAGACTGACGGCTCTACTTTGACTTCCTGCTCGTAGGGGTTTGTCTGCTGGTCGTGGTTCACGTCCCAGCCCAGGGCGATAAAGAACTTGTCGATGAAGTCCTTGCGCGCCTCGGCCTCTTGGTAACTGGGGGAGATATAGCGGGCTTCGTTGGCCTTAAATGTCGCAGACAGATCGGCGATTTTCTCCCAAGCTTCCCCAAAAGAAGTTTTCATTCGGGCGGCTCTAACCCTTCTGGTGTCAACTCCTGCTGACGGTACTTATCTGGGAGACAGTGAGTATCACGTGGGAAGCAAACGCGCAGGGCGAGATCGTTCAATGCTATAGCGTGAGCGTGCGGCTGCTTATCCCATGTCAGAAACTCCAAACACTTGAGTTCCATTGCAGAGGCTATATGAATGGAATCAGCCCCACTAAAGCACAAACCGTGAACCCATCGTAGGTTCCTGGCCTTTTCCGCCACAAGCACACTGTCTTGGATTAACAGGATATACCGGCCAGACGTAAGAAAACGCTTAAACAGTGACTTCACGTCGTCGCTGACATCTCCCTTAGCGTGGGCACATTCAGCAATGGAGAGCGTGGAGGTTAAGACTTCTATTTCTCCATCGAGTGCGGCATTGAGAAGCTCTTTCAAAAACCAAAGGTCGTTGTCTCTGTTCGGATCATTTGTGCCGGTAGCTTGCAGTGCAAGCTCGATGAAACAGCACGAATCCATGTAGACCTTCGGTTTATCCGGCACGCTCCCTCACATGGTCAATGAAGTCCTGTAATCCTTGATCCCCGAGCATGCCTGGTGCGCATCCGATGAAGCGGGCTAAATCTTCCTTAGAGAAGGACGCTGCCAGGTCTTCATCGTGCCGAAGCGGTGGGCACGAACTCGCGCACTTCCATCACCCGGGAACTGCCACTGCGGCATGCCCGGAGCGCCGCAGGGCCTCGAACTACCGCGAGAACCTGCGGGCGATGCTGGACGCCAAGATCCGGGGTGAGGAACTGAAGCGGGAGGAGCCAGCACCGGTGCCGGTGGCGGTGCTCGACATTCTGGAGGGCCTCAAGGCCAGCCTGGCGCGCGCCAAGAAACCCGCTGTGGGGGCCAGACGGTCCCCAGCCCGGTTGCCCGCAGCCGCAGCTCGTTGATGGCTTGACTTTCCCTGACCTCCCTAACGCAGAACCGCCGCCGGATCGTGGAACCCGGCGGCGGTTTGGGGGTAGATGGTGATGCCTACTTAGCGATCCGGTACACCCGGTCGCCAGATTCGTTCTTCAACGACTCGATCTTCACCCCGTGCTTCTTGCCCGCCGTCGAGATGAACCCCCGCACGCTGTGCGCCTGCCAGCCGGCTGCCGCCATGATCTCGGCCAGCGTCGCTCCCTTCGCCCGTCCGATCAGCTCCAGGATCCGGGCTCCCTTGCTCTGGGTTCGCCCACTACGGGCTGCTTTCTTGCCAGCCTTCGCCTTGCGCCCCTTGGTGCCGGTCGCCTTTTTCTGGCTCTTGGGCGCGCTCTTCCTCTCCTTGGCCACCTTCTTCGATCTGGCCTTCTCCGGCGCAACCGTCGCGCCCGCTGCCGCAACAGTCGCCGCTGTGTCGTTCGTTTCTGCAGTTGTCATCGTCGTCTATCTCCCTTTCCTGGCTCCCTTCCGGAGCACCTGATTCATCCCTCTGGTGCGCCGGAAAGGCAAGGCAATTCTTCGCTACTTTTCACTCAAAATCTCGCTTCTTTAGTGCGGATTCTGCTTGCCTGTGGGGCCCCAAAGAGCGTCCATGTGAGGTGTGGTTGACCGCCACAGAGAGGAGGACATTTTGGAGACCGCCGTGTTAGTGGAAATCGAGAAGCTGCGCCGGGAGGGCCTCGGCGCCATGCGCCAGAAGTACCGGGAGGTGTTCGGGGAGGAGACCCGATGCCGCCATCGCGAGCATTTGTTCCGGCGCATCGCCTGGCGGCTGCAGGCCTTGGCCGAGGGCGACCTGACCGAACGCGCCCGCGAGCGGGCCGGGGAACTCGCCCGCGATGCCGACCTACGGATCATCGCGCCGAGAGACTTCTTCACCATCGAGGGTGCTCCGGTCCGCACCACGCGCCGGGAGAGCAGCCGCCCGGCTGATTGCCGCTTGCCTCTGCCCGGCACCTTGCTCCAACGCGAGTGGAAAGGACGAACCATCCTGGTCGAGGTGCTGCCGGACGGGTTCCGCTTTGAGAGTCAGAGTTATCCCTCGCTCAGCGCCGTAGCCCTCGCCGCTACCGGCACCCGCTGGAACGGCCTCGCCTTCTTCAGGCTCACCGGCAAGGGGAGAAAGGAGCAGAGTCATGCGGAAAAGTAGTCCGGAAGCGAAAGCCACTGCAACTCGCCTGCGCTGCGCGATCTACACCCGCAAGTCGACGGAAGAAGGGCTGGAACAGGACTTCAACACGCTGGATGCGCAGCGGGAGGCGGCCGTAGCTTTCATCCAGAGCCAGCGGCGTGAAGGCTGGATCGCACTGCCCGAACGCTATGACGATGGCGGCTTCACCGGTGCCAACATGGAACGGCCCGCGCTGCAGCGTCTGCTGGCCGCCATCGATGCCGGCGAAATCGATTGCGTGGTGGTGTACAAGGTCGACCGCTTAAGCCGCTCGCTGCTCGACTTCACGAGCATCCTGAGTCAGTTCGAGAAGCACAGTGTCAGCTTCGTCGCCGTCACCCAGCAGTTCAACACCAGCACGTCGCTGGGTCGGCTGACGCTTAACATCCTGCTCTCTTTCGCTCAATTCGAGCGGGAGCTGATCGGGGAGCGGACCCGGGACAAGATGTCGGCGGCGCGGAAGAAGGGCAAATGGGTGGGCGGATGGCCGGTGTTGGGTTACGACGTGGACGCGGGCGGAGGTCGGCTGGTGGTGAACGAGGAGGAGGCCGAACAGGTGCGGGCAATCTTCGCGCTGTTCGGGGAGATGGGTTCCCTCCGGCAGACGCTGGCCGAGATCGAGCGGCGCGGCTGGCGGCTGAAGAGCTGGACCTGCAAGGGAGGTGAATTCCACACCGGGGGACGATTCACTCTGGGTGCCCTGCGGCGGCTGCTGAGCAACATCTTATATACGGGTGTGGTGCGGCATCTGGGAAAGGTCTACCCGGGGGAACACGCCGCCATCCTGGCGCGGGATGAGTGGCAACGGGTGCAGAGTCTGCTCCCACAGCCGGCTCAGCCGCGTGGTGGGATGCGCAATAAGCATCAGGCGCTGCTGGCAGGGCTTGCTGCACTGCGAATGCTGTGCGGAGCCGATGGTGTACTCGTATGCGGCCAAGGCGGGACGGAAGTACCCCTACTACGTGTGCCGCAACGCTCAGCGGAACGGCTGGTCGTGTTGCCCGAGCAAGTCGTTACCGGCGCAGGCGATCGAGGAGTCGGTGTTGGGGAGAATACGGCAGACAGAAGGAGTCGCTGACGCCGCACTGTGGGCAGAGACGGATCGCTCACGTCAGATAGCGGTGATGCAAGCCCGTGTCGAGCGGGTGAGCTACAACGGCACCACGCGGCAGATCTCGATCCGGTTTCGAGAGGCTGCGGTTGCGGCACAGGAGGCACGGGCATGAGCGAGGTCACTTACACGCTCGACTTCGCGGTTCGGCACCGAGGCGGACAGCAAAGTGAAGGTCCCTGCCGGGGCTCGAAAGCGTCGCAAGGTGCGATTCCACGCATCGCCCGGCTGATGGCACTGGCGATCCGGCTGGAGGAGTTGATCCGCGAGCAAACGATACCGGATTACGCTGCGGTGGCGCGGCGCGGGCGGGTGACGCGGGCGCGGATGACGCAGATCATGAAGTTGCTCCATCTGGCTCCGGACCTCCAGGAACAGATCTTATTCCTGCCGCCGTCTTCGCGTCTCACTGAGCGCCACCTGCGGCCGATTCTGCGGCAGATCGACTGGCACGAGCAGCGGCACTTGTTTCGGGAATTCGCCAGCAGTCAGAAATGAGTCAGGTTCTCGTCTTGGTGTGCCGCCTAGGCCGCTGGCTCGTCCGGCTGCAGCTTCGCTTCCACGAAAACCACATCCAGGTATCGAACACACCGGCGATCCGGGGTTGCAGGATTCGGATCGGGCCCGGGCACCTCGGCAAACTCGACCCACTCCTGGCCATTCTGGGCCGGGAGGCTCTTGGCGACAACCACATGGCGTTCGCCCTGGCAGTCTGGCGGTAGGCGGCGTAGTTCCCCAAATCGCAGTTGAAGTGGCGGTAGGGGAAATCTCGGTTTCCGCCGCCCACCTGGCCAGTGTTCCGCTTCCGGTTGCGGCGACAGCGCCTCCTCCAGCAGGGTAATCCGCCGCGCGATACTTCTCATCCTCGTTGATGCCACGGGATGTTATGCTCCTCCCATCGGAATCTCAGTATTGCCGGGGCGTCTTCGCCAGTTCTCGTTCCACGGCGGCGATCCGCACATGCATGTCCTCGTTCTCCAGGCCCTGGTTTCCCCGTGCCAGGATACAGTCAGCCGCACGCACGCGGGCCGCTGCCGGAGCGTTCGGGTCCGTCATTACCCTTCCCAGCGTCGACACGGCGGCACTGGCAAACTTCTGCAACCGTGCGTTGGCTTGGAACATCACTGCGCGACGCGATTCCAGAAACGCCGCCTGAAATTCCGGCATCTGCAGCCAGCGGTTCAACGTTCGCTTGGAGACACCAGCTTCCCGCGCGGCTTCCTCGTGATTCCGCTGCGAGAGCAACGCCGTAATCGCCGCTTCTTTCTTGCGACTGAATTTGGATCCATGGCCCGTCATTGGTGAAACTTCTTCGTCCGTCTGCGCCTCATCACCTTTTTCGTCGCGCCCCTCACGCTGCCTTTCTCGCCCGTTGCTGCGTAATGCAAGCGAATGTCCGGCCATCGCCTTCGAGCGTGGCCTCCTTACCGCTCAACTGCTGCCACCGCTGGACCACGACGTCGACATACTTAGGATCGAGTTCCAGTCCGCAACAGACGCGTTCGCTTCGCTCCGCCGCGGCGAGTGTCGTCCCGCTGCCCAGAAACGGGTCGTACACCAGTTCGCCACGCTTGGTGTGGTTCAGGATCGGACGCTGCATCAGTTCGACCGGCTTCTGCGTGGGGTGATCGAATTTCGGTTCATCCGATCCCGCCATGATGAACTTCGGGGAGGGCGAAGCCCAGATCGTCGAGTTTTCACCTGCTTTCCCATACCAGGCCGCGTTCTTCTTGCGCACGTACCAGCAAGGTTCGTGCTGGAACCAGTAGTGGGTTCTGGTGAGCACCGTCCGCTGCTTGTCCCAGATGATCTGCTGATGGTGCTCGAAGCCAATCCGCAACAGCCCGTCGAGAACCTCGCGGGTAAACATCGAGGCGTGCCAGACGTAACCCGCTGTAAGACTGGGAGCCAGGGCGAAGGCATCGGACCAGTCGGCTCGGGTGTCTCCGGAGATGCTGGTTTGCTGATGACCCTTGGTCCGCTGCTTCCTCAGGTAGCTGGGTTCGGCAGGTCCACAGCTATTCAAACCCGCCCGATCTCTCCACTCCGAATCCAGTTGGATGCCGTAGGGAGGATCGGTCACCAGCAGCTTCGGTTTGCGCTCCCCCAAAAGCCGGGCAACCGCATCGGCGTCGGTGGCATCGCCGCACAGTACGCGGTGGCGACCACAGAGCCACAGATCGCCGGGCCTGGTCACGGCAATCACCGGCACCGGGGGCGCGGCATCTTCATCCGGGGGATCATGCAGCAGGTACTGGTCGAGTTCCTCGGCATCAAACCCGGTCAGGCTGAGATCGAAGTCGGACTTCTGGAGTTCCGCCAGTTCAATGGCCAGCAGGTCGTCATCCCAATCGGCCCAGGTCGCTGAGCGGTTCACCAGGAGCCGGAAGGCCTTGACCTGGGCATCGCTCCACTCGTCGCACAGGATGACTGGGACCTCGGCCAAGCCCAGCTTGCGGGCGGCTTTGAGCCGTAGATGGCCGTCGATCAGCTCACCGGTGCTGCGAGCCAGGCACGGGATCTTGAAACCGAACTCTCGAATACTGTCGCACATGCGGCCCACGGCCTGATTATTCTTTCGTGGGTTCCGGACGTAAACCACCAATTTGTCAATTGGCCAGACCTGGATTTGCATTTAAGTAGCTACTCCCTTTCTGTTCGTGGCAAACCGATCAGGTTTGCTTCTGCCACTACGGTAAGGGGTGAAAGCGGTGAGTAAAGGTGAAACGTGGGGTGAAATTTCAGCCCCTTTGGAATCAGTCAGATCCTTGGGTGGTGAGTAGAGGTGAGCGGGTGGTGAGTAGAGGTGAGCGGGTGGTGAGTAGAGGTGAGTTTGAGCGAGTTTTGGGCCGAAAGGGTGAGTTGGAACGCTATGGGTGTTTGACGCCGAGGATCTCAAGAACTCGGTTCAGGGTTTGCTCGCCATAGCGGCGTATCCCGCGAGAAGACATGATCGATTTGAGTGTGCTCTGTGAGATCCCCAGCCGTTTGGCGGCGTCAGCCACCGTTCTCAGGTTTTCCCCCACCATCCACTGCCGAACCTCGGCGCGGTAGCCCCGTCTTCGTGCTGGTCCGGCGAGAGCCTCAGCACCAGAGTCAGCGGTTCCCGCGTCCTGCGCTTCAGCCACCTCAAGCAACATCTCTTGATATTGCGGCCATTCGGAAGACTTCTCGAATTGCCGCAGGATCTCAGACGTGAGCTGTCCGGTCATGCGACTGATCCATCGATCGCCTAACCATGGCCGCTTGCTGTAGACTGCATCGATGGTGGCGTGACGCAGAAACTCTAACGCGTCGCTCTCGACACGGTCAACGCGCCAGATCCCTGCCTTGCCCAGCTTGCTCGCTTCCCGTACAAATACCAAGAACTGCCGCAGAATGTATTTCCTGATCTGTTCCTCTATGTCAGCGTCGCGCGACAGATATTCCTGTGCCTGGTCAAACTCACTCCCGGTGCGGAGTTTCTCTGCTGCCACGGCAGCGCGTGATTTGAGCGGAAAATCTTCGGGGTATTGCATTCGATTCCTGAGTTTCTTGGCATTATCCGGAGCCAGGAACGCACTTGGAGAGGGCGGTCCGAGACCGGCGGTTCAGCCACGTGGTTACCTACCTAAAACATATCATGCAGTGCACGTTTCAGCTCCGGAACGGATGGCAACTTGAGAAGAAATCGTCACGACCCGATCAGTAACCGGCGCATCAGATGCGGCAGCCTTTCCAGAACTCGACTCGTTTTACCAGAAAATGGTCGGTTTCTTGTCGAATCGGAGCCTCTAACGCCAAACCACTGAAAGAAAAACGAGACGAGCTTGCGCTACGTGCGGCCACAACGGAGGGCCTGGCTGGATTAGCGGGCAATAAGGCGCGGTCATTCGCTTTTTGTTCGCCTCAGAACGTGGCAATTGGCAGAGTGCGGAACGGTCGAATCTTGTAACTGATTGGGCTGACGAGAGATCCGAATCGTCTAACTTCTTGAGCGGTGACATCTGGTGCCATCTGGCGTCTCCTGAGAGGGGCCTCGAGGTCGGCATACCTGGGGAGCCATACCTCTTTCCCTGAAATCCCACTCCTTCCGGTTAACTCCCAGCCGTCCTGGAAATTGCCGGAAATGGCCAATACTGCGCGAAAACGGGCTCTCTCCGCGGTTGCCCAGAGAGTTTGCCGATTAGCCCCGGGTCCCTGCGTGGGGCCATTTGGCGAACTGCCGCCAACTTCGGAAATGTCCCGTCCGTCCGCATGAACCCCAAAGCGGCCTTCAATCGCCATAGCTGCCGCGTCCGCCTCAAACGCCGGCGGCTTCCTGCAAGTCTCCTTATCGACGTTGCATCCAAGTGAGTTGCTCCCGGTTGGAGGGCATTCCAATCGCACCATTCTTGGCGTCAAAACGGCACGGAAGCCGAACACCGTCAGGGCGAAGCGACGCTGGCCTGACGGCCCCGGAAATGACTGTACGCTGATGATCCTGGCTTCTGATCTTTCGATGAAGCTCAACCTATTAGCCTGGGCTCTGGCGGCAAGTCTCAAGGGAGGCGGAATTGCACTCTGAGCTCAACCTCGCAAGCCTGTGGTGGAGTGCTGCTGAATTTGAACTCCCAACGCTTAACCGCCTTGATCGCGTTCTCGTCCAAACCCAATCCGAGACCCTTTACTACCCTAGCGTTAGAAACTCGGCCAGACGAGTCGATCCGAGCGAGCAAATCCACGTCGCCCTGTAACTGGGCTCTGCGAGCCTCGTCCGTGTACGTGGGATTCTCAATCCGCATCACGTTCACCGTTATTCCACCGCACGGCCATAGCAGCCAGTCGACGTGGGCGACCCGGTCGGGGAACTCGGCCTCACCTCGCGCAATACCTCCGACTCCGGGTGTAACAATGTTGAGCCGGAACTTTGCCAGCACATTGGACCCAGTCTGGACCTCGAACGTCAGTTGATTGCAGGACAGGATCGCCTTCTCGATTGAAAATGAAGTGTGGTCCTCGTCAAACTGGAGTACGCCGTAAACACCCACTTGCAAGGGGTAACGGTTATCGCCCACGGCGAAATACTCGACGGCGCGCCTTACGAACAGATTGAGACGGATTGCCTCGACATGATCGGCGAACACGATGCTGCCGTTCCAGACCCCCTCATTGAGGCAGCCTCTCGTGTCACCGCTAGAGCCACGGGCAACAAAGGAAAGGGTTCCCACGAGAGCAGCTATTAAAACTAGCTTGAGCATCTAGGGCACCTCAGTCTTATTCTATCAGTTAACCAAGCACGAACGGCACTGATGTTGCAGGCCACACCG
This sequence comes from Bryobacteraceae bacterium, assembly GCA_049698695.1. Lineage (GTDB taxonomy): Bacteria > Acidobacteriota > Terriglobia > Bryobacterales > Bryobacteraceae > Bog-375. The sequence goes on along the minus strand of JBAVYH010000130.1, from coordinate 6,390 downwards.
CGGCAAGCCCGTTGATTCTCGCACGCTTACGAGGTATAGAGTACCATCCATTTCAGGCATGTGGCGTCGCCTTTCCCGCGCCTGTTTATCTATCAATCTCGTCATATTCCAGCTGCCACCGAGTCTACCAGCCTCCCAGAACGCTGCAGCCGTTCTTCGCCGTTCGGGCCATCCTCAGGCTGACCAGCTCCTCCGCGCTTCTTCATTTCCGCGCTCCAACTCCTTGATTTCTTTATTCATTTATTTATGTCATTTATTTATTGAAATCGTCGATTTTCTAGGATACAATTGCGCCAATATGAAGATAGTTTCAGGTGTTATTATACGAAAACTTACCTTTCTGAGACTCACCTTCCTGATTCCGTGCCTGATTCTGCCCGTTGTCGGCCCGAGCACACTGCGCGCGCAGGACAATTGCCCGCCTTCCGGCACGACGGGCTCGGTATATTCGGGAATTGGCAGTCCCAATTGCGCGCAGGTCAACGTGCCTGCTGGCCGCAAATTCGTCGTTTTGTACATTAGCGAGAGCACCTCTGAATGGCAATACGGGTACGGGTGCCAGAATCCCTCGTTGGGCTCGTGCGATCCGGTGACCGTGAGCCTCTCGGTGACCGGGCCCGGTGTTTCCTATACCGCGGCTTCGGTATCCGGCCCGGCGACATCGCTTTCTCCTCCGGGCATGCAGGCTTGCGTCAGTGATGCCTGCAACGACTGTTACTCTCAGATGTTTGCGTCATGGTGGAACTGCATCGTCTGGGAGCCAATCAACGACCCTGGAGGTGCAATCATGCAGGCTTGCGTGCAGCAGTACACAGATGCTTTCAATGCTTGCATGGCGGTCCTCCCGCCAGACGCTCAAGACTGGCTGCTCACGTCCAACAGCGGGTTTTATGAGGCTCTCGTGCTGCCGGCCGACATGAGCCAGAATGGCGGAACCCTTACCTTGCAGGTGTCCTCTGTCGGAGATGGCACCTTTGCGTCAATGTCCGCGACTCTTTACGGAGACATTCAGGTTGTCATGACTCAAACGCCGGCGGACTTCCGGCCGATGGATGCCAGGGACCAAGCGTCCAATTGTCCCGCTTTCGATCCCGCCAATCCAACAAATGACAATTGTCATATCACCTATCAGGTGGAGCTCGCCTTGCCCATGATGGTGTGCATGGCGCCGGACAGGGCACCGCTACCTCTGCGGGTGCAGAACGGCCCGAGGTTGGGGCAGCGTTTCGGCTCTTCTCCGCTCTCCGGGCTGGCATCCATTGCCCCGCAACCTACGCGTTACGTATCAAGAGTCGCGTTCGCTCCAGGCCAGGCGTTGCCAGATTCGGCAGCGCCATCGCGACCTTTTGCGCTCGCGACCTTTAACCCCAGCGACGGCCATTTCATCTCAAGAATCGCCTTCACGCCGAGACGACCGCTTTCCGGAGTGGCAATGCAGCAAAGAGCGACAATGGCCAAGCGCAAGCCGACACCCGCGCCGAGGGACGCGAGTTCTCCTCCCGCTTTGACGGCAACCTACCAGTTCAATCTGACATTGCCCACGGCGGCGCCAGGCGCGCCCCCCGTGACCTGGTTGCCAGGCACGTCTACCAACTACACGCCGCCGGGCACCGATCTGAACGGCCCGGACCCCGACTATGTCATTGAGACCGCTGCCAATGATCCATCTTTCATGGTGGCGCCCGACGGGTTGTCGGTATCTACGCCTCCCGAGGACCCCTCCCAGGCGACCTCGTTGGTCGTCACCTCACATGATTTCGGTGGAGTAGCCGAACTCCATGCGACAGCTACGATCCAGGGGTTGGGCCCGGCGGGCTCGCCGCAGGCGGTGACCGTTGACGTCAATGTGGTTGGCGATCTCTGGAGCCAAAACCTGGTACCAGCCCCGGCCGACAGCCCGACCCGACTGTGCGGGTCGGATTTCGCGCAGCACCCCTTCGCTAGCCTGCCAGTGGATCAAGACTGCAACGGCATCGCGGACTCGTGGGAGGCGCCCTATATCGCTCAGGCCAGCGCTAACTCTCAGGCCTGTGGAGGCCCCGCGATCACGAGTTTTACAGGCAGCGAGGATATCGAGCCAGGGTACACCTGCACCAGCCCACAGGGCGACGGTTACTCAGTCCACGATGAATACCGCGGATTCCATTACATCCAGGACACCGTCGACACCCAGGATCCACTTAATCCGACCGGCGTTGTGTCGTGGACTTCGACCGATCCCGTGAACACACAGGATGTGTTCTTTTGGGATTCGGCGGTGGCGGACCCCTTCCTGGGCGATCCGTGCAGCTCCCCGCAATACTCCACGTTGCAACCCAACTGCATCACCACGGCCCTGCGTACGTTGCTTGCCCCGGCGATGGTGAACGCACAAGGCCAACAGTTCATGTCGTTTTGGCGGGTAAACGCTACTGAGGCCAATGCGTTCTCCGCCGCCGACCCCTCGCAGGGCGTCAATGTCTTCAATCAGAACAGCATCACGATGCCCATGGCGTCGCCTGCTTCGAGGCTGGGCCTGGGCGGCTTTGCTCTCGTTTATGGCAGCGATTTGAGCAAGTTGCTGGGAGCGTCTGACTGCGCCGCGACCTCGTCGCTGCTGGGCCTTTACGCTGCCGCCAATGCATTTGCGAATAATGGCAGCTCCTTCATAAATGTGGCGCTCGACCAAATCGCCGCCTGCGGCTATATCGCTCAGCAATCGCCAGGAGACGGTGGGTATCCCCAGGAGACGTTCCTGGCCACGGTTATTGCTCACGAAACTAGCCACCGCTTGGGGCTGTTTCACCTCTATCGTCCCATCACATACCAAGGGCCGGTGCCCGTCCCTCCGGATTTTCAGAACCTGACGATGCAGGGCTATATGGACGATTCAAACATACCGAGCCAAATGTACATAAGGTATGGAATCAGCAATGTCATCTCGAACACTTTGACTCCTCCTTACCAGCAGCTTGACCGTTTCGCGGAACCAAGCGAGGCCTCGGATTTCCTTCATCCGGCCTACATTAGTTGCCCTGCGCAGTCTCCCTTTAGCCCGACCGAGCCTGTGAATTCCGGGGACCCGTGGACTCTCAGCGGCTGCAACTTCGATCCCATTCCGCATAAGCTCGGCCCGGTCCCCGCCAGCCCGTCGTGTGTCGCGCGATACGCCACACAGGCCGCGCCCACCCCGGACGAAGCCATCCCGTCACTGCCCTTTTTTGCTGTGGAGACCTCGGGAATCACCGTTGGGCTTGGCGGCCTGGACATAATGGGATTCCAGCCAATGTTTAACAGACTCCAGTTCGGGACCGTGTACGGCTTCGATCCCGTTTGCGAATTGCCGGATCTGAACGCGACACCGGCCCCGCAGAACTGACCGTTTTGTCCAAGGAGCAATTATGACAACGAATACGACAGCCCGGCGGATTACGTGGCTAACAGCCTTCATACTCAGCGCGACGGGTGCCCGGTTGGGCGCGCAAATGAACCCGACCCTGGCGCAACGGGAGATATTTCGCAACGTCGATAAACTCGAATCGAAGATGACGCTCGATCAGGAGGAATACCTGCCGGGCGAGAATGCTCGAATCACCGTGACTCTGCGGAACCCAACGATTGTCCCCCTACAAATTCCAGAGCCATTTTATCGGCAAACAGGCGGGTGCTACATGATTAAGAAGGGGATTGTCGGGCCAGACCTCTATGGCGACGAGCAATGGGCGGGCGGCGCTTCTACCCAGCACATCTTCTGGAGTGTCCCAACCATAATTCTGGCTCCGGGACAGGAGGTCACACAGACGGTATCAACGAGGGACGGAACAGCATGGGGCGGACAGTTCTATATTCCGGACCAGCCCGGCGAGTGGAGGATGAAGTATGGGTACGACCAGCGCATGCACGCCGATTTCAAGATCGTCAGAGCCACGAAGGTGTGGGCAGTTAGCGTTGTCCATTTGCCACCAGCAAAAGAGAAGGACGAGATAGGCAGATCAACGATCAAGGTCCCCATAGTCCCGTTCATGGTAATTGAAACGCTCCCCGGCGAGTATTGGCTCTTTCGGGGAGCTGCCCACAACAGGGAGATTTCGCCGTGGCCGTTCCAGGAATACACCCTGCGCGTACTGTTCAACCAGATCAGGTTCTTCGAGCGTGTCCAGCGAGTGGACGAACCGGTAACTTCCTTACAGGCGGCTTTGCGCGACGATGGCACGGTCGACGTCGCGGCGAAAACCGCCAAAGGCCAGATGCTGCGGTTCAACGTGCCCTCGGTGCCTTCGAAAAATCCCCCACCGGCCCAGTAGGCTCGCTCGACCTCAAGCCCGACCGATTAGGAAGCACATTGGGAGAATCCAGGAACGGGCGGGACGTATCCGGTGCTCGGCACGGATCGGTCCTGAGACTTGTTACGTCAAGTTGCCGCGAAACGCGCGACACACCGAAGTGAATCGGCGCGGTGGCAGGCGAGGCGTCGTGGCTTCGCCAACAAGGACATTTCGATGCCATAATGGCTTGAGCCAATGCCCGAATCGCCGGAACAGATTTCGAACGAAATCCAGGACTTGCTCCAGCAGGCGGTTCTCAGTGACTACCCCAACCCGGAGCGAAAGGGCTGCGCCGGCAAACAGGTAGTCCGGGAGGTCGCGGCCCGGCAGATGCCGGTTCAAGATGCCGCCTGGGAACACATCACCCATTGCTCGCCGTGCTATCGGGAGTTCCTTGGTTTTCGGGCCGAGTTGGCCGGCGCCCGGAAGCGACTCGTTCGCCGCAACAGGATTGTGCTGGTAACAGTGCTCGCGGCAGCGGGCATTGCCGGCATTCTGATCTGGACCCGTGGCTCTCACGGTGTGGAGCAGCCGCCGGTGGTCGCTCGAAAGATTCAGACTCCGGTCATCAACGCAATGGTTGCGAAGGTGGATCTTCAGCCGTTCAGCCCGGCGCGCGGTGAGGGCAATGCAACAGCGCAGAGCACGAACGTCGCTGCCACGCTAGCCCGCCAAGTGGTTCGCCTGGAGCTCTCGCTACCAATCGGCTCGGACGACGGGACGTACGAGGTCCGAATCATGGACGGCCAACTGCGTTCGCTGATGTCGCGTAGCGCAGCGACTGCATTCACCGACCATGTCACGACGCTATCCGTGACGCTTGATCTTTCGACTCTGGCGCCAGGCTCGTATGTGCTCGGCCTCAAGGGGCCAGAGAGCGGTTGGCGCACCTATCCGATCGCCGTCCGCTGATCGATGCGGTTCGAAAGGGCTGCAACGGCCGCCGTCAATTGCGGGTCTTGCCCGCTACGGATCACTTCAGGATCGAACGTCACGGACACTTGCGGTTCGACGCCCTTCCCCTCCAGACGCGTGTCACGCCAAGTTCGGTACTCGACAACCGGGAGCGCCAGCCGATACCCATAGCCAACACTGAACGACTCGCTCCCCAGCAACCTGCCTGCGGTGCGACTGCCCACGACCGTGGCGAGGCCATTCTCGGCGGCAAACGCCGTGACCATCTCGCTCGAACTCGCGGTGTGTTCATTCACGAGTATCACCACTCGCCCGTGGAATCGCTGTGGACCTTTCCGCTCCGTGAACACCGCTGTGGATCGGCCGCGGATCGCAAACCGGACGAATAGGGGAAATAGGCCGATCTTGAGGTCAGGGATGCGGTCGAACCGCGGCAAGCGCGTCTTGTCGAAATCCGGACGGTCCAGGTCTTTTCGGGTCACGCTATAGCCGACCGGCCGCTGGCCTAGCGTGAGGTAGCTCATCAGACGGAGACTGCCCATACCGCCCCCGGCGTTCGGCAAACAGGACTCGAACCTACAGCCTTTTGGTTAACGGACGATCTGTTTGAGCCGTCGCCGCTTAGCCACCCTGAGAAAACCGCAGAGAGACCGTTTCTCGCCTTGCTTATTCCCACCACCAGAGCGAAGGTCGTTGCGAGGTCACAACCTTCATGCCTACTACTGTTTGGAAAGGCCAAATCGCTTTCGGTCTGGTCTCGTTCCCAGTCCAGCTCCACGCTGCCGCCCGCAGCCAATCCGTCAGCTTCCACCAGCTTCACCAGTGCGATCATTCGCGCGTCAAACAGGTGCTCTACTGTCAGGCCGAGGACCGGCCCGTCCCGCGTGACGAGTTGGTCAAGGGCTTCGAGTATGAGCGTGATCGCTACGTCGTCGTCGCAGAGGACGAACTGGAACAGATGGCGCCGCCAAGCTCTCGGGTGATGGAAGTGCGGGAGTTCGTGCCCTCGGCCGAAATCGATCCGGTATATCTGGATGCATCGTATTACGTGGTGCCGGAGACGGCGGGGGAGAAACCCTACACGCTGCTATACGAGGTGCTGCGGCGCTCCGGCCATGCCGCGGTGGCACAATGGACCTGTCACAACCGGGAATACCTGGTGCTGCTGCGG
>JBAVYH010000129.1:0-5056 GCA_049698695.1 Bryobacteraceae bacterium | reverse complement strand
ATCCGCTGCGCCACGCCCTCCTTGAACTCCAGGCTGAAAACGCGATTCTTTCCGGTCAATCTGGAATCCCTCCCATTCAATGAAAAGTGTCCCCGATTTCCACTTCTCATTTTTGGGGTTCACTCCAAAATGTCCCTGGCATATCCTTCGCCCGTCCCCGAGTAAGTTGAACCCAAGGCATTTTGTGTCGCGCGGCATTGGCCGGCGGAAAACGGCAATGCGCCCTTGAGTCGGGTTCTGAGATTTCGGTTGGCAGACCGCTGGGATGCCAGTGCGCGATCTGGCCGCTTTCTTAAGATGCCTTTGTCGTTTTGGCTGCCGCTTTCCGTCTTTCCCTGTGGACCCGGAGGCGCGGGATTACCGGTTCTACGAATCCAGGCCATTCGCATATCGGGGATTTTTCCGTGGTTTCCGGGTCGCTGCGAGGATAATGCCCACGGTAGAAGAAAAGGAGGATGGTATGAAATGGAGTGGTTTCGTGATGCTTTTGGCCCTTTTGCTGGTTGTGTCCCTTACAGCCTGGGCCCAGACTTTCCCCTACCCTGGTCCGCCACAAAATGTCGACACCAGCAAGTTCGAAACAAATTGGGCCCAGACGTGCCGGCCGATCGGCGGAGTGCTGTTTACGAACATCGGTTTCATCCCGTTGGGGCCCAGCGGGACCAACCAGGGCCAGGCGTACGGTGATCTCGCAGGCCCGGTGGCCGCGACGGTCCTCGGTGTGGATTCGAGAGGCGGCTACGATGTCCAACACTACTGGGTCCACGAATCCGGGGGCAGTATCTATTTCAAGCAGGGCTGGCTGAAGCCCAGTGCTGTGACACCCCTGATCGGCAGCACTGCCGGAACTGTGGATCAGACCCTCACGGCCGTGCGCTGGGGGGACTACATGGTCGAGTGGTCAGGTGGAACCGGCCCGTTCGCGAATACAACGGGCTACACGGATTACTTTGGGGCGGCGGATTTTGTCAACAATACCCTCGTGCTGCGCTACCGTGGCGTGATGTGCCGCACGGTGGGTACGCCGCCGGCGCCTGCGACCTCTCATGCCAGGTGATTGATCGCATTGGAACTCGGAACCCGGTCCAGCGAGGACTGGCGCACACGCCCATCCTACTCCGGGTTCCCAACGGCCTCTGCTCCGGTCCCGTGTGCTGTAACAGGCCGTGGAAGCGGGGAGTGGAGTGAGCCATTGGAGCGCTGCACGAAGTTAAGGGGAGCAGGAAGTCGCGCAGCTGAACCCCATCGCCGCCAGTGTGCGACACGGCAGTGTTCGGAGGCAACTGGGGCCAGAGCGCCGGGCCCTGGCCCTTTTTGATGTTCGCCGACTCTGACCACTCGGCTAAGCGGAGAAGCTATCCGCCCCGGCCCGTTGGCGATTGTGCTGGATGACGAAGTACTCGGAAACTGGCCCTCGCCGGGCCAGACTATTAGATCGGTACCGAGAAACGCGCAAGCTTTCCGAAAACGAAACAGTTCCTCGGCCCGGCACAACATTCCTCGCCTGACGTCCCTCTTACGTCACCTGACCGCATCGCGCCCCGATCCTAACGAGTTGTCCAGGCAGAATAGGGCCGACATTGCAAATGGACGGTTGAGCCAGCTCATTACAGGGCGCAAGCGCCATTTCAATCAGCTTGGACTGGACGTAAAATGGCCAATGGGCAGAGGCCCACACGGAATTGCTCGATTAGATGCCACCGGGACGGGAAAACGATGTTGAGCGGTTCGATCGCTGGGCCGCCTCGTACGATCAATCCAATTTGCAGCGCTGGTACTTTGAGCCGGTCCATGCCGCGATGCTCGACTTGATTGAGCGCGTGGAGCCGGTCAAATGTGCCGCGAGTATTCTCGATATTGGTTGCGGAACGGGCCGCTTGTTGGGCGCGATCTCGGCGCGTTGGCCGTCCGCGCGTCTGTTCGGAGTCGATCCGGCGGAGCGGATGATATTGGAGGCTGCACGTCTCAATCGAGGCGGAGAATTCCATATCGCACAGGCCGAAGCGCTTCCCTTGCCGAGTCACAGCATGGACTTGGTTCTGAGCAGCATCTCATTTCATCATTGGGCGGATCAATCCAAGGGACTTCGGGAAATTCGGAGGGTGTTGCGTCCCGGCGGCCTGTTTGCCTTGGCAGATCACACGCTTTGGCTGGGGCGCCTGTTCAACGAAAGGATACGAGGCCGCGGGACCTTGCATGCGCTTATGGATGCCGCCGGTTTAGCAGTGCGGGCCCAACACAGGATGTGGCTTCAGTTCGTGCTACTTACATTGGTTGTCTCGCCCGAATCCACCGGCTGACCCGATAGCTTGCCGGCCGTCAAGACCCCAGGCTCGAAAACACATCTATGTCTGTCTGAATGCGAGCCCTGTCACTAGTAATGAAGAGTCATTATGTCGGACTTTGGCCATCGCCCCCGAACCAATGTCCCAGATCGCTTGCGCAGGTATTGAGTAATGGCTTCGCCGGAAGCCCGGGGGCCGGTTCCCGGAAGTTGGAACCTCGGTCGGGGCTCGCCGATTCCCGCCGGATGAGAGATCGATGGCGCGGCGAAGAATCCTGTCTTCAGTTAGCGCTGATGGGGATGCGCCCGGCCGCGCCGGCGTCACACCCACCAGGCGGCGGCCGGCTGCTGGCGCATGACGAGGCCGTTCAGCAACTCGGCAGCCTTGGTGAGACCTTCCTCGGGTGACAGCAGGCTGTCTTCGTGCTCGATCGAGAGCACGTAGTCGTAGCCGAACATGCGCAGGGTGGAGGCGAACTCCTTCCACCAGCCGGCGCCGTGACCGTAGCCGCAGGTGCGGAAGATCCAGGCGCGGTTGCGCTCGTCGGTGTAGGACTTCGTGTCAAGCACGCCGGTGAGCGGTAGGTTGCGGTCGTAAATCTGCGTGTCTTTGGCGTGGACGTGGAAGATGGCATCGCCCAGTACGCGGATGGCGGCGATGGGGTCGATGCCCTGCCAGAACATGTGGCTAGGATCGTAATTGCAGCCGATGACGGGTCCGGTGATGGAGCGCAGCTTGAGCATCGTTTCCGGGCTATAGACCACGAAGCCGGGGTGCATTTCGATGGCGATCTTGACGCCGTGATCGGCCGCGAACTGGGCGCGCTTGATCCAATAGGGCGCCACCACTTTCTCCCATTGCCATTTGAGGATCTCCAGGTAATCGGGAGGCCAGGGGCAGGTAACCCAGTTCGGCCACTTGGATTTGGCCGAGTCGCCCGGGCAGCCGCTGAAATCCACCACCACGGGTACGCCCAACTCTTCGGCCAGCCGGATGGTCTTGCTGCTGACGTCCTGGTCGTGCCGGGCGCGCGCCGTATCGGGATGCAGCGGGTTGCCGTGGCAGCTCAGCGCGCTGATCGAGAAGCCGTGATCGGCAAGCTTCTGCTTGAACTCACGGAGTTCGCCCGCGCTGCTCAGCATGCTCAGCTTGCAGTGTGGATCGCCGGGGTAGTTGCCGGTACCCAGCTCGACGGTATCGATATTCAGGCTCTTGAGTTTCTTGAGAACGTCTTCGAGCGACAACTGCGACAACAGCGGTGTGAATACGCCAACTCTCACGGTATGTCTCCTTGCCTCGCCAAAAAAACCATTCACAGAATATCACGGGGACGAGTGGCATTGGATTGAAAACTGCGCCACCCGGCGTTGGTGTGCCATTGCTCTATTGGAATGGAGCGCTTCGGCCGATCATCTACCTCAGGAAATGCCGCTCGTGACCATTTTTCTTGCGGCGGCTGCCGCGCAGGGCGTGGTTTTCGCTCCGCCGACGGTCCTGGCTGCGTTGCGCGCAGGCTCCGGCTGTGTCTCGACGGTCGCAGTGACCAACCTCAGCGGGCGCAGGCGGGCAGCCGAGATTCAGGCGCGGCTGGAAACCGGCGCGCTCGTGCTGTTGGAACCCGTCGAGCCGCCCAGGGACGCGCGAAAGACAGAACCCCGCGGTGAGCGCCGTGGCGAGCCTTCGGCTGCCACGATCGATCGCGCGCTGCGGTCGCCGGTCCCGCTTGACGAGGACGGATTCACTTTCGCGCCGCACCAAAGCAGGAGCTTCCGCCTAGCCGGCGATTGGGAGTCCGCGAATGCCTGGGTGGGAGTGTGGGAGGCTGATCCGCCGGGCACGTTGCCGGCGTTGGGGGTCGAAGGATCCACAGAATGCATCGAAGGCAACCAACTGCGCACGGTTCGGCGCTCCGCTGCCCTGGCGATGCGGAATCCCTGGTTTGCGGGACACGTGGCGGATTTCGACGGCGCGGAAATGGCGGTCGTCAACGTTTCGGCGCGAGCAGCCCGTGCGGATGTCTGCTACTCGGCGGGCAACCTGTATTTCGTTCCGGCAGAGATGCCGAATGGGCGCCTGGCGCGGTTGTGCTCCTGGTCGGAGAATGTGGTCATTCCGCCGTTCGGCAGCCGTGAGTTTTCCATGGTGCGGCAAGGCGCCACTGAGTTCGCGCTGCACACTCGGGGTGACGCTATCGTGATGCTGGTATTGCGGCCGGTAGCCGCGGGTGTACGTGTGTACCAAGTGGATTCTTCCATCCGCTTCGGCAGCGAGGTTCCGCAGCTTCCTCCCGGCCGGTAGTGCGTTGTCCCATGCGATACCAGACCACGAGCGGCTCGGCCGTGTTGCCAATAGGCTAGCCAACCTGTCGGCGCGCCGGTCTATGCAGAGACGCCGCCCACATGCGCGTGGCAGCTTAGGAAGGTTCTTTAGGCGGCGGGGTGCCGGTCTTGCCCGCGAGTTCGCGTGAGTCAGCATGCCCGGCCCCGACGGAAGGAATCGGCTGGGCTTCACCCGGCATGTGTGGGCACAAACCAAAATAGCCGGCCGGGCTGCGCCCGGCTTGACAGGATAAATCCCGCCCCTGGAGTTTCTACTTTCCGGGCGTTCGGCGACGACTCGCTCTGCCCACCCGCTGGTGCTGCCTTGTATCAGGGCACGGCTTGAGCCGTGCCGCAGAAGCGTAGTAAGCAGTCGGGCTTTATTGCTTCCTGCATAACTAATGTCCTATACTGATCTCGGGAGGTGTACATGCGGCCATCTGGTTCTCCCGA
>JBAVYH010000128.1:0-2021 GCA_049698695.1 Bryobacteraceae bacterium | reverse complement strand
TCCACCAGCATGTCGATCCTGCGGTCGCGCCGATGCTCAAGCCTAAAAACACATGACTGAGCCAGATCCACGCCAGCCCGTACCAAGGAATCGAGACAGCGAATCCATCCATTGCCAGCCGCCAGCTTTGGAAACCGAAGATGACCCCCAAGCCGGTTCCCAGCAGGATCCTTCGGATCGCCAATTGATCCGCTTTTGACTCCAGAACCGGCATGGCCTCACCCGTGAACCAGTGGCCGGGGACAAGCGAAGCCGCCCAAGCGCCTAGCCAGCCCAAAGCGTCTCTTGCGAATACGGCGTCAACGCTTGGCCACAGGATTTCAGCGCGGCCCGTAGCAAATATAGGTTAACAGGCTCCGAAATGCAATAGTTCGCGGCGCGTCCCTTTTCGTGCTTATTCTGCAGTGGATTGCAGGCCGCACAACCAGCCGTCGCGTGAATTCTGTGGCAACCCAGGTTTTGAAAGAGGAGCATGATTCGGCCCAAACCCTCGTCGCTGATGAGCGCGCCGTCGCCGCCATTGCTGATCTGCCAGTTCTGGCAATAGGCGCATAGGAGATTACAGTGGCTGAAGAAGATCGTGCCGGAGCCGTGGCGGCCCACCAGCGACGTCTCTTCTCCAAAATGCGGATGGGCCGAGGCCACCTTAACGTGCGAGGCAGCGCCGCACACGCCCGTTTCGCCCTCCAGCCGGTTGATTCGGCATCGTCGCGGGCAGAGCTGGCAACTTCGAAAGAAGGAGTAAAGGGCTTTCGCCCGGTGCTTGAGTTCGCCGCTCTCAGCCAGGCGAACATATGCAGTATGCCAGTCCGTTTGCTGCATGAGCTAACCGCGCCCGCTTGATATCTACCCGTTTCTACGCCCCGCCTGACCTCATAGGCAGAAACATCACGCCCCCAGCGGAGCGACGCCGGATCCGGCCGTTCGCGTCTTTCTCGATCAGCACCAACTCCTGGTTCCACCCTACGCCAACCGGCGCCACGAGGCGCCCTCCATTCGCAAGTTCGTCAATGAGCACTTCAGGGACCTCCAGCGGCGCCGCCGTAACCATGATTCCATCAAATGGCGCCTGTTCTGGCCAGCCTTTGTAACCATCCCCATGACGCACTGTTACGTTGCGATATCCGAGATCGCTCAGGATGCGCTGCGCCGATTTCGCCAGTTCCGGAACAATCTCAATCGTGTACACCTGTTGCGCCAGTTGCGAGAGGACCGCTGCCTGGTAGCCCGACCCGGTCCCGATCTCCAGCACGCGATCCGTCTTCCGCGGAGCAAGCAAATCTGTCATCAGCGCCACGATATACGGCTGGGAAATCGTGGCCTGATAGCCGATCGGAACTGGATGGTCGTCATAGGCCATCGGCCGGCTCGCAATAGGTACAAACAGATGACGCGGGGTGGTGCGCAGCACGCGCAAAAGCTCCCCGCCACGGATGCCGCGGCTTTCAATCTGCTCACGCACCATGCGTTCACGCTCCGCGACGTAAGGGTCAGCCGAGACCAAGAGACCCGTCAGCGGAAGAACCAGGATGGCGTGAAAAATGCGCCCGCGGCGTGAGTCATGCCGACGCTCCAGCACGGCAAGCCTCCCTCGTCTATTTTAGGTCAAGCGGACAGACTCGGGTCCGCACCGTTCCGGCTCGACGCCGGGCAGTGACCGAACCGAAACGTAGCTACACCTCTTCCGCCCACCTTTGGCGGCTGGTGTCACAGTAAGTTGGTCAGCGGGCTGTTGATCCGCGTCTGTGGCGACAATCAGGTGAAACCATGACCCGCGCGCGAGCCTGGCCTGGATCAGCGCCTTTTCAGAGTCACGCGCAACGGAACCGCTTTGCGTGGAGGTACAGGTTGACCGTGCACACGGCCACCGCCATCGAAACCAGCACTCGCTCTGGCACATCTGGGTAGCTGATCTTGTTGCTGCGCGCATACTCCAAACCGATACCGTGGCACGTTGTAGTGAATGCCCGAGCGCGATCCGGCCCCTTCTGCTGGAGCCGGGTGACCACAGGGAGACCACG
>JBAVYH010000127.1:0-16861 GCA_049698695.1 Bryobacteraceae bacterium | reverse complement strand
CGCCAGCCCCAGCGCCGCCGCCAGCAGCGCGCCCCGCGCCATCCTCTTCATCCATGCAACCCGCATGTGGTATTACGATAACGCAAATACGGGCTATGCTGAAATAGATGCGCCTGTGCGCCCCATTGCTCTTGCTGGCCTGCGCCGCCGCGGCGCAAAACCCCGGTCCCGAGCAGCTTTTCCATGCCGCCGTCGCCGCCCAGCAACGCGGCGATGACTCGACCGCCATCCACGACTATCAGGAGTTGCTCAAGCTAGACCCCAACGTCATCGAGGCCCGCGCCAACCTCGGCGTGATTTTCGCCCGCCAGGGCCACTACGACGAAGCCATCGAACAGTACCTCGCCGCCCTCACCGGCCATGAGTCCAACTCCGCCCTCCGCTTCAATCTGGCCCTCGCCTATTACAAGAAGTCCGCCTTCGAGGATGCCGCCCGCCAGTTCGACATTCTGCATCGCGCCAACCTGGCCGATGCACGCCTCTCCACCCTGCTCGCCGATTGCTACGCCCACGTCGGCCAGGACGAACAGGCCCTCGACCTCCTAGGCCCCCTCGAGGACGCCAACCCGAGCGACCTCACCGTCGAGTCGCTGCTGGCGCCCATCCTCGTCAACACCGGCCATCAGCGCGAGGGCATGGAGCGCTACCAGAAAATCGGCCGCCTAGGCCACAATGCCCAGGCCTACCTGATCGCCGGACAGATCGCCCTCAAGCTCAGCCACTTCGAAGACGCACGCGACGACGCAGATGCCGCCATCACGCTGGATCCGAAACTGCCCGGCGTCTACACTCTGCGCGGCATGGCCCTCCCCATGCTTGGCGATTCCGAAGGCGCCATCGAGGCCCTCCACAAAGCCCTGCTCGCCGACCCCAACGACTACGACGCGCACTTCACCCTGGGTAAGGCCCTCCGCACCGAGGGCGACCTTCCCGGAGCCCGCCTCCACCTCGAACGCGCTCTCCAGCTCAGGCCCGATTCCTTCCTCGCCATTTATGAAATGGCCCGCCTCGAGCGCAGCGAAGGCAAGCTCGAGGCCGCCGTCAAGGATTTCGAGCGCGTCATCCGCCTCAACCCCGCCTGGGCGCAGCCTCACGTCGAGCTCTCCGCTCTCTACTTCCGCCTCAACCGCCCGGCCGATGGCGCGCGGGAGAAAGCCGAGTTCGACCGCCTCGATGCGGTGCCCGTCAAACCGTAACTGCTTGTAAGGCAACTTAGTAACATCAAGTAAGTGATATATTTTTTGTCAACCGGTGAATCGTCCAAAGAAAATGGGACTTATTCCCGTCGAGTCTCTGCCCGACGAGCTAAGTTATCCGCCTGATCCTCCTTCGGCCCGCGATCCATCAGTGTCAAAAAGTTTAACGGGCGCCGGAAATCGCGCGTCGAAGCGCACCAGTAGCAGCGTGTAGCGCCGGTTGCTTCGTGAGGGCTGTCCGCTGGCCCCGCGGAGGCCTCGCCGTCCCCCGTGTTAGCAGGAGCGGCCGCCGGCAGCCTGTGGGGCAGGTTGGTAACCTGCGCGCCGATTGTCAATCGGCGCAGCCGGGCGCCAGCCCGGCCCCTTCTGGCCCGTCACTCCACTCCTGCCGCTCAGCGGCGCTGGCGCTCGACCACGGGAAATCCTCAGGCCTCGCCGCCAGCCCGGCGTTGACCGGGTTCATTTCGATGTAGCGAAGAATGCGCTCATACGCCGCCTCATCGCAGACCAGCCGATCATAGCTCTCGTCCTGCCAGAACGGCCGGCCCGTCCGGCCCAGCGAGCGATTGCCTTCTCTCGCCGTGAATCTCTTGAGCGATTGCATCAGCCGGGAGACCGGCACACGCGGGCTCACTAGCAGGTGCACGTGGTTGGCCATGACAGCATAACCGTGAAGACGGTAATGGCCAAGGCCATGGTCGTGGTAGCGGATGGCTTCAACCACCATGATGGCTATCTCGGGTCGGCGAAGGTACAGCGGGCCCGAGGAAGCCGTGTCGAGCAGTCGGTCCATCGTCAGGAAGGCTCTGCCTGAAGTGCTGGTGAAAGGGAAGGTGCGATTCGCGGGGAGGCTGCCCGCGAGGCGCCAGGTGATGAAGACGGGACGGTCGATAGAGTGGTAATGCGGCAGGCGGCGGACATGGAAAGGAGCCACGCAGAGTAGGTGGCTATGGCGCGGAGAAGTTCTCAGAGAAGGCGCTGCGTGAATGCCGCCGCCGGGCTCTCGCCCGGCTGGGCCGATTGATAATCGGCCCGCAGGTTTCCAACCTGCCCCACAGCCTTTACTGCCGCTCTTTCACCCGCAGCACCTGGCCGGCGCGCACATCCTTAAGCGTTTGCACAATGCCGGATGGCCAATGTATCTCGACTAAGTCGGCTTTTGCGTCTGCGCCCAGGCCGAAATGAACCGGGCCGTCGCTCGAGGAAGCGTAGCCCACGCTGGTGGTCATGTGGTTGTACTGCGCTCCGCTCTTGGTGACGAGCTTGATTCTGGCGCCGATACCTTCGCGGTTGCTCTTGGTCCCTTCCAGCGCGATGTCCAGCCAGTGCGCCGCCCCCGGGCTGCGGTTCATCCAGATGCGGCCGGGGCCGTCGATCTGCGTCGTCACCACGTCCACCCGCCCGTCGCCGTCCAGGTCGCCGAATGCCAGGCCCCGGTAGCGTGCCGGCGGCGCCGCATCCAGGCCCGCCTCTGCGGTCAGCGGCTGCCATTTTCCATTGGCTCCCGTGTTGCGGAATACGGTATTCGGCTGGTCGACCGTGTTGCCCGGCATCGGCAGCGAAAGCACGTCGCCGCGCGTCACGAACAAGTCCTTCCAGCCATCGTTGTCGAGGTCGTAGAACCCCACTCCAAACCCCGCCATGGGCCAACACTCGGCGCGCATGCCGCTCGCCGCCGTCACCTCTTCAAACCGTTTTCCGCCCACGTTGCGGAAGATCGGGAATGTCTGCCGCTCCAGCGCCGAGAACACGATATCCGGATAGCCGTCGTTGTTGTAATCCCGGAAATCCGAACCCATCCCCGAGATGAACACGCCGTCTTCCACCAGCGCCACGCCGGCCGGAAACGCAACTTCCTCGAATTTCTTGCCGACCACGTTGTGAAACAGGAAGTTGTACTCCGTGTCGTTGGTGACGAAGATGTCCGCAAAGCCGTCCAGGTCGTAGTCCGCCATCGACGCCGACATCCCCTTGCCCACGTGCGCCCGGATGCCCCATTCCGCCGATACATCCTTGAAGGTGCCGTCGCCCTGGTTCAGGTAAAGCTGGTTGGGCGTTCCCTGGTAAAGCCGCGGGTCGCAATAATCGGGCTTCCCCTTGTCGTTGCACTTGGGCTCGGTCGCGTAGTCCCATCGCATGTAATTCACCACGAACAGGTCCAGCAGACCGTCGTTGTTCACGTCCACCCACACCGCGCCCACCGCCCACAGCGGCCCGTATTCCGGGTCCGGCCCGGTCTTGATTCCAGCCTTCACGGTGACATCGGTGAAGGTGCCGTCGCCGTTGTTGTGGTAGAGCGTGTTGCGGTGCACGCCGGCGACAAAAAGATCGGGATAACCGTCGTTATCGTAGTCGCCCGCGGCCACGGCTTCGTCGTAGCCGGTCCCGGCCAGGCCGGCCTTGGCGGTGACGTCGGTGAACACGCCGTTGCCGTCGTTACGGAACAGCCGGTTGTGATATTTCGGGTCGTCCTTCTGCAGCGTCGCCAGCCGGGCGCCGTTGGTGAAATAGATGTCGGGACGCCCGTCCCGGTTGTAATCGAACACGGCTACGCCGCCGGCCATGGTCGCCGGCGCCTGCCTGCGGCCCGCGTCCTCGCCGCTCTGGTGCTGGAAATCAATCGACTTCAGCTCGAATTGGATCGGCGAAGCCGCGCCCCCCGCCAGGTGTGGCGCAACCAGCGCCGCAGCGCACACAAGCGGCGCCAGGAGAACCTCGTAGCGCCTGCCCTGCAATCTTTTCGTCCCCATTTTTCAAACCTGACCGGCCGCAAGAGAGATGACTAGCCGCCGATGAACGCAGAGTAACACGGATCGGAAAACAGGAGTCGCGATCGGCGTTCACCGGGTGCGGGACACCGGAGTCGTGGCGCTGCTGGTTCGCCGCAGAACAGCGAGCCTCTGAGCGTACCTTGTACGCATGACGCTCCGGGAAGAGGCTGGAGTGAGCCCCGGCAGGGGCGGCAGGGAATAGCCCAGTGCGCGAGCACTGGGAATCGGCATCGATTCATGCAGCCCCGGAACGGGACGTAAGAGAACGGCCAGACCGGAAGGTGAGTGCGGCGTCTGTTTCGCCCCGTTCCGGGGCTGGGGATTTCACTTCCTGGTCCCAGCGCTCACGCGCTGGGCTACCCTCTTTCGCCCTGGCGGGCTTGCCCCGGTTTGCCATCATGTCCAACTCTTATGCCCCGCACTCGCGTTCACCCGCGTAGATCGGCCGCTCGCAACAAATGATTCAGGCCTGCAAGCCGCGGCTGCGCATGGCGTGAGACGGGCGGGTTTGAGAACGGCGGACGCACCGCGGCCCAGGCCAGTTCACGAAGGATGGCGGTCTTCACCTCTGCATTTCAGCACGGAGTACATTGGCGCGGGCGAATTCCATCGATGCCCTGACCGGGTCGCCGGCTTTCTGCAACTCGCTGCCCAGCGTCGCGTGAACCGAGGCGAAAGTGCGGATCAATTGCGGATTGTCGACCGCGCCGAAGTCCTCCGGCTCCGATCGCAGGAATTGTTCCCAAATCCGCGCCGCCCCGCGCCAATCCTGTTTCTTGACCGCGGCATCATGCAGCGGCCTCCAATAGTAAGATAAGGGGGCCCAATAATAAGAGCTTGGAATCAGCGCCTGTGACGCGGGCCACGGGAGCGAGGTCCAAACGAATACCACCAGCAGCGCGGGCGCAAGCACGAGCGCCTTGGTGAATTGGCGCGAAGAAATCCATTCCAACGCTCGCACCACAACGGAGGCGCCCAGCGGGATGAGGATGGCAAAATAAGGCGCCCGGTATCGGTCCGTTGGGAAGGTGACCAGCAGCACGAAAATGCCGTTCGCGGCCAACAGGTACAAGGGCGCAAGGCGCTTCCACTGTTTGATGGAAAGCGCCAATCCGACCAGCAGCAGCGGCGAGATGAGGGTGTTGGTGACCGGCGCGTATCGAAGCACCGAGGAATAGATGCGGGAGAAATAGAAGTTGACATTATCCCCCTCCTCGTACCAGTTCCAGGTCTTTTGGAATTTCAGCAGGATCAGCTCCGCCAGGCTGGCCGGTGTATGCTCGCGCAGTGTGGCCAGCACCGCCGGAATCGCCTTCGCGTCGCTTGCGCCCAGAACGCGGATATGGTCGGGGAACACCGGCAGCACCGGTCCCAGCCGCGGATCCTCGGAGGGCGTGTTGAACCGGACAAACGTCCAGACGCCGGCGCCGTTCCAGCTTAATGGCGGCGCGCCCACGGCTAGGTTGCGGGCGACGATCGGAGAAACGGCCAGCGCGGCGCCGCAGATTATCGCGGCCGCCGGGCGAAGCACGGCGCGCGGGGATGCTCGAAATCTCAGCCACAGAAGCCCCAGGCAGCCGGCGAGAAAAACGCTGAACGTAACCTGGCAGGCCATCGC
This sequence comes from Bryobacteraceae bacterium, assembly GCA_049698695.1. GTDB lineage: Bacteria > Acidobacteriota > Terriglobia > Bryobacterales > Bryobacteraceae > Bog-375. The sequence continues at coordinate 11,276 of JBAVYH010000127.1, read as the reverse complement.
GATGCCGACCGCGGCGCCCGTGATCCCCCAGCGGCGCCACGAATCGCCGGCCAGCGCCCACTCCAGGGCTACTACCACCGTCGCGGCCAGAAACGCCATCAGCGTGGTTCGCAAGAGCGTGAGCTCGTAGATAAAGAGCGGCGAGTAGAAGAGGATGAGCGCGCCGGAGAGGGCCGCCACCAGTTCACCGAAATAGTGCCGGGCAAGAAGGTAGACCAGCAGGTTGGTGGCGACGCCCAGCATCATCTGCCATGCGAAGACGGCACTGACCGAAGGGCCCGCCAGCCAGTACGTAAGCGCAATCAAATAAACGTAGAGCGGTTCCTGGTAGTATTCCTTGCTGTGAGTCCAACGGTCCCATAACGCGCGGTAAAGCGCGTCAGTATCGCCATGTGGTACGCCGGCGGCCTCGTATTGCGCAATCTGCTCGGGATGAGCGCGGAAATGCGCCTCGGCCGGCGCAACCTGCCAGGAGTAGAACGGATGCAGCGGCTGCCTGCCTAGCGGATCGTGATGGACGATCACTTTGGCCCAGCGGTCAAAAAAGCTCATATCGGTTTCAGACCACAGGTATCCGTAAAGAAGAGGGCCGTCTCTGGCTTCTAAATAGTAGCCGGCGCGGATCAGGACCGAGAGCGCCAGTAGCAGAATGAGGACCAGTCTCTGATGGGCTGCCAGCCACTGCGCGATCTCTTCGAGCAGCGGGCGCCCAACCGCGGTCGACGGAGCCGGTTTGGCGACGCGCCCGCGGGCTTTTCTGCGAGGCGGCATGGCGGGGAATACTCGATGATAGCAATTAGCGGAGTATTCATTGGCTCCTCGTACCGCGGCGGGTTCGCGACGCAGAAATGGCAGCCCCTGCGGAGTCAGGAAAGGCTCAGTGGCTAAAGCCTTTGGTTACCGATCTGTTGCGGCACGGATGAATCCGTGCCCTGATACAAAGCCAGCCGCCCGGTTTCCACTTCCATGTCGCGCACCCTATCGCGGCGGGTTCGCAACATGGAAATGGCAGGGCCTGGTTTCCTGGTGAATCCGCCACCATCTGAGCGCACAGGTACGCAAAGAAGCTTTCAGCCCGGAGGGCGCAAGATAGTAGCCCACGGCGTGAGCCGTGTGGAATCCCGACGCCCCTTCCCAGCCCCGGAACGGGGCGGAACATCCATGACGGAAGCGTCTTTCGCCCCGTTCCGGGGCTATGCGCAATCCCCCTTTTCCCGACGGCTCACGCCGTGGGCTACCATCTTTCGCTCCTCCGGAGCTTCAACCCGCACCCGATTCTGAAACGTGAGATCCACTTCTGTGTCGCACACCATACCGCGAAGGGGGAATTCTAGGTTGAGGGCTGAGGCGGGGCAAGTGAAGACGATCGCCAGCGGTGCCGTAATCTGGCCAGACAAAAAAAGGGGCGGCTTGCGGCCGCCCCTTTTGGGTTAGGTAAGCCTCACACTGCGAGACTTAGAAGTTATACTTGAGCGCGAACTCAATCACGCGGCGTACCCCGTTGGAATCGTAATAGGGCGTGCCCGAGGTGTGACTGTTCGTGTTGGTTGCCGAGAACGCGTTGGTTCCCGGCATGGCGAAGTTGAGGTTGATATCGTTGGATCCGCCAACCCCGAACTGCGGCAGCGGGTGATTCAGGAAGTTGAATGCAGAGAACCGAAGCTCGACTCTCTGATGCTCCTTGAATGCAAACCGCTTGTAAATCGCCAGGTCGCTGTTGAAGAACGCCGGACCGTGGATGTAGGGCCAGATAATGTCGCCCTCCATCCCCGGAGGCGGAGGAGTGAAGCAGGCCGCATTGAAGTACTTCCCACCGCCCTTGCGCGGATCGCAGGTCAGCAGCGGAGTCAGTTGCACCGCGTTGGTGCCGAGCTCCGTCGAGTTGGAGAAGTTTGCCGGCCAGGTTACGTTCAGGTCGCCTTGCGTGTTGGGCTGAATCGGCGCGCCCGATTGCAGTTGCGTGATGCCGGAAAGCACCCAGCCATTGACCGCGCCGCCCAGGAACGCGTTCCCCTTTACCGGACTCGGCAGGTTGAACACGTATGCGGCGTTGAAGATGTGAGTGTGATCCCAGGCCAGGACACCGTAGTTGGAGGCGAAGTTGTACGGCCACACATCGTAACCGTCGCCGTTGCCGTTGACGGTTTCACCGTCGCGAACGCCCAACACCTTGCTGAAGGTGTAATTGGTGGTAAACGTCACGCGGCCCGTTTGCTTCTGCCACGAAACGATGAACCCGTTGTAGTTGGAGTAGCTGCCGTGCGACACCAGCGTCATACCCGTGTAGAAATGGAGCGGGTAATAATCGTTGGTCGGGAAGTTGGTCGGAAGCGGCTGGTTGATCGTGGTGTTTACCACGCCCGTCAACGGATCCGCCTGGAAGTAACCGCCCATCGGGACCACGTCGAGGTTCGACAGGTTTCCGTTGTTGCTCTGGTTCAGCTCGTTATACGAATGGTTGCCGGTGTACTGGAATTCGAGTACGCTGCGTCCCGGCAGCCGCTGGTCGATGGTCACGTTGTAGGTCCAGGTGTAAGGCACCCGCTCATCACCCATCTGCATGATGCCGGATGCAGGGCTGCCCGAACCCTCTACGCCGCTTCCAGGCGTGTACGCCGCGAAGTTATTCCAGCCCACGCAGCAGCCCCAAGTGGTTCCGAGAGTCTCCACATTGACAGGAGCGCTGAACGCACCGCCGCTGGCGCTGTTATAGGCGATCTGGTAGCGGTACAGGCCGATGCCGCCGCGCACCACCGTCTTGCCGTCGCCGAATATGTCATACGCGGCGCCGACGCGAGGCAGGACGAAAAGCGGCTTCGAGGGGAAGCCGGACATTGGGATCGCCGAATTGATGGCGTGCCACGACAAGCCGTCCCATGGAATGGTGCTGCTGGCCGAGTTCACGTAAGTGGCCGGATCCCAAACCGCGAGACCGGGACACGGCGAAATCTGTTGCGTGCCCAGGGGCAAACCAGGGCAATTCGCCTCGACCCAGTTGCCAAGGTGGTCGAACCGGACACCCAAAGTCAGGGTAAGCCGGCGGCCCGCCTTCCACGAGTCGTTCAGGTAAAACCCGTAAGTGTAGTATTTGTAGTTATTCGTCACCGCGCCGTTCGCTTGGCCGAAGCTATCTGCGTGTGCGATGACTTCATCCGCCAACGGATTGCCGGTGGTGGTAGCGCCCCACGGATCGTATTCCGCAACACCCATGGTGGAACCGGCGCCCGCGTCGCTCTGATAGTTCTGGGCGTAGTCCCAATAGAAGCCGACCTTAAAGGTGTGCTTTCCAACCACGTAGTTGACGTTGTCGGAAACGTTCGGCGTCGCCGAATCCTTGCCGAAGGTGTTTTGCGAACCTTTGAACACCGTACCGTACTGTTGCGAATAGTAACCGGCGGTGGCGTTATTCCAGCCAAAAAGGTCCGGAATCTGCGGCGTGAACGGGTTCTTGAAGAAGCCCGTATAGTTGAAGTTCAAATTGGAAGGATTCACCGCGTTCGGTTGGGTCAGTATGGAGGGGTTGTCGAACACGGCATCCGCGAATACGAATTCATTGGTCAGCGTTGGGCTGAACACATGAACTAGGTTCGCGCTATACACGTTGGCGAGCTGGGTCGCAATCTGCGGCGACGGATAAGGCAGCGTCGCGGGAGATCCCCACCACCACAGGTAGAACGGGCTCTGGTCAATCTCGTGCTGGTGATTCCAACTGAAATACAGCTTCGTCTTGTCGCTGATGTTGTAATCGCCGCGGAGACGGAGTTCCCAGCGGTTTACGGGCGGGCCGAGGAAGTAGTCGTAGTTGCTGCCCGAACCGTTGGCGGTCGGATCCTCGTTCGGCGCCGGAAACGTCTTCAGGTAAGCCAGCGAATTCGCATCGATCAGGCTCTGCGGAATCATGCCGCCCACGATGTTGGTGAGGCTGCCGCAGCCGGCTCCGGTGTTGGTGCCGTTGACGCAGGGAACCACCGCGCCGTTGGAACGGGCGCTGGCATAGCCAGGGCCGAGGCTGGCGAGGTAAGCCGGGCTGAAATTGCCCTGCTGCATCTGGGCAGTGGGAATGACGAACTGGTACGACGAACCCGCGGGCTGCTGTTTCATGTACTCGTACGCGCCGTAGAAAAACAGCTTGTCGCGGTTGCGATTGAATTTCGAGCCGGGGATCAGCACCGGGCCGCCGAAATCGCCGCCCGGATAATAGTAGCTGTCGCTGATCGGCTTGAGACCCTGCGACTTGTCATAGGCGTCAATCGCGTTGAAATCGCCATTGCGGGTATACAGGTAAGCTTGCCCGTGGAACTGGGCGCTGCCGCTCTTGCCGTATGCCTGGAAGGTCACCGGCCCTTTGGAGAAAGATGCATCGTAGGCCGATGTCAGGATCGATACTTCCGCCACCTGGTTCTGGTTGATGTTGGCGGTTTGCGTTCCCTGGTTGCCGGGGTCGAGCAGGTTCGCGCCGTCCGAGGTCATGGTCATGGCGCCATTGGCCTGCGTGCCATTGGCGGAAAACTGGCCGATCGGTCCCGTGTTGATCTGGGTCGTGTAGCTGTTCCACATGCTCTGGCTCAGACCGCCCGTCATACCCATGCCGGGCATGATCTTCATCAACTCAGCCGCGTCGCGGCCGACGATCGAAAGATCGGTGATCATGGTCTGGTTCAGGGTCTGGCTGGCTTGTGGCGAATCGATGGGGACCGCCACATCGCCAGTGGCCACGATCTCAATTTGCTCCTTGGTCGTGGCAACCTGCAACGTGATGGTCGGAATGCCCACCGCGGCGCCCTGCGTTACAACGATGTGCTCGATCTCATAGGTCTGAAGACCCGGAGCCGAAATCGTCACCGAGTAACTGCCAGGCAGCACCGTCGGGAAGCTGAAGATGCCGGAGCCGTTGGTAGCGCCGTCGAACGTGTTGTTGTTGGCTTCGTTCTTCAGCACAACTTTGGCGCCTGGAATAACAGCGCCCGACTTATCGGCTACTGTGCCGGCGATTGAACCGGCCGCGTGCTGCGCGAGGGCCGGCAATTGACAAAGGATGAGGACTGCGACAAGCAGCCCAAATAAAATGAGGTTCGCGGCTCGGCCCCTACACCCCTGTAGGACCGGACCCCTTGCCTTTGGATTATACGTGTAACCCATTTAGCGAGATCTCCTCTTTGTTTCGCTTTTATACACCAAACTTACGCTAGCTTCACGCCTCTGCACGACGGCAGAACGAGACTCTAACGCTCTAATACCCGAAAACCCTGTCCGCAGCAGAATATTACGTTTCACCCACCATGTCAAGGGTGTGAATCCTTGGCGGTCAAAAGGATCGGCGACTGGCGTTCTTGCGCCCGGTTTCGACCCACGGCCTCCCTTCTAAGAGATACAAAAAATGGAATAAAACTGGCGAATCTGAGTTCGCGGGTTCCATTTATCGGAGATTGGGGTCCGTTATCTGGCGGTCGCGGTTCGGCACGGTGTACACCTGGTACTGGTGTCACTTTTCGTACAGACCAAGAACTGGATGAATCTTACAGATGTTACCGAAATCGGCGAGTGTCCAGCGGCCTCGTTTGCGCGCCTGGAGTTTAATAGCCAAATGTCTTGGAATCAGCCAACTGAGTGCTGTGCGAGCGGCTGTGGACTCTTATTTCTGGCGCGGGGTGCTCGAGGACGCGGTTTGGCCCCCGCCGTGCGTGCGTCTCGGCTCGCCGGGCGACCTTGAATCTCCGCCCCGATTGATCCATGATCAACATGGTTATGCGTCTCCTTTGGGTTACAACCTTAACTTTTTTGGCCGCGTTTGCGGCAGCGTCTCAGACAACCACCGGCTGGCAGCTCGTGTGGAGCGATGAGTTCAACGGCGCGGCCGGCACGCCGCCCAATCCCGCCAACTGGAACTACGATACCGGCCACGGCAACCCGTACGGCTGGGGCAACGGCGAACTCGAGAACTACACCAGCTCCACCGCCAACGCTTTTCAAGATGGCAACGGCAATTTAGTTATCCGCGCCATCCGCGATTCCAGCGGCAATTTCACATCCGCGCGCTTGCAGACCGGGCTTCCCGGATCTTCCCAGGGCACCGCGGATCTGAGCTGGCAATACGGCCTGGTGGAAGCCAGAATCAAGCTTCCGTTCGGCCACGGAGTTTGGCCCGCGTTCTGGATGCTCGGCGAAAACATTGGGACCATCGGCTGGCCCTGGTGCGGCGAAGTCGACATCATGGAGAACTTCGGCGTGTACAGCAGCGCCCAGTATGGCAGTGCGAATGATGCGTCCACCAACAACGGCACCGCGCACGGGCCGACCACGCCGGTTGGCTCCGGCAATTACAACGATTACAGCGCCGGAGGCCAGTATACGCTGCCGCTGGGCGAGACCGTTTACGACGACTATCACGTCTATGCCATCCAGTGGTCCCAAGACTCGGTGGCGTTTTATCTCGATGATGTTCTCTATTACACGGCTACGCCGGACAAGGTTCCGCCGGGATATTGGGAATTCAACAACAACTTTTTCCTGCTGCTGAACCTGGCCATCGGCGGCCCCACCACGTTTCTGGGCACGCCCGACGCCAGTGCGCCGTTCCCGAACCAGGACATGCTGGTGGATTACGTGCGCGTGTACCAGCCGGCGACCGTCACCTCCACCACGCCCGTCATCACGCCTTCGGGGATACTGAACGCCGCGTCTTATTTGGGCGACATCGCGCCCGGTAGCCTGGTTTCGCTGTTCGGCAACAATCTCGCCGATGGCATTTATCAGGTCCCGCAAGTGCAGGACAGCAGCGGCAACTTCCTTACCTCGGTGGGCGGCACCAGCGTCAGCGTCAAAGGAGTGAATGCGCCGCTGATCTACGTCAGCCCGACGCAAATCAATTTTCAGGTTCCTTGGGAAACCCCGGCCGGCACGGCGGTGAATGTGCAGGTGACGCGCGGCAGTGCGGCAAGCAACGTGGAGCTGGTTACGATTGCATCGACGGCCTCACCCTCCATGTTCCTCAACAACTACACGACCGGAGTGGCGTGGATCACGGGAGGCACCGCGGACGAAGGCTGCACGGCCTCGCAGTGCGCGGTGCAGGCGGGCAACTACTATACGCTCTGGGCCAACGGGCTGGGGCCGAAAAGCCCGGCCGAGCAGGATGGGGTGGTCTCGGTTCCCGGCACGCCTGTGTGGGTGGTGGGCGGCGCGGCGAGCTGCCAGTTGACGATCGGCGGCATCTCCGCCACGGTGAGTTACTGCGGCGCGGCGCCGGGCGAGATCATCGACCAGTTGAACTTCCAATATCCGCAGGGCGTTCCGGCGGGCGCGCCGGTCGAGGCGGTGCTGACCATCAACGGCGCCACGGGAAGATTCTGGCTGCCCGCGCCGGCGGCAACCGCGGCGCAACTCTCCGCCGCGAAGATGCTGGCGACGATGACGCAGGCGCAGAAATTGCAACTGGTGACCGGGGAGGGTGGACCCGTTGACGCCATACCCCAACTGCCGCTGGGCGCGGGTGGCTATATAAAGGGCATTCCGTCGCTGGGCATTCCGGCTCTTTATTTTGTCGATGGCAGCCTGGGAGTGGCCGATAGCAAGGCGCCATCGACCGCCCTGCCTTCCTCGATCGCCAGCGCCGCCACCTGGGATCTGAACCTGGCGTATCAGTTCGGAACGGTGATCGGCGCCGAGACTTACCAACACGGGATGAACGTGAACCTGGGCGGCAATACCAACATGATCGGCCGCGAGCCGCGCGACGGCCGCACCTTCGAGACCAAGGGCGAAGACCCGATTCTGGCGGGCAAGATCGCCGCTGCTCACATCGAGGGCGTGCAGAGTCAGCACGTGATTGGCTGCATCAAGCACTATGCGTTCAACGACCAGGAGACCGGCCGCACGGAGAGTAACGTCCTCATCGACGACCGCAGCGGGCGCGAAAGCGACCTGCTGGCGTTTGAGATTGCCGCCAAGGATGCCGACGTGCAGTCGGTGATGTGCTCCTATAACCTGCTGAACGGCACTTGGGCCTGCGAAGACCCATACTTACTCACCCAGGTGCTGAAGACCGGTTGGGGCTTCACCGGATTCGTCATGTCGGACTGGTGGGCGCTGCCTGCGGGAGGACCCGCATCGACGACGTGGACAGCGGCGAATGCCGGGCTCGATCAGGAGCAGCCGGATGACGCGTTCTTCAGCCCCAACGCGCTGAGCGCGGCCGTGGCGGCCGGCGAGATCCCGCAATGGCGCATCGACGACATGGCCACGCGCGTTCTGAGCGCCATGTACCAGGTGGGAGTGTTCAATCAGCCCGCCGGCGTGACCACGCTCGATCCCACCACCGTCACCAATGACGAGAACATCGCGCAAAGCGTCGAGGAGCAGGGCGCGGTGCTGCTGAAGAACTCCGGCATACTGCCGCTGAACGCGGCCACGGTCGGCTCGATCCTGGTGGTCGGCTCGCACGCCAATCTCGGCGTGATTTCCGGCGGCGGCTCGGCGCAGGTGTACCCGACCGAAGGCGCCGTGGCGGTGCCCGGTCAAACCGAGCCCGCGGTGCCCGGTTGGTCGCCGGTGATCTGGGATCCCTCTCCGCCCGTACAGTACATTCGCCAGGCGGCGCCCGGCGCCGCAGTGACTTACAACGACGGGACCAATGCCAGCGCGGCGGCGACGCAGGCCGCGTCTTATAACGTGGTGATCGTGTTCGTCAGCCAGTGGACCAGCGAAGGCATGGACATGCCGAGCCTGAATTTCACCGACCTGAACGACACGACGGCCGTCAATCAAGACGCGCTGGTGAGCGCGGTGGCTGCGGCCAATCCCCACACCATCGTAGTGATGGAAAATGGCGGCGCGCAGGTGATGCCCTGGCTGAGCAACGTGAGTGCGGTGCTGGAAGCGTGGTTCCCGGGCATACGCGGCGGGCAGGCGATCGCCAATATTTTATTCGGCAGCGTGAACCCTTCAGGCAAGCTGCCGATCACGTTTCCCGCCAGCGTGGACCAGTTGCCGCGCCAGACGCCTCCCGGATCGAACGATGCACAGACCCCCTTTACAACGGACTACACCATTGAAGGCCTGAACGTCGGCTATAAGTGGTATGACTCGAAGGGTTACACTCCAGAATTTCCTTTCGGCTTCGGACTGTCATACACCACCTTCCAGTTTTCCAACGTGGCGCTGGTGAACAACCTCACCGCGAGCAATCCGAATTTCCAGGTGACGTTCAACCTGAAGAACACGGGCACGGTGACGGGCGCCGAAGTGGCGCAAGTTTACCTGGCGGTGCCGGCCACGGGCGAGCCGCCCAAGCGCCTGGTGGGATGGCAGAAGGTTGCGCTCACGCCCGGCCAGCAACAGAGCGTGACGATAGAAGTGGATGAGAACGATTCTTCGCATCCACTATCCTATTGGGACACTAACTCGGACAGTTGGCAGGTCGCGCCGGGCACTTACACCGTGTATCTGGGCGACTCGTCGTATCTAGGCAACTCGCCGGCGCAGTCCAGCTTGCAAGTGGCCGGAACCTTCCAGATAGGTTCGTAGGCGCACGGCTTCAAGGGCTCGGAATCTCGACACAGCAGGCTCGACAGCCCGCGCCACGCGGGCAGGCTGAGGTGCGGCTGTGGGAAATACGATATGCTGGATTCCCATGAAACCCATTGGCCTGTTCTTGTGTGCACTGATGATGGCGCCAGCGATGGCCGCGGCGGCGGATCCGGCGGCTGACGGCGCCATCCGTCCCCAGGTGCAAGAGATCGTGAAGGAAATCTCCGCGGAGCGCATCCACGACACGGTCGCGAAACTGGTAAGCTTCGGAACGCGCAACACGCTTTCGGCGCAGGACGACCCGGAGCACGGCGTCGGTGCGGCGCGGAAGTGGATCTTCGCCGAGTTCCAGAGCTACAGCCCGCGGCTCGAGGTGCGCTACGACCACTGGCGGGTGAAGAAGACCGGGCGCATCTTCAAAGACGCCGACCTGTATAACGTGATCGCGGTGCTGCCGGGCAAGACCATGCCGGAGGTGGAGGTGGTGGTGAGCGCGCACTACGATTCCATCAACATAGGCAAGGCGCCGGCGCAACCGGCCAAAGGCGCGAGCGACAACGCGGTGGGCGCACGGCCGCTGAAGGTGGATTGGGCGAAGACCGCGGAGCTGCCCGCTCCGGGCGCTTGCGACGATGGCAGCGGCATTGCGGCGGTGATGGAGCTGGCGCGGGTGATGAGCCGGTACGAGTTTTCGAAGACGCTGGTCTTCATCGCCTTTGCCGGCGAAGAGCAGGGGCTGGTGGGCAGCACGCTGGAGGCGGCCAAGGCGAAGCAGGACGGCACCGCCATCGAAGCCGTGCTCAACAACGACATCATTGGCACCGACGTTACGGGCAACGGGCGCACCGGCAACAGCGAGGTGAATGTCTATAGCGACGACCAGGCCGACAGCCGGCCGCGGGAGCTGGCGCGCTACGTGGAGTGGGCGGGCGCGCGCTATCTGCCCAGCCTGAAGGTGAATGTGCAATTCGCGCAGGACCGGCTGGGGCGCGGCGGCGACCAGACGCCGTTTCAGCAGCAAGGCTTCAGCGCGGTGCGGATCACCACGCCTAACGAGATTTACGCGAACCAGCATCACGAGACGGACACGCTGGAGAATATGTCGGTGCCCTACACCACGCGCGTGGCCCGGCTGAATGCGTCTGCGGCAGCCGCGTTGGCGATGGCGCCGCGGACACCGGACATCTGGATTACAGCGAAGACCAGCAGCGGCAGCGAGACCGATAGCGGGAAGGGCGCGGCGGCCGGCGCCGCGGCGAAGCCGGCCGAAACCGCGGCGGCAACGCCGCCCGCCCCACCGCGAAAGCTGCCGATGATCTCGCGCGGCAAAGGCTACGATGCCGTTCTCCGCTGGCATGCGGCGGCGGCGGACGCGAACCTGAAGGGCTACGCGGTGGTGATGAAGCCGACGGCGGCGCCAGCCTGGGAGCAGGAGATTTTCGTCGGCAAGGTTACCGAGTTCACACTCGAGGGGGTGTCGATCGACTCGACCAGGTTCGGCGTCAAAGCGATCGGCAACGACGGAACTGAGAGCCTGGTGGCGGCATATGTGTATCCACCGCGAGCGAAGGTGGAATATAAGACGGAGCAGTAAGTTGTGGCTCGCGTGTCTGCGCAGTATATATCGGCCGGACGATGTAATGAGGCTGGAGACACTACGGGCGAGAGAGGTGAGTAAGAAGGAGTGAGACGTTGCGGGTGGCCGGGCTTCGGACTTATCGCCGTGCGTGCGGCCACCCAATGGTTTGAGT
>JBAVYH010000126.1:0-33189 GCA_049698695.1 Bryobacteraceae bacterium | reverse complement strand
TGCCGTTCACGGGCGCCGGAAGTTCAGTACCAACTAAGTGCAACGCTTCGTCGCCACGAAGTAAGGACTAGCAGCGGAGCCTGGCGCCACAGTCCCAATTACAGTATGCCGGGTGTGTCAAGGATTTTGAATGGTAGATGTAGGCTAAGTGATTGAGTTAGCAGGAGCGAAAGGTGGTGATTGGGGTTGTCACCGGCACGAGGGGAAGCGCGGGCCGGGCAATGCCCGGCCCCTACGGAACAAACAAAACCGGCCGGGCTGGCGGGCGACAGTGCGTACCCCGACTATTGCCGGCACGCGCGGGCTACCGGCGAGCCCCACAGAGGGCGGGCCGCATGCGGCATGCGTTGGCGCTCCCAAAGCCGTTTGTCGAACAGGCAGTCCCCTCGCGACAGCCGGTGCACAGCGACGCGGCGGGGTCTAGCCGATCTGTAATGGCTGGGCAACCGCACGCGCAGCCGTCATTTGGTGCGGTCTAGTTGGAGGAGGGCACCGGCCATATAATCCGCCACATGCTCTTCCTCATAGTGGTTGGCATCGCTGCGCTTAAAATCGACAAGCAACGGCGCCAACTGCAGGTGGATCAGCTCGTGAACGATGGTGAACTCCATATCCTCCAGCATCTGTTTGGCCGGCAGGCGATAGTCGGCGGGAGAGAGTATCCGAATGACTGCGGTTTTTTGATACAGATGCCAGTGAATGTTGCCGAGTGTCTCCGGCCGCAAGTCCTGGGCGGGCGAAAGCACCACCGAAATCTTCCAGTCGCTCAGGTTGAGTCGCTTCTGCCAGACCGAGAGTTTCTCCGAGACAAAACTCTGCGCCACCGCGGTGCGCTCACTCAGCGAAGCTTCGCTCGAAACCGGTTGAGCGAATGATACCGGAACTACGCCCGGGATCACAAAAAGGAAAGAAAGAATCCCTGGAAAACCAAGGGGGAACCGCCCGATCATGTAATCTATTTTACCTGCCGATGGCGGTTGGCCGCAACGTGAATGACGACGGCCAGACGGCTCTCGGGACGAAGCACGGTGGCCGGCGGTCCGGAGAGGCCGTCCCCAAAAAGCGGCAGGGACGGCCCCAGGGGCCTTACTGGACTTCTATCGCTTCTACCTTTATCGTGTCGTCCTCCCCTTTGGTCCCCGTGACTTTGGCGGCGACCGCGGTGCTTACGGGCTTGCCCGGATCGGCGCTGCGGTCCGCCCGACTCTTCATGGCGTCTGCGGCTTTGGCATTGCCGGCGTCATCCAGCTTGTAGACCTTGTCGGAGACAGAGAGCGCGAACATAGTGGTCGAACCGCTGGCGTCGCACCCAGTTATACTTTTCTGTTGACTGTAGCAGTTGGCGTCAATCAGCCTTCCTGTCCAATCCTCAGCCAACGCCAGTGCTGAGAATGCGGCTGCCAGCGCACACAATGTAAGGACTCGTCGCATTGTATTTGCTCCAAAATCGAAATGTCGAACGGCGGTCGACGTCGCGTGTGCATTCCGGATTCCAGATCCGTACCTCCGTTGTCTTTCATTGACTTGAAGAATTCTTACACCGCGGTCAACCGTCACTCTGGGAAAGAAATACTGCCCGGACCCGAGCAGGCGGTAAAAAGGAAACGAGTCGCAGCACATTCCGAGAGTGTATCTTTCGCTACGCTGCCTAACAAGTCTTAGCTTAGACTTACAGTGCGGGCGAACAGCCGGTAACCCCGGGATTCGGACTTGAACCGACGTCAGCGCGCGACCGAGCGGCAGGTGGTATGATGGCGCGCAATGGCTATGAACAGTTTGCGTTGGATCTCGTTACTCCTTTTGATGATGGCCGGGCGGGCGGCATGGTGCCAGCCGGCGAATCACGCCACGGTGCTGCACGCGGCGCGGCTGCTGGATGTGGAGACCGGCAAAATGATCGCGCCGGGCGAAGTGCTGGTGCGCGGCGAGCGGATCGCCGAGGTTGGCGCGAAGGTTGCGCGGACGGCGGATACAGAGGTGATCGATCTGGGCGACCGCACGCTGCTGCCGGGACTGATTGACGCGCACGTGCATCTGTTTCTGCATCCAGGAGCGGAGGACCTGCAAACGGTGGAGGAATCGGTGCCGCAGCGAACGATCGCGGCGGTGCTGGCGGCGCGCGACGACCTGATGGCGGGGTTCACAGCGGAACGCGACATGGGGACCGAGGGCGCCGGATCGGCGGACACGGCGGTGCGCAACGCCATCAACGCCGGCTCGGTGCCGGGCCCGCGGCTGCGCGTCAGCGGCAACGCCATAGACATTCTGGGCGGTCATGAGGACGCCACCGGCTTCAACCCGGCACAGAAGGTGCTGCCCAACGCCACGCAGGCCAACAATGCGCTCGAATTGATCCGCGTCATCCGCGGCCAATTCAAGGAAGGGGCGGATTTTATCAAGATCTACGAGACGGGCCACGACACGCTGACCGGCGGCAAATTCGCCACGCCGTATCAATTCACCGAGGCCGAGCTCGCGGCCGCCGTTGCCGAGGCGGCTCGCGTTGGCAAGCGGGTGGCGGTGCACGCCATGGGCGAACCCGGGACGCTGTATGCGGCGCGCGCCGGCGTGGAGTCGATCGATCATGCGTACCAATTGAGCGACGAAACCATGCGGCTGATGCGGGAGCGCGGCATCTTCGCCGTGCCGACTTTCGCCATTGCCGAGTACTTTGCCGATCACGCGGCCTCGCCGGCCATGGCGGCGCGGGAGCGGGCGATGCTCGAATATCACGCCGCGGAGTTCCGCAGGCAATTGGCGGCCGGTGTGCCGTTCGCGGCGGGCTCGGATGTGGGGCCGTTTCCGCATGGGGCGCAAGCGCGCGAATTCGTGCTGATGGTGAAGTTCGGCATGTCGCCATTGGCGGCGATACAAGCCGGGACGCTGAACGGAGCCAAGTTAGTCGGATGGGAAGGCGAGATCGGAGCGCTGAAGGCGGGTTACTTTGCCGACGCGATTGCGGTGGAAGGGAATCCGCTCGAAGACATCAGCGCGCTTGAACGAGTCAGCTTTGTGATGAAGGGCGGCGTGGTGTACCGGAAGTAGGCGAACGGGGGCTAGAGGGGAATATGGTTGGCAGGCGAAAGCGCCTGCCCCACCGCGGGTGAAACACCATCAAGTTCGGTCCTGCGGTGAGCCGGAGTGTGGCTTTCCTTGAAGCCTTCCCAGGCTCGTGATAAGATAATTCCCAGGTGATTTTGCCCATGCGATTGCCTAATCCTACCATCGCTATTCGGTAAGCGCCGAGCGCGCTTTTCGGTAGCCTCTGTTTCCCGTTAATCCAAAAACCAGGTCAGGGCGGAGCTGTACTCCGCGAGGGCATTACCATGCAGGTGGCAGAGAAACGTACTTTTGCCCGCCGGCGCAACTTGCTGCGAGAGGCGCTGGCGGGAGGCGATCAGGATTTTACCGAAGGCAGCCTCAGTCGCGGCATCGCGCTGCTGGCCATTCCGACCATGCTCGAGATGGCGATGGAATCCACGTTCGGCGTGGTGGACGCGTTCTGGGTGGCGCGGCTGGGCGCGGATTCGCTGGCGGCAGTGGGGCTGACGGAGGGCGTGGTGGCGCTGGTGTTCAGCATCGCGCTGGGCCTCAGCATGGCGGCCACGGCAACCGTGGCGCGGCGCATCGGCGAAAAGGACCCGGATGGCGCCGCCAGCGCGGCCGGGCAAGCGATTGTGTGCGGTGCAGCAGTAGGCATCGCGACAGGGTTGGCGGGCGTGTTTCTGGCGGCGCGTTTGCTCGGGCTGATGGGCGCGCCGGCATCGGTGATCCACGCTGGGTTGCGCTACGCCAGCATCGTGCTCGGCGCCAACGTCGCCATCGTGCCGCTGTTCCTGATCAATGGTGTATTCCGTGGCTCGGGCGACGCCGCTGCCGCGATGCGGACGCTGTGGCTGGCGAACCTGATCAACATCGCGCTCGACCCGTGTTTCATTTACGGCTTCGCATTTTTCCCGCGCTTGGGAGTGACCGGCGCAGCGGTGGCAACCACCATCGGGCGGTCGATCGGCGTGGTTTATCAGCTCTCGATTCTATTCCGGGGCAAGAGCCGCGTGCGGCTGGCGCTGCGCCATTTGCGGCCGGACTGGACGGTGATGGGGCGCCTGCTGCGGGTGGGCTCGACGGCGATGCTGCAGTACTTCATCTCGACGGCGAGTTGGGTCAGCCTGGCGCGCATCAACGCGCGCTTCGGCAGCGCGGCCATTGCCGGTTACACGCTGGCGATCCGCATCATTCTCTTCGCGCTGATGCCGTCGTGGGGCATCGCGGCGGCAGCGGCTACGCTGGTGGGGCAAAACCTTGGTGCACGGCGGCCGGAGTGCGCGGAGCGCGCGGTGTGGATGGGCGGAGTGTACAACATGTTGTTTCTCTCGGCGGTGGCGGTGTGCTTTTTCAGCGCGGCGCGGCCGCTGGTAGGACTGTTCACGACCGATGCCGCGGTGGCGCCGGTGGCCGTGGCCTGCCTGCGCTATGTAAGCCTGGGTTACCCGTTCTACGCCTGGGGAATGATTGTGGAGCAGGCCTTCAACGGGGCCGGCGATACGGCGACGCCGACGTGGATGAACTTCTTCTGCTACTGGCTGCTGCAGATTCCGCTGGCGTGGTTGCTGTCCGCATCAGTGGGGCTGGGACCGCGCGGCGTGTACCTGGCCATCTGCATTGCCGAATCAGTTCTGGCGGTGGTTGGAATCGCGTGGTTCCGGCGTGGGAGATGGAAGCTGGCGGAAGTGTGAGGGAGGGCGGTGGGCTGGGGCGGCGGGGCTTTGGAACGGCGCTGGCGCCAGCCGGCGTTCAACGAAGCGCATGGGTGGCCGGGGGTCCGCTCCCTGACGGTCGCGGCTCCGAACAACGCGTGCGGCAACTGGCGCCAACAAACGCGCCAGCCATGCTCAATCGAAGCGCTTGCGGAAGTCATCAAATTCGCGGCGGAGACTGGCGAAGTCACGCTCGAGCGCGGCGATGCGGTCTGCGGCCGGCGGGTGCGGCGCGGGAGCCGATGCGGCCTGGCTGTCTTCGGTGCCGGCTTCGGGTCCCGACAGCAAATGCGCCCAGCGCGGCTCGCGCGATCCGGCGAAGCGCGTCAGGCGCATTGCCAGACCCAATTCCGACAGATGCTGGAGCGTGGTTTCCACCGCTTCCAGGTCGTCGAACTGGTAGAGGCGATCAGAGCGGCCGCGCAGCTCACCCACGGTTTGCGGACCGCGCAGCAGCAGGAGGCACAACACGGCGGCTTCGCGGCGGCCGAGATTGAACTGCTCGGTGAATCGCTGGGCGTGCTTGGGCACGCGGACATCGTGGCCAGTGAGCCGGGTGGCAAGGCCCTTGTGGCGCAAGCCTTCGAGCGCGGCTTCGACGGTGGATTCGTCGTAAGCCACCACCGGCTCGCGATTGGTTTTTTGGTTGCAGGCGTTGAGCAGCGCGTTGAGAGAGAGCGGGTAATACTCCGGCGTGGCGATTTCCTTCTCAAGCAGGGCGCCGAGCACGCGCGCCTCGGCCGCGTCCAGTTGCAAGTCCATTCGTTTATGCTACCGCGCGTGGGGGAGAGGGTCGGGCAGACACAAAATAACCTGACGCACAAGAACCGGCGGCAAGACCGCCGGCGCTACCAGCGCTTCTCACGCGGGCCGGGGGCCTACGCCATGGGCGCCTTCTAATGGACCTGATAGTCGCGGACCAGGACGTGTTCGGCGGTGTCCTGCGCGACGGCGAACTTGAACAGCACTGCATGTTGCGGAGGGATGTTCTCGACGCGCGTGCTGACGGCGCCCAAGTGGGACCAGCGGTCGTCGGTCAGGTCAAACTCGATGTCGGCGGAGGCGATCACATGGTCGGTGTTGTTCCTGACCCGGCCCACTACCTGCCGCGGCGGGCCATGATCCACGCGAACATCCTGCACATCGAGGTCGTGATTGGTGGGAAGCTGGATTTTCGAATCGAAGTTGGGAAGAATGCGGGCGGCTTTCTCCTCAACCGTAAGCTCTGTTGGTTTGGGCGCGTCCTTTGCTTTGAACACGCCGCTCCAGGCGAGGGCCAGCACGGCCGCGAGCAGCACGATCGGCGTCACGACCACCACGGCGACGCGCGTTCTCTGCCAGACGGTGCGATTGGTCAGGTAAAGCGGGTCCGTGTGCGCCGGTCCGTTGAGCAACCGATCCAGGAGTCGCCTCCAGGCACTCTGCGGTTTGGGCGGCTCGCTCTCCGGCCGTTGCGGCTTGATGCCCGCGGGAACGGCCGAATCGAGAGGGCGCGGAGGCTTTGCCATGACTAGAATTGTATCTCCTGGTGTTGGTTCGGGCAGGCAGTGGCAGCGCTGCCTAACCCGCGTGCGGCGCGGTGCGCCCGGCGAGCAGCGTTTCGAGAGCACGCAGACTCTCCTGGCGGCCCATCACAATCAGGAAGTCTCCGCCGTGAATGGCGGTATCGGCGGGTGGATTAAACAGCATCTGGCCATCGCGCCCGCGGATGGCCATCACAATGACGCCCAGATCGCGGCCTAGCTGCATTTCACGAATGGTCTTGGAGACCATTTCGCTGTCGGTGGCCACGGAGACCTGTTCGATGGTGATGTCCTGGCCGATATCTTGCGTGGTGAAATCCAGGAACTGCACCACGTGGGGCCGCAGCAGGGCCTGTGCCAGGCGGTGCCCGGTGAGCGCGTAGGGAGCGAACACGGAGTTGGCGCCGGCGCGACGCATTTTCTGTTCGGCGCCTTCCTCGGCCGCGCGCACAGCGACGTAAAGCCCCGGATTCAGGCCCTTGGCCGAGAGGAGCACGAACAGGTTATCGGCATCGGTGGCGAGCGCAGCGACCAGGCCGCGGGCGTGCTCGATGCCGGCCTGGCGCAGCGTATCGTCGCGGGTGGCATCGGCCGACACGGCAAGCATTCCTTCCAGCATGGCGCGCTCGGTGCGCTCCGGGTCCTGGTCCACCACCACGAAAGGTACTCCGGCGTGGAGCAGTTCGGCGGCCGCGCCGCGCCCGACGCGGCCGAATCCGCATACGATGAAATGGTTCTTGAGCTTGTCAATCATGCGTTTGTTCCGCCGTTGGTGGAGACGATCCCCCAATTCGATTTCGATGATCGTCTGCGTCATGGCGCCAATGGCGATGAGGATCGTCGTGACGCCGAAGATGATGAGGAACGAATTAAAAATGCGCCCCGCCTGGGAAAGGGGATGGATTTCGCCGTAACCCACGGTGGTCATGGTGATCAGCGTCATGTAGAAGGCGTCGAAGGGCGGGTAGTGATCGATGACGGTGAAGCCGACGGTGCCGATGGCCAAAGTGGTGGCGATGGCGAGGATGGTCAGCAGAAATCGCCGAGCTAAGCGGTTCATGCGCATAGCAGAACCAAGTATAGCGGGCGGCGCGGCGGCACGGCGCCGCGGCCCGTGGCCGGCGCGCCATCTTCTATAATGAGGTTTTCCAAACTGAGACCAATTCCTCTTTTAAGGAGCATTCATGCCCGCGAAGCGTATCGGCATCCTCACAGGCGGCGGCGACGTCCCCGGATTGAACTCGGTCATCAAATCGGTTGTTTACCGGTCCGGTGAAGCCGGACTGGAGGTCATCGGTATCCGGCGCGGCTGGGAAGGGCTGACGCACGTCGACCTGCAGGACCCGGCCAGCCGCAGCCGTTACATTCAGCCGTTGAACCGCGAGAACACCCGGACCATCGACCGCACGGGAGGCACATACCTGCACAGCTCGCGCACCAACCCGTCGAAGATGTCGAAGCTGCCGCCAACGCTCGAAGGCCGCGACTTTCCCTCCCGGCAAGCCACCAAGAAGGGCGTCACGTCCACCGTGTACGACGTCACGCCGGCGGTGCTGGAGAATCTGGAGGCGCTGGGGCTGGACTACCTGGTGGCGATTGGCGGAGACGATACGCTGAGCTATGCCGCCGAACTGGACCGCCGCGGCGTCAAGGTGGTGGCGGTGCCGAAGACGATGGACAACGATGTGCAGGGCACCGAGTACTGCATCGGCTTTTCGACCGCGATCACGCGCGCCATGGATGCGATCGAGCGGCAGCGGACCACGGTGGGTTCGCACGAGCGGATCGGTATCTTCCGCGTGTTCGGCCGCGACGCCGGCTACACGGCGCTCTACACCGCTTATGTGACCTCGGTGCGCTGCTGCATCCCGGAATGGAAGGTGAATTTGCAGAAGCTGATCGAGGTGCTGGTATACGACAAGAAGCACAACCCCAGCAACTATGCATTGGTGATTCTCTCCGAAGGCGCGGAGTGGGAAGGTTACATGGTGAAGGAGTACGGAGAGGCGGACGCTTTCGGGCACCGCAAGAAGATGAGCGTGGCGGAAGACCTGTCGACCGAAATCAAGTCCGCCACAGGAGAGGAAACAATCGTCAGCGACCTGACGTACGACCTGCGGTCGGGAAGTCCGGACTTTGTCGACCGGATGGTGGCGAACACGTTTGCCGGTATGGCGATGGACGCGATTGAGGAAGGCAAGAGCGGCCTGATGACCGCCATCAGCAGCGGCTGCTATACGATGGTGCCGATTCCCGATCCCAAGCTGGGTCCGCGGCGGGTTGATGTCGGCACCATGTACAACACCGAGCGCTACCGGCCGATTTACGATCACAAGCTCGGCCTGCCCATCTTCCTCACGAAGGCCTGAGGCTTGGACTGGAGACGTCTGTTTTCGCGGCGAAGCGCGCGGCTTACCAGCGAGCTGCGCTCCCGCATCCGCGCCTCATTCGACCGGGCTGCCGGCGATGAGGAGCACTTTCCCGCCAGCATCGATCCGCGGATTTACCATGTGAAGCTGATCCGCCAGCACCTGGGCGCGCTGGCAGGGCGGAGGGTACTGGACGTGGGCTGCGGCAAAGGCCGGTTCGCCCGCATTTTGCACGACGAAGAGCCGTCGGCCGAAATCTGGGGGCTAGACCTTTCGCTGGAGATGCTGCGCTATGCGCCGGCGGGCGTTCGCGTGTGCGCCGGCTCCATGACAGAGCTGCCGTTTGCCGATGGCGCATTCGATGCCGCTTACGCCACGGAAAGCCTGGAGCACGCGGTCGAGATCGCTAAGGCGGTCAGCGAGATCTGCCGCGTGGTGAAACCCGGCGGGCGGATCGCCGTGATCGATAAGAACGCGCGCGCCTGGGGACGCCTCGAAACGCCTGATTGGGAGCGGTGGTTTGGCCGCCGGCAACTCACGGGACTGTTGAAACGGCACTGCCGCCAGGTGGAGAGCCGCGACATATCTTATTGGGAAGACGTGCCGCCGGACGGGTTGTTTCTGGCGTGGCTGGCGGTGAAGTAAACCGCCAGCCTGTCGCACAGTTCAAGCCAGGTCTGTCTCACGGAAACGGAAAGACGGCGAGCGCCAAGCCGGCCAAGATGGCCGCCTGGCCCGTTCGGATTACTCATCCTGCAGAGTGCACTCAGGCGGCCAAGATGGGGTTATTGCTCCGGGTTCTTCCGGATGTCCGGGCCGAAAAGAAACGCGCCGATAGAACGCTGCGTGGTGCGCCTGCCGTTGCTGGTTACCATGACGGGGAGCGGGTTCACGACCGCCGTCCGCACCTCGTTGCCGTTGTCGACCACCACGATGTGCAGGGTCAGCGTGGGCGAACCGGGACTGCTCAGTTGCATGGTGCCGGTGCAGTCGGGGTTGAGGCTATACACTCCAGTACCTGGGCGATCCGGAGCCGTATAGCCGGAAATCGATCCGTGGATGTTGTCCGTCTGAGTCAAATTGCCATCGCCGTCGAAGTGGGTCATGGCCACTCCCACGACAGTCTCGATCACGATGGAGCCTGGGGCTGAAGGCCTCGTGCCGGTAACCGTAAACCCATAGTCACCTTGCAGGGTGGCATTCGTACAAGTGACATTGTCTTGCCCCCAAAGGGCAGTTGCGGTGAGCAGTAATACCGAAAACCCGGTCTTCATTCGTCTCCTCCTCAAGTGAACGCTGCGAACTAGCTTTACTGATCGCTGGCGGCGGTGCGGCAACATCACGATTCCTCATCTCTGCCAGCACCGCCCCGGCCATGATCTGAAGGGAGCTTACGCGACGGGGGAGTTTAAGTCGATGGCCTGCAGGTTCGATTTCGCTTGAATGTTTATCCCCAAACAACTCGTGGTGAGTCAGTCGCTTACGGCGTTATGTCTCCGGGCTCGGAGGACTTGAACGAAGGTCTGCCTCCGTAGGGATCGGGTGTTATAGTGCATAGAAAGGATCTCCGGCTATGAGCGTCGCCGGCCACAAACCTCACCGACTTCGCTTCGCCAGCTTCGAGGTCGACGCCGGCTCTGGCGAGCTTTTCAAACAGGGCCGCAAAGTCAAGCTGCAGGAGCAGCCATTCGAACTCCTGCTCGGCCTGCTGGAACGGCCCGGTGAGGTTTTGACCCGGGAAGAGCTGAAGCAGCGGATCTGGCCGGACGACACGGTAGTGGATTTCGACCGCGGCCTCAACCGCGCCGTCAATCGCATCCGCGATGCACTGGGCGACTCCGCCGAGAACCCCCGCTTCGTCGAAACGCTCCCCAGGCGCGGCTACCGCTTCATCGCTCCGGTTCAGGAGTTCGCCCACAGGGACGCCACGTCCGCAAATCGCGGTCAACTGGAAGACGGCACACAAGAGTCGCTGGCCGCACCACTGTCCCGCACGTGGGCCTTTGCTGGCAGGCGTACCTTGCTCGCGGCCGCTGCCGCCTTAGCTCTTGCAGCGGCCCTTGTCTGGAACCCGGGGAATTGGCGTGGTCGCTTCGCGGCAGCGCCAGGCCGGCAAGTGCGTTCGATCGCCGTCTTACCGTTTGAGAACCTCTCGAACGACCCAACCCAGGAGTACTTTACGGATGGAATCACGGATGAGCTCATCACCGACCTCGCCACATTGGAAGGCGTCCGCGTGATTTCGCGCACCTCCGTGATGGTGTACAAGGGTAAGCGCCAGCCGCTTCCGGCCATCGCCACTGCGCTCGGCGTGGATGCGGTGGTGGAAGGTTCCGTGGTACGTGCGAACCAAAGGGTGCGGATTACGGCTCAGTTGCTACTGGCGCGGGAGGACCGTCATCTTTGGGCGGGGAGTTTCGAGCGAGATGTGGGGGACCTCCTCAGCGTGCAGCGGGACGTTGCCGCTGCGATTGCCAGCCAAATTCGGGCCCATGTTTCACCAATGGCGGATTCACGCCGGATGGCGATCGATCCCGTCGCATATGACGACTATCTGCAGGGACGCTTCTTCTGGAACCGGAGAAACACAGCCGACAGCGTCACCGCCATCGGTTATTTCGAACGGGCCGTCAAGATAGATCCCAATGCGGCGATCGCCTGGGCCGGTTTGGCCGACTGCTACAACACACAGGCTGCCGAACAAGGGGTTCCCAACCAGGAAGAGCTTTTCTCCAAGGCCACCGGCGCCGCGGTGCGCGCCCTGGAGATTGATCCGAACCTGGGGGAAGCTCACGCATCTCTGGGATACACCTACCTCTTTCACGGCTGGGACTGGGCGGGTGCAAAGCGCGAGCTGGATCGGGCTGTCGAACTCAATCCGAACGATGCAAGCGCCCACGACTGGCTTTCGCACTATTTCATCGCCATGCGGCAGTTTGATGCTTCGCTCGCCCAGAGCAAGACCGCCTTGGAGATCGACCCTCTTAACTCCTTGCGGCGGGCGCACATGGTATGGCACTTGCTTCTGTCACGCAGGTATGACGATGTCATCAGCCAGAGCCCGCGACTTATCCAGGAAGTACCAGGACTCCCGGGTATTCTCGGCTTTCTTGGGAAGGCATACGAGCGGAAGGGGATGCTACCCGACGCGATCGCTGCGTTCCAGAATGAAGTGGATGCGACGCACGGCAGCTCTGAAGCGTTAGGGGATCTCGGCCACGCCTACGCCATTGCCGGTCAGCGCGACCAAGCACAGGCCATACTGGAACAACTTCTAGCCCGCTCACGGCGCGAGTTCGTTTCTCCGGTGACTCTGGCAGACATCTATTGCGGGCTGAATGACCGCGAACGGGCCATCGACTGGCTCGAAAAGGCGTACACTGCGCGGGAGCCCGGTCTAATGCATGGTCTGGTCTATATGGGCGTTGACGCGGTCTACGATCCTTTGCGTTCGGAAGCGCGATTCCAGGCGCTGCTGCACAAGATGCAACTTCCCGCCAACTGACCGCCAGCCGGACACCAGCGCGGGCTCGTTTTACGTTCGCCGGCCACGGAATCTCCTCATTCGATTGCTAAGGTTAGGCACCGCCAGTTGCAGCCTCGGCCAACGGTACAATGGAAGATTCTATGCCATTCCAGGAAGTGGTCGAAGCGGAAGGCCACCTGATCGACTCCCATGTCATGGAGAACATCTTCGACACGGTGGTGGAGCAACACGGCCGTTTCGAGGTGGAAGAGTTCCGCATCGGCCGTACCAACAGCGAACCGTCGTATCTGCGGCTGCGGGTGACCACCGCCGACCAGAACGGTCTCGACCGCCTGCTCGAGACGCTGCTGCTGCTGGGCTGCGCGCCGGTGGACGCGACGGATGCGCAACTCCGCGAAGTGGAGCGCGACCGGTGCGCGCCGGAGGACTTTTATTCCACCACCAACCATCGCACCTACGTGCGCCACGGCGAGCAATGGATCGAAGTGGAGAACCAGCGGATGGACGCGATGGTGGTGGTGGAGGGCGGCCACGCCCGGTGCCGGCGGCTGCGCGACCTGCGCCGTGGCGACCGCATTGTGGCCGGGCTGCGCGGCATTCGCGTGGTGCCGGAATCGAAAGAGCGCGACCGCCTGGCGTTCGCCTTCATGGCCAACGGAATTTCGTCGGAGCGGCAGGTGGAAACCGCGGTGCGCCAGACCACCGAGCTGGTGCGGCAGACGCTCTCGAGCGGGCTCAAGGTGGTGGTGGTGGCCGGGCCGGTGGTGGTGCATACGGGCGGCGTGGAAGGATTGTCGGCGCTGATCCGGCAGGGCTCGGTGCAGGCGCTGCTGAGCGGCAACGCGCTGGGGGTGCACGACGTGGAGGCGGCGCTGTTCGGCACTTCGCTGGGGGTTCGCCTCTCCGACGGGCGCCTGGAGGAGCACGGGCACCGCAACCACATGCGCGCCATCAACGCCATCTACTGCGCCGGCTCGGTTCGCCAGGCGGTGGAAAGCGGCCGGCTGCGCTCGGGTGTGCTGTACGAGTGCGTGAAGAAGTGCGTGCCTTTCGTGCTGGCCGGCAGCCTGCGCGACGATGGCCCGCTGCCCGACACCATTACCGACATGAACAAGGCGCAGGACGCTTACGCGGCCGAGCTCAAGGGCGCGGGCCTGGTGATTTGTCTCGGCTCGATGCTGCATTCGATCGCCACCGGCAACATGCTGCCGAGCTGGGTGAGAATCGTCTGCGTGGATATCAATCCGGCGGTGGCAACCAAGGTGAGCGATCGCGGCACAGGGCAGGCGGTGGGGGTGGTAGCCGATGTCGGCCTGTTTCTCGGCCTGCTCTCGAAGGCTCTGGCATGAAACGGCAATACACGAATGCGCACGCCGAATCCGGCACGCGTGCGCCGCTGCCGGAGATTGAGACGTGGCCGAACCAGTACCGGGAGCCGTACGAAATCGAAATTGTGATGCCGGAGTTCACTGCGGTGTGTCCCAAGACCGGCCTGCCCGATTTCGGTAAGATCGTGTTGCGGTATGTGCCGCTGCGGCGCTGCCTGGAACTGAAATCGTACAAGATGTACCTGTTGGCATATCGCGAGCTGGGGATCTTCCAGGAGAACGTGGTGAACCGGGTGCTGCGCGACGTGGTGCGATTTGCGCAGCCGCGGTCGGCGACGGTGATTGGCGATTTTTCGCCCCGCGGCGGCTTGGGCACGGTAGTAACGGCGGTGTGGAGTCGAAAACGTGGAAAGCGCTGAGCTGATCGCCATTTTGCGCGAGGTGCGCGATCGCGTGCGCGCGAGCAATCCGGAAACGGCGGCCGGCGGCACGGATATCGCGCTGCCTGACCTCACCGGGCTGGTGCACGCGCGCGACGCCGCGTTAGGGAAGGTGGCGGCCATCGGCACCGTCAACCCGCGCGCCGGCGGTCCGCTCAACAGCCTGGTCCAGGCCTGGAAGCGTTTGGTGGCGCGTGTGCTGGACTGGCACGTGCGGGAGCAAGTGGAATTCAACCGCAAAGCAGTGGCATGCGTGGATGCCGCCATCGAGGCGCTCAACCAATCCAACCGGGCCCTGATAGAGTTCGGTAACCGCCTGGCGGCGGAGCGGGCGCGACGCGAGGAACTGGAAAAGCCGTTGCGCGAACAGAGTCAGGAAATGTCCGATATCCGCCACCATTGGGCCGAATGGCGCGCGGGCTGGGAGCAGAAGCTGACGACCAACGAGATGCAGTTTCAGCGCAGCGTGGCCGACCTGGACGGAGCGTTTCAATACCGGCTTACCTTGATGGACAGCAACTATCGCGAGGCGGTACGCACCCAGCACAACGATTTCACGGTGCGCCTGGACGAGCGCGGGTTGGAGATCCAAAAGCGCCTCTGGGCGGACCTGGAGCGCGTGCGCGCGGAATTCGACAAGCTGATCCACGTGGAATTGCGCCTCATCCGCCAGCGAAGCGGGGCGGCATTCCAATCGCTGGCGGCGCCTGAAATCGGCTCGGGGGCTGCGCCAACTCAGCCCGCCGCTCCGCTGGCTTTCGACTACGCGCGGTTTGCGGAGTACTATCGCGGCAGTGAAGAGCGCGTCAGGGCGGGCCAGCAGATTTACGTAGCCGATTTCAAAGGCCGCGGCAACGTGCTCGACATCGGCTGCGGGCGCGGCGAGTTCCTGGAGTTGATGCGCGGAGCCGGCGTACCGGCGCGCGGCATCGATGCGAGCGCGGAATCCGTCGCGCTCTGCCGCGAGAAGGGTCTCGAAGCCGAAACCGCGGACCTGTTCGAGTATCTGCGCGGCCTCGACGAAGGCGAGCTCGATGGCATCTTTTGTGCGCAGGTGGTGGAGCATCTTCCGCCCGAGCGCTTGCCGGAGATGATTCGCCTGGCCGGCAGCCGGCTGGAGCGCAACGGCGTGATCGTGATTGAGACGCCCAATCCCGAATGTCTGGCTATTTTCGCGACTTACTTTTACCTGGACCCGACCCACGCCCGCCCGGTGCCGGAGAAGTTACTGACTTTCTATCTGAGTGAGTTTGGCATCGGCGATCTTGAGGTGCGGCGCCTCGAGCCGGCGATGGAATCGATGCCGTCATTGGCCGAGCTGCCGAATGCGTTTCGCGAAGCTTTCTTTGGCGGCCTGGATTACGCGATTATCGGCAAGAAGATATAAGCCGGCGAAGGTCAGACAGACCGGGCAGACTCAGGCTGTCGCGCTTTGGCGGCCGAGACCGCGAGAGGCGATGGCGAGGCCTAACCCCAGGCGATGGCGGTTTCGACAACCCGATCACTCACATCGCACCGGGGAATGCAGCGGCTAGAGCCTTCAGAACGTCCACTGGTTACGGCACGGCTGCAGCCGTGCCCTGATACAAAACATCGAGCTTCGGATTTCCCGTTTGCTCAGTGGACGACTACGGCGCCGATTGAACGGCGATGGTGACCATATTTGAGGTTACGCCGCCGATGGTTATTGTCACCGCCACAGCATTTCCTCTTGCCGATGTGGCGGGCACCAGTGCGTTGACCTGGTACAGGCCGACATAGCCGGGCGCGAGGCCGGAGAACAGCATGTCCTTAGGCTGCACCTGAACTCCGCCGATGGTCACGGTGGCAGTCGTCTGCGTGTAGTACTGCGAGTTCGGTGCAGCGGGTGAACCCGTTGCGGGCGGGTTGTAAACCTCGCCGAGGCCAGTACAGTAGATCGAGACATAAGTGCTGCCGGCGATCGCGGGGTTGCTGGAATCCAGGAGGCGATAGGTTATTGCGTCGATGATCGCTCCCTGGCCGTTGCCCTGAGCGTTGATGCTGAAAATTGCCGGGGCGAACGGCGCGAGGCTCACCGTTTGGGCGGCGCTGGTTTGGCCGCTCAGAGAAGCAGTCAAGGTAGTCTGCGACTGGCCGGCCAATTCCCAAGGGACCTGGAGGTTGACCTGTGTACCGGAAGCATAGAACAGGGGCGCCAACTGGCCGCCTGGGAACTCAAGGGAAAGGCCTGAAAAGCTCGTGGGCAGGGAGCCTGGTCCAGCAGTGAACTGCGAGGAGAGCAGAAAATCTCCGAATGCCGCGGCAATGCTACCGGGCGCCACCGGCGCGGTGTAATTGGCGTCGTTTATGACGCCGCCGGCGTTGATGGAAAGCACCGGGCCGGTGCCCTGCTGAGTCACCAGGACCGGCACGCCGGCAATGGAGATGACGCCGCTGCGCGTTGCGCCGGTGTTGGCGGCGACGGTGAGAGTCACACTACCGGGACCGGAGTTGACTGTGGTGCCAGAGAGAGTGATCCAACTCGGCGGGCCTTGAGCCACCCAGGTGCAACCCGACGGGGTCTGGACGCTTAACGGGACAGTTCCGCCCAAGGCGGCGACCGCCGGCAACGGGAGGGACGGGCTAAGCGTGTATGTGCACGCATTGCCGGGGGCCGGGAACAGAAAACGAACTCGATTGTTTGCACTGTCGGCGAAGTAAATTGTGCCGGAAGCGTTCGCGACAACGCCGTAGGGGTCGTCAAGCTCGGCGAAAACTGACGGGCCGCCATCACCGCTGAACGTGCCATTCCCATCGCCGGCGATGGTGGTAATAATGCCACCCGCGACCTTGCGGAGGCGATTGTTTCCAGAGTCCGCGATGTACAAGTTGCCGTTGACGTCCACGGCGACGGCTGTTGGCAGACTCATCACGGCCTTGGTGGCGGGTCCGCCGTCGCCGAGTGCGAAGGCGCCGCCGCCGGCCACGGTGGTAATCACTCCTCCGGAGACCTCGCGGATCCGGTTGTTGGCCGAGTCAGCGATATAGAGGTTACCGGCGGCGTCTACGGCGACGCCTCTGGGACCGGATAATTGGCCGCTGATGGCCGGGCCGTTGTCGCCGCCGGAACCTAGCGTCCCGTTGCCGGCCACGGTGGTAATCACGCCGCCAGAGACCATGCGGACGCGATTGTTGAAATAATCAGCTATGTAGAGATTCCCGTTGGCATCCACGGCTACGCCGGAAGGACCGTACAACTCGGTGCCGGTGGCTGAGCTATGATCGCCGCTGAAACCCGGCGTCCCGTTGCCGGCCACGGTAGTGATCACGCCGCCAGAGACCATACGGACGCGATTGTTGCCGGAGTCCGCGATGTAGAGGTTACCGGCCAAGTCTACGGCGACGCTGCTGGGACCGTCCAACTCGGCGTTGGCGGCGGGGAAGCCGTCGCCGCTGAAGCCAAAGATTCCGTTGCCCGCGATGGTGGTAATCAAGGAGTTGGGGCTGGAGACCTTGCGAATGCGACCGTTGTCAAAGTCGGCGATGTAAAGGTCGCCGGCCGAGTCCAGGGCGACGCCTTCGGGAAAAAACAACTGGGCGTTGATGGCATAGCCGAAGGTACCCGTGCTTCCGTCACCGATTGACGAACCGCCGCCGACCGCCGTGGCGATCGCGTTGCTAACGACCTTACGGATCCTATTGTTGCCAAAGTCCGCGATAAACACGTTGCCGAGCGCGTCGACGGCGACGCCGAAGGGGCTGTTCAACTGCGCGCTGGTGGCTGGGCCGCCATCGCCGCTGAGGCCGAAGGTCCCGTTGCCGGCCGCGGTGGTGATCACGCCGCCAGAGACCTCGCGGACGCGACTGTTGCCAGTGTCCGCGATAAAGATATCGCCGGCGGCGTCGAGACCAATGCCATTGGGGCCGTTGAGCTCAGCCTTGGTGGCTGTGCCATTATCGCCGCCGGGGCCGATGAATCCGTTGCCCGCCACGGTGGTGATGATCCCCCCCGAGACCTCGCGGATGCGATTGCCGTCCGCGATGTACAGGTTGTTGGCGCCATCCAGGGCCACGCTTGTTGGATTGGACAACATCGCACTGGTAGCGGGGCCGGTGTCGCCGCTGAAACCATACGTCCCGTTGCCGGCAACGGTGGTGATGATGCCGTTAGAGACCTTGCGGACGCGATAGTTGCCGGTGTCCGCGATGTAAAGGTTGCCAGAGGCGTCCACGGCGACGCCGAAACCGCCTTGCGTGCCGCTGACGGGGTTCAACTGAGCGCTGGTGGCCGGGCCGTTGTCGCCGCTGAAACTGTTGGAACCCGTCCCGGCCACGGTAGTGATGATACCGGCCGAGATCTTGCGGATGCGGGCGTTGCCGGCGTCCGCGATGTAGACGTTGCCGGCGTAGTCGACAGCGACGCCGGTGGGGCCGTTCAACTGGGCGTCAACGGCCTGACCGCCATCGCCGCTGAAACCTACCGTTCCGTTGCCCGCCAGCAGTGTCAGGATTCCGGTTCTGGCGTCGCTGCGCAGGACCACGTTGTAATCGAGGAGAGCTACAAAGATGTCGCCGCTCGCATCCAGCGCAACGGCGCTTGTCGGC
Organism: Bryobacteraceae bacterium; assembly: GCA_049698695.1. GTDB lineage: Bacteria > Acidobacteriota > Terriglobia > Bryobacterales > Bryobacteraceae > Bog-375. The sequence goes on along the minus strand of JBAVYH010000126.1, from coordinate 14,719 downwards.
GCCAGGCTGGCGGAGGTGCCTGGAATGTTCACCGGCAGCCCGCCTCCGGCGAGTGTATTAATAGTGTATGTCTGGCCGATTGCGGAACATGCGACGGCCAAAACTAGCAGGAAGCAGCGCAATACTCGCACATCATCCTCCCGAGACAACGTCAAATGGTAGCACGGATGCTAAATTCGAGGAATACCCGATAAGTCATACGTGTTAACCTGCATAACGTTGACGATTGCACTTCGGCACGCAGAGGAATGTGCGAACGCGCGGCGACTCGGGCGGGCCGCAGCAGGCCGCTGCTGTCGTCCAAAGGTCCAGTCAATTTACTGGAACTGGAACCAGTTCACATTGCCTTCGCCGCTGGAGCTGCCGCTCTGGAAGACGAGGAAGAGATTCTGCAATCCCGAGGCGCCGGAAACAAGCGCGGTAATGGTGCTCCACGCCTGCCAACCGCCGGTGTTGAGAATCTGGGCCTGAGCGAGCAACGGTCCGGTGGGGCTGCCGGAATGGAACTCGAGCGTGCCGGGGCTGCCGCTATCGTTCGCCACCCGCACCTGGACCGAGCTGACGCCGGAACCGAAATCGACATTCCGGTATTCCGCCCAAAGGCCTGGAGCGGAATACCCAAGGTCAAATCCGCCGTTCGGCACGCCATTCGAGTCCTTATCTGCGCAGGGTTCGGTCTGGAGTCCGCTGAGAGTGTTGTAACTGGAAGCCTGGATCTGCGTGGTGGCGGGTATCACGGGAGTCCAGCACGACTGGCGGCAGGAATATTCGAGGCCGGCATCCCATTGAAACGTAGCACCGGCATAAGAGGGTAGGGAATACTGGAACGACGTTCCGTACCACACCACCTGAAAGGTCTGGGTTGACGCCGAATCGTTGTAGACCACCAGCACGCGCGACCGCTCGCGGGCGTCGGAGTGAGCGACGCCGGCAAGGTCCGCATGGTGAAGCGGGTTGATAAACGCCGCGCTGATGAGGCCCGGCGCATTATTCGACCAGACGCGCACGGCCCCGGGCAGCACGAACTTACTAAAATGGCCCAAGGTGTAATAATCGATGTTATTGGTGACCGCACCGGTAATGGAGTTGACCATGATCAGGCCGGTGCAATCGCCGCAGCCACCGGTGTGCGGCCCGTTATTCTGATCGAGCGCCAAGCTCCACTTGACGTAGGACCGGCTCCAGTTCCGCATCGAGTGAATGATCATTTCGAAGTCTCTCTGCTCTTCGTCGGGGATCGATGTTTCGCCAGAGGCTTCGGTGACGTACTGGCCGAGTTGCGGATAAAGGTTGTGGAGGGTGGTCATGGCGCCGGGAGGGCCGCCGTACCAATGCCAGGCGACGCCAGCGATTTGCGGCGAGCCGGCGAGCGCCGAATCTGCCAGAACGGTCTCCGGGTATGTGGGTGTGTCCCAGTTGTGGTCGTAAACCAGGATTTTCGTGGTGATGTCTGCGGCAGCCAGCGCCGGGAGCACATAGCTCTCCAGAATGTTGAGCTGGTCCAGGGCGGCCATGTACTCGCCGGGATAATTGATGGGAACATATAGCGGTTCGTTCTGGATGGTGAGATAGTCGACCGGCACGCCGTAAGCCTGGTAGGCCTGCACATACTTGACCAGATAGTTGGCGAAGGCAGTGTATTGGGAGGGGAGTAACTGGGCGTTAGCCGACGTACCACCCACCATGGAGCCATTCTCCTTCATCCAACCCGGCGGACTCCAGGGAGTGCCGAGCATTTTGATTTGCGGGTTGATGGCCTTGGCCTGGAGAAGCAGCGGAAGAATGTCGGCTTGGTCGTAGGAGATGGAGAAGTTCGGCAGGCTTGAATCGGTGCTATCCGCGGAGACATCGTCGTAGGAATAAACAGACCGTGCGATGTCTGCGGAGCCCATGGGATTGCGAAGGAAGCTGACGCCGATTCCCTGGGAGCGGCCGAAGATGGATTGCATGACGCCGCCCAGCGCGGCTTGAGGGACAACCTTGTTCAGCAGGTAAGCCGCGGAATCGGTCATGGAAGCGCCGAATCCTTCGATGGTCTGCCCGGCTTGGGATTCGGAAATGTAGATGGATGGAAGCTGGCTGGTGCCGGGCGTAAACGATACCGGCGGCTGTGGCGCCATCAGTGTTGTCCGGTCGTCTGTGGTCAGCCAGACGTTGACGACCTGGGCGCTTGCCAGCGTGGTACTGGCGGCCCACAGGAACAGCGCCACGAGGATTGGAGACACTCTTTGAGACAGCATGACGGGTCCAAAACCTCATCGTAGCGCAGCGGCAGGCCGCCGCCCGGCAGCACCGGTTGCCGGTGCAAACCGAAGTCTTTATTGCGGCGCCGGCGAGGCGCCGGGAATCGGATCGCCGCGATTGATTACGTACGGGTTGCTATAGGCCGGCAGGATGCGGTCGTTGACCATACCAGCCCAGACCATGAACCAGGCCCACCGGGGCTGTGCCTTGAGCACTTCGGCGGAGGGGGGGGCGCCGACTTCGCCGAGCGCGATGGGCTTGCCATCCGCCAGCGCCAGCATCTCGTAATAGGAGGGTTCGTTCAAGGGGCCGTAATTGTCATAACTGACCACATCGACGTACTGTTGGCCTGGGAAGTAATTGAAATACTCGCCCACTGGCGCGGCGTTCTGATTCCACACCCAGATCAGGTTATCGAGGTGATGCACGTACACCATGCGGGCGTAGACCTCGCGATAAAGCTGCGCCGTGCCGCCCATGCCGGGCCGACCGCCCCACCAGAAAAAGCTGCCGTTGTTTTCATGCATGGGCCGCCACAGAACGGGGATGTGCGCATCCTGCAACTGCTTGAGATAGACGGCGGCCGTATCCATGTATTTTTCCCAGCGCTTGTGCAGCGGCGTGTCGGGCGTGATCAACTCCTCCCACTGATCGTCGCTGAGGCGGGCCTGCACGCTACCCCTCCAGCTTGCGCCGGGTTTGCCCGGTTCATCCTCGGTGGGCCGCAGCATGTGCCAGCAGAGGTAAATGATGGAGCCGGCTGCGGCCTGCTTCTTGGCCTCCGCGATCATCAGGTCGCGGTGGAGGATGGAGTCCTTATCCTCGTCGTCGGTGAAGCCGAAATCCGAACCCCAGATGGCGGGGTACTTGCCGGTGAGAGCGTGAACCTTTTCCGTGTCCAGATCGCGCTGGTTGGGATAGTTGTGCTGGCCGGAGAGGATGCCCCTGCCGGAGATCGCGCAGAGGGTCTTCAGCAGCGCGCGAGCCTCCGGCGTGGCGTTGGGATTTACCGGCTCACAGTTGTAGGGCGCCGGAGCCTGCGCGCGCGGCGGAGGGGGCGTGGGCGGGGTTTGTGGAACCGTGGCCGGCGGCGCGGCCTGCGGTCTGGCCGCTGGCGCGGGCTGCGATGTAGCCGGCGGCGCGGCCTGCGCGCAGAGGACGGCTGTCGCGCCGAGGAAGATAACAAAGAAAGCGATTAATTTCCGCATGTGGCTGTTCCTGGGAACCAAAGGTTACCACGTTTCCCGGAATGGCGCGGATTGACCGGTGGTGGTGCTTTTCAGCCGATTGGGCCCAGTGCGCCGCAGAAAGGAGGGTGGATGAAAGCCGGGCAAGGCGTGCCCGACCACCCCGGGGTGGCGCGCGGAACCGTGCGCCTAATCGAGGTCGATATCGCGCACGGGCGGTGCAGCGTCGGGGCTTTCCTTGGCGCGCTTGAAGAGTTCGTCGAATTTCTTCTCGAGCACTTTGCCGTGCGATTTTTGCGCTTCGACCTGCTTTTGGAAGACCTCGTCGCGCCGCGCTTCGACGCCTTTCAACTTGACCACTTCGGCCGCCAGGTCCTCAATCAGCTTGGGCCGCTCAGGAACGGTGTGGGCGATGACGGCGCGGGTTTCGGGATCGATCTTGAGAGTGGCCTGGCAGCAGGGGCACTCCACATCGAACATAGCTTTGGCCATGCAACCATGGTACGCGATGGCGTCGGGCCGGGGGCTGTGCCAGGCTCCGAGGAGAGACGGTTGTGAAGGTTTTTGCGGACTAATGGTGGGCTTGCTGGCGAGGTGACTCTTTCGGCAGGTCGGCTAAGGTGGGATCAAGCGTCTCTCTTCGGGCCTGTATCATCCTAGTCACGAGAGTTCGTTGAGCAATTAGCGCTCCAAACCCTAACCGGCGTGGAATCAGCCGCGGAACCCAAAACGGGCGCTTTAGCACTTGCCGATTTGATACCGATGTGTCAGACAAATGTACCATCCTGTCGCCGATTGCCTCGATTCGGCAAGAACTTGTCGCTAAGGCGGATGTTATAGTGACGGTTGTGCTGCCCGCCACCGAGTCCGTGCTGGAATTGTTCCGCTTTACGGGGGCATATCTGGAGGGACATTTCCGCCTGACCAGCGGGCTGCACAGCGACCGCTATCTGCAGTGCGCGCTGGTGCTGGAGCACCCGATGGCGGCGGAGAAACTGGGCAAGATGCTGGCGGGCGCGCTGCAACCCAAGCTCGCGGCGGGGGTGGGTGTGGTGGTCTCGCCGGCGTTGGGCGGTTTAATCATTGGGCACGAGGTGGCGCGTGCCCTGGGCTGCCGGCACATCTTCACCGAACGCGATCCGGAATCCAAAAAAATGGCGTTGCGGCGCGGATTTTCGATCGAGCCCGGCGAGATAGCGTGCGTAGTGGAGGACGTCATCACCACCGGCGGCAGCACCGCGGATGTGATCGCGGTTCTGCGGGCGGCGGGCGCCTCGGTGGCGGCGGCCGGTTCCATCATCGACCGCAGCGGCGGCACCGCGGACGTGGGCGTGCCGCGCGTGGCGTTGGTGACGCTCAACGTGGCCGCTTATCAGGCCGAGGAGTGCCCGCTATGCCAGCAGGGGATTCGGCTGGTGAAGCCGGGCTCGCGCCCCGCTTGATGCGCCGTATCCGCATCACGCTGGCGTACGACGGCAGCGCTTTCCATGGCTGGCAGGTGCAGCCCGGCCTGGCGACCATTCAAGGGACGCTCGAAGAGATCGTCTCCGGCATGGAAGGCAAGCCGGTGCATGTGGCCGGCTCCGGCCGCACCGATGCGGGAGTGCACGCGCTGGCGCAGGTGGCTGCCTTCAGCATTGAGAACCCGATTCCGGTTGCCAACCTGCGCCGCGCCGTGAACCGCCTGCTGCCGCCGGCCATCCGGGTCTGCTCAGCCGAGGAGGTGGATGCCGCCTTTCATCCACGCTTCGCCGCCAAGTCGAAGACCTACGAATATCGCATCGCCCGCGGGGAAGTTTGCAGCCCGTTCGATTGGCCCTTCGTGCATCACTACCCCTACCCGCTGGACGAAGAGCGCATGGCGCGGCTGGCGGGCGTTTTCGAGGGCGAGCACGATTTCAGTGCGTTCGCCGCCTCCGACGAGCGCGACGCCGAGGGCCAGTCGAAGGTGCGGACGATTTTCTCCTCGGCACTGGTTCGCGACCGGGACCGGCTGATTTACCGCGTGCGCGGCAGCGGCTTCCTGAAGCACATGGTGCGCAACCTGGTAGGGACGCTGATCGAAGCGGGCCGCGGCAACATCGCCGATACGACGGTGCTTCCGGTGGAGTCCGGCGCCACGGCCCCGGCCAAAGGCCTGTTTCTGGCCGGCGTGGAGTACTGAGCCGGCACTTCCGGAGGCTAAAGCCTCAGGATGGCTGCATTTTGCGGCACGGCTGAAGCCGTGCCCTGATACGAGACACACGATTTGATTGGCAATGCGAGTTGCGGCCGATCGCTCAAATGTAGAAAATTCCAGCGGGCCGGGCATGCCAGGCCCCTACGGGTGGCGCGATGTGCGGCGCACTGCGGGTACAATCACACTTATGCGAAAACTCGCACTTGTTCTTCTGCTGGCGTCTCCGGTCTTCGCACAAAAAAAGCCGGTCACGCTGGAGACACTCAGCCAGGCGGCGCACCGCGGGCGCCGCGGGCGCCGCGCAGCTCCGGGGCCGGAGCTGTGGATGCCGGATGGCAGGAGCTTCCTGGAGCGCCAGGGCAGCCGCCTCTCGCTGTACGATTGCGTCACCCGGCGAAGCAGGACGGTGATGGACCTGGACGAGATCGATGCCGCGGCGACGGCGCCGCCCGCCGAGGAAGAGCCGATGGATTGGATCAACCGGCGTGCCGGCGTGGGGAGCATGCAGCTTTCCGCCAGCGGCAAGGAGCTGCTCTACACGGCTCGCGGCGACATTTTCGTAATCCACCTGGACACGGGTAAGTGGCAGCAGCTTACGAAGACGCCCGTGGTAGAAAGAGACGCCCGCTTATCGCCCGACGGCAAGACGGTCGCGTTCCGCCGCGGCTCGGATCTTTACGCCGTGGACGTGGCGAGCAAAACCGAAACCCGGCTCACCCAGGGCGGATCCGAGACGCTGCGCAACGGGGGCCTCGACTGGGTTTACCCGGAGGAACTCGACCTGAATGCGGCCTACTGGTGGTCGCCGGATTCGAAATCGATCGCCTACTTGCAGTTCGACACCAACGCCGAGCCGCTCTACCCGCACGAAGACTTACTCCACATGCGCGCCATTTACGAGCCGGAGCGTTACCCCCAGGCCGGCGAACCCAACGCGGCGATTCGCCTGGGCGTGGTTTCCGCCGCCGGCGGCCCCACCCGCTGGTACGAATTGGGCGACACGCGCGACGCGTACCTGATCGCCCGCGCGGGCTGGATGCCAGGCTCCCGCGCGCTTTATGTGCTGCGCTTCAACCGCGCACAGAATCGCGACGCGCTGTTTTCGATCGAGGTCGAATCCGGCGCAAGCGCCACCATCTTCGAAGAGTCCGACCCGTACTGGATCAACCTGAAAGGCGATATCCGGTTTCTGGAGGACGGCAAGCATTTTCTCTGGACCAGCGAGCGCGGTCCTGGCGGCTACCGGCAGATCTTTCTTTATTCGAACGATGGCAAACAGGTGCAACAGCTCACCAGCGGCGCGTGGGAAGTCTTGGAGATCGCCGGGGTGGATGAAGCCGCAGGCCGAGTCTTCTATATTTCCGATGAGCCGAACCACTTCGGGCGCACCCTCTATGCGATTGGCCTGGACGGACAAAACAAGCGACGCCTCAGCCTGGATCCCGGCACTCATTCCATTTCGATGGGCCCGGGCGGCCTCTATTACGTGGACACGTGGTCGAACCTCAGCGAGCCGCCGCGCAGCGTTCTGCATTCGGGCGATGGCGCGGACCTGGGCATCTATCGCGAGCCGGACCGCAGCGCCCTGGACGAGTACGAGATCCTGCCGACCGAAATCGTGCCATTCACCACGCCCGATGGCGTGACGCTATACGGGCGGCTCATCAAGCCGGCCGGTTATGAACGCGGCAAACGGTACCCCGTGATTGTGGGCGTTTATGGCGGACCCGGAGTCGGCTTGCCGGTGCACGATGCATGGCCGGGGATCAATATCGACCAGGTGCTGGCGCAGAAGGGCTACGTCGTCTGGCAGTGCGAAAACCGGGGCGGGGAAGGGCGTGGCCACGATTTTGAGACCCCCATCTACCACAAGCTCGGCATTATCGAGCTGGCCGACCAGGTGGCCGGCGTGCGCCACCTGATCGCGATGGGTATCGCCGACCCGGAGCGCATCGGCATTCACGGCTGGAGTTACGGCGGCTTCATGACCGTCAACGCGATGCTGAACGCGGCGGACGTTTTCAAGGCCGGTTTCGCCGGCGCTCCGGTGACGAGCTGGATCAACTACGACACCATTTACACCGAGCGCTACATGGGACTGCCCAAAGACAATCCCGACGGTTACCGCGACGCGGCGCTTCCGCCGAAGGCCAAGGACCTCAAAGGCAGGCTGATGCTGGTGCATAACTTTGAGGATGACAACGTGCTGTTTCAGAATTCCATCCAACTCACCAGCGCCTTGCAACTGGCAGGCAAGCAATTCGAATACATGCTTTATCCGCTGAAGACGCACGGCGTCAGCGGACCCGACGCGCAGCAGATGAACCAGATGATGGTGGACTTCTTTGAGCGGAGTTTGCGATAAGGGGAGCCCACCGTAGGTAGTGCGGAAACCGACTATAGCGTTTTCTCATACTCTGAATGCATGAGGCCTTTTCTTGCACTACTCCTGATTGGCGGGGCCGCGCCAGCTCAGCCGTTTTCGGCAGGGATCAAGGCCGGCCTGCCCCAGACGAATCTATTGGACGTGGTGCAGACCCCTGACACAACCGCCATGACCAATCGGTACGTCTTCGGCCCGGAGGTGGAGGTGCGTTTGCCTCACGGCCTGAGCATCGAATTCGATGCGCTCTACCGCCATTTCAGCTACATCAACTATGAAGCGTTCGCTGCGAGCACCATCACCACCATCGGGTCCGCGGGTAACTGGGAGTTTCCGCTGGTCGCCAAGTATCGCTTTTCCGGCAAAATCGTCCGTCCGTACGTGGAATTGGGGGTAGCCTGGGACGTGCTGTCGGGTCTGAAAAACACATCGAGCGAGACGCCTTGCAGCCAGGTGTGTGAGAACACGAATTATCCTCCCACGACAGAGAGCCAGAGAACTGTTGGGGTCGTGGTTGGCGGCGGGATCGACATCCACGCAGCCTTTATGCACGTGGCTCCCGGGATTCGCTACACGCGTTGGGCGCAACAGTACTTCAACCTTGACGACGATCTGCATAGCAGCCAGAACCAGGTCGAATTTCTGGTTGGGTTCACATTTTGAATCTGGCTGGGAGCCAGGCCGCTGAGCGGACGAAACGCACCGCGGCGTTTCTTCGTACTCTGAATGTATGAAGTCATTATTGTTACTGCTATTGGCCGGCGGGGTTGCGCTGGCTCAGCCGTTTTCAGCGGGGCTCAAAGCCGGGCTGCCGCTGACGGACTTCTTGAGCGAGTTGCAGGGTACCTCCACGACCAACACCAACCATTACCTGGTCGGCCCGGAAGTGGAACTGCGGCTGCCGTTCGGCCTGGGCGTCGAATTCGATGCGCTCTACCGGCATTTCAGCTACACCAACGTGTTGGGGTCCGCCGGAAACGCCGTCACCAGCATTGGATCGGCGGGCAATTGGGAGTTCCCGCTGGTTGTCAAATACCGGTTTCCCAGCAAAATCGTGCGGCCGTATGTGGAGGCGGGCGTGGCCTGGGACACACTGTCGGGGTTGAAGAATGCGGTGAGCGAGGCGGTCTGCGGCGGCCCGAGCGGCCCCGTCTGCAACGTGCTCATAGCTCCTCCCACGGCCACGAGCAAGACGACGATGGGGGTGGTGCTTGGCGGCGGGATAGACATCCACGCGATTGTCATTCATGTTTCTCCCGAATTACGCTTCACACGGTGGGCGCAGCAGTACTTCAACCTCTCCGGCGTCCTCAACAGTGGTAAGAACCAGGCCGAGTTTCTGGTCGGGTTTACGTTTTAGGCGTCGAGGTTCGCTGAAGGAAAAGCCGAGACGACTCTCGGCTTTCAGGCTGGACAGCCTGCGCCACGCACGCAGCACGTGATGCGGCGCACGCTATCATGATTAAGAAATGCCCGAAATCCTCGACGGGAATCGCGTCCGCGACGAAATCAAAGCCGAGCTGAAACCTCGCATTGCGGCCCTGGCCGCCAAAGGCCGCCCCCCTGGCCTCGCTGTAGTGCTGGTGGGCAACAACCCAGCCTCGGAGATCTACGTTCGCAACAAGGTCAAGACCTGCGACGATCTGGGAATTCACTCGGAGACGCTGCGGCCGCCGGAAAGCGTAACTTCGGACGAACTGCTGGCCACCATTGAAGCCTTGAATGCGCGTCATGATATCGACGGCGTGCTGGTGCAACTGCCGCTGCCGCCGCAGGTGGATACGAAACGGATGCTGCTGGCGGTGGCGCCTTCCAAGGATGTAGACGGCTTCCATCCGTGCAATGTGGGCAACCTAGTGGCGGCGCTTCCAGGGCCGCGCCCGTGCACGCCGGCGGGCATCCTGGAATTGCTGAAGCGCTACCACATCCCGGTGGCGGGCAAGCGCGCGGTGGTGGTGGGCCGCAGCGACATTGTGGGCAAGCCGACCGCGCTGCTGCTGCTGCATGAACACGCCACGGTGACCATCTGCCACTCGAAAACGGCGGACCTGGCCGGCGTGTGCCGCGAGGCGGATATCCTGGTGGCGGCCATGGGGCGGCCCGCGATGATTACCGGCGATTTCATACGGCCGGGCGCGGTGGTGATCGACGTGGGCACGACGCGGGTGACCGACCGCGCGCTGGCGGCGCGCGTCTTCCGCGATGCGCCCGACAAGCTGGCCGCGTTCGACAAGCGCGGCTTCGTGCTGATGGGCGACGTCGATCCGCACGATGTGATGGAGAAAGCCTCCGCCTACACGCCGGTTCCCGGAGGCGTGGGCCCGCTGACGATCGCCATGCTGATGGCCAACACGGTAGCCTCCGCCGAGCGGCGGGCCGGCCTATGTTGAGAGTCGGGCTGACCGGTGGCCTGGCGAGCGGCAAATCGTTCGTAGGGGATGCGCTGGCGGGCTACGGATGCCTGGTAGTCCAGGCCGACGAGTTGGGGCACCAGGCGCTCAGCCCCGGAGGCGAGGCGCACGACGCGGTGATCCGCGAATTTGGCGCCCAGATCGTCGGGGATGCGGGCGAGATCGACCGGCAGCGGTTGGCGGAACTGGTCTTCGACCAGCCCGAGAAGCTGGCCCGGCTCAATGCGCTGGTGCACCCCCCAGTGGTGCACCGCGAGGAGGAACTGGCGAAGGAATTCGCCCGGCGCCAACCAGACGGTGTTTTTGTAGTGGAGGCCGCGATTCTGATCGAAACCGGCAGTTACAAGCGGTTTGACCGCCTGATTCTGGTGGTCTGCACCGAGGAGCAGCAGGTGGAGCGCGCGATGCGCCGCGAGGGCGCCGTGGAAGCCGTGGTGCGCGCGCGTCTCAGCCGCCAGATGCCGATCGAAGAGAAACGCAAGTTCGCCGATTTCGTCATAGATACATCCGGCACCAAGGAGAACACGCTGCGCCAAACCGAGGCCGTCTACGAAGCGTTACGGAGAATCGAATCATGAAACTGATGCGACCATTGATATGGGCCGCCGTGCTGGTGGCCGCCTTCCTGGCAATCACCTCCGCCGGCCACTGGAAGCTCGCCCAGATCCTGCCGCAGATCTCTTCCAGCGGACGCCTTTGGGAAGCGCCGGCGTCGGCGGCTTCGGCGTACTCGCCCGATGAGGAAAACAATATCGAGATTTACAAAATGGCGCGCGATGCCACCGTCAACATCACTTCTCGCGTCTATCGCCAGGACTGGTTCTTCCAACTCTACCCGGAAGAAGGCACGGGGTCGGGCTTCATCGTCAACGCGGACGGCACCATTCTCACCAATAACCACGTGGTGCGCGGCAGCGCGCAACTCACGGTGAAGCTCGCCGATATGAAGTCGTACAAGGCGAAGGTGCTGGGCACGGACGCGCGCAACGACCTGGCGTTGATCCGGATCGACTCCGGCCGCAAGCTGCCCACGCTGCGCCTGGGCGATTCCGATGGGCTGGTTGTGGGGCAGAAGGTGCTGGCCATCGGCAATCCATTCGGCTTCGAAGGCACGCTCACCACCGGCATCGTCAGCTCGCTCAACCGCAGCATTCAGACCGAAGAGGATCGCAAGCTGGAAGGCATGATCCAGACCGACGCCGCCATCAACCCCGGCAACAGCGGCGGCCCTCTGCTCGATTCGCACGGTAATGTGATCGGCATCAACACCGCGATTTACGGCCAGGGCAACATCGGCATCGGCTTCGCTATGCCCATCAACCGCGCTAAGGAAATGCTGGATGAATTCCAGGCGCGCGGCCACATTTCCCGGCCCACACTGGGCATCACCACGGTGTGGATTTCCGGCGATCTGGCCACGGCGCTCGATCTTCCCTCCACGGGCGGGCTGTTGATTCAACGCATCGAACGCGGCTCACCGGCGGAGGAAGCCGGTTTGCGCGGTCCGCGCCAGGTGGTAGTGGTGGGAAACTATCAGCTCGGGGTGGGCGGTGATTTGATCGTGGCCGTGGAAGGCCAGCCGGTGGAGGGCAACGACTCGCTGGTGCGAGTGATGAACCGCAAGCGCGGGGGCGATCTGTTAAACCTCACCGTGTATCGCGATGGCCGCCGAGAGAAAGTGCAAGTCCACCTGGGCGAAGCGCCGCAACAGTTCTAGGGGACGGTTTTAGAGTGCGGTTATAGAGTGCAGTGGCGTGGCGGACTTCGCCGCTATACAATAGCGGTCTTATGAAAACCGGTCTGGTTGTAGTCGTTGGCTTGTGTCTTGCATCGCCGATGGCGATCCCGCAGGAGTCCGCGCCGCTGGCGGGATTCACGGCGGATTCGGCGCGCGCGGAGCGAGAGTGGGAAACGAAGTTCCGTGCGATTCCGGATCCCGCGCTGATGCGCTCTTACATGCAGCGTCTTTCGGCGCGGCCGCACCACGTGGGCTCGCCTTACGACCACGATAACGCGGAGTGGCTGCTGGGCAAGTTTCATGAGTGGGGGCTGGACGCGCACATCGAAACTTTCGAGGTGCTTTTTCCAACGCCGAAGGAGCGCCTGCTGGAGATGGTCGCGCCGGAGCATTTCGTGGCGAAGATCGAGGAACCGACGGTTGCGGTGGATCCTACTTCCTCGCAGCATGACGAGCAGCTTCCCACTTACAACGCGTATTCGATTGATGGCGACGTGACCGGGCCGCTGGTGTACGTCAACTTCGGCGTGCCGGACGATTACGAGACGCTGGCGCGGCACGGGGTCTCGGTGAAAGGGGCGATCGTGATCGCGCGTTATGGAGGCAGTTGGCGCGGCATCAAGCCGAAGGTGGCGGCGGAGCACGGCGCCATCGGGTGCCTGATCTACTCCGATCCGCGCGACGACGGCTACACCCCCGGCGTGGTTTTTCCGGCCGGCCCGTACCGCCCCAAGGACGGCGTACAGCGCGGCAGCGTGATGGACATGCCGATTTACCCGGGCGACCCGTTGACGCCGGGCGTGGGGGCAACGCCGGAAGCCAAGCGGCTGCCGCTCAGCGAAGCGGTGACGCTGACCAAGATACCGGTGATGCCGATTTCCTACGCCGATGCGGAGCCGATGCTGGCGGCGCTGGCGGGGCCGATGGCGCCGGCGCCGTGGCGCGGCGGGCTGCCGATTACCTACCGCATCGGGCCCGGCCCGGCAAAAGTGCATCTGAAGCTGAAATTCAACTGGGACCAGAAGCCGATCTATGACGTGATCGCGCGCATTCCGGGCGCGGAGTATCCGGACGAGTGGATCATCCGCGGCAACCATCATGACGCCTGGGTGAACGGCGCGGAAGACCCGCTCTCGGGCACAATTGCGGTGATGGAGGAAGCGCGCGGAATGGCGGAGCTAGTGAAGCAGGGTTGGAAGCCGAAGCGCACCATCCTGTTCTGCGTCTGGGACGGCGAGGAGCCGGGCCTGCTGGGCTCCACGGAGTGGGTGGAGGAACACGGCGACGAACTGGCGCGCAAGGCGGCGGTGTACATCAACTCGGACACCAACGGCCGCGGTTATCTGCAGGTGGAGGGGTCGCATTCGCTGGAGCATTTCATCAATAGCGTGGCGCGCGATATCGAAGACCCGGAGAGCAACATCACGGTGTGGAAGCGGGCGCAATTGCGCCGCATCGCGGGCGAGGGCCGGATGATGGTGCCGCAGGCGGACCGCGCGGAGGCTCGGACGCGGCCGGACTTGCGCATCGGCGCGCTAGGCTCGGGCTCGGACTACACGGCGTTTCTGGACCACGCAGGCGTCGCGTCGTTGAACCTGGGATTCGGCGGCGAAGACGGCGGCGGCATTTATCATTCGATCTACGACGATTTTTATTGGTTCACCCACTTCTCCGACACCAACTTTGTTTACAGCCGCGCATTGGCGCAAACGGCGGGGACGGCGGAGATGCGGCTGGCCGAGGCGGACGTGCTGCCGTTCGATTTTCATGGGCTGGCCGACACCTTGCACCGGTATGTGGATGAGGTCGAGAAATTGGCGCGCGACGAGCGCGAGCGGGCCATCGAGCGCAACCGGCAGATTGACGACGGCGTGTTCACCGCGCTGGAAGACCCACGCCGGAAGATGGTGGCGCCGGAGAAGGAGCCGGTGCCGCCGTTTCTGAATTTCGCACCGCTTGAAAACGGGCTGTGGGCGCTGGAGCGGACGGCGCAAGCCTTCCAACAAGCGGAAGCGCACGCCGCCGCCAACGGCGGCACGGCGCTGGCTCACGCGCAGTTGAAGGAGGTGAACGACCGCCTGGTGGTGGTGGAGCGCGCGTTTCTTTCGAGCGAAGGCCTGCCCAACCGGCCGTGGTTCCGGCACCAGATCTATGCGCCGGGCCTCTATACCGGCTATGGCGTGAAGACGCTGCCCGCGGTACGCGAAAGCATCGAGCAGAAGCAGTGGAAGCTGGCGAACGAAGAGATCGAGCGGGTGGGCAAAGTGCTCGAGAACGCCAGCGAGGCGATTGGAGGAGCGACCGCCACGCTGAAGCAGGCGACTATGTAGCGGTGGCGCGGACCCCCCTGGTCCGCGCGGTTCTACGAGTTGCGCGGGCATTACTGCCGGCGCCGGGTGCGACGCAACGAAGCAACGTCGAGACGAATCTCGACGCTGCACGCAGGATTGCGGGCGCTACGGGTCGCCGGCGGCAACGCCTCGGCAAATCATCATAATCGTGCATAATAGCATTTTCTAATCCAAGAATGAGCCTGAAGGGCTGAAATCTGGTTGGCGCAGTGCCGGGCTCCTTTCG
>JBAVYH010000125.1:0-4300 GCA_049698695.1 Bryobacteraceae bacterium | reverse complement strand
TTCCCACCGCGCCGGCAACGACGGTCTATTCCCCCGAAAACGAACAAGAAAACCCAGCGAAAGGAGCCCGGCACTGCGCCAACCATATTTCAGCCCTTCAGGCTCATTCTTGGATTAGAAAATGCTGCGCGGCAACGCAGTTGCTGGTTCGGCGACCGGCGGCAAAAGACCGCCGGCTCTTTTCAGCTCGATTTCCGCGGTGAATACTTGGTGAGCACGTCCAGTAGTTTGCGGGCCGCGGCTGGCGGCTTCAAGCCGCTGGTGAGGATCTCGCGGCTGGTCCAGGGCTTGCCGTACATATTGCGGTCTTCGTCCAGGTCATTGCGCAGCGTCGCGCCATCCAGCGAAATGCCGGCAAAAAGGCCGTGGGAGCGTGACCAGGAAAGAATCTCGGCGGTCATCAGGGCATCGGTTTGCGCGGTGGCGTTGCGGCCCACCGGGCCCGCCGCGGCGCTGGCCTCACCGCCGATAGTGAATTTGTCCTGGGTGAGGCGCTTCATGCCGCGCTCGTTCATCACCAACAGAACCACGTCGGAAGAGGAAACGCCGATCTGCAGGCCGAAGCTGCCTCCTTCAATGCGAATCGCAGCGGGCGGTCCCCAACCCTGACCGCCGGCAGCGCGGCAAACGGCATATCCCTTGCCAAATTTGCCGCCAACCACAAAAGCGCCCTTCTTCAACCCCGGCACGAGTACGACGCAGGATGCCTTATCAAGCAGGCTCTGCGGAATCGAGCGGTCCGGAGCGCTCATGATTTCGGAGAACAATGAAGCGGCATCGTCCAGCCGATCATCGGTCTTACGCGTTCCTTCATCAGCGACCAACAAGGTCGAACCCAAGGTTGCAGCCAACATCAACGTGAGCAGTCGCATAGCCTTATGGTAGCGTGAACCGGAACGCGTGGACGAACGCCAGGGTGCGTCCCCAATCCACCGCCAGCCGGAGATCCACGGAGACCAAAGGTACCTGGTGTTTGGACGGATCTTCGGAACCGGCTGGCTCCCCGCGGCGAATGAGCTTCAATCCCGGGCCGGGTTTTTTGCCCATTTCCGGATCGTCCAACTTCCACAGGCGCGCCTCGTTCGGCCCGGCTAGCTCCATGCGGAATTTGGCATTCGGACCGAGCTCTGCGCAGGTGTGACATATGTGGTGCGCAACTTCAAATGTTAGTGTTTTGCCTTCCACCCGCGGCGACAGCAGCGGCACGGGATACTCGGCTGTTACTCGCCACGGACTATTGACGTCACTGCGTTCTTGAAAGTAGAACACAACCGTGCCGCTGATTTTTCCGCCGGCCTCGTCAATCTTGAGATCGATGCCGGGATGGTCATTCAGCTTTCCCTCCCAGCTTCCGGCGAAGGCGGAGTTCGCGGATACCACGACCGACGATTGCGCGATGGCAAAGGTCGCGGCGCATGCCAGTGCGGCCAATGTGGCGATGATCGTGCTTCGGTTGGTTTTCATGTGATGACCTCCTACGCTGCCGGCCCCTTGGCGAGCGAGGCTGTTGCCAGCATGCCCCCGAGCCCCATCGTTTCGACCGCCGAAGAAGGCACAATCACCATGGAGCCGCGCTCCTTGATGGCTTCGTACAGCATGTTCATGGCGCGCAAGTGCAGGGCCACGGGATTGTCCTGGTAAGTGGCTGCGGCCAGCGCAAACTTTTCGGCGATTTCGGTTTCGGCCTGCCCCAAAATATTGCGGGCCTGCCGCTCTCTTTCCGCTTGCGCCTGGCGCGACATGGCGTCTTCGAGCGCCTGCGGGATACGCACATCGCGAATCTCCACCGACTGCACGGTGATGCCCCAGGGGTTGGTCTTCTCGTCGAGAATGCGCTGCAACTCACGGCCGAGCGACTCGCGCTCGGTGATCATCTGCGCCAGCTCATGCCTGCCGATCGATTCGCGCAACGCGGTCTGGGCGCTCAGGCGGATGGCCTCGACGAAATCTTCTACCTCGAGAATGGATTTCTCCGCGTTCCAGACCAGCCAGAAAAGGATGGCATCCACGTTCACCGGCACGGTGTCGCGCGTCAGCGTGGATTCGGCGGTGACATTCGCGACGCGAACACGCTGATCGACGTACCGGCTGAGACTGTCGACCACCGGAACGATGGTAAACAGGCCTGGCCCCCGCAGCCCGCGGTAACGGCCCAGGCGCAGAACGGCCACCTTCTCCCACTGGTCCGCGACCCGGATGGCGAACAACAGATAGAGGCCGATTAGCGATCCGGCCACCAGGCCTGCCGGCGATTTCGTCTGGCCGGTCACCAACGATCCGGCGATGATCGAGATGACAAACAGAGCCACCCCGAGGTTGCTGAGCTTGAGCCGTTCCATAATATTCGGTGTCATGGGGTTATTTCCTCTTCGTCTGCGCATCGTCGCGCAGTTGCTCTAACAGATTCTCGACCGTGAATCCGGCGGCGCCGGCGCGCGCCACGAACTCGTCCACCAACTGGGCGAGCCGGCGCTGGCGCTCGGCGTCGTCGCGCTTCACCTTTTGCCGGCTGATGAAGGTGCCGGTGCCCTGCTGCGTTTCCAGAATTCCGCGGATTTCCAGTTCGCGATAAGCGCGCACCACCGTGTTGGGATTGATCGAAAGATCCACCGCCACCTGGCGCACGGTGGGAAGCTGATCGCCCGCCGCCAGCGCACCAGCCGCCATCCCGCCCGTTACCTGGTCGATCAGCTGGCGATAGACCGGCATACCGCTTTTGAGGTCCAGGCGGAAGCTGAAGGGCTGCGGCGCGATGGGTGGCTGCTTGCTCATCTATATTGCTAGTGTACTAGTCTAATAATACATTGTCAAGAGAATTTTTGGCGGGTAGCGCCGGCGGGTTTTTTGCAAGCCGCGACGGCATGAGTGTCGACGCGGCACGCGCTACGGCTCGATCACCCGCACGTCGCCTTTGCCCCACACCGTCTGGCGGCCAACGCCGGTCCAGCGAGCGGCGCGCAGCCAGGGCAGGAATTCGCCTAGGTCGCCCGCATATTCGACAACGCCAGTGAAGCCTCCCAGAGGGTGCGATTGGCCGGTGCGGCTGGAGCGGCGGCGCGCGCTCATCCAGTTGAGGTCGCTCGAAACCAGCTTAACTGCGCGCGCGCGTGCGCCGAGACCGCGGAAATCGACTGTGAGCGGCCCCGCGCCGTATAGCGCCCGTAAGGTCGAGATGCGATCCCGCAGGCGGGCAAAGAGCACGCCGAACTCCGGCCCGCCGTCCGGCCCAAAGCCCGGCCCGCTGCCCCCCTTCAGCTCGGTGGGAGTCAGGAAACGCAAACTCACTTGGCGCACGTCCTGCTCAGCCGGATCGGGATCGAGGCTGACCGCTGATGGCGGGCCGGGCTCCGCCGCCAGCTCCCGCGCCGATTCATCCAGGCCAATCTGCTCGACACGGCTGAACCTGGCGAGGCCCCGGCCGGGACCCAGACCGGCTTCGCCAAGTTGTTGGAATGTCGCCCGGATCGCCCCCATCAGCTCGGGCCGGGAGTCAAACAAATGCATGTCGATTTGGAAAGCGTCTCCGCGCGCGATCTCGCGGCCGTCCACAGCAGCCGTGCGGAACAAGAACGGACGCGGCCAGTCTTTCAACCCGCTCGGCGAGGCGCCGCCGGCGCGCCCCGGCTCGAACAGGCGCTGATACACATCGCTCGAGGCCGTCTGCCGCAACAGAAGACCAAACGCCCCGCGCAGCACGTTGCCGCTTTCCCCCGCTGGAAACGACATCCGGCTGAGCGCCTGGAAATGCCAGCGAAGCCGGTAGAACTCGAATGTATTCACGAGATTGAAACCGCTGCGGGCGGTCCGCCTGTTGTATAATGGTAGGGCATTTGGCTCTTGATTTCCGCTCTGAGACACAAGAAGGGGTTGCGTGAGTCGATCCGCATGCCCCTTTTTTTGTTGCGGGCGGCTTTTGGCGGCCAAATGGAATTTGAGTTGAGTTAAAGAAGGAAAAGGCACGATGAAAGAAAAAGGCACAGTGAAGTGGTTTAACGCAGCCAAGGGCTACGGCTTTATCCAGAGGGAGAACGGGGAGGACGTGTTCGTACACTTCTCCGCCATCCAATCGCAGGGGTACCGCACGCTGGATGAAGGCGCAAAAGTGGAGTTTGAGGTAACTAAGGGCCCGAAGGGGCTGCAGGCGACCAACGTCGCTTTGACCTAACGGATTCGGGGGAACCGGCCGCTCCGCAGCGGCCGGTTCCCCCATCCGATCCCAAACCTGGAGGTTTATGAGCAAGGAAGACTGTATCGAGGTCACCGGCACGGTATTGGAGAAGTTTCCCAGTGGGTTGTTCAG
>JBAVYH010000124.1:0-36159 GCA_049698695.1 Bryobacteraceae bacterium | reverse complement strand
GTTCTGTGCGCGCATTTTTGGTCCGACCCAGGATTGGGAGTGCTTGTGCGGCAAGTACAAGCGCATGAAGCACCGCGGCGTGATCTGCGACAAGTGCGGCGTGGAAGTCACGCTGGCGCGCGTGCGCCGCGAGCGGTTGGGCCACATCGAGCTGGCCAGCCCCTGCTCGCACGTCTGGTTTTTCAAGGGCCTTCCCAGCCGCATCGGTCACCTGCTGGATATCACCCTCCGCGAGTTGGAGCGGGTGCTCTACTTCGAAGCGTACGTAGTCGTCGAGCCGGGCGAGGTGGAGAGCCTGTCGCGGGGCGAAGTCATCACCGACGAGCGCAAGCGGCAGCTCGACCAGGAGTTCCCCGGGAAATTCGTCGCCATGATGGGCGCCGAAGGCATCAAGGAGCTGCTCAAGAAGCTCGACATCGAAGGTCTTTCCGAAGAGATTCGCGAAAAGATGAAGACCGAGGTGTCGCAGCAGAAGAAGCTGAAATTCGCCAAGCGGCTGCGCGTAGTGGAAAGCTTCCGCAAGAGCGGCAACAAGCCGGAGTGGATGATTCTGGACGTGGTGCCGGTGATCCCGCCGGAGCTGCGCCCGCTGGTGCCGCTCGATGGCGGCCGCTTCGCCACCAGCGACCTCAACGATCTCTACCGCCGCGTGATCAACCGCAACAACCGGTTGAAGAAGCTGATGGAGCTGCACGCTCCCGACGTCATCGTGCGCAATGAAAAGCGCATGCTGCAGGAAGCCGTGGACGCGCTGTTCGACAACGGCCGCCGCGGCCGCGTGCTGCGCGGCGCCAACAACCGCCCGCTCAAGTCGCTTTCCGACACGCTCAAGGGCAAGCAGGGCCGTTTCCGGCAGAACCTGCTCGGCAAGCGCGTGGACTACTCCGGCCGCTCGGTGATCGTGGTCGGCCCGGACCTGCGCCTCAACCAGTGCGGGCTGCCGAAGAAGATGGCGCTTGAGCTGTTCAAGCCGTTCATTTACCACCGGCTGGAGCAGCGCGGCCATTGCACCACCATCAAGCAGGCCAAGGAACTGGTGGAGCAGCAGGACCCGGTGGTTTGGGACATTCTGGAAGAGGTCATCAAGGACCATCCCATTCTGCTGAACCGCGCTCCCACGCTGCATCGCCTGGGAATCCAGGCCTTCGAGCCGGTGCTGGTGGAGGGCAAGGCGATCAAGATTCACCCGCTGGTCTGCACGGCTTTCAACGCCGATTTCGACGGCGACCAGATGGCGGTGCACATTCCGCTCTCGCCGGAGGCGCAGATCGAAGCCTCGACGCTGATGCTGTCGTCCAACAACATCCTCTCGCCGGCGCACGGCTCGCCGATCGCCGTTCCGACGCAAGACATGGTGCTGGGCTGCTATTACCTGACCAAGGCGCGTCCGGGCGCTAAGGGCGAAGGCCGCACCTTCGCTTCCGCCGACGACGTGCTGATCGCGCTCGAAATGGGCGAAGTGGAAACGCTCACCCCCATCAAGTTGCGCTACACCGGCCGCGTTATCGACCTGGTCCACGCCTTCGACAGCCAGAACATCCTGCACACCGAGCCGATCGAGTTTATCAAGCAGTACATGGAAACCACGGTGGGCCGGGTGATTCTGAACGATCACCTGCCGGAGGACATGCCGTTCATCAACGGCTTGCTGAAGAAGAAGGGGCTCGGGCAACTGGTCCAATACTGCTACCTGCGGTTCGGCCTGCAGATCACCGTGCAGATGCTGGACGAGATCAAGTCGCTCGGCTTCCTCTACGCGACCCGCGCGGGCATTTCCATCGGCATCGACGATATGGTGGTGCCGAGCGAAAAGGCCGGCCTGGTGCGCGAGGCCGAACGCGAAGTGGTGAACGTGGAGAACCAGTACCAGGATGGCGCCATCACCCACGGCGAGCGTTACAACAAGATCATCGAAATCTGGTCCAAGGTCACGGAACGCGTCTCGGATGAAATGTTCCAGGCCATGGAAGAGGATGACCGCACGGGCCGTTATCTGAACCCGATTTACATCATGGCCGATTCCGGCGCACGCGGCTCCAAGCAGCAGATCCGGCAGCTTTCGGGCATGCGCGGCCTGATGGCCAAGCCTTCGGGCGAAATCATCGAGACCCCGATCACGGCCAACTTCCGAGAGGGGCTGGATGTGCTGCAGTACTTCATCTCCACCCACGGCGCCCGCAAGGGTCTGGCCGATACGGCGCTGAAGACCGCGGATTCCGGCTACCTGACGCGCCGCCTGGTGGACGTGGCGCAGGACGTGATCGTCAGCGAAAACGACTGCGGCACCACCGAAGGCATCTACGTGGAGCCGATCATCGAATCGGGCGAAATCATCGAGCCGCTGCGCGACCGCATCGTGGGCCGCGTCGCGCTCGAAGACCAGAAGGATTACGAAGGCAACGTGATCGTCGCCGTCAACCAGGAGATTACCGAAGACCTGGCCGCCGCGATTCAGGCGGCGGGCATCGAGCGGGTCAAAATCCGCTCCGTGCTGACCTGCGAATCGAAGCGCGGCGTGTGCGTCGCCTGCTACGGGCGCAATCTGGCGACGGGCCGGCTGGTGGAGCGCGGCGAAGCGGTGGGCGTGATCGCGGCGCAGTCTATCGGCGAGCCCGGCACACAGTTGACGATGCGCACCTTCCACATCGGCGGCACCGCCACGCGCGTCAGCGAGCAATCCACGCAGGACGCCAAATCGGGCGGCTTCGCCCGCTACATCGGCATCCAGACGGTGCGCAGCAAGCAGGGCGAGTTGATCGCCATGAACCGCAACGGGATCATGGCCGTGGTGGACGATAAGGGGCGCGAAAAAGAACGCTATCCGGTGGTCTATGGCGCGCGCATCACAGTCGAAGACGGCGCTCCCGTCAAGAGCAGCCAGATCCTGCTCGAATGGGACCCGTATACTTTCTCGATCCTCACCGAAGTTTCCGGCGTGGTCCACTTCAAGGACCTGATCGACGGCCTGACCATGCAGGAGCAGGTGGACGAGGTGACCGGCATGTCGCAGCTCGTGGTGACCGATTCACCCGACGAGAAGCGGCAGCCGATGGTGGTGGTGCGGCCGGAAGGGGCGACGGGCTCGCGCTCGGAAGCCAAGAAATACCTGATGCCGACGCACGCCCACATCATGGTGCGCGACGGCGAAGAAGCGCACGCCGGCGACGTGCTGGCCAAGATCCCGCGCGAGACCACCAAGACCAAAGACATCACCGGCGGCCTGCCGCGCGTGGTGGAACTCTTCGAAGCCCGCAAGCCTCGCGAAACCGCCATCATCGCGGAAATCAACGGCGTGGTGAAGTACGGCGAAGTCACCAAGGGCCAGCGCAAGATTTACGTGGTGGGCGACGACGGCGAGCAGCGTGAGTATGCGCTGCCTCGCGGCGTCCACATCAACGTCCAGGAGGGCGAGCGCGTCAAAGCCGGCGAGCCGCTGATGGACGGGCCGCGCAATCCGCACGACATCCTCGACGTGCTTGGCGAAAAAGAGCTGCAGAAGTACCTGGTCAACGAGATCCAGGAAGTTTACCGTCTGCAGGGCGTCAACATCAACGACAAGCACCTGGAAGTCATCTCGCGCCAAATGATGCGCTGGGTGAAAGTGGAAGATATCGGCGACACGGAGTTTCTGCCGGAAGAAGTGGTCGATAAGTTCAAGTTCCGCGCCGAAAATGCCAAAGTGATGGAAGCCGGCAGCCGCCCGGCTCAGGGCAAGGCCGTGCTGCTGGGCATCACTAAGGCGTCGCTTTCTACCGATTCGTTCATCTCCGCCGCCTCCTTCCAGGAGACCACGCGCGTGCTCACCGAGGCCGCCATCAACGGCAAGGTGGACTACCTGCGCGGTTTGAAGGAGAACGTCATCATGGGACGCCTGGTGCCGGCTGGTACCGGGATGGAGTATTATCGCCAGGTGAAGATCGCCGGCGAAGACATGGTGGAAGAGCCGGTGCAGGAGCAGCCGCTCGAATCCATCCCCGGCTACGAAGAGGAAACCCGCTCGCTCTACACTGGGGGCCTCACCGAAGGAACCGGCGACGAATCGCTGGCCGAGTAGCTCGGCAAGCAGGTGCTCCCGGAAAACAAGAACCGCCGGCAGCGGCTTTTCGCGCGCCGGCGGTTTCGTGTTTCCGGTCGTCAGGTTTGCGAAGAGAGCGCCTGCCGGGCGGTTTGCAGGTGCGGCAGCTTGCCTTCCAGCAGTTCCCGATAGAGCGAATCCAGGTTTGCGACCAGCGCTTCCTTGCGGTAATGAGCCGAGCCGAACAATCGGGCCGCCCCGCCCATTTCGACTACACGTTCGGGAGAGCGCGCTAACTCGGCTAAGGCACCAACAAACGCGTCGGCTTGCGGTTCCACGAGCGCGCCGTTGTCGAACCACGTTGCCCCCGGAGTGAGACTGCGCGGCTCGCCGCAGGTCATGTCCACCACGCCCCCTGCGGCGGTGGATAGAAACGGCCGGCCGCCAGCCATGCCTTGAATCAGCGCGACGGGCGTTCCTTCATTGCGGGAGGTTTGTACTACAACATCGCATGCCGCGACGAACGGAGTTATGTCTCGTTGCCAGCCGTGCCAAATCAAATGACTCGCGAGCCGGGGTAGGGCCTCTGCAATCCTGTAGTTCTCCGGGCCATCGCCAACAATGTGAAACTCAAACGGCTGGTCGGTGCTCTGGGCCAACGCGACGATATCCAGCAACAGACCGATATTCTTGACCGGCACCACACGGCCAAACCATCCCACTCGAAGTTTGCCGCTCGGAGCGGCCAGGGGAAGGTCCAGGCATGCTGCAAGGTCCAGCCCCAGTGGCACGATGCGAAATTTGGAGCGCGGTGCGATGCGCAGATCGGAAGCCAGCTCATTCAGTTGTTGCCGCGAGAGGACGCAAATAGCATCGGTGCCGTGCGCGAGCAGGCGCTCTACGGCGAGAAAAACGGCATTCTTAGCCGGGCTGAAGTAGTGTCTCAAGCTGGTCCCATGAAACGTGTGGATGACAACCGGGACGCCTGCCAGAATCGCCGCGGTGCGGCCGATGCATCCGGCCATGGCGGTATGCGTGTGGACGATAGTCGGCCTTTCGGCGCGAAGCAGGCGCCAAAGCCGCCAGAGCGCTTGCAGGTTGCGAATCGGCGACACCGAGCGCGAGAGTTCCGGGACGCGGTGTATGGGGTCGGTTGCATCGAGCAGGTAGCTCATATCGCCTTCGCCAAATTCGCAATCGCCGGCCACCAGGACGGAGGGATACCCGCGCGCTGGCAGTTCGTGAGTGAGCAGCACGGTGTGTATCGCGGGCCCGCCGATGGCAAGACGGGTGATCACCCGCACGATCTTGTGGATGTTTTTGGGCATTATCGTTTGGCCGCGGTGGGCCGCTGCTTGACCACGGTATGCTTGCCGCTCGGTGCGCGTGGGATATCCTCGACAAAATGGAACACGACGGGAACCTCGCCCATGCGCTCGTGGACCTTGTGTAAGAACGTGTCCTTGTCGTTTGCGGCAAAGGCCTGCGGGTCGGCCACCAGATCTACGTGCAGCGCGTTGTCGCACATCTCAACCTGAAACTTCAATACGGTGCTGACGCCCTTTACGCAATCGCCGATCTGCGTACAGAAGATCTTGCCGCGCCCTGGCACCTCGATATAGTCGGATGCTCTCCCCTGGATCGCGCCCACAATTGGTGTGTCCCATCCGCAACCGCAGCGCCGCTGGTCCGACATCCTGATCCGATCTCCAATCCGGTAGCGAATGATCGGCGTGCCGGTGACGAAGAATGGCGTCACAAGCATTTCGCCCTCATCGGCGGCGCGTCCGTTCTCATCCACTACCTCAACGACGCCGGTCGTCAAGTCAAAGTGCAGATTACCGCAGGCACACTCCACGATGAACGGAGCCCCTTCCGATGCGCAATACTGGTTCCGCACCTGGCAGCCGAAGACGCCCTCCATCGTCTCGCGCTGCTCCAGCGTCAGGGTTTCGCTGGTGACGAATATCGCCTTGGGGCGGGACGGCAGCGATGCCCGGCCGGTCTTGATAAACCGCGCAAGTTCGGTGATCGAGGAGGGAAACCCTGAAAGGAAGGATGGCCGGAAGCCGCATAGGTCCTTCACATAGGCTCCCAAATGTTCCTGGCTCATGTGGAACGTGCTGTAATACCGGGTTTTGTACAACCAGTTGTTTCGCCAGAAGAGTCCTCTTTGCACATCGGCATCCGACAGTAAGTCCCGCCCGGAAAACCAGGCGACCTTGTCACGCCCGAAGCGAAACCCGTGCGTCTCCCAGAAGAGATTCAAGATGGCGAACCGCTGCTGAAGGTCCTGTTTGTGGTTGTACACGGTGATTCCCTTGCCGGTAGTTCCGCCCGTGAAGCACGGGACCAACTTACTTTTTGCTCCAACCACTATCTGGTCGATGTTAGCCTGCAAGTCGGCTTTCTCCAGAATCGGGATATCTCTGAGACTAAGCGGCGACAGTCGCTGGAGCCTGGTTCGATAGAATGGGGAGTTGTCGGCGGCATATCGGAGTAACTCCTCCAACCTCTTCTGCTGCAGCCGCAGCGATTCCTCAAGGCTCAGATGCCGCCATTCGCGATACCGCCGCTGCCAGAGGCCGTACTCTCCGGAGCGGCGCGTCCATTGGAGCCGCGAACTGGCTGCGGTTACCGCGGCGTCCCTGATTACAGGCGGAAACAGTCCCAGGAATCGATTCAAGTGCCTGCCTCCACAGAACTCAACTCCGCGCCGGTCCGGTACTCGATGTGGCCGATCCATCCCCGGGGCGCGCGGAACTGCGCCACAATCCTGCCTGGAATATCGGCTGCCGCGACCGGGCGCCCGTTAAGAAGAAACGCCGCCGCAGCCACGGGCGCAGAATTGATCGGCAGATCCCCTTCGCGGAACGCCTCCCGGAGTAAGGGTAGGCGCGCCGGGTCGAAACCCATCAGCAGTGCCGAGCCAAGATCCGCAAAACAGGGGTCGCACGAAAGCACGAGCAAGCCATCTCTGCGGCCGCGAACGTAGATGGGCCCGTCACCCTCGCCGGAGACGATGCCGTCCAGGAGACAGCAGATCTTCCGCACCGGGGCCGCGGAAATCGCGCCGTCGCGCCGCCCGTAGAGAAGGCACTTGTCGATATCGAGCGCCATGCGCCAAGCCGTATCGTTGCCGTGCCAACTCCCGCGAATATCCACTCGCAGCAGCCGGTCGAGGATCCGGCCCAGCGTCTTATGCAGGATGCGCACGCTGTTGGGACAATCGGCCGTGGCGCGCTCGCCGAGGGCCGCGTAAATCTGTGTCAGCATCGTGGAGCGGCGAAACTCGTCGTTCCCTTCCTCCGCCGAACCGCAGCGGTGATGAGCCAGGCACTCCTTCCGGGTGATGGCGCCCACGCCGCCCTTCAGCGCGCCTGTCAGGCCCACCTTCCCGTGCGTCTTGAGTTTGGCCACGTGGAAGATCACGTCGCTTTCCACCACTCTGCGGTGAACCTTATACACATGCTTGCCCTTGCGATGGAAGGTGCGAGGCGCGTCGCTGCCGTAATCTTCGACGCGGAATCCGGCGAAAGCTCTTTCGGGCAGCGCGTCCAGTAAACTCCCGGCGCCGAGGTCGAATGCGACCTCGTCACTCGGGTCGAATTCCTGGGCGCCTTTCCTGGACCCGAGTGTATTCACTTGGGAAATGTACAGCCGCAGGTCGTGCGGTCCCACTTCCTGGCCGGTGTATCGTAAGTAGAACTCGCGGAGACGAATGGCTCCGCTTTGCTCCGCCAACTTGTCCATCTCCGCCGACTGTACCGGTGAGTTACCGAAATTGACGAAGGCGGCGTCGCCCGTCGCGATGATGAGATAGTCCAAAACTGCGCGGATGACAGATGGATGAGTGACCATCGCGCTGAAATCCGTAAGACTCTGCATCGGCCGTCTCACGGTGACGAAGTTAACGAGCGCGAAGACCTTCTGCCCGCGCCGGATCCATTCGCCCAAGGGGTTCCAGGCTGCCGCGCCGTAATGCGGCTCGTCCAGCCGCATCTCCCGCAACAAGTCCCGAACCATCCGGTACACCGGATTCGCCTGCGGCGCGACATGCCGAAACGGGTACTCCGGATAGCGCTCGTCCGGCGAAAAGAAATGCTCCGGTCCGGGATAGCGCAGTTCCGGATCGGCGTTCCGCTTGATCCCTACGTTGACGCGGTTCGTGCTGACATTTGCGCGGTTCATCTGTGATAACGCTGGAGCTGAAAGATTGCCGGGCGCCGTGCGCCGATATCGGCGCCCTGGTTCCGTGCAGGCGCGTTGTAACTCACTTCATTGAAACCGCGGGTCCCCGTTCAAACACTCCCGGCGCTCAGCCCGCCGTGCGAGCGCCGCACGCCGGAGCACCTGCTCGAACGCCGCCTGCGTGCTCTGCAGCGAGTAAGCCGTCTCGATCCTCTTCCTGCCGGCGCGTCCGATCGACTCCCGAAGGCGCTGGTCGCCAATCAACGCGCCGATCAAGTCAACATATTCGCTGTCGCAATTCGCCAGGAACCCGTCCTTTCCGTGATCTATAATTTGCCTATTGGCGCCCAGATTGGCCCCGATCGCCGGCACCCCGCAGCCCATGTATTGGACCAGCTTGAACCCGCATTTGCCCCAGGCGAACGGCTCATCCACCAAGGGCATGATTCCTATGTCGAAGCGCCTGATCAGGTCGCACTCCGTGGCTTCATCCCACGCCACATTTTGGACCGGCACTCCCGGCAGGGAGAAGTTCGGCGGCGTGCCGATGCAACGGAGAACGATGGAGTGTTTGGCGGCGATCTGCTGCAATGCGCCCGCACACGATGCCAGGTAGCGCGCCGTCACCGGCGTACCGATCCAACCGATGACGAACCGGCTCTCGGCGCAAACGTAGTCGGCTTTCGCGGTGTAACGGTCCATGTCGACCACCGTCGGCAAAATCGTCACGGCATCCGTGAATCGCCGCGCATAGCCACTCAGGTAATCGTTTCCGACGATCACTTCGCGGGAAAGAGCCATCAATTGCGAAACCTTTTTGTGCAGCAGCGTGTTCTGGTACCGTACGAAGACCGCGTCGTCATAGTCGACGACAACGCCGCCATGATGGCGTAAAGTGGAGTAAGTCACAAAGAAAGGAAGGCGCGGGAACACCTCGTTCTGAACGTAGACAACGTCGAATCGATCCAACGGCGTCCGTGTCAGAAAGGCCAGGCGGCGCCAGTAGGCCGCCAGCGCCCGCATCGGGGAACGTTTGCTGGTGCCATAGAACTCCGCAAGGTACCGGTCTGAGAACAATGGTTCACATACCACTGTCCACCCGGCGGCCTCAAGGTACGGAACATACTGAAACACCCTGTGCCGTGAGGCCGCGCCTTGGCGCGCGTATTTGAGCAGAAAGAGAATCCGCAACCGATCGCTCTCTTTGGTGGCGTGAGTTATCAAACGTCTTCCTACTGGATCTGCACAGCTTCCGGCGGACATCGTTTTTCGTCAGGGACTGTGGCACCGCGGGCGCACAACATTCGGTAGCCGGCCAGCACGGCTTTGACGTCTCCCATTGACCGCTTCAGCAGGATTGCGTCCAGTAGTCGCAGCGGCGGTTCCACGGAGACCGTAATTGCCGCGATGCATAGGGCGCCCGCGCGGCTGAGATGTTTCCGGGCATAGCGCAGCCGGCTCTGCAAGGCGTAGACCATCCGATCCGCCTTAGCGCCTCGCGAGGTGCCGCATCCGACGTGGAGTACCTGCACATCTGCGAGATAGACGATGCTCCATCCCGCGCCGCGGAGCCGGCAGGACAGATCGACGTCTTCCAGGTACATGAAGAAGTGCTCGTCGAAACCGCCGGCTGCTTCAAACGCCCGCCGGCGAATGAGATAATAGGCGCCCATCACGCTGTCTACCATGCGAGTTACATCGTGAGCCCAATCCCGCAACAGAACACCGGGAAACCAGCGCGGAGCGATTCGGTCCAGCCCGAGAATGCTGGACACCAGCCGGGTAACGTTTGGCAAGCGTGCGCACGTTCTCGCACATGCCCCGGACTGCTCCAAGAGCCGTACCCCGGCCACCGCGACGCGCGCGTTGGCCGGATCCTCCAGAAATGCCAGCGGGCGCTGAAGCGCATCACCCGCCAGGCAGGTATCCGGGTTTAGAAACAAGAGGTAATCCGAGGTGGCCCCCTTCGCCGCCTGATTACAGGCCGCTCCGAACCCGACGTTCCTGTCGTTCCTGATGGTTCGAACCCGAAATGGCGCGTCCTCAATGCCATCCGCCGAGCCGTCGCTCGACGCGTTATCCACCACGATTACCGTGTCCAGGAGGAACGTGCTCGCGATGCACCCCGCCAGGCTGGCGAGGCACGCCCTTAACTGGCCGCTGGCATTCCAGTTCACGATGATAATGTCTAGCGAGGGCATCGATATAGGTCAGGGGCTCCCATAGTGCCGGCTTTCAACCGGCCGGCGCTAGCGCGATATAACACAACGCCTGAAGTCTTCACTCTGCCGACATCTCTCTTACGCCGAATGTTATTGACAAACACTACGATGCACGGCAACAGCGCGATAGTGCGAAGGTCGATCAGGTTATTAAAGCCAAACTCGAAAGCCATAAACATCACGAACAGAGCTATGCTAAGCCTGGACTGCCGCACATTATGGCGCAGAAATACCCAGAATCCACCGTAGATACAGGCCAGCAGCACAATCGAGCCGCGCAACAAATACTCGACCGGACCGCAGTCGACGAACCAAAGGTCGGGCGAGTATCGCACGCCCACCGGCGAAAACGGATGCGACCGGATATATTCGAGATCCTTGATAACCGGCGAGTCAGCTTCGTAGCGCGCCCGATACCCGTTGATGTTCGAGTCCAGCCTCTTCTGAACGAGATCCGCGCTCTGGGCTACCTCGGCTCTATGCTGCACCAGCGCCCACGTCGCCGTCGCAATGGCCGATGCTGCAATCAGCTTGATGAGGACGGACCGGTGCCGGCCCATACCAATCAGAAGCTGCACGATGGCGACGGCCCCAAACGCGATGCTCGTCACGCTGAAGACCGAAAGACACAGGGCTAGGTACGCAACGGCTGTTACGAGAGCCAAGACTGCTTTGGAAGAGCGAATGGTGCCCGAGGACTTGAATGCCTGGAAATGCATCCAGAAAAAAAGATAATAATAGAACGCCGCTACGGAATGGGTGCCGAATGTGAGCACCGGCCTTCCCAATTTCATCATGTTCGGCACCAGGTCGCTATAGAAGACGGAGTAATATCCCACCAGCAGCGTTTTTACTGGAGTAAAGTCCAAAAGAACAGCCGCTCCCAGGGCTATGTTGATGCAATCCGCCAGCACCATTGCGCGGAGAAACCATTTTCCCGCTCCAAGATCATTTAGATTTGTCGAAAGCACGATGGCGAGAAGGCCGTAAACGCCGAGCGCGCCGTAAGCCAGGTCCTGTAACGGCGAGACCAGAGTGGCCGCTGCCAATGTGATCGGAATCATCAAGCTGTTTAAAGTAGAGCGCCACCCGATGCGGCCTCCGGGCGGCAGCCAGAGGAGCAGCAGAAGTAGAAATTCGGCTAGATGTTGGAGCGCCCCGAGGCCCATCGAAATGTCGCCATGGTAGGAAGTCGGGAAGTATAAAGCGACTAACCACAGGAGCGGCAGTGCTGCCGTGCGTAAACTGTGGCAGGTGCCTCGGGCATTGGTCGGCCATCCGCCTTCAACTATGAGCGTATCGGGCGTCCTGTGCAGGATCATCTTGCGGCTCACTGGGCCAAGTCTTATCGCGTCGCGACAGTTTCGAGCGGAGCTGGTCGCGTTGCAGCAGGTGGATTCGAGGTCGCTGGCATTCCGAAGGATCGAATGAACTCGCCGACCTGCGGGCTGGAGAGGAGCGACACTGCTGCTTTCATTTGGGTGTCTGGCCAATTCCACCAGCCAATCGCCAGCAGAGCACTGACTGTTGGCGGGTCAAAACGATAGCGGATAACTTTCGCCGGGACTCCGCCCGCGATTGCATATGGCGGAATATCCTTGATGACTACTGAACCCGCAGCAACAATGGCGCCATCGCCGATGGAGACGCCCGAGAGTATGATCACACGATGAGCTATCCATACGTCCGAGCCGATCCGCACGTCTCCTTTGGAGGAAGGCGTTCCATCCTCGTAGGCACCCTCGAGACCAAACTTGATACGTAGGGGATAGGTTGAGATCCACTGCGGAGGGTGGTCGCCTCCCAAAAGAATGGACACTTCCTCGGCAATGGAAACGTAGTTCCCAATCACCAGTTTGCTGTGATTCCCGGGGAAAGCATGCACCGACGGTATGCCATAGCAATGGCGGCCAACAGTTACTACGCCGTCGCGGATCAGGCGGTCAAATCGCCCTTTCATCCCGCCTGCCCTAAGATATCGGTAAACCAAGGAAAGCAGGCGCGCGGACACGGTAACAAGCTTCTGTCTCATGGGCGATTTGCAGAAGTGCCAGCCTGACCGATCGACCTCAGCGCCATGACCCGGTAATCCTGCCTATTTCTTCCAGCAGGCCTCTGCGGTCGCGGCTTGTGAGGCAGCATGACCACGTGCCGAGAAACCCGGTCAAGACCAGGGCCAGAGCGGAGGCCAGTTTCAGCGAGGGAGTTTTCGTCATCTGCGCCGCAGCGGCCGTCGCCAGGCCCATCAACGCGAGGCCGCCCATTCCGGCGCGCAGGCGGACGCCCAGCACATCGCTCAGGCGGAGGCCCGTCGCGCGCTTCGCGATTATGAACAGCAGGGCGGTGTCGACCAGAAGCCGCGACGTCCACGCCAGCGCCGCACCGGGAAGGCCATACACGTGGAGAAGCAGTACAGTTGCTGCGATCTGAACAGGAAACTCGGCCAATTGCAGTTTGGCGGCGACGTCGGGTCTCCCGGCGGCGTTGAGTACGGAAAGCGGCACGCGGGCGAAAGAGTTTGCCAGAATTCCCACCAGCAGGATGCTGAGTACGGGCGCGCTCTGTGCCGCGAAAACCGGACCCATCCAGAAACGCATGATGTCGGCCGAAAAGATGATGCCCGCTGTTATCGGCACGGCGAGTATGAAGAACATCCACCTGACTAATTTGGCCGCCAGCGCGATCACCGCTTCGAGATCACACGGGCGGGCCGCGCTGAGAGTGGGAAACGCCGCTATCATCAAGGTGCAAGGTATTACCAGGATTCGCAGCGATGCATCGAGCGGGACAGAATAGTACGCAACTGCCGAAAGGCTCAAAACGCCACCGATGACAAACCGGTCCGCGTATACTTGCATTGGACTGATTACACTCGTCACTGTTATCCAACCGCCGAACTTGAACAGGGACGCGAACTCTTTTCGATGAAACTTCATGCTCCGGTGCAGATCGGGGAACAGGCGCCTCGCCGCGTTATATAAAAGGACAAGCCCGGCGCACCGGGCGGCCACGAGTATCAAGACGATCAAAGCTAAATTCGGCCGCCAGAGGCTGCACAATGCCGCAAGCAGATATTGCGCAGCGCCCAAGGGCGCCTGGATTCGGGTAGTGATATCGAAGCGCTGCACCGCCTGAAGAAGCCCAATCGTCGAGTAAGACGCCATGGAGAATGGAATTCCCGTCGCGCCAATCATAAGTGCGGACCGGGCCTCCCCGCTCAGCGCCTTCGGGATGTGGAGAAACGGGCCGACGGCGTACGGTGAAGCGGCGGCAAGTACAATTGCTCCCACTACGCCCATGGTGAGCTGCGAGAACACGCCGCTCCAGAAAATGTGAGGCACGCGATCATCGTCTCCGATGGCTACCACCTGAGCCACAGCCCGAGTCACCGCTACGCTCATTCCCAGGTCGAGCAGGGAAAAGTAGCCGATGACAATCCACAATAATGTCAGCAACCCAAGACGGTCGTGGCCCAGATGTCTCGCAAGCACCGGCATACTCACGAGCGCAGCCGCGGCAGGCACGAATTGCCCGGTGACGGTCAGGACCGAGTTGCGCGCAATGCTCACACCCCAGCCTTTGTGCGCAGGGCGGCCAGGCAATTGGCCGGCGGCCTGGAGCGTTTGACGATTCGACATCAATTCACCAACCTGCTCCAAGCCGGGCTGCCTTCCGCGATCATTCTTCCATCCCCGCCCCCGTCGTGAGATAGCAGTGGTAGTCGCCATTCGTCCGAAAACCGAGCGCGCGGTAGTACCCGATCACGCTCCCCTTCCAGGGATATGCTTGCAGCAGCAACGCGGCGGGTTTCAAGAGTGAGAAAATGTCCTGCCACTGCCTGCGGGCAAGGAAACAGACGCCGGCATTCATCGTGGAAATGCCCACCTGGCGAGCGATCGCGGCGATGGGTTCGGGCATATGACGAATGGTCATTTCATAAATGAGCCGCGTGTGGAAGGTCTCGATCAGCCGGGACTCATGATAAATCTCCCTGATGGCGATGAGCCATCCCGGACGCACCATCTGTCTAATCTGCATCAAGAACTCCACGATGCCCTGGATGGTTTGGGCGTATCCCTTGGCCGAAACCAGATGGTGCATCACCGTGTCAATGTTGACTAAGTCGAAGAAGCCCGGCCGGAACGGCAAACGCGTGCAGTCACCCGCTACGCAGAACTTGTTAGTCGAAGGCCGGTTCGATAGTAACATCGGGAGGCTGAAATCAACGCAATAAACAGTCGCCTTTGGGAAGCGGGTCAATACGAGATCGGAGAAGAAACCGGCTCCACAGCCGACGTCGAGCACCCGCAGTGCCCGCGCAGGGTCGAGGAGCGCTTGAAGTTGGTCCAGGCGGCGTTCGCAGATCTCCTTGTAGCTGTAAAGAAACTTGTAGCTGTACGCCTGGACGTTGCGGTCGAAATGTTGCCTGAGCCGATGTGCCATTCTCAACTCCTCAGCGATGCCGGCTCGTCCGGGGAGTCCCTTTCGAGTTCCTTTGCTGCGAGTTCCCGTCCCGCCCCTGCCAGGGGCCAGGCAGCCGCGTGCCGTGCAAAGCTAACCAACCAGCCTCCTTTTGAGAAGGCTGAGCTTATCGGCATCCCGCGGGTCACGCAGACGACTACTCGTCACCGCGGCAATCAGGCACGCCAGGATGCCGCAAATGAGTGCGCCGGCAAGCGGGAAAGCCGCCCGCGGCGGCCAACTCTTGCGTTCCGGCGGGACGGCCTTGTCAACCACCTGGATGATCGGCGCCTCTTTCGCTTCGTCGATTCTGGCGGCCTCATACTGTTTCGCCAGCAACTCGAACAGCGTCTCGTTGTACTTCAAGTCGCGCAGCGCGCGCACATATTCCAGGCCGACCCTCGGCACTCGCGAAGTTGGAATCATAGGATCGCCAGGGGCGCTGGGATCGTTGCTTGCCTCGAGCTTTTGCAGTTGTTGGCGCAGCATGGCCAGCTCGGCTTCTTCCCGCACCACCTCGGGGTTTTGCGGGGTAGCGGCGCTCTTCAACGAGGAAAGCGCGACCTCGCGGCCGGCGATTTCAGCCCGCAGGCGCGCCATCGACTGAATGATGGATTCCACCTGAGCAGTGACCTGCAAGACGCCCGTCCGCTCCTGGGTCGCTCTCAACACGGCTTCCGCGTCGGCCAGCGACTTCTTCTGAGCGTCCATTTGGCCCTCAAAGAAGAGGCGCCGTTGCGCGGACTCGGTCAGCGCCAGCCGGCTGTTTTGCTTGTACAGTTCGTCCAGATAGGCGTTGGCAAGCGCTGCCGCGCGCTTCGGATCGCGATCTTCTACGGAAATCTTGATCAGCGGGTCTTTGGCGGTGGAGAAACTCGATCGATCCGCCAGCACCTTTCTTGCCTCGGAGATCGTCGGCGCGTCGTATATTTGCCGCAGGTCGAACTTCTGGATCAGATCGTCGGCAATCGTCCGGCAGCCCAGGATCGCAACGTAGAGGTCCGATGGGGTCTTGATGCCGAGATTGCTTCCGGCCGCGGCAACGGCGGCAAGCGGTCCCAGTTGGCCGAGCAGCGTCGACGCCATGGATTGCTGCTGTTGCGGGGGCATGATTGTCGTCGTGGCAGTGTACATCGGCGGCAGGAGGAAGGCGACTGCGGTCATGATCAGGGCGCCGGCGCAGGCCATCGCCAGGATGAACCGTTTCCGTTCGGCGAGCGCGAGCAGCAGATCCAGCAGGCCGGGATCGGCCGGCGCTTCGGCCCAGTCTTCCGGCTGCGCAGGGGTGGCATCCTGGGGCGGATTCAGCGTGGTGTCCGTTGGCACTTTGGTTTTCTTCCGATGAATCGTTCTTGGCTTCGGGCTGGCAACGGCCCGCGCGCATTACTTAAGCACATTGACTACGGCCGCCCCCATCGCCAGTTGCGAAAACACCTGTGTCCAATCGCGCAGTCCGCGAAGGGCGCCTGGCTTGAAAATCTGCTCCGGCATCACTACCGAGTCGCCGGGATTCAGTCGGGCGGACTCGAATGCTTTGCGGAAGGGGCTCGAACCCTGCCTTGGCAACACGGACCCATCGGCGCGGATGACAAACATGTGGCCCTTGTCCGCCGTGCGCGTCGGGCCGCCAGCCTCGCGGAGGTAATCTTCCACGCGCTGAGCCGGATCGTAAAGGAACGAGTTCTGGTTGTAGACGGCGCCGAACACATTCACGGTGGCCGGACGCGCCGGAACCACCAGCTTGTCGCCGTCCTCCAGTTGCAGGTTCATCAGCTTGCTCAGGTCGTTGGAGCCGGGCTGCAGATCGAGCACGATGCGGCCTGTGGCCTTGAGTTTTCGCATTCTGCTGATGAGCTGCCGGGTGTTCTGGACGCTGGTGGTGGCGGCGAGCGCGTCCTCCTGTGTGCCGGCGCGGCCGATTTCCCTGGAAGCCGACTGGTCGACATCCCGTTCCAACTCATCGACGAACTGGTCGATGCGGCGTTGCTGATCGACACGCGTCGATTCCCGCGTGAACTCGGCGCCGTAAAGGTAGGCCTGCGGCGTCAGGCCTCCCGCGCGCTCGATCAAAGCCCCGAGCGTCTCGCCCAGCCGCACGTCATATACCCCGGCGGTGCGGAATTCGCCTTCCAGGCGGGCTTTCGGATTCTGTTGGGCCACGGCGACGTGGATGTCGGCCTGCGAGAAGACCGTTACCACGTCCCCGGGCAGCAATTCCAGGTTCTGGGTGTCGTCGCCGTCGAGCACCACCTTACCGAGATTAAAGGCGACCAGTTGGGTCTTCAGGTCGCGCGCGTTCTGGCGCTCGATGACGGCGTAGTTCCAGTTGATCTCCGGGACAAAGGTCGCGATATCGGTCCCGTCCAGCACGTGGTGGGACTCCAGGGCGGGATCTCCCGGCACTCTTTCGTCGGGTGGCACGAATCCCAGCACGTTGTGCTTGTTCCAGTAGTCGCGAGTGAGCAGCGATTCCTTGTCGGGGATGACGTCGCGCAGGCGCATGCCGGGGCGCCAGGCGAAGCGGCCGGGACTGGCCACGTTGCCGCGCAGAGTGACCGCGTTGGCGAAGCGCGGCAGGACGGTGGCAACGCAGAGAACGTCGCCATTGCCGATCCCTGTCGCCTCGCCCGCGGCATCGAGCTTGAACTCGATCATCTCACGCGAGGCGTTCTGGTGAATCCGTTCCAAGGTGGCGCGCTGCACGTCCGCAACCGCCGAGAGGCCCCCCGCCATCCGAATCAGGTCGCCGACCTTCTGCTCGCCATTCAACTCGTAGACGGCCGGCGTCCGGACGCTGCCGGCGACGGCGGCCCGCGGACCCGCCGGTGGAACGAAGACGACGTCTCCGGGCAGCAGGCGCGCGTCTTTGGACTTGTCGCCGTTCAGCAGCAGGTCATAAAGATCAAACTCGGTGGCTACAGCAGTTCCGCGCTTGAGCTGAATGTGGCGCATCGAGCCCTCGCTGGAAGGGCCGCCGGAGGCGAACAAAGCGTTGACAAGGGTGCTGAGCGAGCTCACCGTGTAGCTGCCCGGCCGGCGCACTTGGCCCACCACAAAGATCTGGATGGAACGCAACTGGCCCAGGTTGACGTTGAGATCGAAATTGCGGAAGACGCGCCCGAGCTGCGACCGTACGTAGCCGGTGAGCTGCTGGAATTGGAGGCCGGCAACATTGATGTTGCCCGCCTGGGGAACGAAGACGGCGCCCGCGCGGTCCACGGTGAGGTCGAGATCCAGATTCACCTGGCCCCAGAGGCGGAGCAGGATCTCGTCGCCGGGGCCGACAACATAATCGGCGGTGACGGGGACGCCATCGAGCGGCGCAAAGGTGGAGGGCACCCGGTCAAAGGGGTCAGCGCCGAAGATGGGCAGGACCTTGCCCACAGAGGAGGCAACGAAGCGCTGGAAATCAGTGGGCGCTTCGGCGCTCGGAGCCGCGCTATGCGGCATCTCGGGAGTGGGCTGGGTGCCTTCGGCTGGGCTGCCGGCCGAGCCGGAGCGCATAGTGGGGCTGGGCGTCGGCATGCGGGTGGACCGTGCGCCTCGCACCGCGCGCGAGAGTGTCGGGACGTCGATGGAGTTAGTGTTGGCGGCCTGGCATTCGGGAAGCAAAGAAGCGAGGGGGCCGGTGCACTGGTTGTCCTGCGCCGGCGTGACGCCAGGCACCTGTGCGCCACCGGTGTCCTGGGCAGTTCCGCTGTCCTGGTTAGCGCCTGTATCTTGGGCGGATCCGGGGCCGGCGAACACCAGCGCGAGGGCGAAAAGAAAGAGCGCCGGGCCGGCGTGCCGCGCTGGAAGAACGCCCGGCAACAGCCCGCCGGCTGCCCGAGGCTGTCCATCACGCCGCCGCGCGCGCCACGTCAAGATCGCGATTCGTTGCGTCACTTCTGCTCAGTTCCCTTTCGTAGAATCTGCAGGTTCGGCTCCCAGGTCAGTTGCAGCCAGCCGCTGAGGTTGTTGCGGCGCGGACCGAGGAGCGGAACGTAAAACTTCTCGTACTGCACAAAGACATCGGCAGACCAGCCCCGCGACAACATATACGAACTTTCCAGTGAGCCGTCGGACTGAGTGGTCCCGCCGGGGATCAGCTTCGCGCTGCCCTTCAGTTGGCGAAAGCCCAGCTCGAGTTTGTTCCGCGGCGAGAACCGGTACGTGGCCCAAGCCTCTTCCGCACGCCCATCGCGGCCGACCCAACTGCCCACTAGGTTGCCGTAGTTGGTGTTGCCGCTCAGGTACTGATCGTTGTCGTAGTTGATCGCGTTGTCGAGCCCCAGCAGCGTGGTGGAAGGCGCCTCCACGCGAAAATCCAGGTGGGCGATTCCCGGCACGCGCGCCAGGTAGACTCCCGGGTTGATCGCGGAGCGGCGCGGCGAGGCCAGCGGCGAAGGGTCGTCATCGCAATAAGAGTCGCTGTACAGCGTGAGCCAGTTGCGTAAGCCGGGGATCCGATAGCGGAAATCGAATCCGCCCTTGCGGTCGCCGGGATCGTTGGCGCCAACGCCGGCGGCGCCGGCCGGGCTGGTAGTGGAGATGAAATTGTCGATGAAGCTGCCCAGCGTGATCGGATGCCCTACGCCCCAGAATATGGACCAGCGGGTGAAGCCCATCTCGAGGTTGTCGGTGAGCTTGAAAGACAGCTTCTGCGCGTTGAACCAGGGGCGCCAGGTATACTGCTGCCCACCGAGCTTGCCGATGATAAACTCGGCGCGGACTTCTCCCAGGAACCTCAAGCGCAAGGGGTGCACTGTCGAGATCCGCAGGTTCTTCGTCGGCTCGGCATTAGTGGAAAACGAGAGCGGCGCATCGTAAGTCGGTCCCCACCAGAGAGCCTGCTTCCCGATCGAGAACTCCAGGTCCCCTAAGCGGAACCCGGCATAGGCTTCGATGGTGCGGAAGCGGCTGGTATCGGATCGCGCCACGGCGGGTTGGAGGGGAACGCTGTCCATCGTGGAAATGGCCTGCCGGACCGCCAGGGAGTACGGGTCGCTTCCCGGCGCGCGTTGGTACTCCCCGTTCACGTAAGCGAAGAATCGGCCCGATTCGGCGCTGGCAGTGAAGCCGGTATAGGAATTCCAACCGCGCCCGAAGGGGCGGCCATTGTCTCCGGTCCACGTCTGCCCGAAGTGGAAGCTATCGTTGAGCGCCGGCCCGGCAATCACCCCGTTGCGCGTGTAGACGGACTGAAGGGTGATGGAAGATCCGGCTGGCCCGGCCGAGTCCAACTCGCTGCGGAGGGCGGAAACCAGGCCGGTGGCTTCCACCCCGAGTTCGGACAATTCATCGGTCGCCGGGCGCCCAGCGTATTCGCCCAGCGATTTCCGGAGCTGCTCCTCGGCTTCGAGAGCTTGGCGGCGGCATTCCGCGCGGGTCCAGGGGCGCAGGCCGCTGATCTGCGAGGGAATGAGGCCGAACGCGGCCAGCCGGTCCAGCGCGTCGTAGATCCAACTATCCACGGCGACGTACGCCGAACCCCGGTCCGGCCCGGCGTTTTCGGCGGCGGGCTGCGTCTGCCTCTCCGGCGGTGGCACGGAAGGAATGGTCTGCGCGCACGCCGCCGCCAAAAAGAGCCACGCCGCGATCACCGGGCGAAGCCAACGCAACTGCTGCATCGTTTCATTTGTCCGGTGCGGCATCTTCGATTCGCGGCGCCTCCGGCGCCACCCGTTCGGAAACGCGGTTGACGATTGTCTTCAGATCGCTGAGCTTTTCGTCGATGGCGCGAAACCTTTCCAGATTGGTCAAGCCTTGCGAGTCGGTCGCGCTGGCATGCAATAGCTCGGAGCGCGTGTAGTCGGAGAGCGTGCGCGCCCCGGCCGCAGCGCACGCCAGCTTCAGGCGGTCGTACTCGGCCTGCGTGAGCCGGAAAATTACAATCCGATTTCTCCGCACTCGGGACATCTGCATTCCCAGGCCCGCATTTCTCGCTGTTCGGTTTGCAAGCGGGGCGCGGACAGTCCTGCCTGCCGTGTCGAGATTCCCCTCGACATCTTTTCGATGAACGCAGCTCTCTGCTGCTGCTGGCGTCGCCGCGAATGTCGGCGCAGCGCAGGCTTCAACCTGCCTATCGAGTTTGTACATTCCCGAGCGTTCGGCGGTGTTTCGCCCTGGCCCCCAATCGCGCTGTCTTGTACCAGGGCACGGCTTCAGCCGCGCCCCAAAATGCCATCATCAGGCTTCACCCGCTGCCGCTTCTCTAAGACATCGCCGCGAATGGCGGCGCTACACTCAGGTCCGCCCGCGTATCAGTACAGGCTGGCTACAACCGCGCGCGCGGTCGATCACCCCCACGGCGTCGCGATCGATCTCAACCGCGACCCCGCGCTGCAACAATTCCACATTGATGACTACGCGGTACTCCGATTTTTCGCGGACCAGAATTCCTTCCAGTCCCGACAGCGGACCCTCGCAAATTCGCACCCGCTGCCCGACGCGAACATAAGGCCACGGGGCCACCGCCAGGCCGGAGCCGACCAGCGTTTTAATCGCATCGATCTCCTCGTCGCGAACGGGAGCCGGCTCGCCGCCAAATCCGACCACCGACTGCACGCTGGGCATGCTCAGCACTTTCAGCCGGTCCGCGAAGCAGAACCGGCAGAAAACGTATCTTGGGAAAAGGGGCAGTTCCACGGTCTGGACGCGATCGGACCAACGCCGCCGGTCGCGATAAAGCGGTGCGTAAGATTCGAGCGCCCTGGCAGCAAGACGCTCAGCGACCGCCTTTTCGTGGCGTGGCTTCACCGTAAGTACGAACCAGTGCATGTGCGGCGTACCCGGACAAGCTTCCGCCATTGTGAGCCCCATGAGTTCCGGCTGAACGCCGAGGCGAGGCTCAACTGTATTACAGTGATGCAAGAACAAAAGTATTCTTATTTTTCTTCCGGTCCATCGCCGCTGCGCGCATGCCGCAGCCAGCGGCGTGGCTTTCATTCGTACCGCACTGCGGTAAATTGCGCTCGCATCTGGGTGCGGCATCGCCACCAAAACATATCCAAAATGGAGACATATCCAGTCCTTGTTCGATCTCCGGATCTAATATCGGCAGAATTCGCTTCCGGCAACACCTTTCCTTCGTTCGTCTGTTTACAAAAAACATGAAATCAATAATTTGAAGTGAAAAGTAACGCTGCTCGCAACGCTCCCCGGTGTCTCCGCAAACATCCTCACCTGGGTAGATTCCAAACGCCTAAGCAGTGGCCACAAGGTCTTACGGAAAAACACCGGGATCCTCTCCGCGGCTCGTGGACATAATGATTTCGCGTGCTCGTGCCCGCCGGCAGCTCGCTGCGTTGTGACAGCTTTCCCGTGTGCGGCGAGAGGAACATTCCGCCCGTGCCTCGGGAGTTGCGCACCTCCGCCTTTTCGGCTTTGAGAATACAAAGAGAGGCGCCCTGAATCGGTACCGGCCATTTCACGCGCCGGTGAATTTGCACTCGATTCGCCCGCACCTTTTTCGACTAAACCTTCGCGCGGCACCAGCCGATCTCAGAGTAGGTATGACGGCCAAGCATCCTGCGCGAACAATCTTGCCCTGGTTTCTTCTTTGCGCGGGTGTTTCCGCCTCCCAGCCCCTCCACCCCCGAATGGTGCAGCAACTGCTTGGTTTGCCCTTGCGCTTTGAGCGGAATGTGGGGCAAGCCGGTGCGGGTGTTGGTTTTCTGGCCAGAGGCGCCGGTTACGCGGCGCTCGTGAATGCAACCAGCTTGACGCTTCGTTTCGGGGGTGTCTTCCAGATGCGCCTGGAGGGCGCCAACCCCGCGGCCAAAGCTGAATTGTTGGAGCCTCTCGACAGTCCCAGCCATTACTTGCGTGGCCAGACTTGGCATACCGACGTGCCCACCTATGCGCGCCTCGTCTACCACCAGGTATACCCCGGAATAGACGTGGCGTACTACGGCAATCCCAGCCGCCTCGAATACGACTTCATCGTGGCGCCCGGTTCGGATCCGTCGGCGATACGTGTGTCCTTCGCCCCTCGTGAGGCGGTCACCGTTTCAGCCGATGGAGACTTGATCGTTCAGACGCCCGGCGGCGAACTGCGGCAGCTTCACCCGCGGTTGTACCAGCATTTTTTCGAGGGGGACACTGAGGTTCACGGGGCCTATGTCTCGACCGGCCCCGCCGAGATCGGTTTCCTGGTTGAGACGTATGACCACAATAAGCCTCTGATCATAGATCCCACGTTGACCTATTCTTCATACCTGGGCGGAAGCGCCGATGATTCAGTCTCGGCTATAGCACTGGATGCGAGCGGCAATATCTATCTGGCCGGTTGGACGGACTCTGTCGATTTTCCGGTGGAGGATGCCTTCCAATCTTCCAATCGCGGCGGGGTAGAGGCGTTCGTGGTCAAGTTGAATCCGGCCGGAACCGCGTTACTCTATTCCACTTATCTGGGCGGGGCGTATAGTGACCGCGCTGCCGGCTTAGCAGTGGATTCGTCAGGGTGCGCCGTGGTCACAGGTTCCACTCAGTCATCGGGCTTTCCAACCTTGAACGCGTTTCAAGCAACGCTTCACGGAACGAGCGACGCCTTTGTCACCAAGCTCAATGCCGCCGGCAACGGGCTGATATTCAGCACTTTCCTCGGTGGAAGCTCGCAGGAGAGCGGTAACGGCGTGGCGCTCGATACGGCCGGAAACATCTATGTAACGGGAAGCACCAGTTCGGCGGATTTCCCCAGGTTGAACGCCTACCAGGCGGCTAATCAGGGCACCCAGAATGCGTTTTTGGTGAAGCTCAGTTCCACCGGGAGCCTGATCTACGGAACCTATCTGGGCGGGAGCCTGACCGATTCCGGCAACGGAGTAGCGGTGGATTCTTTCGGCAGCGCTTACATCACCGGAGGTACTACTTCCCTGAACTTTCCCGTGGTGGGCGGCGTGCAGGCGCACAATGCAGGAGGCCAGGACGCGTTTGTGGCTAAGTTCAATACCACCGGCTCAAGCCTTGTGTATTCGACCTATCTCGGCGGCAGCGGCGGGACGACGATGCAGCCCGAAATGGGTAATGCCATTGCCGTCGACAGCATCGGTGACGCTTACGTCACCGGCACTACCTCGTCAATCGACTTCCCCCTGGTCAATCCTTTTCAGGCGGGCTTGGCCGGCAGTTCGGATGCCTTCGTCACCGAGCTAAACTCTTCCGGCTCCGCGATCGTATATAGCAGTTACCTTGGTGGCTCCAGCGTGGACTATGGAAACGCCATCGCGGTGAGCCCGTCGGGAGCAGCATACATCGCCGGGTACACTGCCTCCACGGATTTTCCGGTCGTAGACGCTATACAGGCAGCTAACGCCGGGGCTTACGACGCGTTTGTCGCGGCGGTAGCGCCCGGTGGAGCGAGCCTGCTCTTCAGCACCTATTTGGGTGGCGCCAGCTCCGATGCTGCCAACGCCATTGCCATCGACACGTTGGGAAACATCTACCTGGCTGGACAGACCTTGTCGTACGGATTCCCCACAGTGGCTCCGCTCGAGGCGGCGAACCCAGGCGGTTACGGCGGGTTCGTCGCCAAAATACAGATATCCACTCTTTCGCCTCCGAGCGTGGTGATCGATTCGCCCACCGCCGGCGCGTCCGTTTCCGGCAGCATCACGGTGGTCGGTTGGGCCATCGATAACACAGCTGCGGTGGGAACTGCGATCGCCAACGTGCAGGTGCTCGTCGACGGCAATCCGGTTGGAACCGCAACTTATGGCATCAGTCGGACCGATGTCTGCACTGCGTATCCGGGCCGTGCCGGGTGCCCCAACGTTGGATACTCGTATCAGTTGA
Source organism: Bryobacteraceae bacterium (assembly GCA_049698695.1). Taxonomy (GTDB): domain Bacteria; phylum Acidobacteriota; class Terriglobia; order Bryobacterales; family Bryobacteraceae; genus Bog-375. The sequence goes on along the minus strand of JBAVYH010000124.1, from coordinate 11,496 downwards.
ATACGGGGACGCTCACGCCGGGCTCGCACACCATTACCGTCTTGGCCACCAATAGTGATGCAATCCCGCTCACGGGCTCGGTCAATACCACTGTAAACCTGAGCGCATCCGTCGGGCCGCCCAGCGTGGTGATCGATTCGCCTACGGCCGGCGCCTCGGTTTCCGGCACCATCACGGTGGTCGGTTGGACCATCGACAATAAGGCCGCGGTAGGAACTGCGATCAACACTATCCAGGTGCTGGTGGACGGCAATGCGGTCGGATCCGCAACTTACGGCATCAGCCGGCCGGATGTTTGCGCGGCCTATCCGAACCGCCCTGGGTGCCCCAATGTTGGGTACTCGTATCAGTTGAATACGGGTACGCTCACGCCCGGTTCGCACACCATTACGGTCACGGCTACCAATAGCGATGCAACCCCGCTCACCGGCTCGGCCAATGTTGCTGTCACCGTGGGCGCGCCTGCCGGGCCCCCCAGCGTGGTGATCGATTCCCCCACCGCCGGTGCGTCCGTTTCCGGCACCATCACGGTAGTTGGTTGGGCCATAGACAACACGGCTGCAGTCGGAACTGCGATCAAGACCGTGCAGGTGCTCGTCGACGGGACTTCGGTTGGAACCGCGACCTATGGCCTTAGCCGGCCGGACGTCTGCACTGCATATCCGGGCCGTGCCGGGTGCCCCAATGTTGGGTACTCGTATCAGTTGAATACGGGAACGCTCACGCCGGGCTCGCACAGCATTACCGTCTCGGCCACCAATAGCGATGCAACCCCGCTCACTGGCTCGGCCAGCGTGGCTGTCACCGTGGGCGCGTCCGCCGCGCCGCCCAGCGTGGTCATCGATTCTCCCACCGCCGGTGCGTCGGTTTCCGGCACCATCACCGTGGTTGGCTGGGCCATCGACAATAAGGCCGCGGTAGGCACCGCGATCAACACCATCCAGGTGCTCGTCGACGGCACCGCGGTTGGAACCGCAACCTACGGCCTCGGCCGGCCTGATGTCTGCACCGCTTATCCGGGCCGCCCTGGGTGCCCCAATGTTGGGTACTTTTTCCAGTTGAACACGGCAACGCTCACGCCCGGTTCGCACACCATTACGGTCACGGCTACCAATAGCGATGCAACCCCGCTCACGGGCTCGGCCAATGTCGCCGTCAACGTGCCCACCGGGCCGCCCAGCGTGGTGATCGATTCTCCCACCGCCGGCGCCTCCGTTTCCGGCACCATCACTGTAGTTGGCTGGGCCATCGACAACAAAGTTTCAGTAGGCACCGCGATCAACACCATGCAGGTGCTCGTCGACGGCAATCCGGTGGGGGCCCCAACCTATGGCCTCAGCCGGCCGGATGTCTGCTCTGCGTATCCGGGCCGCCCTGAGTGCCCCAATGTCGGTTACTATTTCCAGTTGAACACCGGAACGCTCGCTCCCGGTTCGCACAACATCACGGTCACGGCTACCGACAGCGACACCACGCCCGATACCGGTTCGCAGACCGTGAGTATTACCGTGAACTGACGCAAGCCCGGCACGTGGCCGGACGGCGCCGTCACAGGAGGTCAGGGCCGGAAGGCGACCGCCATTATGGATGGCCGCTGACCGCCGGCGTCGTCGGTGTGCTGGCAACCGGGCGGCGACCTTCGTACGCATCTACGACATCCGGCAATTTGCCGCTCATCACCATTTGACCATGGTCCAGCCAGATTGCCTGGTTGCAGAGCTCATCCAGCATGCCCGCGGCGTGAGAAACACAAACAAAAGTCTTCCCGGTTCTCCGGAAGCTGCGGACGCGCTCTTTGCATTTCTCCTGAAACGCCCGGTCGCCGACGGCCAGCAGTTCGTCGATCAGTAATATTTCCGGATCCATATGGATCGCCACTGAAAATCCCAGGCGCATGATCATGCCTGCGGAGTAGGTGCGCAGCGGCTCTCTCATGAATTCCCGGATCCCGGCAAACTCTACGATCTCCTCATAGAGTTCGGACGTCCGCCGGTGACTCAATCCCAGCAACGCCGCATTGACAAATACGTTCTCCGCGCCCGTCAGATCCGGGTGGAAACCGGAGCCCAGCTCTAGCAGCGGCGCAACCCGCCCACGAACCCGAATGGTCCCGCTGTCGGGCTCGGCCAGTCCGGCAAGCAGACTCAGTACCGTGCTTTTCCCCGCGCCATTCGGGCCAATCACCGCCAACCCGCCGCCTTCCGGAACTTCAAAGGAAATGTCCTTCAGTGCGAAAAAGCGCTCTCTTTGTGTGCGCTGCAAGATCCGCATAAGACGGTGCCGCATCAACAGCCGTCCCCCATGCCGGGCAAACGATTTTGAAACGCCGTGAAATTCGATCGCCGTCATGCCACTCTCAGAGGTAGTCGAAAAACGCCGGCTTTGTCCTTCTGAAGATCAGGAAACCGATGCCCAAGACGAGGATAGACGAGAGGCTCAACTTCATCAGCAAAGACGATGGCGGCGCAATCCCATCCAGCAGGATATTCCGCATCGCCAACACCAGCGCTGCCACCGGATTCAGCCGGTAAACCTCGCGGTAAGCACGCGGGATGACCGAAAAGTCGTAGAACACCGGCACCAACCACAAGAGGATCAGGTTGATCGATTCCACCGCATAGCGAATATCGCGAATGAAGACGTTTAGCGAAGCCGTGATCAGCGACAGCCCATAGACGAATATGACTTCCATTCCCCATACGAAGGGCAGCCATCCCCAGTAACGATTCGGCCTGCCACCGAACGCGAAGACCAGCACCAACAGCAAGCAAATCTGAATCGCAAGATGCACGCAGGTCGACAGAACCGCCGCCAGCGGAATGATCTCGCGCGGCACGGGGACGCGCTTGATCAGAGCTACGTTATCGGTCACGGACGACGTACCTGTCATCCAAGCGACGGTGAAGAAGTTATAGGGCACCAAACCGCAAAGCACAAAAACGGCAAAGTGCGGGATGGTGTGGTTGGCGAAAATCCTGGTGAAGACAAACGTCATCACGCTCATCATGACCAGAGGATTCAACAGCGACCAGAAAACCCCGAGGGACATATTCCGGTATCGAACCTTGAAATCCTTCTGGACCAACCGGGATATCGCAAAGCGATATTCCCCGTTCCAGACGTGTGACGGCGCGCGCGGCGTTCCCAGAAAGCGCACAAGATCAAATTATAGCATCAGCCTGAGTTACCGGCCCCGCGCGGCAAGCGGCAGAGCGGTTCGCCCGCCGAGCGGAACATTGCGCGGCCGGCCTTTCAGCCGCGGGCGAAAACCACTATGCCGCCGGCGACAATCAAGGCGCCGCCCAGCAGCGTGCCGGCGGTCGGAACCTGGCCGAAAAACAGCCAACCGATGGATTGGGCCACCAGAAAAAACAACACCAAATAAACGCCCAACAGCCGGCCAAAATCCCACGGCGGCGTGTTGACGAAGTAACCGTACGTAAACAGGAGGATCGCTCCGGCCAGGAAGAAGCCGAGGCGCGCGAAAGCTGTTGCCCGCAAGCCTTTGCGCACCAGGGCGTCGCCGCCGGCTTCGAGCACCGCAGCCAGGAACAGGAGGAGGGCAATCAAGGGACTCGGCATTGTCGAAGCATCTTTCGATCCGGGCGGCGCTACCGCTGCAGGAAGTCCTCCCGGTGAATTACGAATTCGGGATAAGCGCCGGCGCCGAGCTCGTGCAGATCGAGGCCCTGTCGTTCCCCTTCTTGCACCACGCGTTGCGGGCTGACGCGGTCGAGGAGCCAGTTCAGGCCGTACGCGAGGGGCAGCACGAACCCAAGCAGCGTGGCGACGCCGGCGATTTGAGAAAGCGCCTGCACCGGCGCGCCGGAGCGGGCAAAAAAGCCGAGCGCCAGCACACCCCAGATGCCGCCGACCGCGTGCACGGAAACCGAGCCGGTCGGGTCGTCGATTTCGCCGTAGATATCCAGCCACTCTACCGTGAAGACCACCAATGCGCCGGCCACCAGGCCCGTCAGCGCAGCTACCGCGGGCGTGAGAAAAAGGCAGCCGGCGCTCGAGGCCGCTAGGCCGCCAATCCAGCCGTTGGCGCACAAAGAAGCATCGGGCCGGCCGAAACGGGCGCGGGTGATGCCGGCGGCGGCCAGTCCGGCCATGGCGGCGGAAAGCGTCGTGTTCAATTCCACCCGCACCAGCGCACTCACAGGGGCGCCGCAGAAAAGCATGGCGCCGGCGCCATTAAGACCCAGCCATCCCGTCCAGACCAGGAAACAGGCAAACAGCACCAGCACGGCATTGTGACCGGGGATAGCCGCGGGCATGCCGCCCTCGGTCGAGTACTTGCCGCGACGCGGTCCCAGAATCCACGCGATGGCGAGCGCGGTGAGGCCGCCCACCGCTTGCACCGGCGCGCCGCCGGCAGCATCCACGAAGCCGATCTGCGCCAGCCAGCCGCCGCCCCACACCCAGTGGGCGAACAGCGGATAAACCAATCCTGCAAGCAAGGCCGTGGACGCCGCCGCGGCGCCCAGCCGCCAGCGGTCCAGGCCGGCGCCGAGCGGGATTACAGCCACCAGCGCGACGCTTAACAGTTGTAGCCAGAAAACCAGGCACGCGGGCGAGGCGTCGAGCGGCAGCCCGCGCAGAAAGAGCGGCTGCGCCGCGATCCAATTCCATTGTTTGCCGGCTGCCGTGATGGTGTGTGCGGGGCTGCCGGCGAAGCCCTGAATAGCAAAGCCGCAGACAAAATAGGCGGCGGCCGCAACCGACACCGCGCATAGCGACGTGAGCATGGCGTGCGAGGCGCTGCGCGACCGGCCAAGTCCGGTATTGACGAGAGCGATACCCGCAACCGCCAAAGGAACCACCAGCAGGCAGGCCAGCACCAGGACTGTGGCCGATTCCGAAGGGACCGGCGGCGGATTCATCGCTTGGCCTCCCGGACGGAGATGTGAGAGCGAGCCACTAGGCCGAGGCCCAGGATTTCGATTGCGACGCCCGCGACAACGAAAGCCGCCCGGGGCGTCGTCGCGATCAGCAGCAGAAAGGCCGCCAAAACGATGGCCCATCCTGCAACGAGCAACAGCAAACCGGCAAGCCGCATAGAACGCAACTGGTTACAGCATAACCGATTAGCCAGAGCGCCTGAGATGTGAAGCCTGTGTAATTTTTGTAATCCCGGCGATAGAAATTATCTATTTCCTTCTGGCATCAAAAAGTCGTAAAACTTGTACCATCACCCAGAGACAAGCCTGCCCCGTACTTGCCGGCTTGACCTACCCCAGCTCCGCTCGCTGGTCCATTATTTAAGGCGAAAGGATTATGATGCGATACAACGGGGCTACCATACTTGTCGCCACATGTCTGATGGCTGGAACAGCAGCCGCGCAGACCGGCTCGCCGTCAGACGCACAGACACAGACGTCGCCGTCAGACGCACAGACAACCACCGCACCCGCGCCGGCCGGGCAGACTGCGCCGGCAGCACCGGCAACTCCCAATCCCTACCACCAATTGGGCATGGATTTCTCTTTCCTCTTAGATGGCTACGTGGACGGCAACTTCAACGACCCCGCTTCCGGCTGGAACGGGCTGCGCAACTTCGATATGCGCGCCGACACGGTGCACTTCAACATGGGAAAGATCACCATTGACCGCGCTCCGGGGCCGATTGGCTTCCATGTGGACGCGGGGTTTGGACAGATCTTCGACGTCATTCACGCCCCCGACCAGGCGCCCAAAGGGCTGAAGTATATCGAGCAGGCATATGTGGACCTCAAGCCGAAATCGTGGAAGGGCGTGGAAGTGGACGTCGGCGAATTCGTCACCTCGGCGGGCGCCGAGGTCATCGACGTCAACGGCAACTGGAGCTACTCGCGCTCGCTGCTGTTTGCGTGGGCGATTCCGTATTACCACTTCGGCATCCGCACCTCGTTTCCAGTGGGCCCGCACTTCACCGGCGGCGTGCAACTGGTAAACGGCTGGAACAACATCTACGCCAGCGACCAGGGTAAGTTGATCGGCCTCAACGGCGCGTACGCGTGGAAGAAGGTGACCTGGACCGAAGTTTGGTACGGCGGCCCCGAGCGCGATCAGGACAGCCCCGGCTGGCGCAACCTGATCGATTCCGTTTTGCAGGTGAACCCCAACGAAAACCTCAGCCTCTACGTCAATGTCGATTACGGCCGGAACAAGAACGTGGGGCCGGGCACCGCGCAGTGGGATGGCATTGCGGGAGCGGTGCGGCGCGCAGTCGGCAAGAAGGCCGCCGTCGCCGGTCGCCTCGAGATATTCGACGATGTGAACGGCTTTTCGACTGGCACGGCGCAGACGGTCAAGGAATTCACGCTCACCGGCGAATACAAGCTCTCCGATTGGCTGACCAGCCGTCTGGAGTTCCGCGACGACTGGTCGAGCCAGCCGTTCTTTGAAACCAGCAACGGCGGCTTGTCCAAGAACCAGCCCACCATTTTGCTGGGCATGATCGCCTATTTTGGGCCTAAGAAGTAGCAGCGTCAGTCACCTGAGAGGAGCAACCCAATGGCAGACAACTCCGAAGTTAAGATGCAACCGACGTTGGGCCTGACGGGCCTGACCTTCAACGCGATGGCGCTGATTGCGCCGGGAGCGTTTCTCTGGCTCACCTTCGTTATCCAGGCGGCCACCGGATCCACGTCGCCTGCGATGTGGATCGGCATTGTGGTCGCTCTCTTGTTGTGCCTGGCGACCGCCATTTGTTATGCGGAAATGGCCAAACTGTATCCCGGAACCGGCAGCTCGTATTACTTCGCGGAACAGTCGTTTCTGAACCACGACGCGGTGTGGCGTTACGCGCGGCTGGCCAAATTCATCATCGGCTGGGCGTCGCACCTTTACTACTGGATCTATCCGGGCGTGATGGTGGGCGTGATGGGCATCCTGGTGGGCTACCTGGTCGGCACGCTGTGGCCTAACTTCATGAGCGCGACCAACCCCGGAACACTGTTCATGATGGCGGTGGCGGTCGTGTTCTCGTTCGCGGTGGCTTACATTGCCCATCGAGGCGTGGTAGGCGCGACATCAGTCAATATCGCGATCAATGTCATCCAGATTACGGCGCTCGTGGTGTTCTCGGTGTTGGCGTTGGGTTACCGTTCGAGCCATCCGGCCGGCACGCCCGGCTGGCAGTTCGATTCAGCCTCGGGCGATGCGTACACCTACGAGTTCGCCACCACCAAAACCGTGGTGAACGGGCAGGCGACGGATACGACTGTCCGCGATGCGCAAGGCGTGCCGAAGCCCAAACTCGATGCGGCCGGCAAGGCGGTGCCCTTCCGGGTCACCTATCCTACGCAAGACGACAAGGGCAACTTCCTTTCGCACGGCAGCGCCGCGTCTGTGGTGGGCGTGCACAACGTCGGCTGGGCGTTCATTCAGGCGACGGTGGCGATCTTGATTCTGGTGGGATTCGAATCGGTGACATCCATGGGAGGCGAAGCGAAGAACGCCAAGCGCGACGTTCCTATCGCCGTGATAGTCTCGCTGCTGGTGCAGGGATTGTTCTGTTACCTGTTTGAGTACTTCGCTGCGAACTATTTTCTGAATTCGGGCTACACCATGCAAAACGCGACGGGTTCGGCGGCGCCCATTGGCGACATGATGATTATCGTGGGCAATGCGACGTTCGGCGCGGGCGGCGGTAGGACTCTCATGCTGGTGGAGGCCTTCACCGTCTTCTTGGCGCTGATTGGCACCACACTCTCGTGCATGAACACGGGCGCGCGCGTCACCTACGCGATGGGCAAAGACAAGGAAGTGCCGGAGCATTTCGGTATGCTCCATTCCAGCAACCTGACGCCGCACCGCGCTATCTGGACGTTGGCCGGCATCTCCGCATTCGTGGGCTGCGTGGCGGTGGTTATGTTATTTGGCGACGCCTCGGCGCCGACCGACGCTACGATTAAGGCACTGCCGCAGGGTATCTGGTCGAGCTTTGGCTACACCACCCACGACGCCATGGCGGCGCTGCCCAATTCACTGCTGACGGTGACGCTGGCATCCAACTTCGGTACCTTCCTGCTATATGGGCTGAGTTGCATCACCTGCTTCGTGGCCTACCACAAACACCCGAAGTTCAGCCCGATCCGGCATCTGGCGATTCCGATATTCGGCGTGGTGGCCAACCTGGCGTGCATGATTTTCTATCTGTTAGGACCCTTCATGGGGTACGGCACCAAGATGGAGCCGCTGCTGGCGCTGGGGATCGCCGCTGTCTGGGCGGTCTATGGCGGGATTTACTTCACACGCGCCGGCAAAAGAGCCGGCCGCACTACGCTCGTGACGAGTCGAGCAGAAGCCTGATCCGCGTTTTAGACAGGAGCGAAACGGTCCGGGCGGAGCAAACCAATTCCGCCCGGACCTGTTTTTATGTTGGAAATCGAATTCGCACAAGCCTCGGATTGTGGCCGGGTCCGCGACCACAACGAGGACTATCTGGGCTGCTTCGCGCCTGAGGTGGAAGCCGAGGCTCGGACACTTGGGTTCTTGTTCGCACTGGCGGATGGCGTGGGCGGCAGCGACGATGGAGAAGTCGCTTCCAAACTGGCGGTCGAGACGCTGCTGCTGGACTTCCGGCGCTCGGCGGCGGGCGTTCCGCATTCCTCGCTGCTGCCGCGGCTGGTGCAGCAAGCCAACACACGGGTGTTCGAAACTGGTTTGGCGCACGGCCCCGGCGGGTCTAACATGGCGACCACGCTGGTTGCCTGCGCGCTCCGCTACGACCGGGTGGTGGTTTCGCACGTCGGGGATTCGCGCTGCTACCGCATTCGGCACGGCCACGCCGAGGCGCTCACCCGCGATCACACGGTGGCCGGTGAGCACATGCGGCTGGGCCTGATTACGGCGGGCGAGGCCTCCAGCGCCGAAACGCGCCACGTGCTGAGCCGGTCGCTGGGCCCGGCCATGATCGTGGCCGTGGAAACCCGCGACTACCAGCTCATTCCCGGCGACGTCCTCCTGCTCTGCTCCGACGGCCTGCACGGGCCCGTGAACGCCGACGCAATCGCGCAGTTGGTGAGCCGCCGCGCGGCTCTTCCGGATGCCGCCAAGGAACTGATCGACCTTGCAAACGAGCTGGATGGCGGTGATAATGTGAGCGTGCAGCTCATTCGCGTCCGCCAGGTGGAGCGCATCGGAATGTATCGCGGGCGCCCTTACAAATTGGCCTGATCGGCACCCATTCCAAATCCGCATGAGTTCCGTTCGCCCGGGCGAGCAGCTCGACCACTATCGCATCGACAGCGTGGCTGCCCGCAGCGGCATGGCCTCGATCTTCCGTGGCGTCGACCTGCGGAACGGCCGCGCGGTCGCCATCAAAGTGCCGCATCCCGAGATGGAGGCCGACCCGGTTCTGTTCGATCGCTTCCAGCGCGAGCAGGCCATCGGCAAAGCGCTCGATCATCCCGGCGTCATGAAGGTCTTCGAGGATCCCGACCGCAGCTCGATCTACATGGTGATGGAGTGGGTGGATGGGCGGCTGCTGCGGCAGATCCTGAGCGGGCAAGGCAAGCTGTCCATCGACCGCGCCGTACGCATCGCCATCGCCATTGCGGAGGCGCTCGACTACATTCACGCGCAGGGTGTGGTGCATCGCGATCTGAAGCCGGAGAACATCATGGTGGATGACGCGGACCGCATCAAGCTGATCGATTTCGGCATCGCCGGCAAGGAGGGATCGCGCCGCTTGACCTTTGCCAAGCTCTCTCAGGTGATGGGTACTCCCGATTACATTTCCCCCGAGCAGGTGAAGGGCAAACGCGGCGATGGCCGGAGCGATATCTACGCGCTCGGCGTGATGCTCTACGAGATGGTGACCGGCAAGACACCCTTCACCGGGAACAATCCTTTCGCCATCATGAATGACCGCCTGCTCAACTACCCGGTTCCGCCGCGCGAGCTGAATCCGGAGATTTCGCCCGAGCTGCAGGAGGTCATCTACCGTGCGCTGGAGCGTGACCCGAAGAGCCGCTACGCCAAGGCTCGCGAGATGGCTTGGGACCTGGCGCATCTGGACCAGGTGGGCGCGGCGGAGCGCCCTGAATTGCACGAGTGGCGAAAGCGCCGTCGGCCGTGGGTGCGTAAAATTCTTTTCTACACCATGATCGCGCTGATCCCCGTGGTGATCTTCAGCCTGCTGCTGTACGTCGCGAAACACACTTGAGCTCACAGGCGGAGCCCATCCCGTCGGGTGCTCGAAGGACGACCCGCCAGCCGCTTGACTACAATGGGACTGCGATGCCGCCCTATCCCGTAGCCGCCATCACCGATGAGTTTTCCCAGGATCTCGAAATCGCCGCGCGCTCCATGGCTTCACTCGGCATCACCGGAGCTGAGCTGCGCATGGTGTTCGGCAAAAACATCATCGACCTGACGGACCAGGAAGTGGAACGCGCCGCGGCCATCCTCCGCGACCATGGCCTCGCCACCGTTTCCATCGCTTCGCCGGTGTTCAAATGCGTGCTGCCGGATGCGCCCGAGGTCGATACCCGCTTCCAGCAGGATATGTTCGCCGCCAAGCACACCATGGCGGATCAGCCGCGCCTGGCTCGCCGCGCCCTCGAGATCGCCGGCCGCACCGGCGCGCGCATCGTGCGCGTGTTCTCCTTCTGGCGCACGGTGCGGCCCGAAGCGTGTTTCGAACGGATCGTGGCGGCGCTGGCCGGCCTCGCCGAGCTGGCCGAACCCACCGGCGTCACCATCGGCATCGAAAACGAGCACGCCTGCAACCTCGGCACCGCCGCGGAAGCGGCGCGCCTGCTCGCCCGAGTCACCCATCCCCGTTTGGAACTCATCTGGGATCCCGCCAACGCCCTGTCCGCCGGCGAAACGCCGTTTCCCGAAGGCTACGGCAAGCTCCCTGCCGGCCGCATTGCGCACGTGCACGCCAAGGACTGCCGCGTCGTTGACCACGTCCCCGAGTGGGTGGAACTTGGCACCGGCAGTGTCGACTGGACGGGCCAGATCGCAGCCCTCCGGCGCGATGGTTACCGCGGCTGGTTCAGCCTGGAAACCCACTGGCGCGGACCCGCCGGCGACAAGCTCGAAGCCAGCATGATCTGCGGCCGGGACCTGTTGCACATGGTGGCGTAGAGCCCGCCGTGCCCCTCGAATAGGGTGCAGGACATAAGAGTTGGACACACGGACACATCGGGGCCAGCCCGCCAGGCCGAAAGAAAATAGCCCAGCGCGTGAACGCTGGGACCAGGGAGTGAAATCCCCCAGCCCCGGAACGGGGCGTAAGAGCAACACGGTTCACCTGCGGGCCGCCAGTCTTCTTCCGCCCCGTTCCGGGGCTCCGCGGTTTGATGCCAATTCCCAACGTTTACGCGCTGGGCTACTGTCTGTCGCCCCAGTCGGGGCTCACTTCAGTTTCTTTCTAGTATAGTGTCTCATAGATAGCTTTACCTTTAGGTGGTCTTGGTTCATACTATAGGAGCGATGCCCCGTGCTCCCGCTGCTGCGCTGGTTGTCACCGCTGAAGAACGCGGCGAACTGGTGCAG
>JBAVYH010000123.1:0-14555 GCA_049698695.1 Bryobacteraceae bacterium | reverse complement strand
CGACACCGCAGCGGCCGGCCGCATCGCCAGCACCTGCGCCAGCGGCATCGCAGCCTGGGGAGTTCACGCGACTGTTTCAGGCGCCGCCTCCCGCTGCGCCGGTATCGCCAGCGCCTCTTGTGACTGCCGAGATCAGGCAGCCAACCCCATCGCCGATGCCGCCCGCGCCGCAGCGTCGGATTGCACCGTCGCCTTCTGCGCCGGCTCCGCCACCGGTTGCCGCAGTGCCAGCACCTCCGCCGGCGGCATCGCAGCGGCCCGCAGTGCCAGCACACCCGCCGGCGGCATCGGAGCCTGGGGAGTTCACGCGACTGTTTCAGGCTCCGGCGCCTCCCGTTGCGCCGGTACCGCCCGCGCCTCTTGCGACTGCCGAGATCACGCAGCCAATGCGCTCGCCGGCACCCGCGCCGCAGCGGCCCATTGCACCGCCTTCTGCGCCCGCGCCGCCGCCGGTTGCCGCAAAACCCGCACCGCCGCCGGTTGCCGCAAAACCCGCTCCTCCGCCAGTTGCCGCAAGGCCGGCGCCGCCAGCACCTCCGCCAGCACCATCGGAGCCCGGAGAATTCACCCGATTGTTTCAGGCTCCGGGCGGCCCAATGGCCGAGCCAGTAACACCTCCACCGCCCGCGGCCGCTTCCAGTTCCCCTGGAGACTTCACGCGGATGTTTCAATCTGCCATGCCATCGTCGCCGGCGCCAGGGGACTGGCCGGCTCCGCCGCCGGCTCCGGCGCAGTCCGGCGAGTTTACGCAGATGTTTCAATCACCGTCGCCATCGCCCGCTCCGGCGCCGGAGAGCCGTCCGCAAGGAGGCGAATTCACGCGCTTCTTCCAGGCTCCGGCCCCCGGAATCCGGGAACCGGTGTTGCCGGCGGCGTCCGGATTCCCGTCCGCAGCGGGAGCGCCGGTGGCTCCGCCGTCCCCGCCACAGTATGCCGCGCCGGCGGGGGCGACCCAGGCGTTCGCGATCCCCTCCATGCCGCAGATGGAGGCGCCCGGTGCGCAGCAAGGACCGAGCGAGTACACCCGCATGATGGCGGCGGCATCGATCCCCAGCGCCAGCGATCCCGCCGCGCCGGCGGCGCCCGGGTATCCGCACATGCCCCACATGCCGCAAGCAAACATGCCCGGCATGCCGCAAGCCAACATGTCCGGAATGCCGCATGCGAACATGCCTGCGATGCCGCATGCGTATCCGCCGCAGATGCCCGGCATGGCGCAGCCCGCGATGCCGAGGCCGCCGGCTCCACAGTTCCCCATGCCGGCGGCGCAGGTGCCTCTTAAAGCGCCCTCTCAAAACCTCTTGCTGTACGCAATTCTGGCGCTGCTGATGTTTCTGGTGGGCGGATTCATCGTGTACCTGCTGATGCGGCATTAGCGCCGCGGAACAAACGGGCCGGCGAAACTCGAGCCCTTGCAGCCCAACGCGGCACTAGCCCTTCGCGGCTTGCGGCAGCAGAATAATCAGCTCCAGTTGCGGATTGGGCAGGTCAGCGGGGACATAGGCGGCAAGGTTGCGGGCGCGCTGCACGGCTTCCCAGGCGGGGCCGGACTGGCTGAGGCTGAAATACTGGTGGTTCAGCTTGACCGGAATGGCGCTGGGCGGCGCCGCCACATAGGTCAGCGCCACGCCGGGCAGCGCCTGCCGCACCAGGTGCTCGATGTGGCTGGCCGAGCAGACTTTGACCAGTTGCGGCGTCTTGCCCACGACCTCGGCCTGGCTGGTTTCAGCGCTCACCGCCAGATACATTCGGGTGTTCACCAGGTACTTCTCGTTGTCGAGCGAGGTGGCGTAGATGGCTGGCTGGACCAGCTTCAGCGGCAGCGACACCACGTTGCTGGGCACCACGGTTTCCAGCAAAGTACGCAGCTTCTCGTCCAAGTCGGTGAAGCAGACGCCCAGGTTGTCGTGATCGTAGGTTGGCAGGTCGCGCGGGTGGATCGCGGTGGAAAACGTCGACAGGGCTCCGGCCAGCGAGAGCATCGCGTTGTAGAGCGTTTCGGGATGCCCGTGGCGCGTCTCGAACAAGTGGCGGAAGACCGGGAAGGCCGTGTTGACCGTGTAGAGCAGCCAGAAATTGGCGATATCGGCGGCGGTGAAATCCGCCAGGCTCTGATTCTTCTGGCGGCGCGTGCCGGAGATGGCGCTGGAGCGCGCGGTCAGGATTTCCACCAGGCGGCGAGCGATCGAAACCAGGTGGTCGTTGGCGGCAAAATCCACCAGGGGCGGGACGAAGCTCGGATCCAGTTGGAAGGTGCCGGTTTCGGCGCGCTGGACGCGGGCCACGCGCAATGCCGAGTAGCCGTCGCGATTCTCGCCTTCAGCCAGCAGGCGCAAATTCTTGCGCGCCACCTGGACCGGCTTTTCGGTCAGGCCGGTGTTTTCGTCGCGGAATACTTCAATTTCCGCGCGATACCTGGCGCCGCTATCGCGCGTGGAAGAGGCTACGTTCAGACCCCGCTCGCGGTATTGCGGCACGGCCAGGTAGAGGTCGAGCGCGGTTTGATCCGGGTCGAAGCATTCGGCCAACGCCTTGGGGGGCGGGGCACTGTCGGACCCGGGTATATCGAAGATCAGCCCGTCCGGCAGCAGCCCGGACGCGCTGGCGATGCCGAACACGCCGCCAGTGAGGGCTTCGCGGCTGATTTGCAGGGCGGCGAAGCCCCAGGGACGAAACGAGAGGCTTTCCAGGTGGAACTCGAGCAGGTTCTCGAGAAAGCGATCCTGAAGTTGCAGGTGCTGGGGGGTCAGAAACGTGCCCTTCGTCCAGATCACCGGTTGCAATCGCCGCATTCGCATTCACAGTACCAGAACTTGCCGGTGATGCCAACTAGTTTGCGAAAGAGGGTTGGGACCGGGCGATGCGGGCAGCGGGCCGGGCATGCCCGGCTCCTACAAATGTCTCTGCCGCGCATTCTGCGGTACAGTGTCGTGAGGACGCACGATGCTCACTCCCCTCAGCGCGGATCCAAAGCAGCTTCTCGAGTTCTTCCAGGAGGCCGGCTTCACTCACGAACAGTTCAAGCAGAACCCGACGCTGCGCGACCTGCCTTCGCGCCGCCTCGGCAACCTGCCGGAGCTGCTGGAGCGCACTTCCGAGCCTACCGCCCAGCACATGCTGTTGCGCTGGTTCTTCCTGGGCGTGCCGCTGGAAGACCAGTCGATCGCAGGGCTGGTTCCGGCACCGGTGGTTGGGTTGCTGCTGGAGACGGGAATGCTGGCTCGCGAGGGCGGCCGGTACATTCCGAAGGTGATGCTGACGCCGTGCGAAGACTTTTTGTTCACGGCCGATCCAGCCGGCACGCTGGAATCGCCGGAATCCTCGGGGATGGTCCTGTGGCCCAATCCCTCAACGCGCCTGCTGCAGATGTTCACCATCCGGCGGCCTTCGGGGACAACTCTGGACCTGGGCGCCGGCTGCGGGATCCTGGCGGTACTGGCCGCCGCTCACAGCCGCCAGGTGGTGGCGACGGATCTGAACCCGCGCGCCACTGAGTTTGCCCGCTTCAACGTCTGGCTCAACGGCGTAACCAACGTCGATTGCCTCACCGGCGACACCTTTGAACCCGTCCAGGGGCGAACGTTCGACCTCATCATGAGCAACCCGCCGTTCTTCGTAACCCCTTCCGCGGAACAGATTTATTGCGAAAACAGCATGGAATTAGACGGTTACTGCCGGGAGCTCATCCGGGCGGCACCGCGCTATCTCAACCAAGGCGGATTCCTGCAGATCACCTTGGAGTGGGTCCAGGTAAAAGGGCAGTCCTGGCGGGACCGCCTGGCGGAGTGGCTGGAAGATACCGGCTGCGATGCCTGGGTGCTCCGCAGTTATGCCCGTTCGGCCGCCGCTTACGCTTCGGAACGCATCGGCAGGATGATGCCGTATTCGCCGCTGACGGCCAACCAGAGGTTCGATGCCTGGATGACCTATTACCGCGACCGGGGCGTCGAAGAGGTCCAGGGCGGGATTCTGGCCATGCGGCGGAGGTCCGGCAAGAACTGGATCCGCATCGAAGAGGTGCTGAAGCTGGACTTTACGGAACCGTTTGGCGAGTCCGTCATGGAGTTATTTGCCAACCAGGACAGGCTGGAAACGGATCGTTCGATGGACCAAATGATGGCCTGGAAGCCGCGACTGCCATCCGATACGCATATCGACCAGCAGTTGCAGCTGGAGGCCGGGGAGTGGAAGCCTTCCTCGATGCAACTCAGGCGGCCCGGCGGCCTTCCCAGCTCTCTTGCGCTTGATCCGTTGGTGGCGGATTTCCTGCGTAAATGTGATGGGAGCCGGACTCTGAACGACCTGGGGCGGGACCTGGCAGCGGCGGTCAGGGTCGACCCGGACCAGGTCCGCCAGCAGTGTTGCGCGGTGATGCGGAAGCTGGTGGAGCGCCGCCTGGTACTGGTGTGAGTTTTCGTACAGGACCATCTCGACGCGATAGGTCTGGTACCGGGATCGCCCAAAAAACTTGACGTTCGGTCCCGCGTCGCATATAGTGTGTCTCACCGGAGGTTCCATGGCTAGAGAAAGTACGCAGCATAAGTTAGATCGGGTGCGCTCCCCACGCGTCCAGATCACGTACGACGTCGAAGTGGGCGGAGCGATTGAATTGAAGGAGCTTCCTTTCGTGGTCGGAGTCCTGGGGGACTTCACCGGCCAACCCGAGCAACCGCTGCCCAGACTAAAGGACCGCAAGTTCGTGGAGGTGAATCCGGACAACTTTGACACTGTCCTGGAGGGAATGAAACCACACCTCAACTTTTCGGTGGAAAACAAGCTGAGCGAAGAACCTGAGGCAGCTAACCTCAAGGTCGACTTGAAGTTCGCCAAATTGGAGGACTTCGAACCACAGAATGTGGCGCGCCAAGTCAAGCCCCTCAAGGAACTACTCGACTTGCGGACGCGGCTTTCCGATCTCCGTGGCAGCTTGCAGGGCAACGACAAGCTGGAGGAATTGCTGCTCGAGAGTGTCGGCAACACCGAGAAGCTGGACAAGCTGAAGGATGAAATTGGAAAGGGAAAGGGAGGCGGTTCCAATGGCTGAGAAAAAGGGGGCGCAGGCAGCGGTGGCTGCCAGCGAACAGGTTCAGGAGAAGAGTCTGCTCGATCAGATCGTGGAAGAGGGCCGCTTCGGTACGGAGCCGGCTTCCCGCGAGCGCGGCAAAAACCTGGTGAAAGAGTTCGTGGCGCAGGTCCTGGAGGGTTCCATGACCATTGCGCGCGATGCGGAGATGATGATCAACGCCCGCATTGCACAGATCGACCACCTGGTGTCCATCCAACTGAACGAGATTATGCATCACCCCTCGTACCAGAGGCTGGAGGCCACTTGGCGCGGGGTCAAGTACCTGATGGATCAGAGCGAAACGGGCACCATGCTCAAGATCCGGGTCATCAACTGCAGCAAGAAGGAATTGCTGAAGGATCTGCAACGCGCGCCGGAATTCGACCAAAGCGCCCTGTTCAAGAAGGTCTACGAGGAAGAGTACGGCGTTTTTGGTGGCGCTCCTTTCGGCGCCCTGGTGGGGGATTACGAATTCGGCAGGCACCCCGAGGACATCGAATTATTGGACCAGGTTTCCCATGTGGCGGCGGCCGCTCATGCGCCGTTCTGCACCGCGGCCAACTGCGACATGCTCAACATGCCGTCCTGGACCAGCCTGGACGCTCCTCGCGACCTGGCGAAGATCATGGACACCACCGAGTACGCCAAGTGGAAGGGCTTCCGCCAGTCGGAAGATTCCCGCTATGTGGCGCTCGCCCTGCCGCGCGTTCTCGGCCGGTTGCCATACGGCAAAGATACCAAGCCGGTAGAAGACTTTAACTACGAAGAGCACGTGGACGGAAGCGATCATTCGAAGTACCTGTGGATGAATGCGGCTTTCGCCCTCGCATCGCGGATGACCCAATCCTTCTCGCAGTATGGCATGTGCGTGGCTATGCGCGGCGTGGAAGGCGGCGGCCTGGTGACCGGCCTGCCGGTCCACAACTTCTACACCGATGAAGGCGACCTGGCGATGAAGTGCCCCACCGAGATGACGATTACCGACCGGCGCGAAAAGGAGCTGGCGGACCTCGGCTTCGTGCCGCTGGTGCACTGCAAGGACACGGACTACGCCGCGTTCTTCAGCGTGCAGTCCTGCCAGAAGCCGAAGCTGTACGACACCGACTCCGCTAACGCCAATGCCCGCCTGTCCACGCAAATTCCCTATATCATGGCCGTCTCGCGCTTCGCGCATTACCTGAAGGCCATGATGCGCGACAAGATCGGCAGCTTCATGTCGCGCACCGACGCCGAGATCTTCCTCAATCGCTGGATCACCCGGTATGTCGTTCCCGATGACACTGCATCGCCCCAGATGAAGGCAAGGTGTCCGTTGCGGGAAGCTCGCGTGGATGTGACGGAAATTCCCGGGAAGCCTGGTTGCTACCGGGCTGTCGCTTTCCTGCGGCCGCACTTCCAGCTTGAAGAGTTGACGGTTTCGCTGCGCCTTGTGGCGGACCTGCCGGCGCCCGCCAAGTAACGTCGCGTGCCGCGGTTTTGTATGTGAAGAGTTCACTTTGAAGACGGAGGAAAGGAGAAATCTGTGGCTGTAAACGCATATTTGTATATTGACGGTGTCGAGGGACCGAGCACGAGCAAGACGGGATACGTCGACATCCTCTCGTTCAGTTGGGGCGTGTCCCAGACGTCCACTTATGGCGCCGGGGCATCCGGCAAGGAAGCCAAAGCCGGGAGAGCCGACTTTACAAACCTGACCATCATGAAGGTCCTGGACAAGACCACCCCGCTACTGTGCGATCACTGCGCCAGCGGCGACATCCTAAAGGATGTCTACCTCTTGTACGACAAGCCGGTCGGTGACAAGCAGGATGACTACTTCCGCGTTTACCTGAAGGATGTACTGGTCACTTCGGTGCAGTTGTCTGGCAGCAACGAGAACCCCACCGAATCGGTCAGTTTCGCTTTCCAGGCTGTAGAAGTCGCCTACAAGCCGGAGAAAGACGACGGGTCGCTCGACGCGGCGATCAGCAAGGGCTACGATCTAGCGTCATTGAAGGCCGATTACGCGGCGCCCAAGGCCATCGGATCCTAGGCCCCGACATGAGAGCCAAGGAACTTCTCGATGCCGGGAAGGTCCGGGAAGCGGAGAAAGCCCTCAGCGCCTTTCTCCGCGACAATCCTGCGGATACCGCGCTGCGGACATTTCTTTTCGAGCTCCTCTGCTTCTCCGGGCAGTACAACCGCGCGGAGAAGCAGTTGGGCATTTTGGCCAAAGGCAGCCCCGAAGCCGAAATCGGCGCAGTGCTGTACTATTCGGCCCTGCACGGCGAAAAGACCCGCAATTCGATGTTTCAGAAGCAGGAGTTTCCCCAGGCACCGGCGCCAAAGTCTCCGCCAGGAACGCTGAATGGGAAACCGTTCCAATCCATCAGCGACGCGGACCCGGCAATCGGTCCGCGCCTGGAATTGTATGCAGCCGGAGCCTATCTGTGGATCCCGTTTGAGCACATCGCCTCCGTTCAAATCGCCCCTCCCCGTGTCCTGCGCGACACCCTGTGGACTCCCGCTTTTGTCCTTACCGGCCCGAGTTTCAAAGGCACCGACATCGGGCAGGTGCTGATTCCCGCAATCTATCCGTTCTCGTGGAAGTCCGACGACGAGTCGGTTTGGCTGGGTCGCACCACCGAGTGGGTTGCCGACGATGAGGGCCACGAGTTTCCCGTAGGGCAAAAGATGTTGGTCGTGGATGGCGAGGAAGTTCCGCTGCTGGAGGTCCGGTCGCTGGAGTTCACTTCCGATGCCACTGCGTGAAGACATTCTCAATCCCATTGCGGGTGACAACCCCGCCGGTCAGAGCCTCCGTTACGCTCCCGTCTACGACAAGATCAAGGAAGCCCGTCGCGAAGACGACGAGCTGAACCAGGGCGCCTGGCAAACTGAGCGCAAGGTTGCCGACTGGGTCCAGGTCTCGAAGCTTTGCCAGGACGCCATCGCCACCCAGAGCAAGGACCTGCAACTTGCCGTTTGGCTCGCCGAAGCTCTGCTCAAGCGGGAGGGCATTCGCGGTTTTCGCGAAGGGCTGAGATTGTGCCATGACCTCCTGGAAAAGTTTTGGGACACCCTCTATCCCGAGGTAGAGGACGGCGACCTCGAGCAACGTGCGGCTCCGTTGGACTGGCTTGGCTCCACGGGCGGCGCGATATCGTCCATCCAACTGCCGATCATGGCCGTCAAGAGCGTTCCGCTGTGCAAGGATGGCTATAGTTTCAT
Organism: Bryobacteraceae bacterium; assembly: GCA_049698695.1. Lineage (GTDB taxonomy): Bacteria > Acidobacteriota > Terriglobia > Bryobacterales > Bryobacteraceae > Bog-375. The sequence continues at coordinate 6,280 of JBAVYH010000123.1, read as the reverse complement.
CCAGTACAAGGAGTCGCGAACCGTCGGTTTTGAGGATCAGGCGCAGAGCAAGGAACAGAAAGCCGCCCGCGAGAAGGCCCTGAAAGAAGGCAAGCTAGCGCCAGAGATTTTCGACAAATCCTTCGTCGAAACACCCAAGGCCTTTTACGTCGACCAGGAAAAGCAATTCGATGCCGCCGCCAAGACGGTCGCTGAGCTCGAAGAAATCTGCAAACAGAAATTCGGCGACGCTGCGCCGGGGCTCGGCAGACTCAGCGAAGCTTTGACGGAAGTCCGCCAGTTGGTCCACAGCCTGCTGCAAAAGAAGCGGGAAACCGAACCGGACCCGGTGGAAGAAGTTCCCGCGGAATCCGCCGAAGGGGCGGAGGGCACTGAGGGAGCCGCAACAGGCGAGGGTGGCGCCTCCATTGGCCTTGGCTCTCATGTTTCCGCCGAGCCCGCCGAACGCCGTGAAGCCATCGCCGCAGTGGTAGCGGCCGCCGGGGTGCTTCGCAAGCGCGATCCCTTCGGCCCCGCCGCTTACTTGATGCTGCGAGGGCTCCGCTGGGGCGAGTTGCGCGGGTCCTCCGACCCGGTAGTCCTCGAAGCCCCGCCCAGCGAGCTCCGCCAGCAGGTGAAGGCGCTGGCGACGCGCAACCGCTGGGCCGATCTGCTGAACCTGGCAGAAGAGATCATGGCCCTTCCGTGCAGCCGAGCCTGGCTCGACCTGCAACGCTTCGTGGTGGAGGCCTGCACGGCGCTGGGCGACAATTACAACGCGATCGCCGTCGCCATCCGGTCGGAGCTGCGCACCCTGCTGCGCGATCTCCCGCACTTGCTCGACGCGGCGCTTACCGACGACACGCCGGCGGCCAATTCCGAAACGCAGAAATGGCTGCGCGAACTTCTCGCCGAACCTTCCGACGCGCCTCCGCTTCCCGGCGCGCCACATGGCCCCGCCACCGAGGATTCGCGCGCGCCCGGCTGGCAGAAGCGGTTTGTCGATCCGCAGGCGCTGGCCCAGGAGGCAATGCGGGCGGGCCAGCAGCAGAAAGCCGTCGAGATCCTGCAACGCGAAGTGGAGCACGCCCCCAGCGGCCGCGCCCGCTTTCTGCGCAAACTGCAACTGGCACAAATCTGTATCGCGGCCGGCAAGGACCCAATCGCCCAGCTCCTGCTGGACGATGTCGCGGCCGCCGTCGATACGCATAAGCTGGACGATTGGGAGGATCGCGAGACGATTGCGCATGCCCTGGTTTTCCTGCTGCAGAACAGCAAGAAGATCCAGGGGGACGCAAAAGCCAAGCAGGCGTTGTTCGAGCGCGTCTGCCGGCTGGATCCCGTTCAAGCGCTCTCCGTATAAGCCATGCCCCGACCCGGTGCCGATGCGGCAGTCACTTTGTCGGTGTTCGATCGGCTGATTGACGCCGACCCACGAAGCTCGAGCGAAGTGCCCCTCACGCGCGCGCAGTCCGTCCGGACGCTTCGCGACGCCGTGCGCCGCGACCTCGAATGGCTGCTCAATTGCCGCCAAGTGGCCTTTCCGCCGTCTGAAGGCCTGCGCGAGCTCAACCGCTCGGTATATGTCTATGGCCTGCCGGACTTCACCGGGTACAACCTGGGATCCGCCGCCGCCGAGGCCAAGCTGACGAAACAGTTGCAGTCGGCCTTGAAATTCTTCGAGCCCCGGCTGGCCCGGGTGCGGGTGGTGCCGATTGAGCCGCTGGTTGCCAAGACCCGCACCTTCCGCTTTCGCATCGAAGCCCTGCTGATGATGGATCCCGCCCCGGAACATATCTCCTTCGATACCGTGCTGCAATTGACCACCAACCAGTACGAGGTTCAGAATGCGGGATGACCTCCTGCTGTATTACGAACGCGAGCTGACTTACCTGCGCGAGGTGGGAGCGCAGTTCGCGGAGAAATACCCGAAAATCGCGGCGCGGCTGATGCTCGAGGAGTCCAAGGAATCCGAGGACCCGCACGTGGAGCGTCTGCTCGAGGCCTTCGCCTTTCTGGCTGCACGCGTGCATTTGAAGCTGGACGACGATTTCCCCGAGATCACCGAAGCCTTTCTGGGAATCGTCTACCCGCATTTCATCCGGCCCATTCCGTCGATGTCGATCGTGGAGCTTCACCTGGACCCGGAACGCGGCAAGCTGACCACCGGGCTGAAAATCGATGGCGGCACGGTGCTCTATTCCCGCCCCGTCGGCGGCGTCCCCTGCAAGTTCCGCACCTGCTACGACTCCACCGTGTGGCCGGTGAGCGTGGCCGCCGCCCAATGGACAAGCCCCAGCCAGTTGCGTCCCCCCCTGCGCGCACCAGACGCGGCCTACGCGCTTCGGCTGGTGGTGAATTCCCCGGCCGATGCCCCTTTGCCCAAGCTGGAGCTCGATCATCTCCGCTTTCACCTCACGGGCGAAAACAACCTGGTGCACGCGCTGTATGAGCTGCTTTGCTCCAAGCTCACCCGCATTGTGGTGCGCAACCCGGCCAATCTTAAAATCCCGGCCGTGACGCTGCCGTCCTCCTCGCTGCGCCCGGTCGGATTCGCCGAAGACGAAGGCATGGCGCCCTACCCGCTGCGGTCGCACATCGGTTATCGAATCCTGCAGGAGTTCTTCGCCTTCCCCAGCAAGTTCCTTTTCGTGGACGTAACGGGGCTCGACGCGGTGTGGGGCGAGGGTTTCCAGAGCAGCGCCGAACTCATCTTCCTGTTTTCCAATGCCGGCGACGAGGAGAGCGTGCAGCGCCTGGAGATCGGAGTTTCGCCTAAAACATTTCGCCTCGGCTGCGTGCCGATCGTGAATCTGTTTCCGCAGACCGCCGAGCCCATCCTGCTCGATCAACGCAAATACGAATACCAGATCAAACCCGATATCCGGCGCCCTGCCGCCACCGAGGTCTTCTCCGTCGACGAGGTCAGTTCCATCGATTCCGAAACCCGCGAGGTGGTTACCTACCGCCCGTTTTACTCCTACCGCCAGGAAACCGCCGGCACCAGGAACGAGTGCTACTGGATCGCCAACCGCCGCGCTTCCAACCGCCTGAACGACGACGCGTCGGACATGTACATCTCGCTGGTGGACCGCTCCGGGCGAACGGCTTTCCCCGACGTCGACACGCTGACGGTGCGCACCACGTGTACCAACCGGAACCTGCCCGCGCGCCTGCCATTCGGCAATGACGACGGCGATTTCGAGCTGGAAGGCAGCACGCCGATCAAGAGCATCGTGGCCCTTTCCAAACCCACTCTTCCGCTGCGGCCGCCCACCTCCAAGATGGCGCTGTGGCACCTGGTCTCGCATCTCTCGCTCAATCATCTGTCGCTGGTGGAAGACGGCCGCGACGCCCTCCAACAGATCCTGCGGCTTTACGACTTCACCGATTCCCCGTTTGCCCAGAAAATGATCGAAGGAATCACCGAATTGAAAAGCAGCCCGCGCTTCGCCCCCATCGTCGCCGAAAACGGCGTGACCTTCGCGCGCGGCACCCGCGTCGAGATGGAACTCGATGAGGAACAGTTCGTGGGCAGCGGCGTCTACCTGTTTGCCAGCGTGATCGAGCACTTCCTGGCTCTCTACGCGACGCTCAACAGCTTCACCCAACTCACCGCCAGAACCCGGCAGAGAAAGGAGGTGATCCGCGAATGGCCCCCGAGAGCGGGACAGAAAATCCTGGTCTGATGCCGCCGGCCGCCCCGCTGGCCGAAGTACGGCGCGACATCGAGGAATATCCCGGCCGCTTCGAATTCTTCCAGGCCGTGCGCCTGTTGCTGCGGATTTTCAATCAGCGCTCGAAGCCCGGCGGTTTCGCATCCGCTCGCGGCGAAGTGGTGCACTTCCGCGCCAACAACACGCTCGCGTTTCCGCCCAGCCAGATCGATTCCATCGACTGGGGGGGCGGTGTGCCGGCCGTAACGGTGAACTTCATGGGCCTGACCGGCCCCATGGGCGTGCTGCCGCGCGTCTATACGGAGCTGATCCTGTCGCGCGTTCGCTCCCGCGATCGCACGCTGGCCGACTTCTTCGACCTCTTCAACCACCGGATGATTTCCCTGTTCTACCACGCATGGGAAAAGTACCGCTCTTCGGTGGCTTACGAGCGCGACGGCGAAGACCGCGTCTCGAAGTACCTCATGGCGCTGATCGGTCTGGGCACAGCCGGCCTCGAGGACCGCATGGTGGTCCGCGACAATTCGCTGCTTTACTACGCTGGGCTGCTGTCGTTGCAGCCGCGTTCCGCGGTGGCGGTCCGCGGCGTGCTCCAGGATTATTTCGGCGTTCCCCTGGAGGTGGAGCAGTTCGTGGGCGCCTGGCAGCCGCTCGGGCCGGGCGATCAGTGCGATCTGGGCAGCGGCGCGACGTTAAGCTCGCAGCTCGGCGTGGGCACCGTGGTGGGCGACGAGATATGGGATCAGCAGTCGCGGATCCGCCTGAAACTGGGTCCGCTGACGCAGGAACAGTACCTGGGCTTTTTGCCGGGCGGGGGCGCATACGAACCCTTGCGCGAACTGGCGCGATTCGTTTGCGGCGCCCATCTGGAGATCGAGGTTCAGCTCATCCTCGAGCGCGCCGTGGTGCCGCGCTGCAATTTGGGCGAAGATGGTTTGGCGGGTCCGCGATTGGGCTGGTTCACCTGGATGAAGTCCGGACCGGAATTCGATCGCGCGCCCTCGGATACGCTGCTGCTGCTGGCATAGGGGAGGATGCATGGGACTCAATCTACGATCACTCATCGCGAAACTGAACGATTCGGCGCGTCTGGCGTTGGAGGCATCCGCGGGATTTTGCCTGTCGCGGACGCACTATGACGTCGAAATCGAGCATTACTTGATGAAGCTGCTCGATTCGAGCGATGGAGACTTCGCCGTCATTCTGAAGCAATTTGGCGTCGACAAGTCGCGCCTGTCCGCGGAGTTGACGCGCAGCCTCGACAAACTCAAATCCGGCAACGCACGCACGCCGGCACTGAGCCCGTCGCTGCTGAAGATGTTCACCGAGGCCTGGACCATCGGCTCGATCGACTTCGCGGCCCCACGCATCCGCACCGGTTTCACCATTCTCGCGCTGGTCTCCAATGACGAGCTGGCACGGATTGTGCGGGAAGTCAGCAAAGAGCTGCAGAAGGTCCCGGCCGACGCCCTCAAGAAAGACTTCCTGGCGATCGTCGGCAATTCCGTGGAGAGCGAGGAAATGGCGGCTGCCGAAGCCGCCGCGCCGGAGGGCGCCAAGCGCCCCGGAGCCGGCGGCAAGACCCCCAACCTCGATCAGTACACCGTCAACCTGACCGAGAACGCCCGCCTGGGCAAAGTGGACCCCGTTTTGGCGCGCGATTCCGAGATCCGCCAGGTGGTCGACATCCTCACCCGCCGGCGGCAGAACAACCCCATCCTGGTCGGCGAAGCCGGCGTCGGCAAAACCGCCGTGGTCGAGGGTTTTGCTTTGCGCATCGCGCACGGCGACGTGCCGCCGGTGCTGAAGAACGTCACCGTGCGGACCCTGGATCTCGCGCTCCTGCAAGCCGGGGCCGGCGTCAAGGGCGAATTCGAAAATCGCCTCAAGGGATTGATCAACGAAGTCAAGTCTTCGCCTACGCCCATCATCCTGTTTATCGATGAGGCCCACACCATGATCGGCGCCGGCGGCCAGGCCGGCCAGAACGACGCCGCCAACCTGCTCAAGCCGGCCCTCGCCCGCGGCGAATTGCGCACGGTGGCCGCCACCACCTGGTCCGAGTATAAGAAGTACTTCGAAAAGGATCCCGCCCTGGCGCGCCGCTTCCAGTTGGTCAAGGTCGAGGAGCCCACCGAAACCCAATGTGCGCTCATGCTGCGGGGAACGGTCCCCACTCTCGAAAAACATCACAAGGTCCGCATCCTGGACGAAGGACTGCTGGCCGGCGTCAAGCTCTCGCACCGCTACCTGCCGGACCGCCAGTTGCCCGACAAGGCCATCGGCGTACTCGATACCGCCTGCGCCCGCCTGGCGCTGGGTCAAAACTCCACGCCCCCGCCCATCGAGGACGCCATTCGCACACTGGAAGATCTCGCCGTGCAGGCCCGGATTTTAGAGCGGGAAGCCGCCGCGGGCGCCGATCACGCCGAGCGGCTGGCCGCGATTGCCGAGAAAAAGGCCAAGACCGAAGCGCAGCTCAATGAGTTGACCGCCCGCTGGGAAAAGGAGCGCGACCTGGTCAACCGCATTCGGGAAATCCGTTCGCAACTGGAAACCGGCAACGCGCCTGCGCCGGCGCCTCCTGCCGCCGCGCCTGCCGACCCCGCCGCTGACCCTGCCAC
>JBAVYH010000122.1:0-4842 GCA_049698695.1 Bryobacteraceae bacterium | reverse complement strand
AGGCTCAATTCCTCTGCATCCTGCATGCTGATGATCAACCCCCAGCATGCGCACACCCTCCTCCAGGCTCATCCTGTGTTAGAAACAGGCTCACCTTCAGGCTCATCCTGCATTAGACAAGACTCTGGCTTGCTGCGATGGAGGCGGTCGATGTACGTTAAAGGATAACGGCGAGGGTCAATGAAACGGTGTCCAGCAGCTCGAAATCTCGGACTTGCTGGCGCCATATCATTCTTCGTGAGCCTCGCGGTCGCGCTTCCGCAAGAGGGCCCTCGGCCTTATACCATCCGCAGCGACGTGCGGCTAGTGCTGCTGGACGTGGCGGTGACGACCCATATGGGCGGATTGATCGACGGACTCAAGGAGGCGGATTTCGACGTCACCGAAAATGGGCTTCGCCAGCCGATCACGGTGTTTGCCAACAATGATGTTCCGGTCACGGTGGGAATTCTGGTGGATGAGAGCCTGAGTATGGCACCGAAACGCGACGAGGTACTGGCCGCCGCAGAGACCCTGATTTCGAAAAGCAACCCTAAGGACGAGATTTTCGTACTGAACTTCAATGAGCGGGTGACACGCGGGCTGCCGGACGGCGTGCTTTTCTCGGACAACATTAACCAGTTGCGCTCCGCGCTCCGGCGCGGGATGCCGGAGGGCAGGACGGCGCTTAACGATGCGATCGTCGACGGGCTAGAGCAATTGGAAATGGGAAGGCGCGACAAGAAAACCCTCATCGTCATCAGCGACGGCGGCGACAACGCCAGCCACGCCAAGCGCCGGGAGATGATGGACCGCGTGGAGCGGAGTCTCGCCACCATTTACACGATCGGGCTGTCCAGCCCCGGCGATCCGGATCGGGATCTCGGTCTGTTGAAGGAACTCGCCAGGACCAGCGGAGGAGAAGCCTATTTCCCCACCGACTTGTCGAACCTGGCTACGATATGCAGTGGCATCGCAAAGCAGATCCGCTCCCGCTATACCATCGGCTACGTGCCGCCGCCCGGGACCCTCAGCGCGCTGCGGCACATTCGCGTCTACGTATCGGCTCCGGGTCACACCGGGCTGATCGCCCACACGCGCACCAGCTACCGCTATGAGCCAATCGAGAGTCAGGATAGTAATTAAGCCCCGGCATCTGGTGGAGAAACTGCTCTTAGTCGCCGGCCTGATCGGTATTGGTATCTGGGCTGGAGCTTATGGGAGCACTGCCGCCTTCCAAAGCTGGCAGAATTTCGCTTTCGAATGCCGGCTGCGGGGGACTACCCCAACCCTGGCGCACTATGTGGTCCATCAAGGGAAGCGGCTGGTGGCGGCGGAGGAAGCCTGGTGCGGAGTAGGACCCGAGCCATCGACTCTTCCCGCGCCGCCCATGGCGCCGCCTGCGCATGCACCGCGGCGCATCCCGCATGACGGGTTAGTCGGCCGTCTCGTGATCCCACGGCTGCACCTGGGCGAAATTGTTCGCGAGGGAGACGGCCAACGCACGCTCAGCCTGGCCCTGGGCCACATCCCGGGGACAGCCCTCCCCGGCCAGGCTGGGAATGTTGGCGTGGCCGGCCACCGCGACACTCTGTTTCGGAGTCTCCGCTCAATCGAGAGAAACGATCAGATCCAGTTTCAGACCCTGGATGGCAATTATGACTACCGGGTGGAAAGCATTGAGGTCGTCAAACCGAACGACGTCCGCGTGTTAGCCCCGGGACGTTATCCCGAGCTGACCCTGGTTACCTGTTATCCGTTCTATTACGTGGGCGCCGCGCCCGATCGCTTTATCGTGAAAGCACGACAGGTATCGCCATAGCTTGGCTTTCGCCCGGTCTTTCAGGATCGTCTCGCGCCGCCCTCGTGGGCCATATGGTTTGACTCGCCGGCGGATGCGCTCGCAGCGGGCTCCAGACGGATGCCCGCCAGCTCCGCGATCAGGTTTCCCGCTCAGCGCCGCCGGCACCCCCGAACATGCAACCAAACAGTTGCTTTTTTGCCCGAGCCGGGTTAATATGCAACCTGGAGGTTGCTCAAGATGGCTGACCGTATCGAAAAGCGTATCGAGCTCAAGGCGCCGGTCTCGCGGGTCTGGCGCGCCCTGACGGACCACCGTGAGTTTGGCGAGTGGTTTCGCGTGAAACTGGATGGCCCGTTTGTCCCGGGCCAGGTCTCGCGGGGCCACATCACCCACCCCGGCTATGAGCACGTAAAATGGGAGGCCGTGGTGCAGAAGATGGAGCCGGAAGGGCTCTTTTCCTTCACCTGGCACCCTTATTCCGTCGACCCGAAAACCGATTACTCGAAGGAGACGCCCACGCTGGTCGAATTCAAGCTGGAGAAGACCGTCGCTGGCACGCTGCTTCTGCTCACCGAGTCCGGCTTCGATAAGATCCCGAGCGATCGCCGTCTCGAAGCATTCCGCCGCAACGATGGCGGTTGGACGGAGCAAATGAAGAACATTGAAGGCTATGTCGCGCCAAAGCCGTAGCCGTAGTGCCGGCAAACGGAGGGCTCGTGCACCTGTCTTCGCCGCGCTGGGGGATGAAACGCGGCTATCGCTGGTCGCGAAGCTCTCCGTTGGCCGGCCTTGGTCGATTTCCCAGTTGACCGGAGGCTCTAGGCTCACCCGGCAGGCCATCACCAAGCATCTGCGCGTGCTGGAACGTGCCGGCATCGCGCACAGCGTCCGTGCCGGCCGCCAGAAGCTATTTGAATTCGATCCGGCGCCGATGGAAGAAATCAGGCAATATCTCGACCTCGTCTCCGAGCAGTGGGATCAGGCGCTGGCCCGGCTCAAGTCGTTTGTCGAAGACTGAGTCCCCGGAGTTTGCATGCTGACTTGTGTTGCGAGCCGAAACAGTTTCCAGGTAGCGAGGTTGCTTGCACCAAACTCTCTCTGCTGACAATTTCGTCATCGTGTGAAAATTGAAGGCGAAATGCTTCACCGCTCGCGCAGAATCGGCTAACAACTTCTCACTCAACTGACACTATTTACAATTTCGATTTAGGGCCCCTGCATCTTTTTATCGCCAATCCGCCTGCTTTCGAGGGACAATAGAGTAGAGTATTTTTTAGCACTCTTGCGACGGCCCAGAACGGCTCCTGCTGAGGGTTATTGAGGTTATGCCATGACGAAGGCTATAGATATCACTGAACTTGTACTTAGGGACGGCCACCAGAGTCTGCTGGCCACGCGGATGGCGATGGAAGACATGGTTCCGGCCTGCGAGGATATCGACAAAGCGGGCTATTGGTCGGCCGAATGTTGGGGCGGCGCTACCTTCGACGCCTGCATTCGTTTCCTCAATGAAGACCCCTGGGAGCGCCTGCGCACGTTCCGCAAACTCATGCCCAACACGCGCCTACAGATGTTGCTGCGCGGGCAGAACCTGCTCGGCTACCGGCACTACGAGGACACCGTGGTGGACCGCTTCGTGGAAAAGGCGGCGGCCAACGGCATGGATGTCTTCCGCGTGTTCGATGCGTTGAACGATATCCGCAACCTGCGGCGCTCGGTGGCGGCGGTGCGGCGCGCCGGCAAGCATGCCCAGGGCACCATCTGCTACACCGTCAGCCCGCTGCACACCATCACCGGTTTCGTCGAGATGGCGGAGCGGTTGCTGGAGTTGGGCTGCGATTCCATCTGCATTAAGGATATGGCCGCCCTGCTGAAACCGCAGCCGGCCTATGATCTCGTCAAGGGCATCAAGCAGGCCTGCGGTGAGGAAACGCGCGTCCACGTGCACGTGCACGCCACCACCGGCGTCACCATGGTGAGCCTGATGAAGGCCATCGAGGCGGGGGCGGATTGCGTCGATACCTCGATCAGCTCCCTCAGCCTGGGTCCCGGCCACAATCCGACTGAAAGCCTGATGGAGATGCTGGAAGGCACGCCCTATTCGACCCGCGTCGACAAGAAGCGGCTGCTGGCAATCAAGGCCCACTTCGACAAGATCCGCCCGCGCTACAAGGAATTCCTCTCCAACATTACCGGCGTGGACACGGAGATCTTCGACAGCCAGATTCCCGGTGGCATGATTTCCAACCTGGAAAGCCAGCTCAAGCAGCAGAAGGCGGGCGGCCGCATGAAAGAGGTGCTCGAGGAAGTGCCGCGGGTGCGCGAGGACGCGGGCTTCCCGCCGCTGGTCACGCCTTCCAGCCAGATCATCGGCACGCAAGCTGTTTTCAACGTGATGATGGGCCGGTATAAGGTGCTGACCGGCGAGTTCGCCGACCTGATGTTGGGCTACTACGGCGAAACGCTGGGCCGGCGCGACCGTCACGTGGTGGAGCAGGCCGCCAAACAGACCAACAAGCAACCGATCAGCACCCGCCCGGCGGATCTGCTGAAGCCGGAATGGCAGGAACTGCGGTCGGCGGCGCTGGCGCTCGATGGCTGCAACGGGTCGGACGAAGACGTGCTTACCTACGCGATGTTTCCCGGCGTGGCGCCGAAGTTCTTCCCGGCACGCGCCAAAGGTCCCAAGAACCTGGGCAAGGATCCGGCGGCAGCGCCGGCGCCGGCCGCGGCTCCGGCGGCGGAAAACGGAAAAGGCCCCGTGAATACTACAGTTACTTACGACGTGAAGCTGAACGGCCACACGCACAAGGTAACGGTATCGCCGGCCTGAGCGCCGGCCGCGCCGCGCGGCGGCATCGAGAGGCATCGTAAGCCGGAACTACTCAAGCCCGGAACGACTTAAGCGAAGATACGAGAGCTCGAAATATGACCACGACAATGCAAGAGAAAGTCGAAGAGTTGAAGCGCCGGCGCGAGGCGGTAATGCTGGGCGGCGGGGCGGACAAGCTGGAGAAGCACCGCCAGTCGGGGAAGCTGACCGCGCGCGAGCGCATCGA
>JBAVYH010000121.1:0-78636 GCA_049698695.1 Bryobacteraceae bacterium | reverse complement strand
GCCGCGAAGCGCCGCCCGCGCGCGCTGCCGCCGCGCCCATGGCGCCTGCCGAACTGGCCGCCGAACGGGCGCTCGTCGACTTTCTCAAGCAGTGGCGTCTCCGCACCGCGCAGCGCGCAGGCGTGTCGGCTTTCGTCGTACTCACTGACACCTCGCTCGAAGACCTTTGCCGGAAGCGCCCCTCGAACCTGCGCGAGCTGCTGGGCGTGTTCGGTTTCGGCGAGCGCAAGGCCGAGATGTATGGCAGCGAAATCTTCGCCGCGCTCGAAGCCTTCCGCAACGGCGCCCGCGCCGAGCGCCAGGAACGCCAGGCTTCTCCGGCCGAAGAAACCACTGCCCTGCTCGCCGAAGGCAAATCGCTCGAAGAGATTGCCCGCATTCGAGGGCGCCGCCTATCCACCGTCGTGGAAGTAGTGGTGGGATTAGTCGCCGAAGGCCGCGTGGAATACCGTATGGACTGGGTGGGAGGAGAAGCCCGCCACAACGAGATCGCCGAGGCCATTCGCCGCCTCGGTGCCGATCGGCTCAAAACCTTGAAGGACACATTGCCGCCGGATGTCACCTACGAAGAGCTGCGGCTGGTGGTGGCGTGGGTGAAGCGGGTGCAACCGGGACACGGGTCGTAATACCCAGCAAACAATGCACTTGTTGGCATGATCAAGCCCAAGCCATACCCTTCTTGTAAGTCCTGTTATGCTATGTTATGCTTGTTTTATGGAAAGTTTGAAAGATGCGGACCGTATCCGCCAATATCTCAAACAGCACCACCTCGACACAGCCCGCGCCAAGGGTGTGACCGTTGTTCGCATCGTGGCTGGCGACATCCACAAAGAACTAGGCCTGAGAAACCGCGTCCCGAACGTCTGCCAAGTGCTGCGGTCCCGGAAGTTCCTCAACGAGAACCAACTCGTGCTCGAGAAGTTTGAAGGACCCCCTTCCGGCCTCGGTACGACAGCGACCTTTACCTACAGGCTGCAAGCTTCTGGATCTCCAACTCCGAACAAGGAATCGCTCTTCCTGAGCCTTCGCGGCATCGCCAAGGATACCTTTGCGAAGCTCGGCGGCGGGGAGAAGTTCATCCACGGAGAACGAGAGAGTTTTTATCGTCGTGAGGAAGACCGTTGAGCCGGATCTACTGGGACACGATGTTGTTCGTGTACTGGTTCGAAAACAATCCGCAGTATGCGGATCGAGTGGAGGAGATTTACGGCAAAATGCGGCAGCGGAACGACAAGCTCCTGACGAGCGCGTTCACGTTGGGTGAGATTCTGGTGGGATCCTACCGTCGCGGCCAGGCCGACGAAGCGCTCAAGATCCGCCAGTTGTTCGAGTCGTTCGAAGTTGAACTCATCCCCTTTGCCGCGGAAACTGCGGAGCGCTATGGCCAGATTCGCGGAAGCTCTCGCGTGACGCCCGCCGATGCCATCCATCTTGCGAGTGCCGGGCACGCCGGGGTTGATCTCTTCCTCACCAACGACCGCGAACTGCGCGACCTCGTCATTCCCGGCATTCACTTCATCGCAGGTCTCGACGTCAACCTGTTCTGAGAGTTTCAGCGCCCCACGCGCTTCATCATCCTTGCCAGGCTGACCTTCAGCGGCGCGTAGTTCGCCGCGGCCACCATCAGGGCCAGGCCGCACGCCAGCAACAGAATCGGCCAGCCTGCGCGGTCCGGGAACACGTTTTGTTGCAGCCGGAACACGCCAATCGCGAAGAACAGCAGGCCGGAGGCGAAGAAGTTCTTCATCTGGCGCGGGATGCTGGCGAACACGAACACGCACGCCACCGCCGGCAGCAGCCAGTCGAATACGCGTTGCTCGATGTGCGAATTGGCGTTGAGGCCCAGCAGGAACAGCGACGTCATCACATGCCCGGGAATGACGAAGCGGAAGGCGCGGCCCACCACGTGAACTTGCGGCGACGGGAGCCGCTCGCAAATTCGGTCGAGCACGAAATAGATTGCGGCGTTGGCGATGAACAGGTACTCGATTTGGCCGCGCGTCCATGGCGCGGTGGCTTGCAGCCATTTGGCGTAGGGTTCGTGGAAGGTGGCCACACCGCTCAGCGCAGCCCAGGTGAACGCAACCGCGAAAGGATAGAAATAGCGCGAGTCGTCCGGGCGGCCGAGCCGTTCCAGGCCGAACCCGGCAGCCATGAAGAGCGCGGCGCAGGGAATCAGGTGGAAGTAGAAGCGGCCGGGGTCGTTGTCCAGCCAGTCCAGCATGCCCATGCGCAGCAACGTGGCCAGGCACAGTAGCGCGCCGATGGAGGAGAACATCAGCGAGAAGACCGGCGCGCGCGTGAAACGCCGCAGCCACCAGCAGACGGGCAGCCCGGCCGCGAGCGCCCACCACAACTGCGCGTTGGTGGCCTGTTTGTCGACGCCCAGGCGGTGAAAGAGTTCCAGGTTCGCGCTCCCGCGGGTGAGCGCGTCGAAGATGCGGGCTTCCTCCATGGTGACCAGCATGGATACAGGCAGCACCACGCAGAAGGCCAGCAGGTATGCGATCGCGACGCGATGGTATCCGCGCTTCCAAGTGCGTATGCCGATCCACGCCATTGGCGCCGCCGCCGCCCAAGCCACCAACACCGCCGGCGCTCCGGCCATCGCCGAGTACTTGAAAAACGTCAGCAGGGCGGTACCCACCGCCAGAATCCATGCGCCCAGATAAAGGCTCACCTGCGGCAGGGTGAGGCGGCGCGCTTCCATTATCCAAGCATCCTCGCGCTCCAGCAGGCGGTCGTACCGTTTGCGGATGCCTTCATACTCGGAGTCCGAGACCACCTGGTCGCGCCGCCAGGTTTCCAGGTCGCGCAGATGTTCGCCGACCTTATCGGCAATCAGTCGCGTGTAGGCCACCGGCTCGGCGAGCACCGCTTCACCGGCGAGATAGCGGCGCAAGTCGTCGGCCATCTCGCGCGCCGAACCATAGCGGTGCGACGGGTTCTTTTCCAAGGCCCGCAAGCAGATGTCCTGGAGGCCCTTGGGGATCGCCGGGGCCTGGCGGCGGGGCAGCGCCGGTTCTTCTTCGCGAATGCGGCGCAGCAGCTCAGACATGGTCTCGCCGCGAAACGGCGGCGCGCCCGTCAGCAGCTCGTAAAGAACCGCGCCGAGGGAAAAAACGTCGCTGCGCGGGTCGAGCCGCTCTGCACCGCCCGCCTGTTCCGGAGAAAAGTACTCGGGCGTGCCGGCCGTCTCGCCGATTCTCGATAGCCGTTCATGCATGCCGAGATCGAGCGCCAGTCCGAAATCGAGGAGCTTCGGCTCCAGGTCGGCGCCCACCAGGATGTTGGCCGGCTTCAGATCCCGGTGCAGCATCCCTCCCTGGTGGAGGAATTCGACCGCCAGCACCACCTTGTGCATCAGCTCCGCTTTTTGCTCGAACGTCAGGCGCGCGGCAGCCTTCGTCAGCGGCGCTCCCTCCAGGAACTCCATCACGAAATGCGGCGGTTCTTCGGCGGGGCCCAGGTTGTAAATGCGCACGATGTTGGGATGCGACAGGCGTGCCATGGCGCGTGCTTCCGCCATGAACCGCGCGTGTAGCGAGGGGTTGTCCGCGTAGCGAGGGGCGAGTGTCTTGATGGCCACCTTGCGGCCCAGCGCGTCGTCGATCGCCAGCAGCACGCGGCCCATCCCGCCGGAGCCGATTTCGGCGACGATCTTGTGACCGGACAGCCGCTCCGGGAGAGCCGCCGGATCGAGCACGCGATCGATCTCGGCCAGCGTCGCCAGTTCGCCCGCCAGCTCGGGAACGTCTTGATCACGCGTCCGGCCATCCAGAATCTCTGCGAACGATTCGGCCAGCCGTAGCTCGCGCTCGTCGTCCATCACGCCTCACCGCCCTCGCACAGCCCGCGGAAGCGCTTCACAGCCCGGTAGACGAGAAGCGCCACCTGCTCGCGAGACTTGCCCAAACGCTCCGCCATTTCGGCTGTCGAGAGGCCCTCGATCTTTGCCAGCAGGATGGCCTGCCGGTAGTCTTCGGGCAGTTCGCTCAGCCGTCCCAGCAGCCGATCCACCGCCTCTTGCTGTCCTAGCAACCGGCTTGGCGTCTTCGTATCGGCGGGCTCGGGGCCGAGCGGGTTGCTTTCGCTGCGGAACGGCACCTCTTCCCCCGCGCGGCAGTCGCGATTCTGGTATCGCACCCGGTCGACGATCACGTGATCGGCGATCGAGGAAAGCCAGCGCAGAAAACTTCCCGGCGTCTGATAGGTGAAGCGGTTCACGTCGCGGAAAGCCCGGAGGCACGTCTCCTGCACCACGTCGTCCACTTCTGATCGCTCGCGGGCATGCGGGCTGAGCTTAAAGTGCACCAGCACCGCGAGGCGGCGGCGATATTGTTCGAATACCTGCGAGAGGGCCCTCTCGTCGCCGGCCTTCGCCTTTTCGAGTAAGGTGAACGTCGAGGTGTTAGCATCCATCGCCGCGGCCAGCCGTCAGCGACCAGCCAGGGCGGTTGACGGCTCGCATCAGGTTCATGATACGAGAAAGCGTCCGCGCGGCGCACGCAATCCTGTGTGCCGCGCCGGCATTCCTGCCGACGTTTGGCAGGATGAATCCTGCCCGGCACGGGCGGCACGCCAAGAACCGGCGACATTCCTGCCGCCGCTACCGCAGCTCTTACGAAAATGCAGGAACCCCAGGCGTCGGCGCGAATGCGACTGTCTTCGCGTTTCTGCGGGCGCTCGCTGCACCGAGAGCCCGAGTGCCCGCGCCACCAGCCTACTGCAGCCGCTGCCAGTCCTCAATATCTCCGTGAGCTTTGTCGTCCGCCGCGTACTTGGCCAGAAAGGCGCGCAGCGGCGCGGCAGCCGCCGTGAGCAGCATTTTGTTGTTGTCGCCAGGTCGGTTCGGCAGCTCTTGCACGGCCTGCTGCCGGAGCCACTCAGAATCGAGGTAGGTCCAGCGCAGGCTTCCGCTCGTGGCCCA
Source organism: Bryobacteraceae bacterium (assembly GCA_049698695.1). Classification (GTDB taxonomy): domain Bacteria; phylum Acidobacteriota; class Terriglobia; order Bryobacterales; family Bryobacteraceae; genus Bog-375. The sequence goes on along the minus strand of JBAVYH010000121.1, from coordinate 73,706 downwards.
GATCCGGATCAGAGTGTGACCCGGAATCTGGAAGTCGTCGGAATCATGCGGAGACAGATCCAGAAGCGAGGCTTGACCGGCTTGGAACAGCCGGGCGTCGAATTTTCGCGAACTGCCGTCGCTCACGTAGGTGACGGTGTAGGCGTTGCCACTCCCGTTCCGCTGGAAGATGCAGAGATCGCCTTCCTGACCGGCCTGCCACGTTCCCAGCAGGGTCGGGTCAAACACGGCCTCTTGATCGGTCACCGCCGGATCCAGTGAGATCAAGGATGGGCTGTCGCATCCCGCCAGAACCAGGGCGCCCGTGAGAGCCAAAAGAATTGTCGGAAACCGCATATGTTTCGCCTCCATAAAGGAACAGCGACATCCGGCGGCGATTCTTGCAGCATTCAGCCGGGAAAATCCTCGAGCCTTTCTAAAAGGCCGCGGAGTTTGCTTCGTCTTTTTGTGTTAGAGTTTGTCGAGCGGTATGCCTTGGACTCGCATTGCGCTGGCGGTTTTGGCGTCAGGAATCGCGTCGTCTATGACGGATTGGCTGTTCATGGGCGACTGGCTTTACAAGCGCTACGACAAGCATCCCGAAATCTGGCGATACCGGGGAGGCCAGGGAGAAACAAACGCCATCATCTGGGCCAGTCTGCTTCCCTTTCTGACCTGCTCTGTGCTTGTCTTGGTTTGCGCCCGCTTGCACCTCTCCTCATACAGCACGACTCTCAAATTGGCTCTGGCGATCTGGGTGATTGGACCTTTGCCTTTGACGATTGCGAACTCCCTCTTCATGAAACTAACTCCTGCAATTTGCTGTCGCTCATGCTTTAGGGTGGATGGTCAAACTGGTCCTTGCTGGTTTCGCCGTAGCGCTATTGATAGGCTAGGACCAAAGAAGTTAGACAATCCTGGCTCGTGCCCGCGGCGCAGGACAATCACGCCAGGTGAGGCACCTTGAGCGCCCTCAGATGAACATCTCCTCGTCTTGGGTCGCCATGTCGGGGGGATACTTGCGGCCTTTCACCAAGGCGGAAACAGCGGCTGAAATTCCAGCCGCCATGCTGTTGGCTTCGTGCACCGGGCGCATTACCGCGCGCTTCACCGCGCTGCCCACTTCGCCCACCTGCTCGACCGTCTCGGTGACGGTTTCGTCGATCTGCGCCAACCGCGCGCGGGCGCGATCGCCGGCATCCTCCAGCAGTCCACCGAGCCGATCCACTTGTTCACGGCTGGTGCGTACAATCTTAGCCGCCTGATCGGTGATTTCCGCCACCTTCGGGCGGTTCTCCTCAATCGCCAGGTTGGCGTTGGACAGCACCGTTTTGGCCTGGTCGATCAGCGGTCCGATGCGGTCGATGGCGGCGCCGGCTTTGTCCAGCGTGATGCGCGCTCTCTCCAGCGCCGGGCCGGCTTTCTGAATCGTTTCGCCGGCACTCTCAATCTGCGGTGTGGCAGTGTCGATCAAGACGGTGGCGCGCTCGATCATCGGCTCCAGCCGCGCAATGGCGGGTGCGGCGCCGGCCACGAACCCGGCGATTTTTTCATGCACGCCGCGCAGGCCGCGGGAAATCGCGATGGCCGCCACTGCCTGCAGCACGACTGCAATTGCGACCAGCGCCACGCCCGCGGTTACGATCCAGCGAAAAATCTCGTCGGTCATGCCGTCACTTCCGTCCCGCCGCCCGGCTTACGAAGCGGTCCCCTCGCTGGGCGCCTGCGGCCCGCGCGCTTCGCGATAGGCCTGCCGGCCCGCTTCCACAGCGTCGGCCAGATTGTCCTTCTGGCGGTTCAGCGCCTCTTTACTTTTGTCCACCCACTCAGCTGCGGTCTGCTTCAAGTCCGAGCTGCGCTGCTTCAGAAGATCGCTGCCTTCGTTCGCCTTATTGCGAAGAAACTCGCGCGTTTCCTGCCCGGACTTGGGAGCGAACAGCATGCCGATGCCGACCCCAATTCCCAGGCCCAACAAGAATGCCGAGAGTCCGTTCTTATCCATCGTGTTCCTCCTGTTCCCTTCGGCTCACCCGTCTCTATCCGAGCCAATTTTCAGTATACTCCGCATAAGAACCCCGATCATGGCGGAAAAAGCAGACCGGCGCTTGGACGCCGAGCGGCTGTGGACCTACGCATTGCGGCTGCTCGCAGGAAGGGCGTATTCCACCGGGGAGCTGCGCGAAAAGCTGCGCCGCCGGGCGCAACGCGCCGGCGACGTGGATCACGCGGTGGCGCGCCTCAAGGACCTCGGCTACCTGGACGACCGCCGCTTCGCCGAAACCTTTGCCAACGCGCGCCTCTCCGGCGACAAGTTGGGAAGCACGCGCGTGGTTCAGGATTTGCGCCGCCGCCGCGTGGCTCCCGCGCTGGCCGAGCGCACCGTGCGCGACGTGTACCAGGGAGTCGACGAAACAGCGCTGATCGAGGATTGGATTCGCCGCAAGTACCGCCTCGCTGCGCGCGAGGGCCTCTTCGAAGCGGACAAGGATCTGGCCGCCGCCTACCGCCGGCTGCTCCACGCCGGTTTCCGGTCGGGCGAAATCCTGCGCGTCCTGAAGCGGTTCGCCAGGAACCCGGAACTGTTGGATGCCTGGGAGCCGCCGGAAGCGGAGTCGGAATCCGAGTAGCGCTCCGGCCACCGCGGCTAATCCCGGATTCCGGCCCGGGGGCCTGCTTCGAGCAAAACTCGTCCAACCCGGAGGCCCGGCTATTCGATCGTCAGCTTCTACCCCGCAGGCGGGCGATTTTACGGCGATCGCGTTTCGATGGTTTGCCTTCCCGCATCGATTCGAAGTGCGGCATCGCTTTGCGCTCTTCGGCCAACTTTAGCCGCAATTCCCGGCTCGCCTCTGTTTCGCGGTAGAGCGCCTGGGCAACCGGCGCCGGGCCGCGCATCTCACTAAGAGCCAGAACCTCCACCTGAAAGTCGCCGCTTTCGTTCTTCACGTGCAGCAGGTCGCCGACCCGGACCTCGCGCGCAGCTTTGGCCGCCTGCCCGTTGGCCGCAATCCTGCCGAGCTCGCATGCCCGCGCCGCCAGCGTGCGCGTCTTGAAGAATCGGGCGGCCCAGAGCCACTTGTCCATTCTCACTCGCGGCATAACCCCATTCTCCGATGGCTGCCGGTCGTCCGGCGGACGGTGAATGCCGGGCGCGGCGCGAGACCGGCGCTTCGCCAGCCGCCGCCGGCGCCCGACGGGAACAGGAACTGGAGCTAAATGAAGATCCCCATAAAGAAAGACGGCAAGTCATTGATTACTTGTGGTATAAGACAACTCCGGCCGCCCGCCGGGAAGGGCGGATTGCGTCGAATCTATCAGAGACAATATTGACTTCAGACCGCCCAGAAGACAATATGGACTTCTCAGCCAAAATAAAACGCATCTGTTTACTCTCGGGGAGATCACGATAGTGGAATGGAAGCAGTGGGAAGGCCACGTTGTTGAGGGTAGATTCCATCTGGGCCAGTACCTGGGCGGCTCCGCACACAGCGCCGTGTTCGTTACGGAATGCGGCGAAGGCACTCCGCAAAAGGCCGCGATCAAGCTGGTGCCGGCCGATTCGGCTGCGGCGCAAGTGTGGATGTTGCGGCGGGAGCTTGCCGCCAGGCTGTCGCACCCCGGGCTGCTTTCCATTTATCATTTCGGAACTTGTCAGCTCGACGGCGTTGGCCTGGTCTACGTTGTCATGGAGCGGAGCGAAGAAGATCTTTCGCAGGTGATCCCGAGCCGGCCGCTGGCGGCGGCAGAGGCACGCGAAATGCTGACGGATGTACTGGAGACTCTGGCGTACCTTCACGCCGAGGGCTTCGTGCATGGTTGCCTGACGCCAACCAACATCATGGCTGTCGGCGACCGGGTGAAGATCTCAAGCGACGGCCTCTTGCGAAGCGGAGAGTCGGGCGACGATCTGTGGGCACGGAACGTGAATGGCCCGCCCGAGGGCCACACCGGCATAATGCCGGCAGGGGATGTTTGGTCGCTGGGCATGACGGTGGTGCAGGTCCTGACCCAGTGGCTGCCCGTTTGGGACGGCAGCGCGACGAACGATCCGATCGTCCCGGAGTCGCTGGAGGCGCCGTTCCTCGATATCGCGCGCCGCTCCCTGCGATCGGACCCGCGATTGCGCTGCTCCTTGGCGGATATTGCTCTTGCGTTGCAGCCGGCTTCGGCCGCGCCACAGGCAAGTCCAAACGTGGCGAAGGTTGTCCCAATCGCGCAGCTGTCACTGCCCGAACGAGCGCGGCGGAGCCCGTATTTTTTGCCAGTGGGGGGAGCCATCCTTGGGGGGATGATCCTGGCTGGCGCAATCCTGACCGGTACCAGGCTGTTGAACTCGCCCTCTGCGACCGCGCCTCGACCTGTAGCCTCGGAGCAAGCGGTGGTGCCGGAAAAGCCTGAGACCGCTGCGGCGGAACCGGCAGCCGGGCCAGTCGCTGCGCCGGAAGCCGCCGAAACGCCTGAAGCGCAAACGCCGCCCAGCCCCGCGCCGCCGGCGCCGGTGAAAAACAATTCCGCCGGCACGCTGCCTGCCGCAGCGGTTGTCGATCGCTTCGTGCCCGAGGTTCCTCCATCAATCTTAGGAACGATTAGGGGCATGGTGACGGTCCGGGTGAGGGTCACAGTCGACCAGTCCGGTGCCGTGGTGGATGCGGTACTCGACTCGCGCCCAGGGAGCAAATACTTTGACAGGGTGGCCCTGGAGGCGGCGCGCCGCTGGAAGTTTCAACCGGCGAGTGATGCCGGGCAGAACGTCGAGGGCACACGGCTGCTGCGGTTCGAATTTCGCAGGGATGGATGCAAAGCCTCCGACCAAGCGCATTGAGCCCGTTTATTCTGAATCGCCGCGACCCGTTCTGATTGCAGAGCCCCATTTCCAGCCGCAGGCGAGCCCGGCCAAAATGGGGCCGGTAAACCGATGCCCTCGGAAGGAATGTCTTGGTGCGGAGAGGGGGACTTGAACCCCCACGAGATTGCTCCCGCTAGCACCTCAAGCTAGTGCGTCTGCCAATTCCGCCACCTCCGCGTTGTGTGGCTACTTCTTATTCGGCGCCGGCTGAGCTGGGACCCGTAGTGGAATCGGCTTCCCGGCGTTCTGCTTGGTCGGCGTCGGGATCGGGATCTGGATGGTCTGCGACGGCGGCGCTGCCGGAGCCTGACCCGGGAGCTGTCCCGGAGGCGGGAGAGCCGGCGCCTGCGTCCTGACCGGAGCGCTCTTGGTCGAGCCGCCCTCCAGAACCGTGGTTCCCAAGCCTGCGCCCTTCGTCGCCAGGATGGAGAGCGAAAGCGACGTGATCATGAACAAGACCGCTGAAATTGTCGTCGCCTTCGACAACAACGTGGCGGAACCGCGCGGACCAAACGCCGTTTGAGATCCCATGCCGCCGAAGGCCCCGGCCAGGTCCGCCGCCTTCCCGCTCTGCAAGAGCACCACGATGATGAGAAAGATGCAGACCAGGACGTGAATCAGAAGAACAAGAATATACATGCTGATTCACCAGTATAAGAGACCGCGTCGCGGCGGGTCAAACGGAGGTCAGGGCCAACTGGGTCCGCCCGAAGTTCAAATCGCCTGCTGGCGTTCGCGGGTGAGCTCGCCGCGGCTGCGTTTCAGGGCGTACATGGCGCGGTCGGCTTCATCCAGAGCGTCGCGGAGCGGCCGCTCGCGCGCGTCGGCAACGCCCCAACTGAAGGAAATCGGCAGCACGCCGAATCCGCGCACCTGGAAATCGCTCAATCGCTGCTCGAGCTCGGCCATGCGCTTGGCCGCCCCTTCGGTACTCTGGTTTAGGAAAAGGATGACAAACTCGTCGCCGCCCCAGCGATATGCTTCGTCCTCATGGCGGATGGATCGTCCCAGCAGGTTGCCCACGTTGCGAAGGATCTCGTCGCCCACAAGGTGTCCGTAGCGGTCGTTGACCTCCTTGAAACTATCCATGTCGCACACCGCTACCACGCAATCCAGCGGGGCTGGCTGTTCTACGCGCCGCGACAGCGCCGCCTGGTTGAGCAGCCCGGTGAGACCATCCACGTCGGTGCGGTTGCTGTTTTCGCGCCGCAGGCTTTCGACTTCGGCGACGAGGCCCCGCAGCCGGTCCATTTGCGTCTCGCTCCACATCGCCATGGCCGAAAAAGCCATCACACAGTGGAGCGCGAAATCATAATAGGTCTCATGGTGCAGGTAACGGGCCCAGTCCGGCGCATTCCCCCGGTTGTACATCCACAGGAAGATGAAGGCATGCTCGAAGAAGGCCGCGGAAAGGACCAGCAGCGAGAACCGGAACATGCGAAACCCGAGCCCGCCCTGGCGGCGGAGCTGCAGGAAAAGGTACAGATAGATGAAGCCCAGCAGGAGAGCGTGCGACGAATGGTAGGCTTCCAGCCGGGAAAACATCGCCACGGCGAACACCGCTGTCACGAACACCGGCAGCAGGGCGATCAGGCGCAGGATCGCGCGCCATTCCCGCAAGCCGGTGCCGAAGCCGGCGCGCGCAGCGGCAATCAGGACAATTGCGAAAGCGAAATCGAAGGTGGTGTAAGGCGCCAGCCAGCCCATCCCGCCGTGGCTCAGCAACTCGAAGCCGAACACCGTGGCAATGGCACGCAGCCCCCACGCCGCCGCCCACAAGCCGAAGTAAACGGCGCGCGATTGGCGCCACAGGAACAGAAAGACCAGCCCGAACAGAAGCGACCCGATCACCTGGATGAAGAAGGCGGTGAGGTCGGCTACCGGGCTGGAGGGATCCATTCGCTCAATCTCCGCCGATGGCGTGGCGGCGCGCACTGCGTGCTTTGCCGGTGGCCTCGTCCACGTCCACGATCACCGCGTGCAATTCCGCGCCGTGGCGTGCCGCTTCCAGGCGCACCGGCAGCGCGGTCAAGAAACGCTGGATGACAATCCCCGTCTCCACCCCAATCACCGAATCGTGCGGCCCCGTCATGCCGCAATCGGTCTGGTAGGCCGTGCCGCCCGGCAGGATACGGGTATCGGCAGTGACGACATGGGTGTGGGTGCCGATCACCGCCGAGATCTTGCCGTCGAGATACCAGCCCATGGCCATCTTCTCGCTGGTCACTTCCGCGTGGAAGTCCAGGAAGCGCACGCGAATCGCCGGATCGAGGGCCGCCAGCATCTGGCTAGCTTTGCGAAATGGGCAATCCGTAGCCGGCATGTGCGTGCGTCCTTGCAGGTTCAGTACGGCGCACTCCACGCCGTTGCGCGCCCGTACGGTTACCATACCGCATCCCGGTCCTTCCGGGTAGTTGCCAGGGCGCAACAGCCGCGGCTGGCGAGACAGATAGTCGAAAATTTCGCGTTTGTCCCAAATGTGGTTGCCGCTGGTGAGCACGTCCAAGCCCATGCCGAAAAGTTCCTCGGCCACCGCCGGCGTGATGCCGAATCCGCCGGCCGCATTTTCTGCGTTGGCAATGGCCAGATCGACGGTGTTGGTCTCAACAATGTCGGCAAAATGATCCGCGACGATCCGCCTCCCTGGAGAAGCAAAAATATCTCCAATGAAAAGAATATTCATTCTCTAATTTCTCAACCTTAGCACGTCCGCGTGGTGGGAACCGGGGGTTGGGGCGGTTGGCCGCAATGGCGCTATTGCAACCGGGGGCGGTCCTGCTCGTTCAGCACCAGACCGTCGAAAATGGCCAGGACCTGCTTGCGGTAGCTGTAGACGCGGCGCAGGCTCTCCCGGAACGCGATCTCGAAGTCTTTGGCCTTCATCCACTTCTCGATCATGGAGCGGGGCACATCGATGTCCTGGCGCAGTGTTTCCACGTCATGCCCGCGGAGGAACAGGCCGTAGAAGAAAGCGGCCTCGCGCTGCGGGGCTAAGGGATCGAACTCGTCTCTCGCCGTCATACAACCACTCAGCGAAAATGTAAGTATACCGGGGGGCCGAACCGCACGGCAAGTACCCAGGTGCCCACTCGGCGATTGGGGATTAACGTCGCACAGGAGTCGCGGGAGCCCTAACGCAATCGTCCGATTTTGTCCGGGGGCCAGTAAACGAAAACAGCTTTGCCGTAAATGCTACGGCGGGGCACGTAGCCCCAGGAGCGGCTATCGCTCGATTGCGAGCGGTGATCTCCCAAAACGAAATACATGTCCGGAGGCACTACTTCATCCCGTGCAATAGCGCCGGGCGGCCAGGAAATCGTGTCGCGGTACTGCTCCGGGACGTAGTCCTCTTTGAGCGGGCGGTCGTTGACGAACACCTGGCCGGCGTTGATGCGCACGCGGTCCCCGGGCAGGCCGATCACACGCTTGATGTAGGACTTGGCCTCGTCGTAGTGAAAGACCACCGTGTCGCCGCGCTCGATACTGCCCAGCCCGAAGCGGTAAGTGAATTTGTTGATGAAGATGCGCTCCTGATCGGTGAGCTCCGGCTCCATGCTGGTGCCTTCCACTTTGACTGGCTGGTAGATGAAGACGATCAAAACGACGGCGATGAGCACGGAAAGCGCCAGGTCGCGCAACCGGGCCAGCGCGCCGCCGATGCCAAAGCGCGCCGGGCGCGAGCTCGATCGGTCGGGAGAAAGCGGTGGGATGGCTTCGGGACTTGGTCCGGCAGGCATTCCGTATGCATTATAGACGTTCCCGGCCGGGCCGCGGTTGCCCGCCAAGGCGCTCTAGGCGGCGATGGGCTGCGGTTGGCGATGGTGATGGGGGAACGGCACGGAAAGCGGCCGCCGCCGGTTTCGCTCTTGCAGCAACCGGAGCTGGCGCATCACCTGTCCTCGTGCGGCCATGGCGCGGCGTTCCTGTGCGCCTGCACCCAGCAGGCAGCCCCACAAGAGGGCGACCGACACCGCAATCGCCGATAAGCCCTGTCCCGTTATCTTGAACAACGGCATCAATCGCCCTCCTCGCGTTGCGAAGTTGCAATCCGTTTGCCAGCGTCCAAGTCCGTTTGTTGCCGGGTAGTCGCGCCCAAAGCCCGTGTGCGCGCCCGGCACAGCGGGGTGGCGTGGCCACGTCGGCAGGTCCGCGCGATGGCACACCCGTTTTGGAACATAATGAAGGGCATGACTCCTGAAACGGTTGCCGTCGCGGCGGTGCCCGCTTTGCCGCTCACGCTCGAAGGGGCGGGCGTGCTCCACCAGATGATGCGGTTTCGCCGCGCGGCGTGGCGCGCGCTGCCTGCGGGCGGCCGCACGGAAATTCTAGGCGAAGCCGCCGCGGTTTTGGGCCGCATGGAAACGCACGCCGATGGCCGCGAAAGCGCGCTCTATTCGCTCCTCGGACACAAGGGCGACTTGATGATCGTGCACTTTCGCCGCAGCTTCGAGGAACTGAACCAGGCGGAGATCGAACTCGCCCGGCTGCGGCTGGGCGACTACCTGGAGCCGGCGACTTCCTATCTGTCGGTGGTGGAACTGGGCCTCTACGAATCTACTGCCAAGGTGTACGCCGGCCTGGCGGCGAAGGGCATTGAGCCGAACTCGGAGGAATGGAAGGCGGGAATCGAGGAAGTGCTGGCGCGGCAGCGCGCCGCCATGGCGCCGCGGCTGTGGCCGCGGATTCCTGAATCCAAATATTTGTGCTTCTACCCGATGGACCGTCGGCGCGGCGAATCCGTCAACTGGTACCGCGAGTCGATGGCGGACCGCCAGCGCATGATGGCCGAGCACGGGCTGATCGGCCGGCGCTACGCGGGCGAAGTGCGGCAGATCATCAGCGGCTCGATCGGGTTTGACGATTGGGAATGGGGCGTCGATCTGTTCGCGGAAGATCCACTGGTGTTCAAGCGGTTGATCTACGAAATGCGCTTCGACCAGGCGAGCGCTCTCTACGCGCTCTTCGGGTCCTTCTACGTCGGGCTGCGGGTGCGTGCGGCCGATTTAGGCAGCCTGCTGGACTTCTGAACCGGGCTCGCCGCGTTCAGGGAGTCTTTTCCGCGTGCGGCCGGCTGCTGGCCAGATGGCGGTAGAAACCGAGATCGGCTCCGGTGAGCATTTTGGTGGCAAACAGAATCTGGCCCGTGTGCATGGAGAAGTGTTCCACCACGTGGTAGACGGCCTCCAGCACGGATACCCGGTAGCCCTGCACCAGCAACGGCGCGGCCAGCCGCTCGGGAGCAATCGCCGCGATCACGGCCGTTGCCTCCTCCACGGTGCCGCGCAGGCGGGCGCTCAGCTCGGGGATGGAGACGTCGCCACGGGTAGCGAATTCGCCATCGCGGTCGCGCGTGTCCGTCTGCCCGCCGACGCCGGAGACGATCCACTGACGCAGGTTGCCGCACAGGTGCAGCACCAGGTTGCCGATGGCGTTTTCGTTCTCCCCGCCGCGCGCCCACACCTGCTCGGGCGTGAGCTTGCCGAGACAGGTTTCAATGCGGGGAGCCAGCTCCATGAGTCTGCGGACAGAGCATTCCAGGAACAGACGGCCGGTCTCAGACATGATCCCTTGAGTGTAGCCGCCCACCGCCTGGTGCGGCTCGTCGCGCTTCAGATTGGTTCGGATTTACGCAGAAACGGAACGGGTGGTCCGCTTCCCCCCGGCCGATTACTTCTTCGGGTTTAGGTCCCGCTTGAGGTGGCTTACAATATCGGAGGCGGTGCGATTCATTTCCTTGCCGTCAAAATCCTTCGGCGGCGCATATATGGACCAGATGACCTGGCGCGACTTGGCGTCCACCAGGAACACCGTACCGCGCGCACGGCTGAACCCGGAGCTGGCTGCGGGGTTGCTCAGCTTGTTTTCCGTATCCGCCATCAGGCCCGAGGGCGGTGGTTCATCGCCCGGCTTGGCTTTGGTATCCGAACGGGACGGTTTGGCTGGCGCTTCATCGCCCGGCTTGGCTTCGGCCTCCCCACTGGCCGGTTTGGCTGCTGGCGCTTCATTGGCCGGCTTGGCTTCGGCCTCCGCACTGGCCGGTTTGGCCGGCGCTGGCGGCTTGGGCGCCGGCGAGAAGTCTTCCAACTCTGCCTGGAAAGCCTCGCTGATGTGGTCCGTAAACACGGCATCAGCCAGCTTGGGATCCGTGACGACGCGGAAAACATGTTCGTTGGTGAGTTGGTTAGCCAGATACTGGTCCATGCCGCGCGCCATGGGCAACAGGTACACGGAATGCACGCTGGCCAGATCCGCCGCGCAGGCCAGCGCGCCGGCCAGCGGCAGCAGGCATAGACATCGCTTCATGGTTTTCATCATAGCAACCGGCTTCTCAGAGACTAGGACGCCGCGCGCGCGCAAAAAGTCTGCGCCGCGCGACCGGCTCGCGGACTGAACCATGTCCTCCCGGCTCGAGCACGAGATCGAACGCTACCTGGCGGAGTTGGCACGAACTGCAGTCTCGCCCCACACACTGGACGCCTACCGGAGCGACTTGCGGCAATTGCTCGAGTTCGTTTCCCCGCCGGGCGCGGAGCCGCCGGCACCTGAAGCCATCGACCTGCTGCTGCTCCGCGAATGGATGCTCTGGCTTTACCAGCAGCAACTGGCAGCGGTCAGCATCCGCCGCAAGGTGGCGGCGGTGCGCGGCCTGTTTCAATTCCTGCAGCGCGAGGGCGTGGCCCCTATCAACGTGGCCCGCCTGCTGCGGCTTCCCAAGGCTCCGCAGAAACTGCCGGTGGTGATGACGGCGGAGCAGATGAACACCCTTCTCGATTCGGTGGCCGCTGGAAAACTGGTGCGGCCACACCCGTCGCGCGACCGCGCCATGCTCGAGATCCTCTACGGCTGCGGCGTGCGGGTAAGCGAGCTGGCGGGTTTGAATCTGGAGGACCTCGACCGCGGATCTCTGACAGGGCGGGGCACCAGCGTCGCGGCACAAGACACATGGATCCGCGTGCGTGGCAAGGGCAAGAAGGAGCGCCAGGTGCCGCTGCCCGGCCAAGCCGCCGCAGCGCTCGAGCGGTACCTCGCCGAGCGGCCGGTGGTGCGCGACGAGCGCGGGCTGTTTCTCAATCATCGCGGCCACCGCCTGGGGGTCCGTGGCATTCACGGCATCGTCAAGCTCTACGCCACGGCTCTGTGCGGCGATCCGTCGGTCCACCCACATGGCTTCCGCCACGCCTATGCCACCCATCTGCTGGCCGGCGGCGCCGACCTCCGCGCCATCCAGGAGCTGCTGGGGCACGCGCGGCTCTCCACCACGCAAAAGTACACCCAGGTTTCGCTCACCGACCTGATGAAGGTGTACGACAAGGCTCATCCCAAGGCGTAGCGCGTGGCGGCCCTTCGACCTCATTTGCGCGCGGAATTCGCCCCCATGCTGCGCCTGGCCGTTCCATTGGCGCTGGCCGAGCTGGGCTGGATGGCGATGGGCGTGGAAGACACTATCATGGCCGGCCGCCTGGGCCCGGTGGCGTTGGGGGCCGGCAGCCTGGGCGCGATGCTGTTCTACCCCATCGCCATCTGTGGTACCGGAATGCTGCTGGGGATGGATACGCTGGTGGCGCAGGCGCACGGCGCCGAAGATGCCGCGGACTGCCGGCGCACGCTCGTCAACGGCGTTTGGCTGAGCCTGGCTCTGGCACCGTTCTTGGCGCTGGCGATTCTGTCGCTGATCCCTGTGCTCCGCGCCACTGGAACCAATCCCGATGTGATGGCGCAGTTCGATCCGTTCCTGAAGGCGCTGGCGTGGGGCTTGCCGCCGCTGCTCTTTTACGCCGCCTTCCGACGCTACCTGCAGGCGATCAACGTGGTGCAGCCTGTCACCTTCGCGCTAGTGAGCGCCAACGTGGTCAACGTGCTGGGCAACTGGTTGCTGATGTACGGCCACTGCGGCGCGCCGCGGATGGGCCTCGAAGGCTCGGGGTGGTCGACGACGATTGCGCGCTGCTACATGGCGGCGGTGCTGCTGGCTGCCATCGCGTGGCACGAGCGGCGCACGGGCGGTATTCTGCTGGCGGTTTCCTGGCGGCCTTCACTCGACCGCATGCGCCGCCTGGCGGGTTTGGGAATGCCGGCGGCGCTGCAGATTCTGTTTGAAGGTGTGGTGTTCGGGCTGGTGAGCGTCTTTGCGGCGCACCTGGATGAAGCTTCGCTGGCGGCGCACAGCATCGCCCTCAACGTGGTATCGACCACCTACATGGTGCCGCTGGGCATCAGCTCGGCGGCGGCAGTGCGGGTGGGCCAGGCTTTGGGCGCCGGCGACGTGCGCGCCGCGGCAACGCGCGGCTGGACGGCCATTCTGCTGGGCGCGCTGTTTATGGGCGGCGCGGGCGTATTGCTGGGAACGGTGCCGCGCTGGATCGTCCGCATTTACACGAACGATGCCGCAGTGGTCGCCATGGGCGCGGTGCTCTTGCGCATCGCGGCGTTGTTCCAACTGTTCGACGGCCTGCAAGTGGTGGCTACTGGAGCGCTGCGCGGCCTCGGCGACACCCGCACGCCCATGCTGGCGCACCTGGCCGGTTATTGGGCCGTAGGCCTGCCGGTGGCGTATCTGTTGTGCTTTCGCTTTGGATGGGGCGCGGCGGGAATCTGGGCGGGGTTGAGCTCGGCGCTGATTCTGATTGGATCGGCGCTGCTGGCGGCATGGCGCCGGCGTGCCATTAAAACTCGCGCATGACCGACCCCCTCCGAGCGGTCATGCGCGTCAAGTTCACCACCGGCACTCCCCTTCGGGCCCGTTTTGACCCGTGCCGTTTGGTTTTGTCAGGTTGGATACATCGCAGGGCGGGAAGGATTCAGATTTTTTTCAGGTTTCCGTGGCGTGCGCGGTCTTGCGCGCAGGGTCGAGATTCATCTCGACCTTTCTTTCTCACCGCGGCAGCCGCCAGATCAGGTAAAGCAGCCCGATGACAAATCCGGCGCCGGCTTGATACTCCTGATTCTGAACGTACAAACGAAAGCGGAACGGCGCGGGAGGCGACCCCGGATCCCGAGTCGCACGCGGCCACAGCGCTCTCACCCGTGCCGCATAGGATGCGTACTCCGGAAACAGGTGGCGCAGGTGTTGTTCTTCCAGTTGGATCACAGGCAGATACACGAACACGAAGACACAAGCGAATAGCAGCGTCAGCCACAGGCTGCGCGCGGCAACGGCGAGGCCGGCCGCGACCAGCAGCGTGCCCAGGTAGAGCGGGTTGCGCGTGTGGGCGTACGGTCCGCCAGTGGAAAGCTGCCGATTCTTATCCAAACACCCCGCCGCCCAGCCGCGCAGCAGAAGACCCAACAGCGAAACCGGGACTCCCCAGGCAATGGACGCCGGCAGAGGACGGGACAACCAGGCAAAGATCACCACGATGAGAAAGCCGGATGGCACGCGCAGCCGCGCCACGGCATCCGCGTAAGGTTTCGGAAACTCAATCATCGGGGACGCTCCCGCTGGAACCGTCCGCGCAGCCAAGCGCGGCGCGCAGGGAGTCGAACACTTCCTCGGGCGCGATCCGGCGCATGCTCTCGTCGATGGCGTCGAAGCGCTTGTAAGTGGTCACGGCGCCGGGCCACCGCAGCACGCGGAGGGAATTGCCATAAGGGCCGTTGCGCGCCGGGTCGGTGGGACCAAACAGCGCCACGCCGAGTTTGCCGAGGGCCGCGGCCAGGTGCAGAGGTCCGCTGTCCACGCCCACTACGGCGGCGGCGCGGCGGGTGGCATCGATTAACCCGGGCAGGCCGCAGGCGTGCGGCCAAACGCCTTCCGTGGTTCCGAGCGGAGCGCCCGGCGGAACGTTGAGCACCAGCGGAAGGCTGCACTCGCGCATAAGCATTCCGGCCAGCGCCAGGTAGTTTTCGAGCGGCCATTGCTTGGCGCGCCAGCCGGCCATGGGCGAGGCGAGGACGAAACCGCCATCGGGCAACGCCCCTTCGGGCCGGCCGGGCGGCAACGGGAAAACGCGAAGGGCGCGGGCGGCGCCGGCGGCAGCGGCAAGGTCGAGATTGCGATCCACCACGTGCGCGGAGGCGCTCGAAGCGCGGACGGTGTAAAAAACGCCCGCCGCGGCCTCGCGCAGTTGACTGCGGTCCCAGCCAAAAATGCGCTCGGGGCGCGCGGCTGCGGCCACCACGGCGGACTTCAGCAGGCCCTGGAAATCCACGGCGAAATCGAATCGGGCGGAACGCAGCTCGCGCCACGAAGCCAGCAGGCCGGCGGCGTCGCGGCGGCGCAACCGAATCACGCGATCCACAAACGGATTGCCTTCGAGCAACGGCGCCCACTGTGGTTCGATTACCCAGGTGAGGTGCGCGCCGGGGAAACCTTGTTTCAGAGAAGCTACTGCGGGCAAGGCGTGGACGATATCGCCCATCGCGCCGAGCCGGACCACGAGGATGCGCGGAGGGTCTTGGGTCAACGGAGGCTGCCAGTCCTTATTCAATCACAATTCGGCGGCGAGCTTGGCGCGAAGCCTGGCCGTGGGCGTTGGGCATGAGAATGGCAGGGCGTTGGATTCCAGGGTGGTGCGTCAGTGCCCAACTTGGCGATGTTCGGTTCAAGTGGCCTCGCCAGTTCCCGGTAACCCCGTTTCATCAACCTGACGCCGAACTGCTCACTTACGGCACTTACTGGATGGTCTTCAGCAGACGGTATCGGTCGAGGGTAATTTCCGCACGGATGAGAGCGACGGCGGCAGGATAGCGGAGACGCGCAAATGCGACCCAGGCATCACAGTAGGCCTGCCACCTTTCTTCCACGCTGGAAAGATTGCCGGACGTGACGGCGCCCTGATCGATAGATTCCTTTGTCTGCGTTCGTAACTGCTGGAGTTTCTTCACGTATTCGCGATGCAGCCAGGCATCGGCCATTGTGATTTGATCGTCAGAAAGTGAGGGCCATTTCTTGCGCTCGAAGTGAACTACCTCCGTGTGAAAGAACTCTTTGAGGATACCCTGTGAGCCGACGGTTCGTATACCGCGGATGGTGCCGCCTTGATCCACCTCGAGGGCATGTGCTTTTGTGTATGCGTTCTGGGCGGCAAGGAGCTTTTCGAAAGCTGTCTGTTGCTCCGGAGTCATGGAGGATTTCAGCGAGTTGTAGTAACGACTTCTGCGGTCATCTTCGATTTCGGATGCGTAACTACTGCAGAAGTTCATCGTGAAGGTCGACGCGGCGTAGTCGCAGAATTCGAAAGGTCCATTCGCGCGAGGTGAACCGTTAAGTTTAGCGATGTCCGGCAACGCTAGCTTCGCCATTCCTTCTTCGGACTCGCAGGCGAAGCGCATGGCGAGCGGGATGTCGCGCTTGACTCCAGCCCCGTTGAAATAAATGTCGGCGAGGATTAGCGAGCCGCCGACAATCCATGCAGTGGGTTCCGCTTGGTTTTGTCCGAGGTCAGCCTTCTGCGCAAGCCGCTCCTGCCATGCACATGCGCGGGCTTCGGAGTAATTTACCAGTCGCCCGATGCCGCGATAGGAGCGGTAAGAAGCACAAGCCGGGGGTGTTTTGGGTACAGGAGCTTTCCCCGCTTCTGCTGGCAGCGGAATGGACGCGTACGCGGAGCAGTCCGCGGCAAGATCGGCGGATGTGGTCTGGCCGGCAGCGGCGGTTGCCAGCGCCCAGTTCCCAACAAGGAGGGCAGTCGTGAGGCCAAAGAGCTGCGTGAAGAGATGGCGTTTAGAAACGGCCTTGTAGGTTTCGCTGGCCCTGTTCAAGATGTTCGCAGCATCGGGCTGAGTCTCCGCCGCAGCGGCGACTGCAGACAGGACCGTGGTCCACGTCAGGTGTGGCATGCGGTAAGCGTAGCACTCAGCATCCGCCGTATCCACGAGCCTATTGGAGGCCAGGAACTTGGGTACTTCCTGGTAATGGGGTTATCGGAAAGTGGCCTTCTTGGTGCTTGGCCGCGTCACGCCGATCGCGGTGACTGACCCACCGCCGGATTTCGACAAGCTCTCGCCCGCAAGCGGGCGTTGGCAGGTTGAAACCTGCCCCACCTACTCTGGCTGGTCGTACCCGCCCAGGCGGCGGATCCAGATATTGCGGTAGCGCACCGGGTCGTGGTGGTCCTGCAGCATCAGCGGCTCTTCGGCGGCGTGCGGCGTGTAGTGGGCTACGTGCCGGTAGACCATGGCGCCCATGATCTCCTTGTGGTTGTGCACCACCACGCCGTTGTAGAACACCGTGACGAACGCCGGTTTGGTTACCTGGTCGCCCGCGAAGCGTGGCGCTTCGAAAACGATGTCGTAAGTATTCCACTCGCCCGGCCGGCGCGCCGGGTTGACCAGCGGGGGCCATTGGCCGTAAATCGCAGCGGTTTGGCCATCCGCGTAAGTCGGGTTTTCCCAGGCATCCAGCACCTGAATCTCATAACGGCTCATCAGCAGCACGCCGCTGTTGCCGCGTGCCTGGCTGTTGCCATGGGGCGGGTTGGGCGACACCCACTCGACGTGCAACTGGCAATCGCCGAACTTCTCGCGCGTCAGCAGGTCGCCCGAGTTGCCCACTACTTCGAAGTAGCCGGGGCCGAGCTTCCACACGGGGTCGATCAGTTTGCCAGCGTTGGCGCCCCGGCCGCGCTGCACCCAGTGCGAAAGGTCCTTGCCATCGAATAGCACGATGGCGTCCGAAGGCGGAGCGCCCGGCATGCTGCCGGGGACGATTACCTTGGGATGCGGGCGCGCCGGATCGTGCACGTGCCAGGGCATGCCCGGTTCCATGGGAGTGTCGGTGAAACCCAGGTCCGGATTGGGCTGCTGATTTTGAGCCGTGGCCGCAGTCGAAAGCGCGGCCGCGGCGGAGAGCTTGAGAAAATCGTTGCGCGTCATGGCGAACATCAGGATAATGCCGACGCCACCCGTAAAACAACCGGCCGGCAAGGCGTTGGTTGCCCGGGTCAGCGGCTTGTTTTTTGAGGACTGGCGACGAAGAAGGGACTTTGCAACAGGATCGTCTTGTCTGATTCGGTGAGATAGGCCTTCTCCGGGTAACTCTCATAAAACCCCGCCCACATGAGCGCGTCATAGTCGCGCGCTGTGTCGACCGGATGCGGAAGGCCGAAAGCGTGGCCCAACTCGTGGCCCAAGCCGCCAACCCAGCGAGCGCGTTTCTTCTGCGTGGGGTGCTGGCCCACGAGGCCAAGCAAATCATCTTCGGGCAGGCATGCAACGCCGGGTGCGGCGCGTCCTTTATTACCAGGACCATCTGAGTAAATGACCCACACATAATGAGGATCGTTGATCTTTGCGCCTAACAACCGGGCAGCCTCGGCTAACGTGTTGTTGAAGCCCCAATCATCCGGGTTCTGGCCATTCGGATGCCCGTAGAACCAGTCTGCCGGCTGCGCCGAGTGAGCCACCTCAACCACGGGTTCATGGAGCTTAAACGTGGCACCCTCCAACTGTGTGGCATACCACCGCTGCAGTTCCCTGATAGCCTGCTCCATCGCGAGCTGGAAGTCCGGACGCACCTGGCGGTCTCTGGAAACCAGGTAAATCACGCGCACGGTCTTATCCTGGTTCACCTCACATAAGCTCAGCACCGGAGGGATCATCAAAATGGAAAGGCCGATGTAGCGCAGCGTCGTGCGAAAGGGCATAACAAGATTGTGACACCCCGACACCCGCCGGAACAGGCTCCCGGGATAGATCTCAGTTGGCAAACGCGCCGGTTCCGCCGGGCGAATCAGCGGCTATGATCGAGGATACCGTTGCGGCTCTCCGTCAACAGATGGGCCAGCGATTCGCGAGGGAAGGTACGGATGATGGGATAGATCAGCCAGCCGAGACCGGTCGCCACCGAGCGCGAAAGCGTTATCGACCGGCACTCCAGGTAGACCCCGCCGTCCTTCTCTTCTATCCGCCAGAAGGTATTCAATCTCCACAGGAAGCCGTGGTCGTGGCCCACCGGGGCCTCGTGCTCCGTGGTCTGGCCCACGTCCTTTACCTCGGCGATGCGGGTCGAGTGGCCCGTGCTCAGGGCTCGGGTCTTGCTTAATCGAACGTACGTTGCGGTGATGTTGGCGTTCACCACCACGGTCACGATCTTCTTCTTTGTTATGCGGTAGTACAGCCGGAATTCATCGCCGTTGTGGCTCAGCAGGCGGGAATCGATCACCTCAGGACGGTAGTAGTTCTTATGGATCCCGTAATCCTGGAGGAAGGCGATGGCTTGCTCGAGCTTCACACCGGGAATGAAGACGGCGCCGATCCAGTCGTGGATCAGGGCATCGCCGATATCTTTCAGGCCATTGCCGTTTCCCGGCTCGATCACCACCTCGCCGGCGCGCACACGTTGCAGGCGGGCCGGCGATTGCTCCGCCCAAAGAAACGGTGTGGACTGAACTTCGCGCTGGATGCGGGATTCTGTCTCGCGGATGTAAGCCTCGTACCTGGCGAGCGGTGCCGGCTTGAGAATGGCGTCAGCCCAAGCCGGCGCACACGCTGGCGCCAGAAGCGCAAGGACAAGGCGGGTCACCGACAATGAGTTGCGCCACAATGGCACATGGTAATTCCGCCTGCGCTCCGGAAACAAGTCTAAAGTGCTGGCAGCCGGCGCCGAGGCCGGCCGCCCTTCGCCGTCAGGCCTTCCCCGGTCATGGAGCGACAGCTCTATCGAGTCTCGTCAACGAACTTCAGAAACGGCGCGCTAGCGGCCGTTGTGCAAGTTGTTGTGAATGGCGTACAGCGCGAGTTCAAGGCGGTCGGAGACGCCCAGCTTATCGAAGATGTTGTGCAGATGGTTCTTCACCGTTTGCTCGCTGATAAACATCTTCTCAGCCATCTCTTTATTCTTGAAACCCTGCGCCACCAGGGCGACGATTTCGCGTTCGCGCTGGCTCAGCGGTGAGCGCTCCCGCTCGCGGGCCGGCGAGCCGGCGAGTTGCTGGGGCGGCGGGGCGGCATCTTCGTTGGCCACGAACTGGCGGATCACCGCAGCCGTGGTGTGCGAATCCAGCCAGATCTCACCCGCATGCACTTTGCGAATGCTCTTGATCAACTGGTCCGTCGCTGTCTGCTTGAGCACAATCCCGGAGGTGCCCAGCTTCATGGCTTGCACGAATTCGTTTTTGTCGTCGGAGGCAGTCAGCACGATGACGCGCGTCTTACCCTTCGCCACCTGCAATCGCTGCAAGGTGGCGAGTCCATCCAAACCGGGCATTTTCAGGTCCAGCAGCAGAATGTCCGGTTCGAGCTGTTGTAACACATCAAGGACTTGCCGGCCGTCTTGTGCTTGCGCCACGACATCGAAGTCGTCCTCCAGGGCCAGCAGTTTACAAAGACCATCGCGAAAGATCGGATGATCGTCGGCCACCACGATACGAATCTTGGGTTTGACACCAACACCCGTTCCAGGCGTGGGCCCGTTGATTGCGGCGTTATTCTCAGCCATACACTACCCGCTAGGCCTATTGTATGGTTCCATTACTACCAAGTCAAACTGTTCCACACTATTAAGCGGAAATTGCGGCCAGTTCTAATGCCGGCGGCCTATGCCGCTGGCGCCAAAGTAGATACGCCGGATGGATCGCCTGTCGAGTACGCTGCCACCCGGCAACACCACTCGCCGCTTGTGTTTGGTAAGGTTGAAATCATATGGACGAAGAGTTGGCCGCCGTGGACTTCCAGCGATTTTGGCGCAGGCTGCAGCAGTTGGGGCTCAACGCATATGAGTCGCGCTCTTACCTGGTGTTGCTGGGACACCCGCGGTTTAAGGCGCTGGAACTGGCGGCGCGCGCTCACGTGCCGCGGCAGAAGATCTACGAGGTTTTGGACAGCCTGGTGGAAAGAGGCTTCGCACAAGTGGTGCAAGAGCGCACCAAGCTGTTCTCAGCCGTCGAACCGAGCCTGGCCATCCCCAGCTATCTGAGCCGCCAGCGCCAGGCACTCGAGCAGGAACTGACCGACAAGGGCCGCGCCGGCTCGGCCTTGACCGACGATCTGAAATCGCTCTACTCCGAAGGCCAGGGCGGCCGTGGCACGCTGGATTTCTTGCGCATCGTGACCGAGCCCGCGCAGACTGCGGCTGAATACCGGCGCATGCTGAGCGAGGTGCGTACGGACTACCTGGAGTTTTCGCGGCCGCCTTACGCAGTGGACCCGCTGGACGAAAAACTGGTGAAGCAAGCCGCCACGGCCGGCGTCGCCTGCCGCATCCTGCTGGAAGCCGCGTCGCTCAACGAAGAGCATCGCCAACGCCTGGGCGAATATGCGGCCGCCGGCGTGGAAGTCCGCGTGGCCGATTCGCTGCCCATGAAACTGGCGGTATTCGACGGAATGCGCGGCCTGGTGGCGCTGCTCGATCCGGTCATCACCAAGCCCGCCTGGACATCGGTGGTGTTTGAGCACGAAGGCATGGGTGAAGCTATGAAGGGCCTGTTCGACGTGCACTGGCACAAAGGAAGAGCGCTGTAGCGGATCCGCCTGGCTACGGACTCTATTAACGGCTCACTCAGAAAGCAGTGAAAGGGCGCGCCCGCAAGCGGGCGTTGGCAGGTTGAAACCTGCCCCTGGAGTTTCTACTTTCCGGGCATTCGGCGGCGACGACTCGCTCTGCCCATCCGCTGGTGCGGTCTTGTATCAGGGCACGGCTTGAGCCGTGCCGCAAAATGCAGCTCTCTCGGGCTTTAGCCGCTGCCGCTTTTTCCTTGCCGGGTAGATAAAGCAATGCGTGAATTCCCCGCGTGCGCCGGCGACTCCTGCCCTCACCGGGTTCGCTGTAATGTGTCCCCAGTGCTGTACGAAGCTTTGCCAGCTCCCGACCCGCTGTTCGGAGAACCCGCTGCTGGCAGGTTGGGCCATTATTCAGGGGCTTAAAGCCCGACTGCTTACTACGCTTCTGCGGCACGGCTGAAGCCGTGCCCTGATACACAACTAATCCGCAGCTCCACCGTGGAATTTCGGGCGGATTACGTCCCCGCGCACTCGGAAATGTAGAAACGCCAGTGGCAGGTTGAAACCTGCTCCACCTACTCGCGGCGCCAGACGAACTCGCCGTTGACGATGGTGGCTACCGGGCCGCCGCGGAACGTCATTCCGTGGAACGGGGAGTTGCGGCTGCGGGAAAACGACTGGTTGACGTCGTACGTCCAGCTCAGCTCGGTGCTGAAGATAGTGACGTCGGCCGGCGCGCCGGGCGCCAGCGTTCCGCGGCCCAGGCGCAAAATGGATTCCGGGCCGGTGGTGAACAGCTCCACCATGCGCGCCACCGTGATCTTGCGCGAATGGACGAGCCGGTCGAGCGCCAGGCCCAGTGCCGTTTCGAGACCGATGATGCCGAACGGGCAGCGCTCGAATTCCTGCATCTTTTCGCTGCCCGGGTGCGGAGCGTGGTCGGTGGCGATGGCGGCGACGGCGCCGGCGGCAATGCCCTCCACTAAAGCTGCCCGGTCGCACACCGAGCGCAGCGGCGGCTTCATCTTGTAATTGCTGTCGTAGGCCGCCATGTCGTCGTCGGCGAGCGTGAAGTGATGCGGCGTGGCTTCGCACGTGGCGGACAGGCCCTGGCGGCGCGCGTAGTCCACCATGGCGACCGCGTTGCGCGTCGAGATGTGGGCCACGTGGTAGCGCGCCCCGGTCAACTGCGCCAGCACCAGGTCGCGGGCCACCATCACGTCTTCCGAGGCGGCGGGGATGCCGCGCAATCCCCAGCGCACCGAGCGGGCGCCTTCGTTCATGTCGCCGCCCGAGCTCAGGCTCAGGTCCTCGCAGTGTTGGATGATCGGCAGATCGTAGGAGCGCGCGAACTCCATGGCGCGGCGCATCACCCGGGCGTTCATCACCGGCAGGCCGTCATCGGAAATGGCCACCGCTCCGGCGGCCTTCATGGCGCCAATGGTGGACAGTTCCTCGCCTGCGCTTCCCTTGGTGATGGCGCCGATGGGGAACACGTTCACCGCCGCCAGGCGCCGCGCCCGCTCCACGATGTAGCTGGTGACGGTGGCGCTGTCATTCACCGGTTTGGTGTTGGGCATGGCGCAGACGGAAGTAAACCCGCCTGCCGCGGCCGCGCGCGAACCGCTCTCGATGGTTTCGGCGTGCTCGAAGCCGGGCTCGCGCAGGTGGACGTGCATGTCGATGAAGCCGGGAGCCACCACCAGGCCGGTGGCATCGAATACTTCAGCGTCGGGGGACGCCAGATTCTGCGCCACGCCGACAATGCGGCCTTCGGCGATCAGCACGTCGGCGGCGCCGTCGGTCTTGGAGGCGGGGTCGATCACGCGGCCGTTCCGGATCAAAATGGCCATGGCCTATCCAATCACCCTTTCCAGCACCGCCATGCGCACGGCGATGCCGTTTTCCACCTGGTTGAGGATGACCGAGCGCTGAAAGTCGGCCACCTCGGAGGATAGCTCGCGGCCGCGATTGATCGGGCCGGGGTGCATGACGATGGCGTCCGGCCGCGCCAGGTCCAGATGTTCCAGTTGCAGGCCGTAAAACCGGAAGTATTCACTGGCCGGAAACGACGCTTCGTGCTGCCGCTCGAGTTGCACGCGCAGCATCATGATGACGTCGGCATCGCGTATGGCTTCGCGGATATCGGTGGTTAAGGACACCCCGGGGGCCAGTTGCGCGAGCTCGGCCGGCAGCAGGGAAGCCGGACCGCAAAGCACGATTCGCGTGCCGAACTTGGCCAGCAGGTGAACGTTGGAGCGCGCCACGCGCGAGTGCGCGATGTCGCCGATGATGGCCACCTTGAGGCCTTCGAGCGACGGGCGCCGGTCGAGAATGGTGCGCGCGTCGAGCAGCGCCTGCGTGGGATGCTCGTGCGTGCCGTCGCCGGCGTTGATGATCGGGGTCGGCAGGTGGCGCGCCAGAAAGTGCGGCGCGCCCGAGGCCGCATGCCGCATCACGATGGCGTCCGGCCGCATGGCGGCCAGCGTATTCAGCGTGTCCACCAGCGATTCGCCCTTGGTGACGCTCGAACCGGCGGCCGTGATTGACACCGCGTCGCCGCCCAGCCGCTTGGCGGCGATTTCAAAACTGGTGCGTGTTCGCGTTGAGGCCTCGTAAAAGAGGTTAACGATCATCTTGCCGCGCAGCGTGTCGAGTTTCTTTTGCGACTGGCTCTGGATGGGCTGGAAATCCTTGGCGCGCGCCAGAATGGCTTCGATTTCGGCGCGGTCCAGTTCCTCGATTCCGAGCAATCCGGCCGGCATCGTTCACGCCTCCTGGGCGGCTGTCCGTTCCACCAGGAGGACTTTTTCCATGCCGTCCACCTCCTGGAATTTCACCTCGATGATTTCCTCGTCGCTGGTTTGCACCACGCGGCCGACAAAGCGGGCCTCGATGGGCAATTCGCGATGCCCGCGGTCGATCAGCACCAGAAGCTGCACGCGCGACGGCCGGCCGTGATCGAACAGCGCATCGAGCGCGGCGCGAATGGTGCGTCCGGTGTACAGGACGTCGTCCGTCAAGATGATGTCCTTGCCCTGCACCGAAAACGGGATGTCGGTGGCGCTCACCACCGGTTTGATATCGACCGTCGTCAGGTCGTCGCGGTACAGGTTGATGTCCAGAATGCCGGTGGGAATCTTACGGTTCTCCAGCGCCTCGATCTTCCGCGCCAGCCGTTGCGCCAGCGGAACGCCGCGGCGGCGAATGCCGATGAACGCCAGCAGATCGAGGTCCTTGGTCTTCTCGAGCACTTCGTGCGCCAGCCGCACCAGCGTCCGGTCGATTTCCGAAGCGCTCATGAGCTGGGCCTTTTCGCGGATGAGAGGCATAACGGTTCCCAGGACAGGGTATCACGCCGCCCGGCAGTCGGGCTGCCGCCCGGAACGGTGGCCGGTGCCCGGCCCGGTCCCGCCGCCTTCCTACCCTCCGCGCGTTGAATTACCATCTTCGGTGGTAACGGACCCATGGGAATCAAAACGGCATGTGCGGGCCTGGTGGTTGCGCTTTCGCTCGCGGCGCAGACGCCCATCAGCGTTCAGGTTCTGAATCAGACCAACTCAAGCGCCGGGCTGAATGGCCGGCTCCAGTCTTTTATGTCGACCGCGTTTCAGCCCGCGGAATGGGACGATACCTTTTTCACCAGCATCCCCACCGCCCCCGGCTTTCTCTGGCAACTGGCGCCACAGCACATCCGACTGCAGCCGGTCTCGCAGGGCGTACCCTTGAACTCTTCGAACCAATGGGACTTCAGTTCGCTCGATGCGGTGCTGATCCCGGTGATCGGCACCGGCGACCACAGCCCCGAGCTGCAACTCGCCACCGCGCCCGCGTCCATGGACGATTCGAGCGGGCACATTATCCTGAAGACACCGGCCGACTTCCAGGCCTTCGCCCAATACTGCGCCAACGTGGTCCGCTATTACAACACCGGCGGCTTCGACGTCAACGGCGTGCACTACCAGTCGCCGAGCCCCTATCACATTACCTGGTGGGGCATTTTCAACGAGCCAAATGGCAACAACGTCTCCGCGTCCCAATACGTGACCCTCTACAACATCGTGGTGCCGGCCATGCAGGCCGTGGATCCCACCATCAAGTTCGTGGCCATCGAGGAGTCTGACTACGGTACCCAATCGCAGCTCTATGTTCCGCCTTTCGTCCAGGGAGTTACCGCGCAGGTGGATGCGGTCGCTTTGCACTACTACTCCACCTGCAACCAGAGGGACAGCGATCAGACGGTGATGGGCAGCATTCCAGGGTTTTTGGCGGACCTGCAATACGTGCAGCAGCAGATGCAAACTAATCCCGCTCTGGCGAACGTGCCGGTCTGGGTGACCGAGAACAATGTCAACGCCGACTACAACAACAACGGCATGAGCGCCTGCAATCCGACAGAGGTTTACCACACCGACTACCGCGCCACCGACCAGTTCTTCGCCGCCTGGCGTCCGTACTTATATTCGCAATTGGCGCAAGGCGGCAATCAATCGCTGTACCACTGGGATTTCGACGCCGATGCGGAGTTCGCCGAGGTTGACGGCACGTATGGCACCACCTATCTCAGCTACTGGGTCGATTACGAACTGGCGCACCTGTTTCCCTCGCCACCCGGCGCAACCATTCTGCAGGTGAGCAACTCCAACCCGAGCGCACTCGAAGCGCTGGCCGTGCGCAACGACGATGGCTCGGTAGCGATCCTGCTGGCCAACCACGCTGTCCTCAATCCGAAGACCGACAACAATGGCACTGGCGTACCCGCCAACGTCACGCTGGACGTCTCTGCCTTGGGCTCGTTCTCGCTCGCCACCGTCACCTCCATCAACGCGAATACAGATCCCTCCGCTGGCCCTTCCACACAATCGGTTACGCCGCAGGGAACCATCAGCATTTCCTTCCCTGGTTACGGTGTGGCGTTCGTGCGCCTGGCCCAGGCGCAGCCACAGATTCTGCCGGGCGGCATCGCGAACGCGGCCAGCTATGCCGGCGGCGGGGTCGCACCAGGAGAGATCATCGCCATCTTCGGGAATAACCTCGGCCCAGCCACTGGTGTGAACTATCAGGTCAGTGGGGGCGTCGTGCCCAATTCCCTGGCTGGTGTGCGGGTGTGGTTCGATGGTATTGCCGCGCCCATCGTTTACGCCGGCGCCGGCCAGGTCAATGTCGTGGCGCCCTACGCGATTGCGAATGAGGCCAGCACCAGCGTGCGGGTCGAGTACCTGGGCGCATTTTCGCCCGCCGTCAGCGTGCCTGTGCTGCCGGCGCAACCAGGCATCTTCACTTTGAATGGTCAGGGCACGGGGCCGGCCGCGGTTTTGAATGCCGTCGTGAATCAGCCTGACTCGGTGAATTCCGCCACCAATCCGGCGGCACGCGGAAACTACGTCATGATCTTCGCCACCGGTGAGGGCGCCATGTCGCCCGCCGGCACAGATGGACTGGTCGCCCTGGTCGCGTCACCGCTCCCGCCTCCACCGTCGGTCACGGTCCAGATCGGTGGCCAGGCAGCCACGGTTTCCTATGCCGGCAACGCGCCCGGCTTCGTGGAGGGAGCGCTCCAGGTCAACGCGATTGTGCCCACCACTGTGGCGCCTGGAAATGCGGTTCCCGTCGTCATCATGGTGGGCACTGCGGCAAGCTCTGCCACTGCTACCATCGCCGTCCAGTAGAACCCGCGGCCCGCTTCCCGCCGTCATTGCGCCGACGCCCCCGCTTGACATCCCGAAGCGAATCACTATAAACTCCATAGACAATCGGTATTTAAAGGCGAGCGATGCTCGATCATCCGCCGACAACCCGAAGGCCGGTTGTTTTCGTTGCCGGTCGCTGGCCACGCCGATTGCCCCTTTGATATCTTCGTGAAGGACACTCCATGCCAAACACAGAGAAGAAACTTGGATTGGGCACCCTCGCGCTGCATGCCGGACAGGAACCGGACCCGGCCACCGGGGCGCGCGCCGTTCCCGTTTACGCCACCTCGAGCTACGTTTTCAAAGACTCCGAGCACGCCGCCGATCTCTTTGCCTTGAGAGAATTCGGTTTCATCTATTCGCGCCTGATGAACCCCACCAATGATGTTCTGGAGAAGCGCCTGGCGGCGCTCGATGGCGGCGTGGGCGCGCTTGCCTTCGCCTCCGGCCAGGCGGCGATCACGGCCGCCATCCTCACCATCACGCACGCAGGGCAGAATTTCATTTCCGCTACCAGCCTCTACGGCGGCACCTGGACGCTCTTCACGCAGACGCTCAAGAAACTGGGAATCGAGGTTCGCTTTTTCAATCCCGATCACCCCGAAGAGATTTCGAAGCTGGTAGATGAGAACACGCGCCTGGTCTACCTGGAATCCATCGGCAACCCGAAGAACGACGTCCCCGATTTCCGCAAGATCGCCGATATCGCCCACAAACACGGCCTGCCGGTGATCATCGACAATACCGTAACCACCCCGGCGCTGCTGCGGCCGTTCGAGCACGGCATCGACATCGCGGTTTACTCGACCACCAAGTTTCTGGGTGGCCACGGCGTGCACATCGGCGGAGCCATCGTCGATAGCGGCAATTTCCTCTGGGAAGCCAACGCGCCCAAGTGGCCGGAATTCACCGCACCCTCGGAATCCTATCACGGCGTCATCTTCACAGAAGCGCTCAAGCCGCTCGGCAACCTGGCCTACATTATTCACATCCGCACCCACTGGTTGCGCGACACCGGCGGCTGCATGAGCCCCTTCGCAGCTTTCCTGTTCCTGCTCGGGATCGAAACCCTGCACTTGCGGATGGAGCGGCACACGCAAAATGCGCAGGCGCTGGCCGAGTGGCTGGAACAGCATCCCGCGGTCACCTGGGTGAACTATCCCGGCCTACCCAGCCATCCCCACTACCAGTCCGCGAAGAAATATCTGCCGAAGGGAGCCGGCGCCGTTCTGGGATTCGGCGTCAAAGGCGGCAAGGAAGCCGGAGTCAAGCTCATCAACAACGTGAAGCTGTTGAGCCACCTGGCCAACATCGGCGACGCCAAAACGCTGATCATTCACCCGGCTTCCACCACCCATTCGCAATTGGAGCCCGCCGAACAGGAAGCCACCGGCGTCACCCCCGAGTACGTCCGCATCTCGGTCGGCATCGAAGATATCGAAGATATCAAGGCCGACCTCGACCAGGCGCTAAAAGCCTCGCAAGAGTAAAACGGCGCTATCGCCCGCCGTGGTTCCTTCCGAGCCGCGCTGCATCGTGCACCTTCAGTGGCTGAGCGGGTGTACCAGAAGTGTGATCAGTACAATCAATGTGCTAATTTCTGCTCTGGCTGGGCGTAATACCCGGATCGCGTGCGCGCCGTAAGTTTGGGCTTGTCGAGCTTAATCTCGAGCGCATGGTACTCATTTGGACCGTCCCCGGCAAGCGCGTCGAAGGAGAGCACGTAAAAGGCAGTGGCGTCAGCAATGCAGGTTGCGATCTCGCCCGCCACATCGTTACTGGAATTGAGAACCTTGCCTCCACTTTGAACGGCAAGGACCTGTAGCGCCAGGTTTGCAATCTGCACCTGTTTTGCGGACTTCACTCCTTTTGCGAATTCCTCGTAATACGATGTCCGCCACCCGGCGGCGTCCGACATCCCCAACGGATCGATATGGTAGAGAGTAATGCCAGCCCGCCGCAGTCCGTCCGAAAAAGTAACGATGGAGTTGAAAAGCCCTTGCTGCTGCGTAGAGGTCACCAACACGCCTGGGCCAGTGAGAAGGGGCCAGCCCGGACTAATCCAGATCACAAGCTTGCGTCCAGGCCTTGCCGTTTCATGATCCACGAGTTGCCACAGCGCTTGGAGAGACAACTGTTGACGCTCAGCAGCGCCATAAAATCCTTGTGACCTTCTAATTGTGCGCAAGCCAACGGCTTCTTTCTGATTCAGCTCCGCAATCAGGGCGTTTCCATCTCGAGAAGGAGCGTCCCCGATTGTTGCTCCCGCATCGGAAACGAAGACCATCGATACCGGGCAGACAAGCTCCCCGCCGTTTCGCCGCAGATACTTCTCGATTTGTTCCCGTGCGTACCCCACCTTTGTGAACGGCGTGTTGACTTGATCGATGAGCAAAATGGCTTCCACCGGCGGATCGGCCGTCGCGGCACCACCCTCTACGGCATGAAACGACACGATTTTCTGCGGCTGTTTGTTGTCCAGAAGCGTGAAGTCCTGCTGTTGCAAGCTGGGGACCGGTTTCCCGGACTTGTCGGTCACCACCACATCGAGCGTGATACGCCGATTCGCACTGCCAGGCGGCATAGATTCCGTAGGTTCGGACTGCCCCGCGGGTACATTCTGCTGTGCAAAGACGGAAAAGAGCGAAAAGCAGAATAGACAGATCCATGCCCCGCGCCACGTACTCATGCAATTCACCTCACCTTTGGTTTCTACCACGTTGTAACACCATTTGGCGACTTCATGCCTTCAGTCTGACCGATGGCTAGCCTCTGCGCCGACTCTTCTGAGCCATTGCCTACGGCG
Source organism: Bryobacteraceae bacterium (assembly GCA_049698695.1). Classification (GTDB taxonomy): domain Bacteria; phylum Acidobacteriota; class Terriglobia; order Bryobacterales; family Bryobacteraceae; genus Bog-375. The sequence continues at coordinate 44,008 of JBAVYH010000121.1, read as the reverse complement.
GCGGGCCGCTGTGCGCCTGGCTGTCGCTCATGCCGCGTCGTGGGCAGGTGGTGCCGATCATGCACCACTTAGATCGTTACCGAGCCGACTCTCGATGCCTGAACAGCGGGAATGTCGATTTTTCAACGGCTTTACGGAGGGTGCTATTAATTGCGAACGAAGGTCGGCAGGAAGCTTGGCTGGGACGCAGGGATTCGAACCCCGATACGCAGATCCAGAGTCTGCAGTCTTACCGTTAGACGACGTCCCAACTGCAAGCCATTTTAACACCGGCCAGTAGCGGAATTCATCTGCGGCTGCGTAGTACACTGAATCTTCAAGATGCGGAACTGGTTGCGGGCAGGCTTGGCGCTCGTGGCGTGTGCGGCGTCGGGCTGGGCGGTGGATTGGACGACGCTCCATCCGCAAGGCTACGTGAGCGACTTCGCGGGCGTGATCCCGGATTCCGACCGCGCCGCGCTCGATGCCTATTGTGGCATGGTCGAGCATTCGACCGGAGCGCAGATGGCGCTGGTCACCATCCCGTCGCTCGAAGGCGAGCCCATCGAGGACGTGGCCAACACCATTTTCCGCGCCTGGGGCGTGGGGCAAAAGGGCAAGGATGAAGGCATCTTGATGCTGCTGGTGATACGCGACCGGCGCAGCCGGCTCGAAGTCGGTTATGGCCTGGAACCGATTTTGCCCGATGGACTGAGCGGCAGCATCCTGCGCCAGATGCGTCCGGCGCTTCGCCAGGGCGATTACGGCGACGCCATGCTGGCGGCCGCCGAGACCATCGGCAACACCATCGCCCACGCCAAGCACGTAACCATTACCGCCGGCCCGCCCCGGCGCTACCGGCCCAGCGAGTCCGATTCCATTCCCTGGCCGCTGATTTTCGGTGGCATCGGTTTGCTTTTCTGGCTGCTACGCGCCGGCGCGCCGCGCGGCTACGGCGGATTCGGCGGCGGCGGTATTCTGCCCGCCTTGATTCTTGGTAACCTGATGGGCCGATCCACCTGGGGCAGTCGCGGCGGCGGCGGGTTCGGCGGGTTCGATTCCGGTGACGGCGGGTTCGGCGGTTTTGGCGGCGGCGATTCCGGAGGCGGTGGCGCCTCCAGCGACTGGTAGGTGCGGCATGGACAAGCGACTCGATCAACTGGTCGAAAAATTGAAGAAGGCCTACGGCGAGCGGCTGGTATCGGTGGTGCTCTACGGCTCGGCCGCCGCCGGCGATCATCATGCCGGCTTCTCCGATTTCAATATTCTCTGCGTGCTCACCACGCTCACGCCGCGCGAGCTGGCCGCGTCTGCGGAAACATTCCGCTGGTGGCGCGAGCAGGGCAGCCCGGCGCCTTTGCTCCTCACCGAGCATGAACTCGCCACTTCCGCCGATTGCTTCGCCATCGAGTTCCATGACATGCAAAGCCACCACCGGCTGCTCTTCGGCAAAGACGTCATCCCGGCGCTGGTGGTGGAGGACACTTTCTACCGTGCGCAGGTGGAGCACGACCTGCGCGCCAAGCTGCTGCGGCTGCGCCAGAAGGCTTCCGGAATGCTGGCCGACGAAAACCTGCTGCGCCGCCTGCTGCTCGATTCGGTGTCCACGTTCTGCGTGCTTTTCCGGCACGCGCTGCGGCTTCATGGCGTCGAAGTGCCACCGCAAAAACGCGAGGTGGTGAGACTGGCGCAAGAGCGTTTTGGCATCGATCCAACGCCCTTTGAGACACTGCTGGATGTGCGCGAGGCGCGCATCAAGCCGAAAGAGATGGACCCACTCACCGTGCTGGCCGCTTACCTGCGCGCCATCGATACGGTGATTGACGCGGTGGACCGCCTGGAAAAATAGGAGAGATACGTGAAAGTTGCCCTGATTGTGATCGTGGTTCTGCTGGTGCTGGGGCTGATCATCGGCGGCAAATTCGTGAGCATCCGCAATGACCTGGTGACGCAGCGCGAAGCGGTGGCCAGTCAATGGTCCGACGTGGACGTGGCGCTGCAGCGCCGCGCCGACCTGATTCCCAACCTGGTGAATACGGTGAAAGCCTTCGCCCAGCACGAAACCGAAGTGTTCAAGGACATTGCCGACGCCCGCGCGCGGCTGGCCGGCGGCCGCACGCCGCAGGAGAAGATTCAGGCCAACCAGCAGCTCGATACCGCCATCTCGCGGCTGCTGGTGATCGCTGAAAATTATCCCCAGCTCAGATCCAACGAGAATTTCCTGCAGTTGCAGGACGAGCTGGCGGGCACCGAAAACCGCATTGCAGTGGAGCGCCGCAAGTACAATGAAGCGCTGCAGCGATACAATACCTCGATCGAGCTATTCCCGGACAATATCGTGGCCGGAATGTCGGGGATGACGCGCAACGACGCGTACTTCCAGACCGAGCCCGGATCCCGCACCGCGCCGAAAGTGCAGTTTTGATTGCCATGCGGAGCCCGGCGCTCCTCCTCCCGCTACGGCCGGGAGGGCCGCATGCAGCCGCGCGGCAGCGCCGTCGACCATCGGAGAAACATCATGCATTTGGGACAAGTGAAAGTTGAAGGCCGGTTGATCGCCGCGGTTTGGGACGGAGACCTGGCGCGGCCCATCCCCAGCCACACCACGCTCGACCTGATCCGGCGCGCGCAGACCGAGAATCGGCCCCTCTCCACCGTGGCCGCCGCACTGGCCAGCCGGCACGCCGAAAAACTGGCGCCAGCTTTGCCCATACAGCCCCCTGAAGTCTGGGCCTGCGGATGCACCTACGAAGTCAGCTCCAGCTTTCGCGACGCCGAGCATGGCACGCCCGAAGGCATGTATGCCTATGTGTATCGCGAGCCGCGGCCGGAAATCTTCTTCAAAGGCACCGCGCGCGTCTGCGTTCCCACCGGGCAGGCCATCGGCATTCGCGCCGATTCGCGTTTCACCGCGCCCGAACCGGAGCTCGCCGTGGTGCTGGGCAGCCGCGGCAGCATCGCGGGCTACACCCTGGCCAACGACGTTTCCGCGTGGGACATCGAGCGCGAGAATCCGCTCTACCTGCCGCAATCCAAGGTCTATGACAGTTGCTGCGCCCTCGGCCCGGTGATCCTCACCGCCGACGCTCTGCCCGATCCTTACGCGCTCGAAATCACCTGCACCATCGAGCGCGGCGGGCAGGTTGTCTTCGCGGGCGCCGTTTCCACTTCCAAGCTGCACCGGCGGCTGGATGCGCTGATCGCGGCGCTGATGTTCGCCAACCGCGTGCCCGCGGGCTCCGTGCTGCTGACCGGCACCGGGATCATCGTGCCGCGGGAAGCCGCGCTGGCGCCCGGCGATACCGTCCGCATTCGAGTCCCCGAAATCGGCGAGCTCTCGAACACCGCCGCGCTCGTGGGATAGCGGCCGCGCCGCCGGCCAGTTGCGCCGGCGCTACTCGCCGACCACCAGCACATGGAATGTATCAGGCAGAATCGGCGGGCGGACGCGCTGGCCTGGCTGGGCTGGCGGCATGGGACCGAACTCCGCTGTCAGCAGATAGACCTTGTGGGTCACAGTGTCCACCGCCATGGTGCGGGCGCCACGCTCGGTGCTGACGGTCTCGACGGGCTGCCATTTGCCGTTCACCTGTTTGACCAGCGTGAGCGTGCCGTCGCGGCCGTTCGAGCTAAAGGCGATGCCCGCGCCTGGATCATAACCGGCCGCATCCGGCCCCTGGCCAATCTCCGGCGTGGCGATCACTTTCATCTCGTTGATATCGGTCACCGCCATCATCTTGTTGCCGCAAACGGAAAACAGCACGCCGTCCTTGGCATCGATCGCCAGGCCGGAAGGCCCGTCGCAAGGGTCGAGCTTGGCGGTGCGGATGACCGCCGGCTTAGCGGCATCGATCTCCACCAGCTCCGACTTGTCTTCCAGGTTGTCGTAAATCTTGCCATCGCCGGCGACGGCGCAGAATTCCGGCTTGCCGCCCAGGGGAAATGTCGCCACCACGGCGTTCGACTTGGCGTCAATCGCGGTGGAGTTGCCGGAGCGGCCGTTGAAGGTGAACACGCGCTCCGTCTTCGGCTCATAGCAGATGGCATCGGGATTCTGCCCCGTCGTCGGGACTTCGGCCGTCTTGGCGAAAGTGGAAAGATCGAACACCGTCACCGTGCTGGATTGCCCGTTGCTGATGAACCCCTTGTTGAGCTTGTCCGCGATCGCGATGCCGTGCACGCCGTGCAGGCCGTCGATGATTCCCAGCACGCCGCCGGTTGCGGTATCGACAATCGCGATGTTGGTCCCATGCGAGACGTAAAGCCGATGATTGGCGCCATCCGCAGTAACGTAATCCCAGCCGCCGGTGCCGCCGATTTTGATCTTGTTGAGAACGTGGTAGCCTTCCGCGGCAAACGCTGCGGCCGCTACCAAAACGACTGCAAAAAGCCTTTTCATTGTCTTGCTCCTTCAGTGTTATTCGTTCCTGCTTCCAGGTAATACCGCACGGCCGGCGTCACCACCAGCGAAAGAACCATCGAGGCAAGGATGCCGCCAATGACCGCAATGGCCAACGGCTGCAACATCTGCGAACCGGCGCCCCAGGCGAGCGCCAGCGGAATCATGCCGGCCACAGTGGCCAGCGCGGTCATCAGGATGGGACGCAGGCGGCGCTCGCCGGCGCGCAGCATGCTTTCTTCGGCCGCCATGCCGGCGGCGCGGAACCTCTGGTCCGCATCCAACAGCAGAATACCGTTCTTGGCGACGATGCCGATCACCATGATCAATCCCATGAACGAAGAGAGATTGAAGGTGGTGCCGGTCACCAGCAGCGCCAGGAAAACGCCCGAAGTCGAAAGGATGGCCGAGGCCAGCACCGCCACCGGTGCGGCGAAACTGCCGAACTCGAACAGCAGCACGGTAAACACCAGCACGATAGCCAGAAGCAGCACCACCACCAGCTCGCGGAACGATTTTTGCTGCTCTGCGTACTGGCCGCCGTAGGCCACGCGGATGCTGGATGGGATGTGCAAATCGCGAACCGCCCGTTGCACCTGGTCCATACCCTCGCCCAGGTTCAAGCCTTCAAAGCGGGCGGTCACCTCGACGTCGCGCTGCAAGTTCTCGCGGCGGATCTCGGTCTGCCCCGGAATTTGCACCATGCCGGCCAGCGAGCCGATGCTGGCGGTCTTACCGGTTCCACTCACGAGCACGGTGTTGCGGATGGCATCGAGCGTGGCGCGCGTCCGCTCGGGGAAGCGAACGCGAAGCGTGTAGGAGCGGTCGCTCACCACCACCGGTGTCGCGGCGGGCTCGCCTTGCAGAACGGCGCTGGCATCGACCTCCACTTCCTGCGGCGAAAACCCGGCGCGAGCCGCCACCACTGGGTCCACATTGAAAACCGTGGCGGGACCGCTGATGGTGTTCTCGATCCCGTCCAGTATGTCCACCACGCCGTGAATTTTCCCGATGGCTTTGGCCGTTTCCTCTGCCCACTGGCGCAGCGCGGCTGGGTCGTTCGAAAACAGCTTGATGATGCAGGGTTCGGGAGCGCTGCTCAGGTCGCCGATCATATCCTGTAACACCTGGGTGAACTCGATATCGAGCACCGGCTCCGCCTGTCGCACACGCGCGCGGACATCGGCCATCACTTCCTCCACGCCGCGGTCGCGATTTCTTTTCAGCTTCACCGCGATGTCGCCGGTATTGGCTTCGGTCACGGTGGCCAGGCCAAGCTGCATCCCGGTGCGCCGCGACGTGCTCGCCACCTCAGGCGTCGCGCGCAAGATCTGCTCCACGTGGGTGATCACCCGGTTGGTGGCTTCGAGCGACGAGCCGGCGGGCATGATGTAGTCCAGCACGAAGCCGCCTTCGTCCATCTCCGGCAGCAAGTCCGAACCCAGCCGCGTGTAACAGACATACGATGCCCCGATCAACGCTACGGTGAACAGGCCCAGCGCAAAACGGTGTTCGAGGGCGAAGCGCAGCACGCCCGCATAGACGCGCCTGGCGCGGGGTGGCGCCTGCTCCTGCTCAAGTTCCTCCGGGCGGCGCCGGCCCCGGCGGCGAATCAGGTAGTGGCTGAGCGTGGGCGTCCAGGTGAGCGCCAGAGCGAGCGAGGTTACCAGCGCGATGCTGACGGTGATGGCCAGGGCGCGGAAGAAGACGCCTTCGACCCCGGTGATGGAAATCAGCGGCAGAAACACCACGATGGGCGTTACCGTGGAGCCGACCAGCGGGACGCGGATTTCCTGGATGGCGCTGCGAATCGCCTCCGCGCGCGTCTGGCCGCGGTCGCGGTGCATCACGATGTTCTCCACCACCACGATGGCGTCGTCGATCACCAGCCCCACCGCCGCCGCCAGGCCGCCCAGCGTCATCAGGTTGAAGCTTTCGTTCAGAACGCGCAGCGCGATGAACGTGATCGCGATGGTCGCCGGTATCACTAGTCCGGCCACCAGCGATGTGCCCCAATCGCGCAGGAACAGCACCATAATCAGCGACGCGAGAACCAGCCCCACCAGAATCGCATCGCGCACGCCGCGTATCGAGGCGTTGACCAGTTCCGATTGGTCGTAGAACGGCTGCAGCTCCACGCCCTTCGGCAGCGTCCGCCGGATGTTTTCGATCTCGGCATGGACCGCATTGGCCACCGTCACCGTGTTGCTATCCGGCTGCCGGTAGATGTTCAGCAGCACGGCGGGTCTGGCGTTGGCGGTGACGATGGTGTAAACCGGCATCACCGAGGGCGTGACGCTGCCCAGGTCGCCGATATGGATGGGCGCGCCCGCCGCGGTCGTCTTCACCACGATATCGCCGATTTCCGCAGGCGTCCTGGTCTGCCCGCTCACAAGGCTGAGCACAAGCTGATGGTTGGTTTCGATCAATCCCGGCGAATCGACCATGTTGCTGCGGGAGATCGCATCCAGAATGTTGGGCACCGTCGTGCCGGTCTCGACCAGCTTGGCGGGATCCGGCTCGATTTGAAACTCCGGAACCTGCCCGCCTTGCACCACCACGGTCGAAACGCCCGTGGTGCGGTTCAGCCGCGGCTTCAAGTCATAGGTCGCCATCTCCCAGATGCGCGTTTGCGGCACCGTGTCGGATGTCAGGCTGTAACCCATGATGGGGAACGCAGCGAAGGTGAGCCGGTTGGCGGTGATCTTCGCCGTGGGCGGAAGCGTCGGCTGGATGCGCGCCAGGGTCGCGTTCACCAGCTCCAGCGTTCGGAACATGTCGCTCTTCCAACCGAAGAACAGGTCGACTTCCGCCGTGCCCCGGCTGGTGATGGACCAGAGGTGGTCCAGGCCGGGGACCGTGTTGACGGCCTCTTCAATCGGCCGCGTGACGGTGACCAGCGTCTGGTCGATGGGATAGACGCCGTTATCCGCGCCCACTACGATGCGCGGAAAATTGGTTTCCGGGAAGACCGCAACCGGAATGGTCAGCGCCAGGTATATGCCGACAGCCACCAGGGTGAGAATGACGAAAACGATGGGCTGGCCGTGCCGCGCGGTCCAGTGGCTGGAGCCGGCCGCGTCCGTGCCAGGCGCTGGCGTGAGGCTGCCGCTCATTCCTTCTCTTCGCCCTTGCCGCCGGCTTCGCCAGCCTCGTCCTTCGCGCCGGGCTTGACGATCCGCACCTTGGAATTGTCGTCGAGGCCCACGCCGCCTGCTGTGACCACCTGCTCGCCCGGTGAAACGCCGCTCAGAATCTGCACCTTGTCGCCATCGCGCGCGCCGGTCTCGATCGTCTTGCGGTGAACCGTGGAATCGGTGCCCACCACCAGCACCGCGTCGCCGCCCTCTTCGCCGGGCAGGATCGCGGCCGCCGGAATCACCACTGCGCGCGGGATGGTTTCGGTGACAATGCCCAAACGCACGCTGGTTCCCGGCTTGAGCCGTTCGCCGAGGTTGGCCGCCTCCGCCCAAACTTGCAGCGTGGTGCTGGCGGGATCGGTGGCCGGGCTCACCACCGTCACCCGCGCCGGCGTTTCAGCCTGGCCGTTGGTGAGGCGGATGGCAGCGGCGTTGCCGGCTCGGATGCTGGCGGTCAGCGCCTGAGGAATGTTGGCGCGCGCCACCACGCGCGAGGTATCCATCACCGTCAGCAGCGGGCTGCCCGGCGCGGCCATCTCGCCGGCGTAGAGCGGCCGGTCGGCAATCACGCCCGCAATCGGGCTCAAGATTTCCGAATAGCTCACCTGTGCGGCGGCGGCGCGGTATTGCGCCTGCGCCGCGGCCACCTGCGCCTGCGCAGTCTTGATTTGTTCCTGCTTGCCCACGCTCTCGAAAGCGCGAAGATACTCGTTCGCCGTTTCAAACTGCGCTTTGGCCTGCGCGTAGGCCACCGCAGCATCGTCTACCGATTTGCGCGCCAGGGCGCCATCCTGGAAGAGCTTCCGCCGGCTTTCCAGCACGCGCCGTGCGGCGTCAAGCTGCTCCCGGTCGGAGGCAACGTCGGTCTGCGCCTTCGTGATGGCTTCCGGTACCGCGGCCGATTCGGTGCTGCGCAGATTAGCTTCGGCCTGATCCACCTGGCTCTTGGCGGCGCTTTCAGCGGCCACCAGGTCGCGGTTCTCGAGCACCGCCAGCAGTTGTCCCGCCCGCACGTGATCGCCCCGATTGACCAGGAACTTCTGCACCGGCGCGCTGATCTTCGGCATCACCGAAGCCTGGTCGATGGGGTACAGCACGGCGTCGGCTTCCACTACCCGGCGCATGGAATCCTGCGTCGCCGCGGCCACCTCTACCGCGGCCACGCCCTCCGCCTCCGCCGTTTCCTTTTTAGCGCAACCCGCGGCCAGCAGGCAAAGGATGACGACCGCCGCAAGGCCGCTGCGGACGAGCGCGCCCGCCCCACTCTGCCGCTCTAAACTCATTTCCTAAAACGCTCCCGTCAGAGTCTGCAAATCCGCCAGCGCCAGGCGGTAGCGCGCCAGGCCATCGGCCCGGGCGTTGCGCGCCTGCGTCAGCGTGGTCTGTGCGTCCACCACTTCCAGCACCGTCACCTCGCCCGCCTGGTAGCGCAGCAGCGTGAGCCGCAGGCTGTCGGCGGCCAGCTCCGCCGAATGTTTGAGCGAATCCACTTGCAAGCCGGCCACCTGCGCCTCCTGGTAGAACGCCTGCAGCGTGGACAGCAACTGGCGCTGGGTGAAGCTCAAATCGCTCTTGGCTTGCTCGAGCCCGATCTGCGCCTGGCGAATCTTGCTGCGGGCCGCGCCCCAGCTCCACAGCGGCACCGTCAATTGCGCCTGCGCTACCGATCCCAGGTTATTCCGCTGCTGCGCGTTGTGCAGCGCGAACTGGTTGGCATTGATGCCGAAGAAATAGTCGAAGGAGAGCGTCGGCAACAGCGCCGCCCGCGCCGATTCGACCGCGTGGGTCTGTTGTTCCACCATGGCCTGCGCCGCACGCATATCGGGATTGTTGCGCCCCGCCATCTCCTGCACCTGCGGGAACGGCGGCAGCGCCGCCGCGCGATCTAAATCGTCCTCGATGCTGAAATCCTGGCGGAAATCGGGAAATAGCAGAACCGCGAACGCCAGTCGGGCTTTATCCAGCGCGAGCTGGCCGTCTTCGGCGTCGCGCTGGCGCTGCTCCACCTGAATCTGCGCCTTGATGACGTCGGAGTGTGCCGCCTCGCCGCCGCGCTCCTGCTGTTCGGTGACGTCCAGAAAATGCCGCGCTTCGCGCAGCGCCTGCCGGGCATTCTCGAGCTTCCGCCCGGCCACCGCCATCGCGTAATAGTCCTGCACCACAACGGCCACCAGCCCGCGCGCCACAACGTCGGCTTTGGCGCGCGCCACGGCCTCGGCGGCCAGCGCGCGGTGATAGTCGGCGTGCTTCCCCGGCGCATAAAGGTCGCCGTGCACCAGCGCCTGCTCGTTGTAAACGTGCGGCCCGTCGTTCGACACAAAAATGCCGCTGAGCGTGTCGTTCGGCTGCGTGTAGATGTACTGGCTGAACGCGCTGACACCGGGCAGCAGCGCCGCCCTGGCTTGCACCGCGTCCTCGTGAGCGCTGGCGGCGGCCAGATTCGCGGCCAGAAAGCTCGACCCGTACCGCTTGGCGCGGTCGATCGCCTGTTCCAGGTTCAGCGTCAACTGCGGCACGGCCTGCTGCGCGAGGCTGGCAGCAGCCAGCGCCAGCCCGAGCGACACCCGCAGCGCCGAATGTGGCAGGGAAAGCATTTGAGCGGTGGGTCGCGGAGTGAGGCCGCGACTCGTAACGATGTCTTCTGTAGTATGGACTTCGCCAAATGAACATACGATGAATCGGCGGGCGGGGCAGCCGGGCTTTGGCGTGTTCCGCGTTCCAGGAAGTAGCCTGCACCTCAGGCGACTCTCCTCTGCCCGGGATTCGATTGCGGCCGTTGCCAGGCGGACGCAGGCAGCCCTAGAAACAGCACGAGACATGCGCGCCGCATTCCTACTCCGTGCCGAAGCGTGAACCAGGATAGCACCCTGGGATAGTACTCTGTATTCTGTTTCAGAACTTCTTGGTGTAGGTTTGTAGATGAAAAGGACGCGCAGAATGACAGAAAAGCAATAGCCGCTGTATGTCACCATGGAAAGACGTGCCTGTTTGAGATTCTTGCTTCCGGCATAACCAAGGTTAATGGCCCGCTTGCGAGTCATTGCTCGACCTGCTGTACTTACTCGGGAGCAGCAGAATATCTCTATTCGGAACTATTGGCACAAGCGCTGCGAGATCGGCTAAGCAATACATGAACATGCCCTGGCCGGTGCCCAATAATCGCGGCTATTCGGAATAAACGGTCATTTGGGCCATTTTGAAATCTTAGCGCTGTTGTATAATGACCGCATGAATGCTCTGCTTCGGGTCTTCTTACTGCTAGCATTCTTATCTCATGCTCAGGCGCAATCTCCGGAATCCTGGCGCGGTAAGACATCCGAAAATCACGCTGTTAGTATTTCAGTCGTCAAGGGTGCCGTGGTTTCTTTGTCAATTGATGTGGGGATTAGTTGTGCCAATGCGGTAGACGAAGGAACGAAGCTGTTTACCGGACCGGCAGTTCCCATCAGTTCCAAATCGATGAAGTTTACCGGGCAAACAACAACCTTGTGCGGAGTGATTCAGGCGCGGCTTGACGGCACTATTGACGGCGCCAAGGCGAGCGGCAATCTGACGATCATCCCCCCGAAGCTATCTGACGATCCGGCAAGAAAGAAGTTGACCTGGACGGCCGAGCAAGATGTGACCGGCAAGTAGGGCTGGTCTCCGTCCGCTTGCGTCCGGTTCTTGGTTCGCCAATCGTTCGATCGCAGTCGCTGCCTATTCTGCACGCAGTGGCTTGCCTTTCCCGGCGCCGTCCGCAGCCTGCCTCGGATCGAAAATGCGCCTGTCCACGGGCACGGCATAATAGCGGGAGGTGTCTGGCGACTTGGCGAAGCAATCGGTCAGATCGGCGGCTGTGGCATCGAACAGGTCAAGCGCCGGAAGCTGCAACAGGCGGAAGATAGTCTTCAGCAGTCCTGGAAAGCTCACGTTGCGGTGTGAGACGTAGCCCGCCTTCGCCCACGGCCCGGCGCACAGCAGCACCGTGCGGTGGGCGTCTACGTGGTCCACGCCGCCGTGGGTGTCGGCCTCGGTGACGAAGATCGCCATGTTCCGCCACCAGGGGGTGCCGGAAAGGTATTCGACGATGCGGCCCAAAGCATAATCGTTGTCGGATACGCGCGACTCCTGGTACGGATATCCATCCTCGGGACGCGCTTCCGCCAGGTAATCGCCCGGCAGGTCGACGAATAACAGCGCCGGCAGCGCCGCGCCGGTGTTCCTGTATCGACGGTCGATTTCCTCGATGAAACGCGTCGCCCGTTGCTGGTCGGAAATGGCCAGGTTGAAGCCCGGATACTGGCGGGCGGTATTGCGGAACAACGCTTCGGGCATCGGCATGTTGGTCGAGAGGCGCACGCCCGCGGGTCCCAGGCCGGTGCCTTCGCGCGCGCCGGCCAACTCGAATCCTTCGCCGAAGTTCAGGAAGGAAACGCCATGGGCCGCCAGGTGGTCCCACAACGTGCCCGCTTCGCCGAGATCCTCGGGCTCAACCGAAGCCGCCATGCCGGCGAAGCTCAAGCGCCCGGGAGCGGGGCCCAGCCGGAAGCTCTTTCGCCCGCCGTACCCCGCCGCCACCGAGCTTGCCATCCACGGATTCGGATAAACGCCCGCCAGCCAATGGTGCCCTTCCACGCTGGCTTCGCCATCGGCGTAGAAGTTGTCGCTTGAAGCCCAGCGGCGCGCCAGGGCGTGTTGGTTGGGCGTGAGGTTCACGTCCTTGATGCTCAACCGCTGGCGCCTTCCGTCGGCCAGACCGTGGGTGCCCAGGCGCGCCAACCTGGGATCGCCCATCACCGGCCCATTGCGGGCGCTCGCGATATCGCCCAGCACTTCGTCATAGCTCAGGCTCTCTTTCACGATCAGCACCACGTGGCGGACCGGCGGCGCCGCCGGCGCGGCTACCGGCCGCGGCCGGAAGCCATTCAGCTCCAACACCGCCTCGGTATCCGCCTTCAGTTGCTCGCGGGATGGCAGATGGAATACCGTAATCGTGCCCTGGTACAGCCACGCGGGCAGGAAGCCGCCCACCAGTGCGCCCGGGGCGTTTGGCCCCACGCCGTGGCCGCGGGCATTAGCCACCAGCACGGTATCCCCGTCCAGCGCCACCCGCGTCGGAAACCAGGCCACCGGCAGGTGGCCGATCACGCGCCGCTCACTCATGTCGATCACGCCCACCGCGTTGATGCCTGCCTCCGCCACCAGCAGCCAGCCGGACGCTTCGTGATAGGCCAGGCCCGTCGGGATCACGCCGCGCAGCCCTTCGAGGCCGGGAATGCGGATCGGAATCTCCGCCTCGACACGGTCGGTAGCGGCGTCCAGCACGGTGACCGAGTCGTCGTTCGCGTTGGCAACGAACACGTGGCCCGCCGCGGCGAGAATGCCCGCCGGACCGCTGCCGCCGCGCACCGCGCCGCCGAAATCCAGGCCCGTGCGGACGAACGCCTCCACCTTAAGCGCGGCCGGCTTCGTCACGTCCACCACGGCCACCGAATCGGCCTCGCGTGCGTTCGCATCGCCCAATCCCGGCACCGAAATGCCACCCTGCCTCACGCCGCGCACCGCCTCCGCGCTGGGGAAGCCGAATGCGGGAAACGCCAGGCCCGCCTCCGGCGCTCCCGCCAGCGCGCGGTATTCGAACATCCCGCAGTTGGTGACGTACAGTTTGCGCCCGTCCGGCGCCAGCGCCATGAAGAGCGGCAACCGCCCCACGCGCACCGAGCCTACGATCTTATGCAACCGTACGTCGATCGCGGCAATCCGAAAATTCGCCTGGTCGGCGACGTAGAGGATTCCGCGCGCCGCATCCAGCGCCAGGTCCCCCGTGAAGCTGTCCGTGAAACCACCCTGGTTGAGATCGAACACGCGCCGCCGCTCGTCGGTGGAGTCGAAAAGGCTCACCCGCCCGTTTTCGCCCTCCGCCAGATAAATTCCCCGCTCCCCGGACAGCGCCACGCCCAGGGAAACGCTGTGCCAGTCGGCTAAGTCCGCCTGCGAGGGATTGTCCAGCGGCGGCGCCACCGCTTGCTCCACGTGCCAGCCGCCTTCCCGCGATACCTGCTCGAGAACGGTGTAGGAGTAGCGAAACGGGCCGCCATTGGCGGTAACCACGGTTCTGCCCGAGGCGCTCACCGCAATGCCGAACGGGCCTGGCCCGGTGACGTACTCCTCGCCTAGCGGCGCGAGGATTCTCCCACCCGGCAGAATCGATGGCCCGCTCCGCCGCAATGCGGGGCGGTCGCCCGCGGGCGCCGTGTAGGATTGCGCCGAGATGGCGCTTCCGAAAACTACCAGCGCCATCAGCAGACGGCGGGTTCCGGACACTTCTCTATCATATAGCCCGGCCAGCGCTGCCTGCCCGAACCTTCCCCGCGCACGCGACGTTCCGATGTTATGCGGCTCGCGCAGGCCATTTTTGCCTCCCAGAGTCGACGCACGCAGTATCAACTTGTAAATTTGCGGTCTAGATTTGCGGTCTCGCCGCAGCGCCCCGGTTACCGCCCCATGTCTGCCTTCCAAGTGTATGTTTCTACACGGCCGAATCAACAATATTCCCGATGGAGCTATGCGACTTATTTCATCCTCAAAGGCCTGCAATGGGTCATTCGCCTGACTTGCCGCTGGAACGGCGAACGACGTATCATCGTGATAGTTAGTTTAACTTTCCGGCTTGAGCTACCTCAGAAGCTCGGCTGGCGTGTCGGAGGAATAACTGCAGTCTGAATGGAGGGTATTGAAATGGCAACTAGTCCGGCGATGCTGGTGCCATCGCGGTCTCTGGAAGACCCCCTAGCGCACCTGCCGCGTACCAATGTTGTGGAGTATCCCAAGGGTCAAACCATCTACGATCAACATCAGCCTTCGTTTGCGGTTTATCTGGTGATCAGTGGCAAAGTCAAAGTTTCGCGAGTGGCCGGCGATGGCCGGCAGGTAGTGGTGGATATTTACAAGCCGGACGACTTGTTCGGCGAATCGGCATTTCTGGATGCGCCGCCGCGGTCCGATCAGGCCGTCGCCATGGAAGACACGCGGCTCATGTCCTGGAGTTCCGCCGAAATCGAGGCGGCCATTGCCAAGCGACCCCGGCTGGGCATGGCGTTGCTCCAGATTCTGGTACAGCGCACGGGCGACCTTGCCCGCCGCGTGGAAAGCTTCTCGGTGGACAATATCTCGCGGCGGCTGGCGCGCTCGCTGCTCCGCTTTGCCGAGCGCTTGGGAACCGGGGGCCAGGACGGCATGGTGCTTATGGCGCCCTTCACCCACGAGCTGCTGGCGCAATACGTGGGCACTTCGCGCGAGATAGTCACCCATTACATGAGCCAGTTCCGCCGCGAAGGATTATTGCGCTACTCCCGCGCCGGCATTGCCATTGATCGCAGCGCGCTCAACGCGTGGCTGGACGGAGGCCGCTAGCGCTAAGCGGGACCGGCTCGAATTTCGCCGCTCTGACGAAACTTCGCGCCTGCGCCCGGTTTGCCCGTGCCGGGTCCTGTTCCGGTGCGGCTTGCGCCGCTCAAAAATTGGCGCGCGCGGTGGTCGCGGTTCCGGCCGTGTTTACCAGTTGCACCGTAAAGGCGCTCACCTTTGACGGATCGCCGCTCACCGGGAACGAGGCCGCCAGCGCGAACTGGCCGCCAGCGCCCGATCCGGCGAAATAGCTGCTGAACGCGGCCGTGCCGTCCGCGCTGATGGCGCCGGGCGGGATGACATTTCCGGCCGCATCGTAAAAGGTGAAACTCAGCTTGCCGGCCGTGCGCGTGTTGTCGAAGCCGTTAATGTCCACCGTCAGCGCCGAGGCTTGGCGCGTGCCCGCCACCGAGGCCACTCCGATGACCGCCGGCGCGATGGCGACGCTCTGCTGGCTCGCCTGGTTGCCGATTTGCGCCTCCAGCGTCAAGGTTCCGGCTGTGGTACCGGTCTGAAACGCGGCGCTGCCGGCCCCGCCGAAGCTCGCCGCCGTGTCGCCCTTGTTGAAAGTGAACTGCGTGGTCTGGCCGCCGCTGGCGAACACGATGCCCGGGTCCGTCGCGGCCGGCGCCTGCGCCGCGAATGACAGCGTCACCGTGCCTGAGCCGCCTGCATCAGCGGGCGCGCCGAAGCTCACGCTCACGGAGCCCTGCCGCGCGCTTTGCGCTTCGCCCAGCGCGACCGACAACGTAGGAATCGGCAGCGGCGGCGAAGCGCCTGAACCCGTCAGCGTGAACTGCCGGCTGCCAATCGACAGTACCGCAGTCCGCGTGCCGGCCGCCGCTGGACTGAACTGTATTTCAAAACCGGCGCTCGCCTGTGGATTGAGTGCTGTGCCGCTGGGCGATGACCCAACCAGCGCAAAGTCGCCCGCGGACACACTGATGGGATCCACCGTCAAAGTGAGCGCGGTCTGATTGACGGCCAGGAAATTCAGCGTCGTGCTCGATGCTACCTGCACGCTGCCGAAATCTACCGGCGCAGCGCCCAGCGGGCTGGCGCCGGAAGGCAGTTGCACTTCGTAGCTGAGCGCCGGCACCACATTCGCCGTCAGCAGCACCGAAAGGCCGGTAAGATCCAGCGAACCGCTATAGGCCCCGGCTGTCGCACCTTGAAACGTGACCTTAAACTGCACGCTGACGCCCGCCTTCAGGCTCATCGGCGCCGCCGCGTTGGTAGAAAATCCCACGCCGCTTACCGAAAACAGAGCCACCGTCTGCGTCTGGCTGGTGGTATTGAGAAGGGAAAACGTCACTGTATCCGGCGCGATCGGGTACACCGATCCAAAACTGAACAGCGTGCCGACCGGCACCTCCGCATTGCCCGACACTTGAGAAAGGCTGAACTGCGCCAGCGCCGCGGGCGCCAGCAGGCCCAGCAGCAGGATCGCGGAGCTCCGGCACCTCATGGTTTGCCCACCGTGATGCTGGGTGGCCCGATCGTCAGCGCGGTAGTAGTCGCGGACCCCGGCGACGAGTGCGCCAGCGCCAGGGCTCCGCCCGCCGCCCCGGCTCCCGCCATCGCGGCAACGATCAACCACTTTTTTCGAGGATGCCAGCGGCCCTTTTCCTTCGCCGCCGTCGCAACGCCGGGACTGGGTCCAGCAATGTATTGGAACGATACCGTGCCCGCACGCGCCTGTTCTTTGGAGGCCACGATGCGGATTTCCATGCGCCCCGCCACGCGGTTGAACTCGACCACGCGCACAGTGGCCCGGCCGTGGTCGTCGGTGATGGCCACTTCAGTGTGTAGCCCGTTGACGAAGGTGCCGCTCGGTCCCTGGTCGGGCAGGTGGAAGCTCACCGCTGCGCCCTCTACCGGACGGCCGGTCTCGTCTGTCACCACCACCGTGATGCCGCGGGAATCGCGCGAGCCCGCAGTGTGTACCGCTCCTTCCCCGCTGGACACCTGGATCTGCAGGATGGCCACCTGCGCGGCCGCCGGCTGCCAGAGTGCAAGAAACAGCCCCGCCAACAGGGCCGCGCTGCGCGGCAAAAGCCGACAGAAAACATGCTGAAGCGCGCGGCTCGGAAGCCACGCTCCCCGTCTGCACGCACTTGCGGAGTCGCAATCGTAAGGCAGCAGAGGCCATCTGGCCTGTTTCA
This sequence comes from Bryobacteraceae bacterium, assembly GCA_049698695.1. Classification (GTDB taxonomy): domain Bacteria; phylum Acidobacteriota; class Terriglobia; order Bryobacterales; family Bryobacteraceae; genus Bog-375. The sequence continues at coordinate 26,936 of JBAVYH010000121.1, read as the reverse complement.
ACATCCCACTAGACACCTACTTCACCTGTGTCTAGATGGTGAATCCGTCAGGCGGCTTTTCTCATCAGAATCACGGTCACGTTGTCGGGGCCTCCGGCCTCTTTGGCGGCCTCGATCAATTGACGGCAGATTTCTTCCAGTTGCGCGCCATCCCGCCCGCCCTCGAGGATCCGCTGCAACTGGCTCGCATCCACTACGCCGTGCAACCCGTCGCTGCAGATCAGAACCAACGATCCCGTTTCGAGCGTCACCGAGTAGTAGTTGACGGTGAGCGGCGCGGTCGCCCCAATCGCCATCGTCAGCACGTGACGCATCGGATGGTTACGCAGGCTCTCTTCGTTGAGGCCCAGCGGCCGGCCCACTTCGTTAACCCATGTCTGGTCGTCGGTGATGGCGTGCAGACCGCTCGCGTCCAGCATGTACGCCCGGCTGTCGCCCACGCTGGCGATGTCCAGCCCGGCGCCGGTTTCGAGTGCGGCCACCAGCGTCGTGCCCATCCCTTCCAGGCTGCTATCGGAGCGGGCCGCGGCCAGCACGCGCTGGTTGGCCTCTTCCATCCCGCGCAGCAATGCCTGCGAATCGCGGAAGATGGCCGACCGCACGATCTCCACCACCGTCTCCACCGCCAGCCGCGATGCGTGCTCACCCGCCTTGGCTCCGCCCATCCCATCCGCCAGGACATACAGGCCCAGCTCGGCCTCCACCTGGTAATAGTCCTCATTGTTTCCGCGGACACAGCCCTGGTCCGACATGGCGCACACTTCAAGCATAGCGACGCTTTCCCGGCCGAAAACCCGTGTCGCCACGCTCTGGCGGACCCACTCGGGAGCCGGCAATGGATCATTGTACCCAAACCCGGCGGCGCGGCGGTAAAATACTTGCAAAGCCCGTTGGGGCAGGTACTAGCCTGCCGGCGCCCGCTTGCGGGCGCGTCTTTTTCGCAAGCTTCGCAAGCCATGGAGGGGCGGTTTGAAGAAGCCCCGGAACGAGGCCGAAGAGCCTCCTACGAAAGCTCCACTTTCATGTCGCAGACTCTTGCCAGGCCGGCCCGTCCGCGAGCGTTCTTCCAACTCCTCAAGCGCTTGCGCCTGACGCTCGAAATGATCAAGTTCGAGCATTCCGTCTTCGCTCTGCCGTTCGCCCTCACCGGCGCGTTGCTGGCGTTCCGCGAAGAGGGATTTCACGTGCGCTCGGCCGCCGTGACCCTGGTCTGGATCGTGGTCGCCATGGTGGCCGCGCGCTCCGCCGCCATGGCCTTCAACCGCCTGGTGGATGCCGATCTGGACGCGCGCAACCCGCGCACCCACATGCGCCATCTGCCAACCGGCCTGCTGTCCCGCAGCTTCGCCTGGGGGTTCGTCGCCGTTTCCTCGGCCGTCTTCCTGTTTGCCGCCGGCCGCCTCAACCCGCTCTGCCTGCACCTGGCTCCGCTGGCTCTGGCCGTCGTCTTCTGCTATTCCTTCACCAAGCGCTTCACGTCGTTCTCTCACCTGGTGCTCGGCTTCTCGCTCGGCATCGCTCCCGCGGCCGCCTGGATCGCCGTGGCCGGTTCGCTCGATCCGCGTATTCTGTGGCTCACCGCCGCCGTCACTTTCTGGACCGCCGGCTTCGACGTCATCTACGCCTGCCAGGATTACGAATTCGATTGCGCCGAAGCGCTCTCCAGCGTTCCCCGTCTTCTCGGCATCTCCGGCGCGCTCTGGGTCTCGCGCTTCCTGCACCTGCTGATGGTCGCCTGCCTGCTGGCGCTGGTCCACGCGCTGTCGCTCGGCGCCTTGGCTCTGGCCGGCGTTGGCGCCGTCGCGGCCCTGCTGATCTACGAGCACAGCCTTGTCCACGCCCACGATTTGTCGCGCGTCGACGCCGCCTTCTTCACCATGAACGGCTGGGTGAGCGTGTTATTCTTTATATTCTGGGCCGCTGATATTTTCCTGCATCATTCGGGTGTTTGATCACATGCAAGTCCTCTTCGAAGACACGCATCTCAACCCGATTCGTCAAAAAGTCGAAGCCGGCGAACGGCTGTCTTTCGAGGACGGCGTTACTCTCTACCGCACCGACGACATCCTCGCCGTCGGCTACATGGCCAACCTGGTCCGCGAGCGCCTGCACGGCGACACCACGTATTTCAACGTTAACCGCCATATCAATCCGACCGATGTCTGCGTCGCCAGTTGCCGCCTCTGCGCCTTCGGCAAGCGCGTGCGCGATCCCAAAGCCTACACCATGTCGCTCGAAGAAGTCTGGCAGCGCGCGGGCGAAGGTTACACCGAGGCGGTCACCGAGTTTCACATCGTCGGCGGCTTGCATCCCGAGTTGACCCTCGATTGGTATTGCGAGATGTTGCGCGGTCTCAAGATGCGCTTCCCCCGCGTTCATCTCAAGGCGTTCACCATGGTTGAGATCGCATACCTGGCGCGCCGCACGAAAATCGGCGTCCGCGAGACGCTGGAGCGCCTCCGCAATGCCGGCATGGATTCGATGCCCGGAGGCGGCGCCGAGATCTTCGACGAGCGCGTGCGCCGCATCATCTGCGATCACAAGATCGATGGCGCAGAATGGCTCGAAACCGCGCGCGCCGCGCATCAGCTTGGCCTGCGCTCCAATTGCACCATGCTCTACGGCCACATCGAGAACGACGAAGACCGCGTCGATCACCTGGTCAAGCTGCGCGCGCTGCAGCAGGAAACCGGCGGCTTCGTCACCTTTATCCCGCTGGCCTTCCACCCCGACAATACGCCGCTCCAGCACATCCCCAAGACCACCGGCTTCGCCGACATCCGCAACATCGCGGTGGCGCGCCTGATGCTCGACAACATCCCCCACATCAAGGCCTATTGGGTGATGATGACTCCGCGCATGGCGCAGATCGCCCTCCGCTTCGGCGCCGACGATATGGACGGCACCATCGTCGAAGAGCGCATCTACCACGACGCCGGCGCCACCACCAGCCAGGGCCTGCGCCGCGCCGAACTTCTCCAACTCATCCGCAAAGCCGGCCGCACCCCGGTCGAACGCGACACCCTCTACCGCCCCGTCGAGCGCACCGAAACCGCCTTCACCGTCCTGGTCTAGTGGGACAGGTACCCGACCTGCCAACCGGGCGAAGCAGTTTTGTTTGTGCAGTGTCACTCTGGCGCGCGAGCGCACTTGCCGCCAACTTCGCCAGGACTGCCATGATTTGGGGTTCTTCTCCCATCCGAAAAAGCGAAATCTGCAAATAGTACTGGGTTCCAAAAATGCACAAGACGGCGCCCGACCCGCGAATGGTGTAGACGAACGCCCGCTCGCCGATTCCAGATACTTCGCGATAGGTTCCGAGGGTGACCCCTCGGATCATTCTGGCGACCTGTTCATTCGCCCAATCGCTGGCTGGAGCCGATCGGGCCAGAATCATCACCCGGCCGCCGTGTTCTTCCTCGAACGAACAACTCGTAACGCTCCCGAAACTCAGCTGCGGCACGCCTTCCGCAACCCGAACCCCGGAGGCCTCCTCAACGGTCCGCCTCGACAGCAGACCGCAGGCGGTTCGAGCTCCCGCGAGTGCAGGGGTCGGTTCTTCGCCGCGAGCAGACAAGACTGCGGCTGCAAGGAGCCCCGCCGAAACAATCGAACGGATGGCTTTCATGTTGGTCTCCCCCCGGCCGTCGAATCACGTGATGAAGCCGGGCCCTGCCAATGTAGGCTTTCAGGCTGGGGTGCCGGCGTCGAAGACAACGAACGAATTGGCCTGATCTTGTCCGCCATCCATTGGGCTAACAGCAACGACGTTACCGCTCAAACCATCGGGTGGCCGAAACGCACGGCGAAAGTGCGCGAAGCCCCGGCCACCCCGCAACGTAACTTATACTTCTGACCCATCCCTCAAGACCAAAGTGTCTTCGTGCCGCTTCCCAATTGGTTTAGCGCGCTATTGAACCGTCAGGAGCAGCGTGCTGCCACCGCCGATCGCGACGCAGTTGCCGATTTCTGTCGTGCTGCCGTTAAGGCCGGCCTCGTGGCAGGTCATGCCGTTCGGGATCAGTTTCTTGAAATTGAACTGTTTTCCATTCAACGTAAACGTCTTGAACGACGTCAGCGTGGCTGAGAAGATGAACGTGTCTGACGCGAATCCGTCGGTCGTATAGAGCATTCCGGCAGTTCTGACAAAAGTTGCTACGGGCGTGCCCCAAGTAGTCCGATTATTGTGGATGGGGTCCGTTAGATCCCGCGCCAACGGGGTCGCGCTGTAATAGATGGTGGCCGTTCCAGCCGGTGCCTGCACGCGGATAAACTTATTTTTGCTTGGGTCGTCCATATACTGCGCCTGGAAATCCGAGACCCAGAGAAGGTAAGCATTTTGCATGCTCGGCGCATTGGTGGGACCCGGCAGGTAGAACAATGCCGGGCTATAGCTGCCGTCAGCATTGAAAACGGTGTATCCTGCAACCAACGGCAGGTACCACATGCAGGTGCCGCCTGAATAATCCGGGAGCCAGGTCGACCCCCCCGAAAAGCCGATGGCAACCTGGGACGCGCCGGCTGGCTCGCCGGCGTTCAAGGGAGCGAGAGATCCCAGCAGCAGGAATCCCAGCAGTGCTAACGTTGCGAATCTCATATCTATCCTCCGTTTACGCTAAAATTTGTATAGATCAGGACCTGAAACTCCGTTTTCAGGCCGGACCAGTACGGGAACAGTATCACCGGCCCGGGCCGGAGAAGTCTTGACGGAAACTTGATGGTTTCTTGATGAAACCGCAACGGACGTCGCCGAACTCGCCGGATCAAGCCGCCGTCCCTCCGGGTTCCACAGCCCGCACTGAGGCGGCGGAGCCCCAAGCTTATGCCTTCGGCCCGTTCCGGCTCGTGCCCGGCGAACGCCTTCTGCGCCGCGCCAACCAGGTCTTGCCCCTGCCGCCCAAAGCCTTCGAAACATTGCTGCTGCTGGTCCGCAACCCCGGCCATCTGATGCTCAAAGAAGACCTGATGAATGCGTTGTGGCCCGATACCTTCGTCGAAGAAGCCAGCCTGGCAAGTAAGATCTCGCTCCTGCGCAAGGTTCTGGAGGAGACCGGGGCCAGTGGCTCCTGTATCCAGACGGTCCCGAAGCTGGGATATCGCTTCCTCCCTGCGGTAACACGTGTCTGGAATTCGAGCCCGGCGGCTGCCAATTCGACCTCGCCGCAGGAAACGCCGCCGGAGCGGGTCATCCGGTTTATCGCGCTTCCGTTTGCGATCATGAACGGCGACGAGCGCATCGCTTTCCTCGGGCGCAGCCTGCCCGAGGCGATCTCGGCGTCGCTGGCCGGACTGCGCTCCCTCACCGTACGTTCCAGCCTGCTCGCCGCGCGGCTAGCGGAAGGCCGGCAGGATCCCAGGCACATCGCACGGGAAGCGGACGTAGACATGCTGCTGGCAGGAAGCATCTTATGTGAGGGCGACCAACTGCGGGTCAGCGCGGAGTTAATCAGTGCACCGACCGGCACCATGGTCGGGTCTTACGTCTGCCAGATCAGGCGCGATAACGCGATCGAGGTTCAGGACAGCCTGGTGCGCGGCATCGTCGAATTGCTGATGCTGCGGTTGACCGAGCGCGAGCGGCGGGTTTTGGCGCACAATGTGCCGGCTTCCGCGAGAGCCTACGAATTCTACCTGCGCGCCAACCATGTCCAGAGCCAGCGAACTTTTGAGAACGTGGCGATGGCGCGGGACCTGTACCGTGAATGCCTTGACGAAGACCCGGACTACGCTCCGGCGTGGGCCCGCCTGGGACGGTGTTGCCGGTTCCTGGAAAAGTTTGGCCAGGAGGGGCCGCCCAGCCTGGAATTGGCGCAGTGGGCTTTTCACCGTGCATTCGCGCTGAGTCCCGACCTGCCCATCGCGCACAATCTTTACACGTCGATCGAGGCCGATTCAGGGCACGCCCAGGCGGCCGTGGTGCGGCTGCTGGGGCAAGCGGAGCGGCATCCCAACGATCCCGAATTGTTCGGAGGCTTGGTTCAGGCCTGCCGTTACTGCGGCCTCCTGGAGGAATCGATCCGGGCCCACCAACGGGCACGCAGTCTCGATCAGGGGATCACGACCAGTGTGGCTCATACGTTTTTCCTGCTGGGAGATTACCAGCGCGCGCTTGAGCTGTACCCGCCGGGCGCTCTTTTCTATATGGATTTGGCGGCGTTGGCCGCGGCCGGGCGGGAGGCTGAGGCCATCGCGTTGTTGAGCCGGCGCAGTTCTCCCGGCGGACAATTTCCGGCTATGATCGACTCCTTGCGTTTCTCGCTCCAGGGCGACCACGCCCGGAGCCTTGAGACTGTCAGGCAGGCACTCGCAGTGCATCCGGCGTGGGATCCGGAAATCAAGTTCTACCTGGCGCGGCAGTTGGCCCGGGCCGGCGCGCACGGGGACGCTCTGCAGACCATACACGATCTGGTGGATGAAGGCTTCTTCTGCTCGACTGCCTTAGAGCGCGATCCATGGCTGCGGCCGCTCGCCGGACTGCCGGATTATAGGCATGTCCTGGATGCGATCCTCAGCCGCGAGACCCAAGCCCGAGCGGCTTTTGAGGCAGCCGGCGGCCCTCGGGTTCTCTCGTGATCGTGGTGCCCGTTTCGCACCCGTAGGGCGCGTGCATGCCCGGCTCTCCGCGCTCAGTCGCCGCCGCTATCCGGCTGCGCGTTCTCGATCAAAGATGGCTCCAACGAACCGTTGAAGTCTCGCCTGTTGGCAGGCGACTCGGCGCCGTGCCACCGCGTCAGCGAGTCCTTTACCACGCGATAGATTGCGCCCCGGTTCCGCGCGGCCAGTTTCAGCCAGCTCCACGCCCCCTTCTGCTGGAAATAAATTCCGCGGAAGAATAGCCGCGACATCAGATGGCTGATCTTGTACGCTGCCGGCTCATCCGCGATCGATTCCAGCGCGCCTTCGATTGCCGCCGGGCTGTAAGAGTTCTTCCAGGCGTACGTAACCTCATCCTGCACCTCGGAGATTGTGATCTTCAGAGGCGTGTGCGCCATCCGGAACGGAGCGAATTCAAGCCAGTGTTTCGGCCGCGTCAGCCGTCCTTCCTTTAGCAGCCGGTCATACAAGGGAGTAGCCGGAAACGGAGTGATCTGTCCAAACACGGGCAGCCCCGGCGGCCACTTACGAATCTCGGCAAGCGTACGCTCTGCCACTCCGGGAGCGTCGTTATCCAGTCCGAAGATAAACGAAGTGATCGCATAGACGTGGCGCCGGGCCAGCGCCTCCAGCACTCGGGCGTAATCCGCCGGCTTGTTGAAGCTCTTGTTGACGCTGGCCAGATTGGCGGGATCGAGCGACTCCATCCCGATGAAGATCCATTTCCCGCCCGAAGCGGCGATCAGATCGAGCAGCTCTTCATCCTTTAACAGGTTTGCGCTGATCTGCCCCACCCATGACAGTTGGGCGCCGGCCGCAATGATATCGCGTAAAAGCGACTTGGTCCGCTTGGCGTTGATCGCAAAATTGTCGTCGACGAAGAACACGGCGGCCTTACCGCTGCTGCTTCGCGCGCGCTCCTTGATCTTCAGCATCTCCTCCACGATGCTGCGGTTGGAGCGGAATCGGATCGAGTCGCCAAAGAAACCCGTTACCGTGCAGAATTCGCATCCATAGGGACAGCCGCGTCCGGATTCAATCGGGATAATGTGAAATGTCTCCCACTCAAACCCGAAGTGCCGCATGATGGGACGAAAGAAGCCTGGAATCCGGTTGAACTGCCGCAGGTCGATTGAGTCCCAGGGAATCATCGGGTAATCCAGCAAACTCGGCTTGCGTTCCTGCCCGAACGCGTCCACCGGAGAATAGATCTCCTTGAGTTCGCCCCGCGCCGCGTCCGCCACGATTCGCGGCCAGGTTTCATCCGCTTCGCCCAGAGCCAGCGCGTCCGCGTGGCGCGGTCCGCCATCCCGGCCGAGAGCTTCCTCCGGAACCTCCGTCACGTGCGGTCCGCCCATGACGACCGGAATGCCGGTCGCCCGGATCGCGTCCGCCACCCGGTACGCTTTCGCGATCATCCGGGTCATGGCGCCGATTCCGACCAGTCCGATCCGCTGCTCGAGCACGAACTGAACCAGCTCGGCGTCGCTCATCGGTTGCGTATTGCCATCGATCAGAACCACTTCATGCCCGCTGGGTGTAAGCGCCTGCAGAAGGAACATCCAGAGGTGCGGCATGAAGTTCTGCGTGACCCCGTTGTCAGGGTTGTAGAGCAAGATCTGCAATTGACTTGACTATGCCAACGTCCTGTCGGAAGCTAGTGCTGCCTTTCCCCGGCAAGTGATCCGCGAGTGCGGGCGGATGAGAATTCCGTGTCGGTGGGTTAATGTTATCACCAATCGCCGCGCTACGATGTCCAATAGTGAACATTCTGGGCATCGAATCTTCCTGTGACGAAACCGCTGCCGCTGTGGTCGAGAACGGCGAAATGGTCCTGTCATCGGTGGTCGCGTCGCAGATGGCCACTCACGGCAAGTACGGCGGCGTAGTGCCGGAGCTTGCCTCGCGCGAACACTTGCGCGCCATCGTTCCGGTGGTGCGCGAGGCGCTGGAGCGCGCCGCGGTTTCGCTCGGCAACCTCGACGCCATTGCCGCTACGTCGGGACCAGGCCTGGTTGGATCGCTGCTGGTGGGCCTCACTTACGCCAAGTCGCTGGCCTTCGCGCGCGGGCTGCCGCTGATCGCCGTCAACCATATTGAAGGCCACATCCACGCCGTGATTCTGGAATCGCGCCGCGCCGGCGCCCCGGTGGAGCTGCCCGCGCTGGCGCTGGTGGCGAGCGGCGGCCACACCCACCTGTTTCGCGTCGACGAGAACTTCGGGTATGTCCTGCTCGGCAAGACCCGCGACGACGCCGCCGGCGAAGCCTACGACAAGGTCGCCAAGCTGCTCGGTTTCCCCTATCCCGGCGGCCCCATCATCGACCGCATGGCGCCTCACGGCAACCCGCTGGCGGTGCGCTTCACCTTCGCCAGGATGAAAGGGAACGCGCTCGACTTCAGCTTCAGCGGGCTGAAAACCGCCGTGCTGCGCTGGGTGGAAGCGCGCGATCTGGCCGCCGAAATCGCCGTCCGCCGCGCCTTGGCCCGCGCCGAAGGCCCTGTTTCGCTCGACCAATGGCTGGCGGTCACGCCGCCCGAGACGTTGGATCTGCTCGCCTCGTTCCAGCGCGCCGTCATCACCGAACTGCTGACGCGCGCCGCCTCTGCCGCGGACCAGATCCACGCCCGTGCGCTGATTGTCTCCGGCGGCGTCAGCGCCAACGCCGGCTTGCGCGCTGCCGCGCTCGCGGCCCATCTCCCCTATCCGGTTCACTTCCCCTCGCCCGGGCTCGCCACCGATAACGCCGCCATGATCGCCGCCGCGGCCTTCCCCAAGTTGTTGCGGAAGGAGTTCGCCGGCTTCGACACCGCCGCCGAAGCCAGTCTCACCCTGGCGTAACAGCCGCTGTTAGATGACCCTTCAGTCGCCGGCCACCGGGTGCACTGTCGAGTAATGAAGCCTAAACGCCCTCGCACGGCTGTTATCATCAGGGCGTGGATCAGCCAAGAACCGCGCGCACCTACCTGCTGGTATTGCTTTTCATCGGCCTCAGGGGCTGCGGCAACCTGATGCTGGCATGGGGCACCAAGCGCCTGCCCGCGGCGCTCAGCGTGCATCCGGCGGCGTATCTGCAGTCGATGCTCGATCCCGCGGTGGCGGCCGGCATCGCCATGCTCATCTTCTCGCTGTTCACCCGCATGGCGCTGCTCAGCGTCGCCGATTTGAGTTTTGTCCTGCCGGTGACCGCGGTAGGCTACGTGCTGGCCGCCGCGCTGGGCAAAGTGTTTCTGCACGAAGAGGTGACGGCCGTCCGCTGGCTGGCTGCGTTTCTCATCTTCGCGGGCGTGGCCGTGGTGGGATCCACCCCGCAAAATACCACGAAAGAAGTTTCCGCGAAATGAAGTGGCTGCTGGTTGCGATCACCGTGGTGGCCACGGCGTTGGCCGACCTGCTGCAAAGCTACGAGCTGAAGCGGGCGGGAGAACAGTCCGTTAGTGCCCGCGGAATTGCGCGCCTGGCGCTGACGGTGGCGCGCCGGCGGTACCTGATCCTCTCCATCGTCTGTTATGCGTTTTCGTTTTTCGCGTTTATGGCGCTGGTGCAATCGCAGCCGCTGAGCTTCGCCGTGCCCGTCTCGGCCGCCAGTTTCATCCTGGAGACGGTGGCCGCCAAGCTTCTGCTGCGGGAACAGGTGGGACCGCGCCGCGCCGCCGGCACGCTGCTGGTGCTGGGCGGCATCATTCTGCTGGCGCGCTGAGCGCTGTAACGAGTTCCGCGGCCGGCGCTTTCCTCACGAGTCCCGAGCGCCAACTCACTCGCGGGTGGCAACGGGGACCAGTGCGCCATCCTGAATTAGGTAATCGTGGCCGCGCCAGCGCAGCGTGCGGCGAGCGAAGCTGGTGGCCCAGATGCCGAAAGCGACCGCGTCCCACAGCGGCACCAGCAGCAGTTTCCGGGCGACTCCCGGCTGCCGCAGTCCCCACGCGGCGATCATCCACGTCAGCAACCACCGCATGGCCAGGTACACTCCCCAATATGCCAGCGCCGCTGCGGCGGGCGCCAGCGCCACCACCGCCAGCAGCCACGGTACCGCCTGCGTGAACAGCAGCCCGAAGTGTCCCCATGGCCGCATGTGCCGCATCACCACCATCCAACGCATGCGCTTGTGCATCAGCTCGCGGATGGAGGCGAAATCGGCCACGGTTTCGACGGTGTACGGCAGCAGCTTCACTTCGTAGCCCTGCTCGGCAATCAGCCGGCCGACCAGCAGGTCGTCGCCGGGCATGTTCTCGATCGCGCGGTACCCGCCGAAGCCCGCCAGGCGCTCGCGCGTGGTGGCAATGGTCGGCCCGAGCGCGAACTTGACCCCGTCCAACTGCCAGGCCACGATGATGCCGGCGTAAAAGTCCGAGAGCATGCCGGTGGAGTGCAGGCGGTCGGCGAAGGTCTTCTCCTGCGCCGTCACGTAGAAACAGGTCGCGGCGCCCACCTTCGGATCAGCCAGCGCGCTCACTACCGTGCGCAAATAATCCGGGCGCACGCGAACGTCGCTGTCGCTGATCACCACCAACGGGTTAGCGGCTTCGGCCACCAGGCGGTCGAGCTTGGCCACTTTGTCGTTGGCGGCGTCGCGGCCGGACCCGTAGAGCACGCGGATCGGCCGTTCCGGGAAAGCGCGCCGCAGTTTCTCGATCACCGGCAGGGCGGGGTCTTCGGCGTCGCTCACGCAAAACACCAGCTCGTAATCGGGGTAATCCTGGCGGCAGAAGCTGGCGAAGTTTTCGTAAGCTTCGGGATCGGCGCCGCGGATCGGCTTCAAATTGCTGACGGGGGGCGTGAAATCGGAAGGGCTCGCCGTGCTTCTGCGCGCCGTCCGGAAGAAACGCCAGGTGCTGAAAATGGCAATCGTGTAATAAACCAGTGGCGCGGCGGCGATCACGAACAAAATGATCTCGGTCAGGTTCATCGGCAACTCGATGCTATGCGCAGAATTAACAGACGTTGCCCGCACCGTGTACGGTTACAGACCATTCCAGCCACGGAGGCCGGCTCTGGTCCCGCCGTATCTCCATTTACACGCTATCATTGGTCGCCGCGCAGTGGTTTCCGTGGTTGCCTCCCGCCGCGCCTAGTTCTTAAAAAACCACAACCAGAAGTCCTGGCTGCCCGCTCCCGCTTGAAACCTTGCCTCGAAGCCGCAGTCCCTGGCGATAGCTCGTGCCCGTTCATCGGAGAACGCAAATCCAACCCAGGTATCGGTCCCCTTGGATTCGTCCGCTGTGTTTCCCCTGACCTGAAACTTGAACAATCCTCCCGGCACCAGCAACCGGTTGGTCTCCTGAATATACCGCTTGATGACTCGATAACTGGGAATGTGCTGAAAAACGAGGTATGAAAAAGCAAAGTCGAACGTCAGCTCCGGTATAACCGTCAGATCCATACCGTTGTTTTCATATAAGTGGACATTAGGGAATTGGAATAGGGCGGCGCGTGCACGCCGCACCATTTCGCCGCTCACGTCAACTGCGTGGACCTCGCCAAATGTACGAGCTAAAGCCCTCGTTATGCGACCCGCTCCGCAACCGATTTCAAGCACCCGCATCCGGTCCGCAGGTTTTCCCTGGCAGATATTCGGCATATCCGAGAGTATGTGGTCGGCAACGGTGCGATCGCCGGAGGCAAAGAACTCCTCCTCCGTCCAGTTACTCTTCCCTGTCGCTATAAAATGCCACGCGTTCTCACGTGCCCGTTGGTCCCAGGCAGCCTTCATTCTTTCAGCTTGCTGCTTGGGCGTGAACCGAGCATTAGTGCAAGTGCGGCAAAGTTTGCGGTAGAGCGGCCGGAAGGCCGCTTTCAAACCTTTCCCAGGTAACACGCACCTATTATCGCTCAGGGGAACAAACCAGAGCCGCGTTTGGGCGCCGAGAAAGCCCATCGCAAAAGGAGGCGGAATCAGCGGCGTCCAAACTGGCCGGCTTGATCCCGGCCTGAGCTTGAAGCAGCAGGGAAACAAGGGCGCCGCGGCTTACTTGGTTGCCGTCTCTTCGGTGATGCCCAACTCGGTCAGTACCTTGGGGTTTGCCTCGTCCATCGCCAGCAGGTTGTGGCAGGCGTTGCAGTCCTGGGTGATGGTCTGGCCGTTCTGGGCGGTGTGGCCGCCGTCGTGGCAGCGGAAGCAACCCGGGAAATCGGTGTGGCCGATGTTTTGCGGGTATGTGCCCCAGGTGACCTTCATGTCGGGGAACACATTGCGATCGTAAATGTCCAGCACCTGATTGGCGGAAGCGACGATCTCAGATTGCCGGGCCGACCATACAGCGGGGTAGCTTTGCCGGTAGAACGTTTCGAACGCCCCGGGAATCAGGGCTGCGGCATCCTCGCGGCTCTGGTAGTTCACCTTCAGAATTTCGAGAGCCTTCTTGCGCGCAAACGGAAGCGTGGGCGACACCAGGCCGGCCGCCATGGCCTTATCGAGCGCGCGGTCCGGCAGGTCGAAAGCGTGCGTGGGACGGTTGTGACAATCGATGCAATCCATTACGCGCTTGGTGAGCCCGGCGCCATTGGGCTTGGCGCCGGCCGCTGCGTATTCGGTCTTGCGGCCATTGTTGTCATACTCCACCAAGGGGATAACCTGGCGTGCTTCGTCGGAGTGCCAGTAGCGGATGACCACGCCTGGCCCGAGGTGCGTGCCGTGGATGCCGATGCCGTGGTTGCCGCCGCCGATCTTCATCAGCAGCACGTCCTTGGTGGCCGTGTTGGTCTCGTCGTCGGCAAAGTGGGTGATGATGTCGATGCGGTCGGCGCTGTACTTTTCCGGCCAGTGGCACTGCTCGCAGGTCTCGCGTGCGGGACGCAAGTTGTGGACGGGAACCGGGATCGGCCGCGGATAGGTGTCGAAGGTCACGGCGAAAACCTGGCCCACGCCGGAGAGCTTGCTGCGCACAAACCACGACGCGCCGGGGCCGATGTGGCACATCACGCACGCGACCCTCGAGTGCGGCGAGCCCTGATAAGCGGTGTACTCGGGCTGCATCACGGTGTGACAGGTTTTCCCGCAGAACGTGACCGAATCCATATAGTTCACGGCGCCGTAGCTGAGCTGGCTGGCGATCACGAGATTGGCGCCGGTGGTGATCAGGACGAAATAGACCAGCTTGCGCAGCTCCGGGTTGCGCCACTCGGGCCTGGGAAAACTCGGTGGATAGATGCCGGAGTGCCTTTCCCGCTTCCGCTTGACCCACATGCCGAGCGGGATGAGAATCAGGCCGACGAAAAACGGACCCGGCAGCAACAGAAAAGCCAGAATACCCATGTACGGGTTCGTCGCCTGGCCGCGCAGCGTGATGGGCAGCAGGAAGAGCCAGAACACGGTCGCGGTAGTGACCAGAATCACGCCGATCAGGCTGATCCAGTTGCTGGACAGATGAATGACCGGCGACAGCCAGCCTCCCAGCGAGCGGTTCGGTTGTTGGGGCGTCATTGTGGGTGATCAGTCTCCTGGAGCCTCTTGCGCTTGTGCTTCGCCTGCGGTGCGAGAGTCGTCCTTCCTGACACTATAACCCGTGAGGAATGCGGTATTCAGGGGATAGACGTCGGGATCGAAGATGATCGAATAGAAATGCCACACCACGATGGCCAGCGAGGCCAGCACGGCTTCGTAGAAATGGATCGAGGTCGCCACATCCAGCCACAGCTTGGGAAGCAGGCGCATGACGAGCGAGTTGGCCCACAGCATGATTCCCGTGGAGATCATCAGGATCGCTCCCCAGGTCACCGCCCAGTACTCGGCCTTTTCGATATAGCTGTGCGATGAGCGCGGCGGCGGAGTGTCCCCCAGGCCCAGGTTGTAGGCGAAGTTGTTGCTGGCTTCGCGCGCATCGCGCACCTTGGGAATCATTTCCTTCCAATGGTCGCGCAGTTTCCGGCTGACGATGAGCGACACCAGATGAGTCACACTGACCGCGATGAAGACCGACGCCGCGATGCGATGGATGAGGCTCCGCATGTCGTGCCGCACCTCGAGCAGAAGCAACGGCCGGGCCCACCACTGGTCCGGGTACTTGAGGGCGAAACCGGTCCACACCAGAGTGATGAACGAAAGTGCGAGTAACGCATGCTGCACCCGCTCAAACGGCAGCATGCGCAGCCCGGCGGGAGCGTGGCTGACGAAACGCACGCCCGCGCGGAACCGTGCGCGCACCAGCTTGCGGATCCAATCGCCGCCATTGTGCAGCATCATCAGCCCGATGGTCACCGGGATCAGCAGCAGGTAGAAACGGCGGATGAAACCGAGCACCGGCGGTTCGCTGGCGCCGTCGGTCACGTGCACCTGGCCGATGGCGAATCGCTCGCCGGCGCCGGGATGGCACTGGCCGCAGGTCTTGGGCAGGTTCTTCGGATTGATGGTGGAATTCGCGTCGGAGGAAGCCAGAATGTTGTGGACGCCGTGGCAACTGGCGCAGTTGGCCACGGTCTGTACGCCTTCCTTGGCGGCCAGCCCGTGGTAGGAAGCGTCGAAGCTCACCAGGCGGTCCGAAGGCATGCCGAACTTGCGGTCGAGCCGGACATCGCCGTGGCAACTGCCGCAGGTCTCGCGGATATGAGCCGCGTTCACGGGCGAAGCGGAGTTGCTCGGTTTGATGATCTTGTGCTCGCCGTGGCAGTCGGTGCAGAGCGGGGCCTGGGTGATGCCTCTGGCCACCGCTTGGCCGTGAACGCTGGCACGGTATTGTTCGACCACCGACGGGTGGCACATGCCGCAGGTATCCGGCACCGCCATTCGGAAGGCCTGTGAGCTGGGCCGCAGCAATTCGTGCGCGCTGCCGTGGCAAACGCTGCAATCGGGTGCGGACTCGTTGCCGCTCTTGCGCGCCTGGCCGTGAACGCCGCTTTCGTAGTCGCCTGCCTGATCGGCATGGCAGGTGGCGCACTGCGGCTTCGGAATGCCGGCCTTGTGCGGATACTCGTCATGGGATTCGTGACAGGTATCACAGGCCAGTCCCGCGTGCGCGCTCTTGGCCAGTTTCTGCGCCTGGTCGTGACAACCGGCGCAATCGAGCGCCGGGGCCGCCGCCAGGCGTCCGCCGGCAGCCCCAAAAACCAAAGCCAGCAGGGCAATTCCCGGCTTCAAGCCAACCCGAGGGATCGCCCGCCGCATGCCGCCGTCAAACCCCCGAGACCCAGCTTTGATACACGTAGATGCCGCCCAGAACAATGCCGTATACAACTACGACCACGGTCAGCGTCTTGCCCCACTTGTCGATCTGGTCGAGTTTCTGGGCGACCGTCACCTGCTGAGTGGTGGCCGATGCGGCTGCCTCGCTCACGTGGATCATGTCGTCTTCGCTCGCCGACACCAACCTGCGGTAGATGATCAACCCGATCACTGCCAAAGCCAGCACGGCCCAAAGCACTACAAAAGGTACATAGGGATTCATAGTTTACCTCCTCGTCGCCTGTATTGTGGACTTGGTAAAGATGGGGCGCGCCCCGACCGGCGCACCCGATTTGTCATATGCCGGTATGATGGCACTCATGCAACTGGGGCCCTGCCAACCTGGTTCCGGATATTGCAATCCCATTCTACCCGAACCCGCAACATGCACGACGGTTCCATATGCGGACTTATTAGGCAGTGCACGCTAAAGTCCACGGCATAACCGAATCTAAGTTATTGAATTTTGCAACGCCTGCCGGCAGAATGGCTGTGATGTGGGGCTATTGGCGCAGAATCGGCTGCCGCAATGGGGGAAATTCCGCTTGAAATGTCGGGTTTGCCGGGATTTACAACGCGCAGTGCAGCGGCCATGACAGCCAATAACACAGTACTCATGGGGTCCTGCTGGGAAAGCACTGAAACCAGGCCCGCATCCCAGGCCTGGGCCAGCAGTTGCGGATCCTGCCGGGTAATCAACACGATCCGCTCGGGATGAGACAGGGGGAGGAGCAGATGCTCGAAGGCGGCCTCGTCGAGAACCAGAACGCAATCCTCGGCAGGATTCGGCCTGGCAACTGATTCTACCCGCCATGCGCAACTGCGGCACAGTGCTTCGCGAAGGGCGGCTGCGTAAGCGCCGTCGGCGAGCGCGAGCTGAACTGTGTGCAACACGGCGGACTCCACGCCTCCACCCGTCACGGGCTACTTCGCTTCCTGGAAGCCGTCCAGGCTCTTGTGCTCGTGATAGTACTTGCCGGCGGCGGTCAGGTTTTTGTTCATTATGTCTTTATCCGCGGACACCTTGGCATGGCAGTATACGCATTGCTTCTTGGTGGCCTTGGTGTATTCCGGCTTGGCGAACGAGGCTGTCGTCGAAACCAGAACACCGCCCAGCAGAATGGCAGCGGGCACTATGACTTTCAAATGGGACATTATGCCTCCGCGGGGCAAGTTTGCAATTGCATCGCCACCGGCCAAATCCCTGTTTTCCGATGGTGTTAGCGCCCCGGGGGTGGCGGCGAGCGGGGCAATTCCCCCGTTTGGCGGTTGGGCGGTTGGGCGTAGTGCCCCAACAGGACTGCTATACTTGAGGTCAAATCGTACCGTAATGTCGAAGCTCACACCTGCATGGCAGAGGGTTGGCGTCCTGGAGTCGGTTTTCGACCAGCTTTCGGATGCCCTAGTCCTTTATGACCCGGAGTTCCGCGTCACCGGCGTAAACCGCGCGGCGGAAAAGCTGTTTGGCGTCCCCGCCGAGGAGATGCTGGGCAAGCACTGCCAGGAGATTTTCAAGTGCCCGGTTTGTGAGCCGGGCTGCGGGGTACTGGTGGGTTTGAACCAGGCGCCCAACGCGCCTTCCTGCACGGTGCGGCTGCACACCGATAACGGCATGGAGCGCCTGGTGGTGATGCACACCACGCAGATGTTCGACGAGCAGTCGCAGCTAGCCGGGGTGGTGGCTACCATTAAGGACATCACCGACGAAGCGACGCCGCAACGGCGCGAAGTGATCGCCGAATCGGCGCCGATGCGCGAGGTGGTGAATTTCGTGCGCCGTGTGGCGGCCAGCGAAGCCACCACCATCCTGCTCGATGGAGAAAACGGAACCGGCAAGGACTTGATCGCCAAGACCCTCCACTATCAGAGCCTGCGCCAGGCCGAGCCATTTATCGCCATCAACTGCGCGGCCATCCCGGATTCGCTGCTCGAGAGCGAATTGTTCGGCTACGAAAAAGGCGCATTCACCGACGCGCGGACGCAGAAACGCGGCATCTTCGAGCTGGCCGACAAGGGGACGCTGTTCCTGGACGAGATCGGCGAGATTCCGCTGATGCTGCAAGCCAAGCTGTTGCGGGTGCTGGAGGAGCAGACCTTCCGCCGGCTGGGCGGGCTGAAGGACATCAACCTGGATCTGCGGGTAGTGGCGGCTACCAATAAGAACCTGCGTGAGGCCGTCAAGGAAGGCGCTTTCCGGCAGGACCTGTACTTCCGCCTCAACGTGATTCAGATTTCCATCCCGCCGTTGCGCGAGCGCCTGGACGATATTCTGCCTCTGGCGCGCTTCTTCATCGACCACTACAACCACAAATTCAAGCGCAGCATCGAAGGGGTGAGCGAAGGCGCGGCCAAGCTGCTGCTCTCTCACGACTGGCCGGGCAATGTGCGCGAATTGCGCAATGCGATCGAGCGCGCCATGATTCTGGAGGAATCCGCCCTCATCACAGCGCCGAGCTTGCCCATCAGCGTGGCCCACTCCGAGCAGGGAACGGCGTTGCCGGTGGCTTCCGGCACCGAGATGGCCGGCGACGGCCTCTCGCTCGAAGACAACGAGCGCAGCCTCTTGGCCCGCGCGCTGGAAAAAACCAACGGAAACCAGACCCAGGCAGCCCGGCTGCTGCGCGTTACCCGGGATACGCTGCGCTACAAGATGAAGAAGTTCAATTTGCACTGATGGCGCGAGCGGCGGCGTTCTTGGCGTGCACAGTGTGCGGATTTGCGCACGGATTTCACGATGTCCGGCCGTGCTAACTTGGTCTTCGGGGAAGGCCGGGCCGGGCATGCCCGGCCCCTACGGGCGGCGCGCCGGTGCGCATCGGAGCCAGCCAGAGGGCACCCCGTGAGGGAGCGCTCGGCACAGTTGTCCCGAACGGAGGGCAGAGGTGAAACTACACCGCGTAATCATTCTTGGTTTGCTGGCCGCAATGCTGGCGGCGGCGCAATCCGGGCGCGCGCCGCGAGTGGCGCTGGTGAATATTCAGGACGCCATCCTGGCCACTACCGACGGGCAGAACGCAGCTAAGGCGCTGGACGCCGAATTCGGACCGCGCAAGGCGGCGCTCGATGAGGAACAAAAGGCCATCGCACAAAAGCAGAGCCGGCTGGAACAGGAAAAACTGACCCCGGAGGAGCGCAAGAAGCTCCAGCAGGAGGTCGACGACGCGATCGTGGTGCTCAACGCCAAGATGGACCAGGCCGACGCCGATCTGGACCGGGCGCAGAAGAAGACGCTGGCCGAGCTGGGCAAGAAAATGGTAGCGGTGATTGTGGAGTTCGCTACCACCACCGGCTACGCGATGGTGTTTGACACCAGCACCTCGCAGGCCCCGCTGTTGTACGCCGATAACGCGACCGATATTACCAGCGAAGTGATCGCCGCCTACGAAAGCCGGTACAAAAGCGCCGCGGAGCGCTGAACCATGGGCGGACGCAGGTTGACAGGCGGAAGCGCCTGTCCCACTTTCCTGTCGACGAATGCGGGCGTGAGTGGGGCAGGCTTCAACCTGCCGGCGCCCGCTTGCGGGCGCGTTCTTTCCTGGCTTCTGCTGCTGGCCGCGATGGCGGGCGCGCTGGCCGCGCAGAGCGTCGACATCTACTCGGAGTTTTCGCGGGTCGATCCATTCGGCGAAATCGTGGCGGCCGACCGCGGCGCCGGGCCGCGCGAAATCCTTTCGCCGGCGGTGGCGCGCAACGCGTGGGCTTCGTTCCACCTCGTAATTTCGGCGCCGGCCGAGACCACGTACCTGCTGTACGTGGTGACCAATCCACTCAATGCGTGCCGCGTGGCGCTGTACAAAGAGCATTTCGAGAAGACGCCGGCGGGATGGGTTCCCGACCGCCTCACCGAGCTGAAGCGCCTGCCGGATTTCGGCGTGATTCCCGACCCCGATGACGGCGTGAAGGGTCAGACCACGCGCGCCTACCTGCTGGACCTTTGGATACCGCCTAACGCCGAGATCGCGCGCTTCCGGCTGGAGGTGCAATTGAAGGTGGGCTATTGGGTGGTGCGGCCGATGGAAGTGCGGGTGATCGCGCCGCGCGTCCCCGATCTCCACGTCGCAACCGGTCCGGTGGCGCTGCCGCCGGTTTCAAGCGGCGCCGACGCGGTGGCGCTGGGCGCGCTGTCCGATGCCAAGGGACGCACCTACCCGCCGCCCGAAACCGTGCGCGCCATCATTCGCCGCAACGCAGTTCAGGATATGGCGCTGGCAAGCGGCCTGGATGCGTCAATCGCTGCACCAGAAGCGCTGCGCCAGCAATGGGAGGCCCTAAAGTCGGCGAGCGGCGATGGCGCGATCCCGCTTCCGACCGGCGCCGAGCGGTACCTGCGCCTGCGGGACTGGATCTATCGCGAAGCGCAGCGCCAGCCGGCGGAGTTCTGGTAGCCGGGCGCGCAGGCCGGGTGTCCGCGCGACGAGTTAGTCAGCGAGGTCAAGCGCCGGCAACCGCTCCCTGACGGTCGCGGCTCCGATTCGCTTCTGAGCCGCGACCGTCAGGGAGGGGTTGCCGGCGTGAGCTACGGTCAGTCCGCTACCGTTTTGCTGTCGATCAGGGCGCGGATGGCGGCGATGCAGTCGGCCAGGGGCTTGACGCCCTGGTCGCCGTGTTTGCGGTGGCGGACGGCCACTTGCCCCTTCTGCTGCTCGCGATCGCCGACCACCAGCATGTAGGGAATCTTCTGCAACTGCGCATCGCGGATTTTGAGGTTCACCTTTTCGCTGCGCTCGTCCACCGTGGCGCGAATGCCGGCGTCATCCAGTTGCTTTTGGATGCCGCGGGCGTATTCGGTCTGGCGGTCGGTGATGGGCAGCACGATGGCCTGAATGGGCGACAGCCACACCGGGAACGCGCCGGCGTAGTGCTCGATGAGGATGCCGAAGAAGCGCTCGATGGAGCCATAGAGCGCGCGGTGCACCATCAGCGGCTGATGCGCCTTGCCGTCCTCGCCGATGTACTCGAGTTCGAAGCGGCGCGGCAGGGTGAAATCGAACTGCACGGTGGAAAGCTGCCACGGGCGGCCGATCGCGTCCACCAGCTTGACATCGATCTTCGGCCCGTAGAACGCCGCTTCGTCGGGCATCACTTTCACTTTCATGTTGAGCCGCTCGGTGGCGCGCTGGAGGGCGTTTTCGCCGACCTTCCATTGCTCGGGCGCGCCATCGTACTTGCCGCTCGCGCCGTTGTCCCAGGTGGAAAGCTCGGCCTCGTATTTGTCGAAACCGAAAGTGGTGAGCGTGTCGATGGCGAACTGGAGGCAGTTCACGATTTCGTCTTCGATCTGCTCGGGAGTGCAGAAGATGTGCGCGTCATCCTGGGTGAAGCCGCGCACGCGGAACAAGCCGTTGAGCACCCCGGAGCGCTCATAGCGATAGACCGTCCCCAGCTCACCCAGGCGCACCGGCAGATCGCGGTAGCTGTGCTGCTTATCCTTGTAAATCAGGATGTGGAATGGGCAGTTCATCGGCTTGAGCTGGTATTCGGCATCGTCGAGCTCCATGCGCGTGAACATGTTGGCGGCGTAAAAACCCGCATGGCCGGAAGTCTTCCAGAGATCGAAGCGCGCCACGTGCGGCGTGTACACCAGCGAGTAGCCGCGCTTCAGGTATTGGTCGCGCATCCAGTCTTCGAGCTGCTTGCGGATGATGCCGCCCTTGGGATGGAAGAAAATCAGTCCCGGCCCGGCCAGCTCCTGAATGCTGAACAGGTCGAGGTCCTTGCCGAGCTTGCGGTGGTCGCGCTTCTTGGCTTCTTCGATCTGCTTCAGATGCGCTTCGAGCTCCTTGGGAGTGAAGAACGCGGTGCCGTAGATGCGTTGCAACTGCTTGTTGTGCTCGCTGCCCTTCCAGTAAGCGCCGGCGATTGAAAGCAGCTTGAAGGCCTTGATTTTCGAAGTGTCGGGCAGGTGCGGGCCGCGGCAGAAATCGATGAAGTGCGGCCCCAGGGTGTATTCGCTGAAGACTTCGTCGGCCTTTTCGTCGATCAGCTCGCACTTCATCCAGGCGTCGGCGTATTTCTTGAGACCATCTTCCTTGCGGGTGTAAACGCGCTCATAAGGAAGCTTGCGCGCCTGGATCTCCCACATCTTCTTTTCGATTTTCTCGAGGTCCTCGGGGGTGAACGGAACGGCTCGGTCGAAGTCGTAGTAGAAGCCGTTGTCGATGGGCGGCCCGATGCCGAGCTTGGTCTCCGGGTACAGTTCCAGCACGGCCGCCGCCAGCAGGTGAGCGGTGGAATGGCGGTAGATGTACAGCGACTCGGGGTCCTTGGCGGTTAGGATCTGCAGGCTGGCGTCTTTGTCGATGGGCCGAGTGAGGTCGACCAGCTCACCGTTAACCTTGGCAGCGATGGCGGCGTCGGCCAGCCGCGGGCTGATGGACTGGGCGATATCGATGGGGCGCGTACCGGCCTCGACCGGCTGCTGGCTGCCGTCGGGCAGGGTGATGACAATGCTGCTCATAGGGAAATTTCAGCGTAGCACGCGAGAGCGCGGGAGGTAGGACGGACGATCGGTTTTGGTCGTCTGTCACGGCGTCGCGCTTTGGCGAGGCGCAGCACGACAGACCACGAAAGGCGATGGTCTGTCCTACCGCTCGTGCACGTCTTCCAAGTACGTATATCCGTGCAGGCCCTCTTCGTAGAACTTGAGGAGGGCGCCGGTTTCTTCGTAGGTGAGACGACCTTCGCGCAGGGCGGATTCTACGTCCTTCCGCAGCTTCGTCACCAGGTAATCAAATGGGAACTGCACGTAGTTGAGCACTTCGCGCACGGTATCGCCCTTGATGACGGAATCGAGGATCACTTCGCCGGTCGGCCCCTGGCGGACGTGAACCGCGTTGGTGTCGCCGAACAGGTTGTGCAGATCTCCCAGGATCTCCTGGTATGCGCCCAGCAGGAAAGTGCCCAGGTAATAATCGCCGCCGGCAAAGGGATGGAGCAGCAGGGTGCGCTTCACGTCGCGGCGGTCGATGAAGGCATCCACTTTGCCGTCGGAATCGCAGGTGATGTCGCCCAGCACGGCGGGGCGGCAGGGCTGCTCTTCCAGGCGATGGATCGGCATGATGGGGAAGAGCTGGTTGATGGCCCAACTGTCGGGCATACTTTGGAAGAGCGAAAAATTGCAGAAGTAGGTATCGGAGAGCATGGCGTCGATGCCCTCCAGCTCTTCGGGGAAATAGTCGAGCTCGCTGGCCAGCTTCTGGATCTTGCGCGTGATCGCCCAGTAGAGGTTCTCGGCAATGCAGCGCTGATCGAGCGAAAGATAGCCGAGGCTGAACAGGTTGAGCGCCTGGTCGAGCGCTTGCTGCGCGTCGTGATAGCTTTCCAGCAGGTTCTTGGCGGTGAGGCCGCGGAAAGTTTCCTGCAGGTCGATGAGCGGCTGTTCGGCATCGGCGGGCGGCTCGGCGGGAGCTTCGCTATCGCCCATGCCGGAGACACCGAGCACGTTGAAGACGAGCACGCTGTGATAGGCGGCGATGGCGCGTCCGCTTTCGGTGATGATGGTGGGGTGCGGCACATCGACCTCGTCGCACACGCTCTGCGCGTGATAGACGATGTCGTTGGCGTATTCCTGCAGCGTGTAGTTGACGCTGGATTCGAAATCGGTCTGCGAGCCATCGTAATCGATGCCGAGGCCGCCGCCCACGTCCAGGTACTTGAGGCCGGCGCCGGCGCGGTACAGGTCCACGTAGACGCGCACCGCCTCATTCACCGCGCCCTTGATCTGGCGGATATTGGTGATCTGGCTGCCGAGGTGGAAATGGAGCAGGTTGAGGCAATCGGCCATGCCGAGATCCTTCAGCTCCTGCAAGGCGCGCACGGCCTCGGTGGCGGAGAGGCCGAACTTGGAGCGGTAGCCGCCCGACGATTTCCAGCGGCCGGAGCCGCGGCTCGCCAGTTTGACGCGCAGGCCGATTCTGGGCCGCACGCCGACCTTGGCGGCGTATTTCAGGATCAGGTGCAGCTCGGTGTACTTTTCGACCACCGGGATGATCTGGCGGCCGACCTTCTGCGCCAGCATCGCCAGCTCGATGTATTCGTCGTCCTTGAAGCCGTTGCAGATGATGGGCGTGTCGTTATCGGCCAGCGCCATCACGGCGATCAGCTCGGGTTTGGAGCCGGCCTCCAGGCCGAAGCGGAAGGGCTTGCCGAACTCGATGACTTCCTCCACCACTTGCCGCTGCTGATTGACCTTGATGGGATACACGCAGCAGTAGTCGCCCTGGTAATGATGTTCGGCGATGGCGGTCTGAAAGGCGGCGTGCAATTCACCGAGGCGATGTTTGAGGATGTCGGCGAAGCGGACCAGGATAGGCAGATCGATGCCGCGCAGCACCAGCGTGTCGATCAGTTCCTTGAGGTCGATCGAGCGCGCCGGATCTTTTTCGGGGTGCACCAGGACGTGGCCGTTGTCGCCGACCGAGAAGTAGCCCTTGCCCCAGCTTGCAACGTCATAAAAGTCGCTCGCTACCTGCGGCGTCCATCGTTCGGTAGGCTCGACCACGACGGAGCCCTTACGGCCATTTCTTTCCAACTTGGGACACCTCTCCTTGAACCACCAGTGTCCTTCGAAAGCCCGCGGCGTGGCAAGAGAAAACTGCATTGTCATGAACAATGGCAGTAAGATTGTTGCGATGTGGTCACAGAGTAGTATCCGTTGGGCACATGCCGCTCTGCTGTTTGGCGTGTGCGGCGCCGCGTCATCCCAGTTGATCAATCTGGATGGCTGGAGCACGTGGGGTAACTTCCTGCTTCCGCTTCCGTTCGGTATCGTCGCCGCCTGGCTCTGTGTGGGGCGCATGGTCCCTGGCATCGAACTGGTGATTGTCGATGCCGCCGTCTGGCAACTGGCTTACCGGATGGCGCACTGGCTCGCGTCGGATGGGCCAGCCGCGCAAAGGGTGCTCGCGATGTGCCTGTCGGGCCTGGTGGGCGGACTAGGAGTGAGCCTGGCGACCGCGCTCTCGAAGCGCCAGGCGCCAGCGATGCGCGCCGTGGGAATCAGCGCGCTCACCGGCGGTGTCTGCGCCCTGCCTTTCGCGTGGTGGGTGATCGCCGGAGACCAGGTGCCGATCCCCGAGCCGGCGTTCTGGACGTTGTCCTTTGCGCTCTGGCAAGGGGCGGTGGGCGTTTGCCTGTGGCACGGGCTTCGACTGGGAAGGCAAGAAAGGCCGAGACGACTCTCGGCTCAGCAGACTTGACAGTCCGCGCCACGGGCCATCCGGGGGCATTTCGCAACCGTTCGACCCGCCGCGGCATCCATTGGCTGAGCAATCTTGACTATAAAGTACAGATTGGCTAATCTGGTTATAGGCCAAGGGCTTAGGAGTCTACGCCGGTGAGCGAGTCGACCAATACCATCGAAACGATTGCGAATCAGGAATATAAGTGGGGGTTCGTCAGCGACATCGAGGCCGACTCGATCCCGCGCGGGCTGAACGAAGACGTCATCCGCCTGATCTCCGCTAAGAAGCACGAACCGGAGTGGCTGCTGGAATGGCGGTTGAAAGCCTACCGGCACTGGCTGACCATGACCGAGCCCACCTGGGCCAACGTGCATTACCCGCCGATCGATTATCAGGACATCATTTATTACGCCGCGCCGAAGAGCCGGAAGAATGCGCCCAAGAGCCTGGACGAGGTGGACCCGGAGCTGCTGCGCACCTACGAGAAGCTGGGGATTCCGCTGCAGGAGCGGGCGATTCTGGCCGGGGTGGCGGTAGATGCGGTGTTCGACAGCGTGTCGGTGGCCACCACGTTCAAAGAGAAGCTGAAGGAGATGGGCGTCATCTTCGGCTCCTTTTCGGAGGCGGTGCAGGAGCATCCGGACCTGGTACGGCAGTACCTGGGTTCGGTGGTGCCGTCCTCGGACAATTTCTTCGCGGCGCTGAATTCGGCGGTGTTCAGCGACGGATCGTTCTGTTACGTGCCCAAAGGCGTGCGCTGCCCGATGGAGCTGTCGACCTACTTCCGCATCAACGCCAAGGACACGGGGCAATTCGAGCGCACGCTGATTATCGCCGACGAAGGCGCCTACGTGAGCTACCTGGAAGGCTGCACGGCGCCGATGCGCGACACCAACCAGTTGCACGCGGCGGTGGTGGAACTGGTGGCGCTCGACCACGCGCAGATCAAGTACTCGACGGTGCAGAACTGGTATCCGGGCGATAAAGAGGGCAAGGGCGGCATTTACAATTTCGTCACCAAGCGCGGGGCGTGCCGCGGCGTGAATTCGAAGATTTCGTGGACGCAGGTGGAGACGGGCTCGGCGATCACCTGGAAGTATCCGAGCTGCCTGTTAATCGGCGACCATTCGGTGGGCGAGTTCTACTCGGTGGCGCTGACCAACAATTACCAGCAGGCCGACACCGGGACCAAGATGATTCACATCGGCAAGAACACCACGTCGACGATTGTGTCGAAGGGCATTTCGGCCGGCCACGGGCAGAACACGTATCGCGGCGGAGTCAAAATACTGAAGAACGCCACCGGCGCGCGCAACTACTCGCAGTGCGATTCGCTGCTGATGGGCGACCAGTGCGGCGCGCACACGTTCCCGTACCTGGAAGTGAGGAACACGTCGGCGCAGGTGGAGCACGAGGCGTCGACGTCGAAAATCGGCGAGGACCAGATTTTCTACTGCCGGCAGCGTGGGATTTCGAGCGAAGATGCGGTATCGATGATCGTGCATGGGTTCTGCAAGGAAGTGTTCCGCGAACTGCCGATGGAGTTCGCCGTGGAGGCACAGAAGCTGCTCGGCGTGAGTCTGGAAGGAAGCGTAGGGTAAAGCACTGTAGGGGCCGATGCCCGGCCCGTGCTGGCAGATGTGCAACATGATGAGGACTGAATGGCACTGTTAGAGATCAAAGATCTGCGCGCCAAGGTTGGCGAACGGGAGATTCTGAAGGGTATCGACCTGGCGGTCGAGGCCGGCGAAGTGCACGCCATCATGGGGCCGAACGGCTCCGGCAAGAGCACGCTGGCGCAGGTGCTGGCGGGACGCGAGTTGTACCACGTCACGGGCGGGCAGGTGCTCTACGACGGCAAGAACCTGCTTGAGATGGCGCCGGAAGACCGCGCTCGCGAAGGCATTTTCCTGGCGTTTCAGTACCCGGTGGAGATCCCCGGCGTCAGCAACATGTACTTTCTCAAGGCGGCGCTCAACACCATTCGGAAGCACCGCGGCCT
>JBAVYH010000120.1:0-56031 GCA_049698695.1 Bryobacteraceae bacterium | reverse complement strand
GGTTCCTGCTGCCGACCGGATCCAGTTCCCGCCAGCAGGCCAGGAAGTGGTGATTGATGATGCGGATGACGTGAAAGCGGTCGGCCACAATGCGCGCGTTGGGGAAGTGCAGGTGGACCAGGGCGCGCCGGAGAACAGGTTTCGACGGCCGAAGTACAATAGAGCAAGCCGAATCGGTATCGAATGTCGCCCAGCCATGCATTGCGCCGTGCCCTGGTCCTGGTGCGCGGCGCTGCATTGATCGCCGCCGCAACGTTGTTCTGTTTTCGAATTCACCTCAATTCGGCGTCCACGGCCTTATTGTTCCTGATCGCGATTGTTTTGCAATCCCTGGATAGCAAGTTCTGGGAGGCTGCAATCGTCGGCGTGCTGGCCACCGCAAGCCTGGACTGGTTCTTCATCGACCCGCTCTTCACCTTCAGGGTGACTCAGCGTCTGGATGTGGTCACTTTGGCCTGCTTGCTGATCGTCTCCCTGGTGGTGACCAGAATTCAGTCTCGCAGGCAGTCGGAGGCGCGCGAATCGAAGCTGCAGCGGGAAAACATGGAAAGGCTCTACCGGGCCGGCACGGAGCTGTTTGCGCAATCGCCGTCCGTGACCGTAGGGCCAGCCTTGCTGCGGCCCTTCTGGACGTGCTTCGCACTGGATGCGGTCTGCCTGTTTGACCAGGCGGCGAAGGAACTGCACGAGATCGGAGCGTCCCGCGGCGATCTGGCGTCGAAGACCCGCGATGGATACATCTCGGGCCGCGACGCGGCGTATCCAGAACTGGGGATAGTAGTTCGCTGCCTGTGGGAGCGGGACAAGATTCTGGGCGCGATTGGCTTCGAGGGATTGCGCAACCCGGAGCTGATGGCACCGGCGCTGGCCAGCCTGGCGGCGTCCGCGCTGGAGAGGTCGCGGATTTTTCACTCGGCGGCGACCGCAGCCGCCAACGCACAGGCCGAGACGCTGCGCTCTGCGGTCCTCGATGCGCTGGCTCACGAATTCAAGACTCCCCTGGCCACCATCCTGACCGCGGCGGGCGGCCTAAGCGCGACCGGATCGCTCTCGCCGGATCAGGCGGAGCTGGCCGCGATGATCGAGGGCGAAGCCGCGCGCCTGGGCGAGCTGACCTCACGGCTGCTTCGGTTGGCGCGGCTCGACCGGGAAGAAGTCAAACCGCGCCTGGAACCGGCCGACGCGGCCGAGATCGCCCAGAGATCCGCCCGCCGGTACGCGAAGCTCTGGCCCGATCGCCAGATCTCATTCCGCAAAAATGGCGAAGTGGGCGACGTGCGGCTGGATCCCGACCTGATGAGCCTGGCGATCAACCAGCTCCTGGAAAATGCGTGCAAGTATTCGCGGCCGGATGCGCGAGTCCTGGTCGAGCTGTCGGCCGGCGAGAACGCCGCTGCGATCGGTGTCTGGAATGACGGCGACCCCATTCCGCCGAACGAGCGGAGCCGTGTCTTCGACCGGTTTTACCGGGGTAAGGATGCTACGCGAACCGCCCCGGGCTCGGGCCTCGGGCTGTACGTCGCGCGCAAGATCGCATTGGCCCATGGAGGCGACTTGTCCCTAGTGGATACCGGAGCGGATGGAGTGTCCTTCCGTCTGACTCTGCCGGTTTCGAAAAGTGAGGCTTCTGTTGCCGAGTGAGAACTGCAAAATCCTAATTGTCGACGATGATCCTGCCTTCCGGCGGGCGCTCCAGACGTCGCTTGCCGCCAGCGGATTCGACGTCTCGGAAGCACGCAACGGGGAGGAAGCCCTCATCGTCCTGCGCGATAAGCCCGGCGATATCGTGTTGCTGGATTTCAATATGCCAGGGATGGGAGGCATCGAAACATGCCGCAAGATCAGGAACCTTTCGTCGCGCATCGGCATCCTGATGGTAACCGTGCGGGATGCCGAGGAAGACAAGGTCCAAGCCCTCGAAGCGGGAGCCGACGACTTTGTAACTAAGCCATACCGCCTGCGGGAGATGGTCGCGCGGCTGCACGCGGTGAGGCGCAGGCTGCATCCGTCCGATGACCCCTCGGCAACCGTGTTCCGCGCCGGGGCCCTGGAGCTGGATTCGGAGCGGCACGTGCTGACCAAGGCGGGGACCGAAATTCATCTCTCGCCCAAAGAGTACGACCTGCTGTTATATTTGTTTAAACATCAGGGAGCGCTGATCACCCACTCCCGCCTATTGCAGGGCGTATGGGGAGCTGAGTACGGCGGCGAGCTGGAGTATCTCAGGTCATACGTGAGAATGCTCCGCAAGAAGATCGAAGACGACCCGTCGCAACCGGAATACATTCTCACCGAACCCTGGGTGGGTTACCGTTTCCGCAACCCGGCTGATGCGGAGTCTCCCCTATCCGATGGGTGATTTCAGGTTTTTCTAGTTTTTTCATGACCTTTATGACTTTTTCATGGGGGTCGCTCTACATTCATAAGTAACGTCGAAGCTCCCTGTTCGTCTTCGTCGGCTACCGGCCCAGTCGATCCGGATCCAAACCCGTGGGCTTGGGCGGATCGTAAGAGAATGGCACCGAGAGCGGCGACGAAGCAACGATGGTTGGGTCGGCTTTGGCGGGTTGCTGGCCATGTAGCGCTTGGTGCGTTTGGTGTGGCGGCCATAACTGCCGTTTGCTTTCCCCTGCACCCCGACCTTGCCATACCGGCATTCCTCTACTTGCTGCTGGTGGTGCTGCAGTCAGCCGTAGCCGACTTTGCCGCGTCCGCCATTGTTTCGGTCACCGCAGTCGCAGCCTTGGACTATTTCTTTGTTCCTCCAATTCTGGCCTGGGACATTAACCGTCCACTGGACAGCATGGCGCTGGCGACTTACCTGGCGACCAGCCTGGTGATAACATGGTTCGCGGCGCAAGCGCGAAGGGCGGCCCGCACTTCGGAAAGCAAACGCAAGGCGCTGGCACTACTTTATGAAGCAGCCTGCCAACTGCTCTCTCTAGAGCCTGCAGCGGCGGTTGGCGGGAGATCTTTGCGAATCTTGCGCCAGGTTTTCGGGCTTCATGCCGCTTGCCTGTTCGATGCCAACCAGCCGGAGGCGCTGGTGGACGGTGATTCTGTACATGGATTGGCGGAACGCACACAGCACGCGTTCCTGGAACGTCAGGATCACGACGATCCGCTCTCGAAGGTGTTTGTCCGCTGTCTGTGGGTGGCCGGAGAAATCACTGGGGCGGTGGGGTTCGAAGGGCTCAACGATGCCGAATCGACCGTCGGTTCCCTAGCGACCCTGACTGCGGGAACACTGGATAGGGCGCGCTCCTATCGATCGGCAAGCGAGGCCGCCGCCGCAGCGCAGGCGGAGACTCTGCGGTCGGCCCTGTTAGACGCCTTCGCTCACGAGTTCAAGACACCTCTGGCCACCATCATCACGGCCAGCGAAGGACTGCGCCAGGCCGGCGCTCTGAGGCCGGAGCAGATCGAAATGGCGGAGATTGTCGAAAGCGAAGCCTCTAGATTGAGCCACCTCACCACCCGGCTTCTGCGCATGGCGCGCCTGGACCGGGCAGAAGTCAAGCCGAGGTTGGAGCGCAAGAACCTTGCGGCCCTCATCAGCCGCACAACCAACCAATTGCGGCAGCAAGCCGTTCAACCGTCGGTCGCGCTGGATCTGGGCCCCGGCCGCGTGGAAGTGCTGGCGGATTGGGAACTCCTGAGCCTGGCGCTGATGCAGTTGCTGGATAACGCGCTCAAATACTCCAGAGCCAACAGTATCGTGTGCGTGCGCCTCGAATGCGGCGAGGGCTTCGCCAGCATTCGGGTGACCAGTGAAGGGGTTCCAATACCGGCCGAAGAGCGCGAGCGCGTCTTCGAGCGCTTTTATCGTGGATCAACCGTCGGGCATGCGGCGCCCGGATCGGGATTAGGACTTTACTTCGCACGCAGAATCGTGATAGCGCATGGTGGGAGTTTGGATCTCGATTCTCGGCCGGCAAACGGCGAAGACACAACGTTCTGTATGCGGCTGCCCGCAGTCAAGAGCGAAACGCTTCATGAACTCCAAGCGAGTTAGAGTTTTGGTCGTCGATGATGAGCCAGCTATGCGGCGCGCGCTCCGCGCTACTCTGAGTGCCAGCGGCTTCGCGGTAGAAGAGGCCCGAGATGGAGAGGAGGCCGTTGAACTTGTCGCTCAAATGTGCGTAGGGTTGGTGCTGCTGGATAGCAACATGCCGGGTATGGGCGGGGTGGAAGCGTGCCGGCGAATTCGCGCTTTGGTCCCCCACGCCGGAATCGTGATGATCACGATTCGCGATACCGAGGACGATAAGATCGAGGCGCTTGAGGCCGGCGCGGACGATTACGTGACGAAGCCCTTCCTGGTGCGGGAGTTGATCGCGCGTCTGCAGGCGGTACTTCGTCGCATTCGGGTCGAGAGTGCAGAGGACGCGCCTGTAATCAGAGCGGGCAAGCTGGAGCTTGATGTCGAGAGCCGCACGCTGCGCAGAGCAGGAGAGGAGGTCCGCTTGTCACCGACCGAATTCGAGCTTCTCCGCTACTTCATGCAGCACCGGGACGTCGCCATCGAGCACGCCCGCCTCCTGCAAGCAGTCTGGGGCCCGGAATACGGCCAAGAGCTTGAGTACCTTCGTGCCTATATCCGGCTACTCCGAAAGAAGATTGAGGACGACCCGGCGCAGCCGCAATACCTTCTTACCGAGCCATGGCTCGGATACCGCTTCCGCTCCCCTTCGGATTCTTAGGGTCGTCGCGCGCTTACTCCGCATAGTATCCCCTCCGCGCATAAACCCGGAACTGCGACGGGCTCACCTTGACCTGAACACTGCGCCACTTATCGGGATTATTGACACTGGTTGGGCCATATGCAATTACGTACTCGTTGCGGATCGCACGGCCAATTTTGAGCGCGGCCGGCTTGACCTCATCAGAACTTGCTGCTTTGAAACTCATACCGCCGCTCCGGTCCGCGAGATCACTCAGGAGAGCCAAGCCCCTCGACTGCTCGGTCAGTTCGATGGCCTTCTTCCAGGCCGGAGCATCCACTATACCGATCGTATATATCTGGACGTCACACTCCTCGACGACCCGCAGCAATTCCGTCTTGGAATATCGGCTGTTGTTATCCATCCCATCGGAAACGACCAGCAAAGCGCCCCTCCCATTCTGCGCAGAGCGTAGGCGGCTCAGGCCCATATACACGGTATCCATCAAGGCGGTATCGCCATCCGCACGGGCACCGACGATGCGATTCTGCAGCGTTGCGAAGTCAGCCGTAAAATCCGACAGGCTGTGCGGACGGGAGCCAACGGTAAGCAGAAAGATCTCGTCCTCTCGATTTGCTGTTTCGAGAAACGCTCGGACGGCGTCGGTGGCGGCTTCTAACTTCGTCCGCATGCTGCCGCTGAGATCGAGAACGATGCCGATGGAGGACGGTGCGTCTTGATTGCTTAGAGACACAATCGTTTGTGGTACTCTGTTCTCCAGCACTGTGAAGTTATCCCGGGTGAGTCCGGTCACCGTGGCTCCCTTGCGGTCCGTTACAACGGCCGGAACCAGAACCAGGTTCACATCCGCGCGAATGACGTGCGCAGATGCCTCCGCCACTGCGCCTTCGGGGCCCTTGGGAGTACGCACTGCAAGCGAGAGCGGCTGAGCGAACAGAATGCCGGCGGCACAAACCGAAATGGCGATGACTCGTAACGTCAGCCAGCGGCTTGTCTCACCAGCATTGGTCACATGCCCTCCTTGTTTCTCTCTTACAGAGCATGCGGCACAAGTTGTGAAGAAGGCATAAAAGGCCGTGGCGCTGTGAGCTAGAGGATGGTCTTTATGACTTTTTTACGCCTCCTCCGCCAGACTGGTGACTAGCCGGCGAAAGTTATGAAAGCTCGCACAAAGGGCGACATTGCCCCGATTGCATTTCGTTGCTAATGGAGCGACGTGATGGGAGCAACTGATCCAGACCGAGTCGTCCGGAGATTGCCTGATGGGCCGGGTAAGGTTCTGATTATTCACCAGCAGGATTCCGACTGCTCGGCTTTAAGGTCGGTCTTGTCTCGTGAGCGGTATGACGTCATCGAAGCATCGCTCGACATGGGCAAGGTTCCCTTCGAGAATGAGGACTGTTGCCTGATTTTGCTGGACACGCTACCGCCCGCGCCCGGCGCTCTCCCGTTGTGGCCAGCGCACCTGCGTAGCGGGCCCCCTGCGTTTTCCCTCGCCTCCACGAAGACTACGTCGCGAAGGCTGGTGCGGCACAAGCCCCGACAGATGCGAAAGAAAGAGCGCCCGGCTTTCAAAGCGGTCAAACTGGGCGATAAGACAGTCATTCTCAGCACCCGCGTCGTCCAGGGAAACCTTGGCGAGGTTCGGCTCACGCAGTTCGAATACAGCATTCTCAACCACTTGCTGACCCACGCAAATCAGACCGTGCCATCGGTAGAGCTGGTCCGCAGGCTGTGGCCCTCCGATCCAACCAAAGGCGTCCATTCCCTCCGCGCATTTATCAGGAATCTGCGCAAGAAACTCGAGCCCGATCCTACTCAGCCGCAGTACATCGTCACTGATTTGGCCGTTGGTTACCGGCTGCGCCTTTCGGCTTCGGGAGACCGATAGTTCCAACTTGCCGGTTATGTGAATGATAGAAATTCGTGATCGGCGCTTTCATGCATTTTTCACAGGTCATTCCCCACAATCGAAGAACGAGAAAATACTATGATTCGCAGACCG
Organism: Bryobacteraceae bacterium; assembly: GCA_049698695.1. GTDB lineage: Bacteria > Acidobacteriota > Terriglobia > Bryobacterales > Bryobacteraceae > Bog-375. Next base: position 49,341 of record JBAVYH010000120.1, on the reverse strand, counting down.
ATAAGAACTGCTGTTTCGTTCGCGATTGTCGCTTTGGCGGTTGGTTCGGGAGCGTCTGGCATTCCCGCGTATGGGCAACCGGCGCCGAAGAACGCGGGCCAGGATTCCACTGTTTCCGTAGCGTCTACGCAGGTGCAGCCGGTGTTCGGAGCCGTCGCCGGCGTCGTCAGAACTTTAGCGAAGGTTCCTATCGTCGGGGCGATGGTAACCGCGGCTAGGGCCGACGGTAAAGGCATCTGGACGACGATTTCGGGCAGCGACGGAATATACTCCATTCCCAATGTCGCTCCGGGCGAGTATCTGCTCACGTTGCAAGCCGACGGTTATCCCGACACAGTTTCAAAGCTTCAGATCACGGCTGGCCGGGCTATCAGGACCGATGTCATCATGGCGGCGAATGTCGCCCCTCGGCCGGCGGTCATCGCAGTGGATTCGCAGCCCGGTTCCAAGTCTGCCCCGGCGCAAGCAGCGCCACCTGCGCCGCCGCGGGCCAAGGCGAATCAGAGCCTATGGGCGCGCCTGCTCAAGCCGCAGGCGGCGCAGCCAGAGACCGTTGCTTCCCTGAACTACCCGCCCGTCGCTGCGTTTGGAATACCGGCGGTCAACACTCCCGCTACTGACGTCGGCGCTCCGCTACCCGCACCACAGGACGCACAGGCGCCCCCGCCACTTCCGAGTGCCGCTCCCGCTGCGCCGGCTCCCGCTGTTCCCGAGGCTCTTCAACCGCCGCAGCCGGGCCCCGCAGTCGACAATTTTACTCCGTTCGCATATGCCGACTTCACCTGGATGAACGCCACTTCGCGCAATAAAGACACCGTGCTGGACACGAAGTTCTTTACGCCGGAGATCCGATTTGACACAAACTACATGGAAGATTTCAACCAGCCCATTGATCACACCATCGTCGGGGCCACCGAATCCTTCCGCTCGGGTGAAGTTCAGATCGAGCAGGAAAGCGTGGGTGGAGATTTCCACTGGCAAAACGTTCGCGGCAGGATCCTGTTTATGTTCGGCATGTTTGCCACGACAACACCACGCAATGACGCCAGCTACGGTGTCGGCCAGTGGGACCTCCGCGGCGCATATAAGTACACATCAGAAGCCTGGGGCGGGTACCACTTCAACGTCAATCACGGCCTCAATGTTGACGCTGGTATCTTCGTCTCATATATCGGCCTGTTCAGTTATTACAACTTCGATAACTGGACTTACCAGCCATCGTACGTGTCCTCGAACACGCCTTGGTTTTTCAACGGCGTGCGTATTCAGTGGTTTCCCACAAACAAGCTGAAGATCGAGCCCTGGTTCATCAATGGCTGGCAATCCTACGCGAAGTATAACGGCCATCCCGGCCTCGGTGGGCAGCTTCTCTGGATGCCGAAAGAATGGTTCAAGCTCGTCGCAAACCAGTACGGCTTTGGAGAGGATAATCTGGGTCTGCCCCATACGGAGCGCATTCACACGGACGATAGCATCGAAGTAAGGTATTATAACAAGCCTAATAAGATGGGTCTCGATAAAATGGCATTCACTGTTACGGCGGATGCGGGATGTCAGTACGGCGGCGGCATCCAGTGCACCGGCGCGCCCAGCAAGAACAAGGATTCGTTTGTAGGATGGATGGCCTATAACCGGCTGTGGTTCCACAAGGATCTGTTTGGGTTGACAATTGGCGGCGGCGACATGAGCAACTGGGGCCGCTACCTGACGTTGTTGCCGCCGATCAACGGGGCCGACGCAGTGACGGGTTCGCCCTACTTCACGGAAAGCCCCGGCCAAAGGGCCCACATGTGGGATAGCACAGTCACATTACAGTATATGCCGCGCGAGTATATTACGTGGTGGACGGAAGTAGGGTATCGTCATGCGGATGTTCCCTATTTCGCCGGACGAGGCGGGGTCACACCTCCCGGCTACCCACTCGGCGGAACTAATGGTGCCCCTAACCAGTACGCCTGTATGAGCGGGGCACCGTCCGGAGCAACCGACCTCTCAACGGCGACTACGAATTGTGCCAGCGCCGGCGGCGTTTGGTTTCCCGACCTTCGTCGCAGCGAGGCGAAGCTCTCTTTTGGCGTAATGGTGAAATTTTAGCGCCAAACTTGTGCGAGTCGAAGTACAGTGTGGCACGCTGAGGGGTAACCTCAGTCGAAGGGTCGTTTCCGCGGAGCAACGATGCATAAGACGCCGATTCAATCGCTCAGCCTGATCGCAGCCGCGGTTAGCCTGATGGCGGCGGATCCGGTTTGGAAGAGCAAGCCGGCTGCCCAATGGACCGAAGAGGACGCGAAACAGATCCTCGTTGCGTCACCTTGGGCGAGGGAGGTTAGAGCTACTATCACGCGCCGGCTGACCGAGGACCAACTCAGGGAAGGCGGACAACTGGGACAGCCCCGCGGCGTCGGCAATGAAGGGGTGGACCCGAAGGGCAGCGGACCTAGGGTGTCACTCAATGTCTTCACGGGCCCCGGGGGCGACGACCGCAGCGCCCGGTCTCTTCCCCGGCCCATTACATTGGAACTGCGATGGGAGAGCGCTCTCCCAGTTCGGCTCGCTGAACTGAAATCGCACGAGCTCGAGCCTCCCACGTTGGAAGGCGACGGCTATCGCATCGCTGTCTACGGCATTCCCGGCGCCGATTTGAAGGGCGATCCCAAAGAATTGGGCAAACCTCTGAAGAATCTGGCCGCTTTGAAGCGCACGGCGAAAAAGGATGTGAAGCCGGTCAGCGCTGAAGTATTCCCGCGGGAAAACGACGTGGTCGTGGTCTATCTGTTCCCTCTGTCCGCAGAGATCTCCAGGAGAGATCGGCAAATCCAGTTCGAAGCGCAAATCGGCCGGATCGTTGTCTCTCAAACCTTCGAGCTGAGTGAAATGGAGTTTATGGGCAGGCTAGAGCTTTGACGCCGAGTGCGGCCGCTCATAGGCGCTGTTCTTTTATGCCTTTTACATTCGCAGAGCCGATTAACTCGGAAGGTACTCTAAGGTCCCAGGAGTGGCCGACCATGGCTGCGGCAAAGTTGGCGGCAGATGACGCCGCTCCGGCGATAAAAAGAAAGGTTATAGCCGCGCTGCCTGGCTGCCTGGCTCTGGCTGGGGTCGCGCTGTGCACCTGGGTTTCCTTTCGCCTCGGTCAGACTTTCGCATTCACGGGATTTCTCTACCTTGTCTTTGTAGTGTTGGCTGCGCTCTACGGCGGGTTCTGGCAGGCGACGGTTATCTCTATTGCCGCGGCTGCTTGCCTGAACTATTACTTTGTCCCACCAATATTCAGCTTCGCCAACAGCCCCGAAAACTGGGCGGCGCTGGGTGTGTTTGAGTTTACGGCGCTGGTGATCAGCCGGCTGTCGCAGCGGGCCCAACTTCGGGCCAAGGAGGCCATCGCGGGCCGGCGCGATGTGGAGCGGCTTTATGAAACTTCACGACGGATACTGCTCCTGGATAGTTCGCGCGATCCAGGCAGTCTGATTCCTGCCTTGATAAGGGACATATTCGACCTGCGCGGGGTCCAGATATTCGACGCTCAGTCGGCCGTGACATATCACACCGGCGAGAGCCAGCCCGTGGCCGAACGACATACTCGGGACGCGTACTTTCGAAACGACGACACTTTTGATCAGGAAACACGGACCTGGTATTGCGTGGTTCGCCTCGGCGTGCGGCCCGTGGGTGGACTGGCGTTGATCGATACCGAAATGACGAAACTCGCCGCAACAGCGCTCGCGTCGCTGGGCGGGATTGCGCTGGAGCGCGCCCGAACGCTACAGAGAGAGTACCGCGCACAGGCCGCCCGTCAAACCGAACAGCTGCGTACCGCCGTTCTCGACGCGCTGGCGCACGAATTCAAGACACCTCTCGCGGTGGCCCGCACGGCCAGTTCCGGTTTGCTCGCGGTCGGTGGCTTGTCGGACCTTCAGACGGAGCTTGTTATGACGATAGACCAACAGGCGAACAAGCTCGACCGCCTCGCCTCGCGCCTGCTCGGGGCTGCGATGCTGGACAACACGGAGTTCAAGCCAAAGCGGGAACCGCTGCTCTATTCCCGCCTCGTGGGCGTAGTACTCCGAAAACTCGATGTTCCGGCGGATCGTGAGCGATTCCGTGTATTCGTGCCCAGCCAGGAGGTGCCCGTGCTGGCGGACCAGGAGTTGATCCTGACCGTGATCACGCATCTGGTTGATAATGCCGTCAAGTATTCTGAACCGGGATCTCCAATCGACATCCGGTCCGCAGCCAAGGATTCGGAGGTGCTCCTAACGGTTAGGAGCAAAGGGATCGTGGTCGCCTCATCGGATCGCGAGCGCGTCTTTGAGCGGTTCTATCGAGCACCCGAAACCCACCACCTTCCTTCCGGCACGGGCCTGGGTCTTTCCATTGTGAAGAAAATCGTTGACGCTCATCTGGGAAGCGTCTGGGCCGAAGGCGAAGCAGGGTATGGGACATCGTTCTCCCTGGCTCTTCCGGCAGCCCGAGCGCACTGAGTTACGACCATGCCATCTCTTTACGGGAATATTCTAGTTACCGATGACGACACGGATCTGCGCCGCGTGCTGCGGCGGACGTTGGACGCGCTGGGTTTCGAAGTCGCCGAGTCCTCCAATGGGGAGCAGGCTCTCAGGCAGCTTGAAGCGCGACAGTTCCATGCGATCCTCCTGGACGTCAACATGCCCGGCGCCGGCGGAATTGTCACTTGTCGCGAGATGCGGCGAAAACATCCTCAACTCCAGATTCTCATGCTGACAGTGCGGGATAGGGAAACAGACAAGATCGAGGCGCTCGACGCCGGTGCCGATGACTATATTACGAAACCCTTCTCCATCCCGGAGTTGGCAGCCCGCCTGCGTTCCGCAGTGCGGCGCTCCGGGACAATTGAGCCCGGTCCCGGCACGGCGATCAAGATTGGCGATATCGAACTCGATCCCGCACGCCGGAGTGTTCGCAAAGCCGGCTCAGTTCTCCATCTAACGCCGAAAGAGTTCGATCTACTGCACTATCTCATGATTCGCCCCGGGTTACCGCTAGCACACGCGAAACTTCTGCAAGCGGTCTGGGGCACCCACTACGGTCAGGAACTGGAGTACCTGCGTACATTCGTGCATCAGTTGCGCAAAAAGTTGGAAGATGATCCGTCGTCTCCCGAGTACCTGCTCACTGAGCCTTACTTCGGTTATCGTTTTCGAGAGCCGACGATCAGCATCACTTAGCCTTAGGCTTGCTCTATGTACATTCGCCTCGACCGCATCCACCGGGCTGTTCTGGTATCCCTCGGGAGTTCCACGCTCTTGGGCATCGGAGTGCTCTTTATATGGGATGTCTCACCCAGGTACTTTCCCGCCACGGCTCACGATGTTCTCGCGGCATTTCCACTTGCGATGATTGCATTTGCCTACCTCGTCTATCAGGCCGCACGCCGGCCTCCGCTCCGAGAGCTGGTAAAGGCCAGTATGCTAGCCGTCGCGTTTGTGTTCTGGTCCGCCAATCAACTCTGGCCGACCTACGCTAGGCGATTCTCTTGAATGACATCGCCATCGCTCTCTTCGTGCTTGACGTGTTTCTGGTTATAATCGGTTGGCCAGCGACCTCACCGGACGAGTCCTTTGCTGGGACCTACGCCGCTCCAAACTGCCTGCCGCTGAGCAGATCTGGGTGTGGAGACGAGATTGGCCAATAGCGTTGCCTCACAGTACAGGAGCCTGTAGCCCAAGACCAGTGATGACCTGACGCAACACTCTTAACTCGTTAAGAACGTCCTTGTAACCCGATGACGCTCACAGATTTACTCCCTTTTGGCTCGGGGCTCCGGCAGATCCCGCGGTGTAGGCCCCAACGTGAGACTGCACATGCTTGCCCCAGCATCTCGCGCTTCCTCATAAATGCCTTGTATGGGCCGTATAGTGCTTTTGATCTCCGTTCCTCATGCCTTCCTTATGTCCGATGTCTTATCTTTTACAGGTGGACTACACAAGTGTTCACACGGCTTTGGACATTAGCGGGCCCGGAATGGCGCGACTCCGGCAGAATGGAGCGTTTTGATGAAAGACAGACCTGTTTATCTAAGTCTTGTGGTACTCACGATCCCAGCCTTGCTGCTGCTGCAGGCCTGCAGCAACGTCAAGGGAGATACACCGGACGGAGCGCCGCCGCCCGCAAAAGTCGTTCCGTTTCCAGACGCAGCTCTCTTCTCGGTGGACCATCCGGAGCAGTTTCCACTGGCCGCGGCAACCGAGGATCCCTCCACCTCCGAGTTGGTGGTCACTGGGACGGTTACTCCCGACGTTTCCCGCAACGTCCCGGTCGTTTCTCTAGCTTCGGGACGCGTGATGGTCATTCACACTCGCCTCGGTGACTCCGTACAAAAAGGCCAGTTGCTGATGACGGTTCGTAGCGACGACGTGTCGGGCGGCTACTCGACATACAAAATGGCAGTGGCCGATGAAATCCTGGCCCGCGCCCAATTGGAGCGCACCAAGGATCTTTATGAGCACGGCGCCTTGGCGTTGAACGACGTTCAAGTGGTACAAGATACCGAGGCCAAGGCCAAAGTGGCCGTGGACGCAGCGGCCGAGCACCTGCGGTTGCTCGGTAACGATCCCAACACAATGAATTTCACTGTGGATATCTTTGCGCCGGTTTCGGGGACAATTACCGACCAGGAAGTCACCGCTGGGTCTCTCGTGCAGGCGTACAGTACGCCGTCCCCGTTCACGATATCGGATCTTTCGTCAACGTGGATTGTCTGCGACGTGTACGAGAATGACCTGGCCACTGTCCGGATTGGCGATACGGCGGCCATCAAATTGAATGCATATCCCGATCGCATCTTCAAGGGTAGGGTGAGTAACATCCTGCCGATTCTCGATCCCACTATTCGCACGGGCAAAGTTCGGATAGAAGTGCAGAATCCCGGAATCATGCGGGTGGGCATGTTCGCCACGGCAACCTTCCACGGCCAAACCAGGGAGATGCACACGATTGTCCCGGCATCCGCGATCCTGCACATGCACGATCGCGATTTCGTCTACGTTCCGGCGCCAGACAAGAAGTTTCGCCGCGTGGAAGTGGTCGGTGGAGACGTCTTGCAAGACCACACAGATCTGCAAGAGGTCAAATCGGGGCTCGAGCCAGGCCAGCAGGTGGTTACAAACGCATTGGTGTTGGACCACGTGCTCGCTCAGTGATCGTAACTGGGATATTCGGGCTCCGGTGCGGTTGCCAGCACAGTAACCATAGAACAGGGAACAGGGAATGATTCGCGCTCTTGTAGACTTCGCGCTCAATAACAAGTTTGTGGTGTTGGCCGTTGCCGTCTTGTTGCTTGGGTGGGGGGCTATCTCGTTCCACAATCTGCCGGTGGAAGCCTACCCTGACATCGCCGACAACTACGTAACGGTCATTACGCAATGGCCGGGACGCTCCGCCGAAGAGGTGGAACAGCAGGTGACGATTCCGATCGAAGTCCAAATGGCCGGAATGCCCCACATGACGTTTCTGCGCTCGGAGTCCATTTTCGGCCTGTCGTTCGTGATTATGATTTTCGACGACAGTTCCGTCAACGATTGGAACCGCCAGAAGGTTCTCGAACGGCTCACGCAAGTCAATCTTCCCAGCGGTCAGAACCTCCAGCCGCAAATCGGGACCGACTGGAGCACCACGGGTCAGATCTATTGGTACACGCTCAGAAGCACAAATCCAAGGTATGACCTGATGGAATTGAGGTCGCTCGAAGACTGGGTTCTCCTCAAGCAGTTCAAGTCCGTTCCCAATGTTGTCGACGTTTCCGACTTCGGCGGCACGGTGCGCGAGTATCAGGTACGAGTGGACCCCAACAAACTCGTCTCGTACGGATTGAGCATCGGCCAGGTGGAGCAACAGCTTGCCAACAACAACATCAATGCCGGCGGCAGCTTTGTAGAAGAGGGCATGCAGCAGATGAACGTTCGCGCGCTGGGGCTTTTCAGCAACGTGCACGACATCGAGCAAACAATGCTCACCACAAAGTCCGGAACTCCTCTCCGGATCAAAGACATCGCTTACGTAGTGCAGGGCCCCAAAATCCGCCTGGGCCACATGGCCAGGGCCAACCATATGGAGGACGGGCGCATCATCGACGAGCCCGATGTTATTCAGGGCGGCGTGCTGATGCGCAAAGGCGCCGAGGAGGAACCCACGCTCGCGGCCATTCACCAGAAAGTCTATGATCTCAACCACGGCATTTTACCTCCCGGCGTGACGGTGGTGCCGATGCTGGATCGCAGCGACCTGCTGCATTTCACTTTGCACACGGTGATGCACAACCTGACCGAAGGTATGATTCTGGTAAGCGTCATCCTTTTTCTATTCCTGCTCAATGCTCGTGCCGCTCTCATCGTCGCCCTCACGATTCCGTTTTCTCTGCTCTTTGCATCCATCTGGCTGGATTTGAGCCATATTCCAGCCAATCTTCTTTCACTGGGCGCACTGGACTTCGGAATGGTGGTGGATGGAACAGTGGTGATGGTGGAGAACATCATCCGGCATCTGAGCCGCAGCCGCTACCAGACTCTCGCCGGAGTTCCAAAAACGGCTGGGGAGATGATCCGCGAGGCTTGCCATGAGGTGCAGCGGCCGGTCTTTTACGCCATCGCGATCATCATCACTGCCTATCTGCCGATCTTCACGTTGCAACGCGTGGAGGGTCGATTATTCAGGCCAATGGCCTGGACAGTGGCCTTTGCGCTTCTCGGTGCGATGACGTTTTCGATTCTAATCGCACCTGTGCTGGCAGCGACATTTTTCCGCAATGGCGTTCGTGAACGGCGCAACCTTGTGATGGACTTCCTGGCGGAGCAGTACCGCAAGCGGCTGCGCTGGGCAGTTCGGCATCGCTGGGTTGTCGCATTTGTCGGTGCGGTCGCCTTGGCTGGAACAATCTATCTGGGTTTTGGTGGCGTCATCGGTGCCGAGTTCCTGCCGCATTTGGACGAAGGAGCTATTTGGGCGCGTGGCACTCTGGCAAACAGCACCAGTCTTTCCGAGGGTGAGAAATTCACCACCCAGTGCCGTTACGTCTTCGCGTCCTTCCCGGAGGTGACAACGGTCGTATCGCAGACCGGCCGTCCCGATGACGGAACCGACACCGGGGGATTCGGCAACACCGAGTATTTCGTCGACTTGAAGGCGCACGACCAGTGGCGCCCTGTATTTCATAAGAACAAAGACGAACTGATTGCCGCCATGAACAAGGCGCTGGAGAAATACCCCGGGGCGATCTGGAACTTCTCGCAGCCGATCGAAGACAACGTTGGCGAGACGATGACCGGCACCAAGGGTTCGCTGGCACTCAAAATTTTCGGAGATGACTTGAAATTGCTCGAGCAGAAGGGCGAAGAAGTCACTACCCTCATGGCGGCCATCCCGGGCATGCATGATGTCAAGCTGTTGCGCGATTTCGGCCAGCCGAACCTCGATCTAACCATCGACCGCAAGCAGGCGGCTCGTTTTGGAATCAACGTGGCAGACATACAGGACGCCGTCCAGACGGCTGTGGGCGGCAACGCGGTGAGTCAAGTGCTGATCGGCGAGCAGCGGTATGACGTTGTGGTGCGCTACTCGGAGTCCTATCGGAATACCCAGCAGGCTATCGAGAAGGTTCGTCTGCTCTCCCCCTCCGGAGAACGGGTGTCTCTGGCTCAGTTGACGAAAGTAGAGGTCAAGGACGGCGCCTACGACATCTTCCGGGAAGGCAACACTCGCTATGTGGCAATTACCTTTAACGTGAGAGGCCGGGATCTGGGAACCACGGTCGAAGACGCGATCAAACAGATTGGTCAGAAAGTGAAGCTGCCGCCGGGCTACACCATCGGCTGGTCGGGCGAATACGAGAGCGAGAAGCGTGCCGAAGCGCGGCTGGCTCTCATCGTCCCGCTGACGGTCCTCGTCATCTTCATCATTCTCTACACCATGTTTCGCTCTTACAAATGGTCGCTGCTCATTTTGTTGAACGTGGGCCTGGCTCGGGTTGGCGGCTTCCTGGCTCTCTTGATTACCGGAACTTATCTCAGTGTGTCCTCGGGCGTCGGCATGTTGGCGCTGTTTGGCGTATCGGTGCAAACGGGCGTCATCATGCTCGAGTACATTAACCAACTCCGTGCTAGAGGGCATTCGATCGAGGATGCCGCTGTTGATGGCGCAGTCCTCAGACTTCGCCCTATCATGATGACCATGCTGGTGGCGACTCTTGGACTCCTGCCGGCGGCGCTGTCGCACGACATCGGATCCGACTCGCAGCGTCCGTTCGCGATCGTGATCGTGGGCGGCCTGATTTCCGACCTGCTCTTGAGCATTGTTCTATTGCCCACGTTCTATGTCTGGATCGCGCGGGACGGCGATCAACTTCCCGAACCGGAGGGTTCTTTTGAGGTCCAATGAAAACTGAGCGCGAGATATTGCCAACCAAGGGATACCGGACTATTGTCGTTGCGGCCTTCGTGCTCGGCAGCCTGGGGTTGAATTCGGCCTTCGCGCAGGCTCCCGTCAAGCTCACGCTTGACCAGGCCATCGACCTGGCGCTGAAGCACAACCACACGTTGCAGGCCGCTCGGACCACCATCCAACAAAACCAAGCCGCGGAAATCACCGCCTATCTGCGCCCGAACCCAACGTTCTTTACCGACTGGGAATATCTGCCGATCTCCAAACCGCCAGGCGAGAGCGTTCCCGCGTACCTCCAAGCCTCGACCGAAGGCGATCTTGGGCTGAGTTACCTGATTGAACGAGGTAAGAAACGCCAGCACCGCCTCCAAGCCGCCAAGGACGCTACCGCCGTGACGCGGTCGCAGGTGTTCGATAATGAGCGCACCCTGGGGTTTCAGGTGGGCCAGCTCTTCTACAACGTCCTGCTGGCGGAATCGGTGCTCGACTTGGCGAACGCCGATCTGAAGAGCTTTCAAACCACCGTGGACATCAGCGAACGCCAATACAAGATCGGCGCTATCAGCCAGAACGATTACCTGCAGATCAAGCTCCAATTGGTGCAGTTTCAGACCAATTCTGAACAGGCGATACTCGCGCGGGATCAGGCGCTTTCGGACCTCCGGCAACAACTAGGTTACGAATCTGTCCCAGCCGATTACGCTGTCGTCGGCGACTTCGCATACCGGCCGCTGGCGGTCAGTTTGGAAGAATTGCAGGCGAAGGCGCTTCAGAATCGCCCGGATCTGCGCGCAGCGGTGATGGGCGTTACTGCCGCCAACAGCCAATACGCGCTCGCCAAGGCAAATGGAAAGCAGGATCCCACCGTCTCGGCCAATTACTCGCACGTCAACGGGATCAGTGCCGTCACCTGGTCGTTCAGTATTCCGCTGGCGATCTTCGACCGGAACCAGGGCAATATCGCGCAGACACGCGTGGCCATCCGGCAAGCGGAAGAGCAGCAGAAGGCGGCCACCGGACAGGTACTGACCGACGTTAGAGACGCGTATCTTGGGGTCGAAACGAATGGCCACATGACGAAATTATATGTTTCAGGCGTACTGGATGACGCCAAGCTAAGCCGCGATATCAGCGAATACTCCTATCGGCACGGCGCCACAGCGCTGCTCGATTTCCTTGTCGCTCAGCGCAACTATGACGCCATCGAACTGGCCTACCGTCAGTCCTTGGCCGCTTACTTGACTTCGATCGAGCAGCTTCGCCAGGCGGTGGGAAGCCGGAGTTTGCCTTGATCCCTGGAGCTTTCGACGCGGCTTCGCGCGGATGGACTGCGGGGCGAATCCAAAACGGAAGGTGGAACTGATGAAAAGAGCAGAAGTGCGTGCTCGCATTGAGGAGATTGGCATCATCCCCGGCATCCGCGTATCTTCGCCCGAGCGCGCGCGTCTTGCCGCCGAAATGGTCAACCGCGCGGGTATTCCCATCGCGGAGATCACCATGACTGTGCCTCGCGCACTCGACGTGATTTCCCATGTGGCCAAGACCCTGCCCGATATGGCTGTTGGTGCGGGAACCGTTTTAGATGCCGAAACGGCCTGGCGCTGCCTGGACGCCGGCGCCACGTTTTTGACGAGTACCGGACTCGTCCTGGAGGTCGTGGAATTCGCGTTAAAGAACGACCTGGTCGTTTTCCCCGGCGCTATGACCCCCACGGATGTGATTGCCGCATGGAGGACGGGCGCCGACTTCGTCAAGATCTTCCCTTGCGGACCACTGGGCGGTCCCTCTTACATTCGATCTCTGAAGCTGCCGTTTCCCCAAGTGCCGATGATTGCCACTGGCGGCGTCAATCAACGAACCGCCGCCAATTTCATCCTGGCCGGGGCCACCGCTCTGGGTATCGGGTCGGACTTGATCAACCCGGAGGCCCTCCCGGTAATGAAGGAAGAACAGGTCCAGGAGCTCGCGCGCAGATACCTGGGAATGGTGAAAGCCGCCCGCGCGCAAAAGAACGCAAGGTAACCAATATGAGAAGGATGCTATCGATGGTTTTCGCGCTGAGCGTTCTGGGAACCGCACTGCGTTCGCTCAATGCGGACGAACCCGAGCCGAAAGGGCCCAAGCAGTCTTTTGAAGTAACCGGCACAGAGCGGGTGAACTTCCTGCCGGGTGGCACCATTCGGCTGGTCAATTCGTACGGCTACCTGACCGTGGAAGGGTGGGACGAGCCGCAGGTCGAGGTCACTGTGACTAAGTCGACCGACCGCTTCTACGACCCAGCGGTGAAGCAGGAGGCCGAGCGGCGCTTCGAGCAGGTCCGTGTGGTCACCGAACGACGCTCCGATAGAGAGTTGATAATCTCGACCACCCTGCCGGCTCGCAATCCCTTCTTCCGATCGGTCCTGCCTTTGGACCGCATCATCCTCACCAAGCCGTTCGTGCCGAACAACAGGCGTGGCGTGACGGTTGAGTACAAAGTTCTGGTGCCGCGCGACTCGCGGCTGGTGGTTCACCACGACACCGGCTACGTATGGGTAAGCGACGTTACTGGAGACATCGACGTGAACAGCCACACCGGCGACATGATCGTGATGCTGCCGGATCCCGGCCCATACTCGATCGATGCTCGCACCAGACTGGGCAGCGTTTCTTCGGATTTTACGGGCAAGGGTCGATACCGATTCGTGGCGGGCACTCATTTCGCCCACGCCAGTCAGATTCCGCCACGGCGAATCTCTTTGCGCATGGGTTGCGGATGCATCACGATCAAGAAGGTCCCGCCGTCCGGTCCATTCTGGAATAACTGAAGAAATCGCCGCTGGCTGCCCGGTTGGACCCGGCGTCCGCCCAGGCCTGCTTCGGGCACCTGAGCGCTTCGCTTCCGGCGGCGTAACCCGGCGTACGGCGGCCGATTTCATTCGGGCGGGTACGACCGAACCGCCAACCTACGGGATCGTCACATTTATGACTTTTTCATGATCCGTGAAAAACCTTTCACGGTCCATAAAAAACCCGTGTAAACTAGTATTGAGGGGAAGGACCGTTGAGGAGGTCTATCGTGTCTGCTGCCCAGCGGAGTTTCAATTGGATTGGTGTCGTTTTGACGCTGGCGTGTTTTGCCACCATCGTGGCTGGCAACACAGACCTGGTCTGGCGATTCGAGCATGTGGGTTTCCCGCTCTCATGGGTGCTCGCTGGTGCCGCCATACTCGCGTTTCTCGCAACTGAGCTTTGCGACTCCACCGCTTCCCTTCCCGAGGAAGCCGAAGATTCAAGTTCGCAGTTTTCTTCAGAATGGGAAACCGTCGAACTTCAGAGCTGATCCGGCAACAAGTCACCCGCTGGCGTTGGCAGCCCCACTAACATCCTTTGCGCGCACGTGCGGGGGCCTCGGCTCAGGTTCTTGATTCCGATAGCGTCCGGCGCTCCGCTATGCACAAATGAGGCTCTAGACCAGCTGATCGAATATCTGCGCAAGCAATTGATATATAGTAAGTTATAGCAGAGCATAGCAAGGCCGCAAAAGTTCAACCGGCCTTCTGTTAACCGAAGGGTTGGGTGCGAGTCATACCTGAGGAGCCATTAAAAACCCTTTATTTTCAGCCACTTAAGGTTAACCACTGGACGCTCGGGAATTTGCGCGAAATGGCCAATACTACGCGAAAGCGGGCTCTCTCCGGGGATGCCCAGAGAGTTGCCGGCTAGCCCGTAGTTCGCTGTGTGGGCCTTTTGGCGCCCGTCTCTCAGACTCTCCGACAAGGCTGCGCGTTTGGTTAACTGGCGTTCGGGCCTCGACAGGCGGGCAACCACTTGCAGCACTCGCGCATTGCCCTCCACGTCCCCGCTTCAGCCCTGGAGTCATATTCTCGAACCGAGCCCAGGCGATCGGGGATGCGGTCGCCTGGCCACTACCACTGTCCACAAGCGACGACCGCTCGTTCATCTACTGATCACTTAATCGAAGCCATTAACGAGGTGGCGCGGATCACTGTGCGCCTCGAACGAGAAACCGGCTGCTCCCCGCCCAACTGCTGGTGAGTTTTCGGCAAGCCCCGCCCCCCTTCCCTTTAGGGCACGTGGTGAAGGTTTTGCAGTATACTCCGCCGTATGCCCGACTTCTCCAGAATCTTCGCCGCTCTGAAGCCAGTGATGGTGGCACAGGAAGGCCGCTTGGCTGTTCAAAAGGACACCTCGTCTGAATACTCGCTGGTAACGAAGGGTCCTTCACCGTTTCCACAGCACAAGGGACAACCGATGTGGTTCGGCGCAGTGAAGCTCGGCAAGGCGTATGTAAGCTTTCATCTGATGCCCCTTTACATGTCGCCGACGCTTGAAAAGGAAATCTCGCCGGCGCTGAAGAAACGGATGCAGGGCAAGACATGCTTCAACTTCAAAGCGGTCCCGGATGAGGAATTGCTTGCGGATCTCAAAAAGCTGACGGCAGCTTGCGCGGCAGCGTGGGATAAGCAGTTCCACCTTTCCGCTACGAGTGGGTAGAGACGCGCGCGTACAGGCCGGCACGCGCGTGGAGCCGATGGCCGCGCTCCGCGACCAATGAGTTTGGTCTGTCCCACCAGCGTCTTCTCGGCGCGGGGTGCCAGCATAGCTATCATTGCCGATCTGCACACCGCGTCGTTCAGCCCCCTCCAAGTCCAGCCGGCTGGATGCCGTCCGCGTTGCGGTACCGGATCCGTTTTGACTCTAGGCCGCCGCCGTATGAGTCCGGCGCTCGCAGACGGCCTTCATCGTTCTGATGACGTCCTCGTTTGAGAGGCCGCCGGCCCCCGGCGCGAGTGCGCCACAAACCTCTCTTCGGTGCTTGGGCGCGCATTGCTCATTGCCGTCGTTAGAAAAGGAAGTCTGCTGCCTGGCACAGTTCATCGTTATCGCAGCCCGCCACCACGAATCATATCTGACGCTCGTTAGGCAGAAATTAGGACGGCGTTATGGTTTTCTTAACGGACGATCACCGCATCGTTTGTGCCGCGCGCCACCCGGAGATTTTCGTTGGCTTTCAAGCAAAGTGATGCATCTAACCCAGCCCATTGGACAAGTTGCCATGCGTTCTTTATAATTTCTTATGTCCAACGCCCTGTACACAGCGCCGGCTGGCAATCTGACCGAACCCAGATATGAAAACCATGCTCCTCCGAATTAGTGTCTTCGCGCTTCGGTCCGGTGTCGTTCCTGCGGGCAGACCGCCAAAACGGGAAAACGGTCTATGACGGAGCCCAGGACATGAGGGGCAGCCAGCCAGGCAAACGCTGGCATCGTAAAGGTCCGCATCAATAAGATTATGGAGAGCCATGAGTATGACTAGTCTGTCCGAATATGTAGAGGGAGTGCCCAACATCTGCGGATCGGAAGAACTGGTGGCGCGAGCTTCTGCCCCTGCAGGAGCGGTCTATCTCTCAGGTTCTGGCATCGACTTTGGACGCGTCCGCAGTGCCTTCAGTAGCGCCCTGCACATGCATCAACCCCTGATTCCGGCCGGCGGCTCCGATCTGAGCACCGCCGCCGTGATCAGTAATCTTCAGTACATGCGGGACCAGGGCAACGACGAAGCCAGGTACAATGCCGGAATCTTCGCCTGGTGCTACAAGCGCATGGGCGAGTTCATCCCGCAGTTGATCCACGCGGGAAAGCAACCTCGAATCATGCTGGATTACTCCGGGTGCCTGTTGCATGGCCTCCGCGCCATGGGTCTCGATGACGTTATCGACAGCCTGCGCAGCATCACTCTGGATCCGGCCTATTGGCATGCGGTGGAATGGCTGGGCAACGCATGGGGCCACGCCGTCGCTCCCTCCACCCCGGTTCAGGATTACCGCCTGCACGTGCGCGCTTGGCAGCACCATTTTGCCGCGATCTTCGGGCTGGAGGCGCTCAGCCGCGTGCGCGGATTCTCGCCCGCCGAGATGGCGCTGCCGAATCATCCCGATGTTTGCCACGAATTCGTAAAGACGCTCAAGGAATGCGGCTACCGGTGGGTTTTGGTTCAGGAGCACTCTGTCGAGCGGGTGGAGGACGCAGGCCCGGTCCGGCAGCTGCACATTCCGCACCGGCTGATAGCCCGAAACTCGCGGGGCGAGACCGCCAGCATTACGGCCATTGTGAAAACCCAGGGCAGCGACACCAAGCTGGTGGCTCAGATGCAGCCGTACTACGAAGCAAAGGGCCTGTCACGTGTGATGGTGGCGGGCCAGCCTATCCCACCGCTATGCGCGCAGATCGCGGATGGCGAAAACGGCGGCGTCATGATGAACGAGTTTCCGGCCAAGTTCCTGGATGTGATGCGCGAGGCGTCCGGCTCCGATACTCCGCAGGTCAACGTCACCGAGTACCTGGAGTATCTCGACACGCTGGGAATCCAGGAGCGGGACTTTCCATCCATCCAGCCGATCCTGCAGAAACGCATCTGGGACCGGCTGCAGGGACGCACCGGCACCGATGCCACCGAGAAGGCCATCGAGGAACTGCGCAAGGAGGACGGCCGCTTTAACATGGATGGCGGCAGTTGGACCAACAATCTTTCGTGGGTGAAGGGCTACGGAAACGTGCTGAGCGCAATGGAGCAGGCCAGCGCTCTGTTCTCGGAGAAAACGCGCAGCGTGTCCACGTCAGAGAAGCGCTACCGCAACGCCTTGTTTTACCTGCTCATCACCCAGACCAGTTGTTTCCGCTACTGGGGAAGCGGGATATGGACCGACTATGCGCGCGAGCTTTGCCGGCGCACCGTGGCGATTCTCGAGCACGATTTTTGATTGCGGCTGCCAACCGTCTTTCCCCGCGGTGTGCGCACACCGGCCAACGATTGTTCAGCCTTGCCGGGCCGTCACCATGTCGGCGGAGAAAACGCCCCGTGCCATGGGTACGTACGCCTCCTCCGCATATTGCTTGACCATTCGGCGCGCGCTGAAGTTCGGTGTGATGGTGCGAATTGCTTCCTTTACCGTCTTCACCCAGCGTTTGGGCACATCCTGAGCGTCGCGTTCGTAGAACGCAGGCACGATCTGTTCTTCGAGAACGCGATACAAGGCATCTGCCTCCGCCGCATCCCCGGACGAAGAACCGGGATCGATTACCCAGCCGTTCGATCCCGAGTAACCTTCTAACCACCAGCCATCCGCCACGCTCAGGTGCAGCACGCCATTGAGCGAGGCTTTCATGCCGCTGGTGCCGCAGGCTTCCATCGGCTTCCTTGGATTGTTGAGCCAGACGTCGCAGCCCTGCGCCAGGTAGTGGGCCACGTGGAGATCGTAATCTTCGACGAAGGCGATGCGGCCGCCGAACTTTGGATCCATGGCGCGCCAGTAGATACGCTGCAAAGGATGTTTGCCGGTTTCGTCTGCCGGGTGAGCTTTGCCGGCAAACAGAATTTGCACCCCATGCCTGGGTGTGTTGAGGATCCGCGACAGCCGCTCCGGATCCTGGAAGATTAACTCCGGACGCTTGTATTCGGTGAATCGCCGGGCGAAGCCGATGGTAAGAGCGGCGGGATCGAGCAGCGTTCCGGAGGTCAGGACTTGCATGGCACTGGCGGATTCCTTCCCCCACGCAGTGCGCGCCCGCTCGCGCACGAAGTCCAGCAGGTGACGCCGCAGCACCTGCCGCGCGGCCCAGACTTCTTCATCCGGGATCTCGGCAATCCGCTCCCAAAAGATGGGATCGTCGTGGTGCTCTTGCCAGTCGTCGCCCAGCCACCGCTCAAACAGTTCCGCCATGGTGGGTGCGATCCAGGTGGGAACGTGGACTCCATTCGTCACGGTTCGCACCGGCCGCTCCTGGTCTGGCACGCCGGGCCAGAAGGAAGCCCACATCTGACTGGTAACATCGCGGTGGCGGCGGCTTACGGCATTGATAGCCGCCGATCCCCGCAGCGCAACGGCCGTCATATTGAAAGAGTTGTCCCCGCCATCGTGACTTCCCAGGGCGAGAAATGTGTTGCGCCGCTCGCCCGCCGCTTCCCAGAAGCGAGCTAGTTGACTGTCCACCAGGTGAAAGGGAAAAATATCGTGCCCTGCGGGAACCGGCGTATGCGTGGTGAAAACAGTACTGGCGCGCACCTCCTTCAAAGCGGCCAGAAAGCTGTTGCCCTCCTGAACCAGTTCGCGGATGCGCTCCACCACCACGAACGCCGTGTGACCCTCGTTCAGATGCCAAACCGCGGGACTGTAACCAAGAGCTCGCAGCGCTCGTACCCCGCCAACCCCGAGCACGATTTCCTGCCGCAAACGCGCCTCGCGATCGTTGACATAGAGATGGGATGAGAGCTCGCGGTCCAGCTTCGAGTTCTCTGGCACATCGGTATCCAGCAGCAGTAGCCGGATGCGCCCAATCCGCACTTGCCAGACCGCAACCTGCAGGGTGCCGTGGCCCAGCGGGACGCCGACAAGACAAGGGTGGCCGTCCGCCGTCGTGACCCGCTCCACCGCGACATCAGTGTAACTGAGACGGCCGTGTGTTTCGAGCTGCCAGCCCTCCGGAGAGATCTTCTGGTGGAAGTAACCCATCGGGTACATGAAACCGACACAGACGAGCGGGATGCCAAGATTGCTTGCTTCTTTGCAATGGTCGCCAGCCAGGACACCCAGCCCTCCCGCGTAGATCGGCAGCGATTGGTGCAGCGCGAACTCAGCGGAGAAGTACGCAATCGTGCGGTCGGCCAGCTCGGGAAACCGGCTCTGCCACCATGTTCCGGCAGCTTGCCGCACGCCGTCTAACTCGTCGATGGCGGCATCGTAAAGCGCAAGAAATGTGGGATCGTTTGCAGCCTGCTCCAGGTGCGCCGGCGGCTCGATGTGGAGCATCCGCACTGGATTGTGAGCGGTGAGCCGCCAGAGTGGATAATCCAAGCGGCGAAAGACCTTCCGAGACTTGGAATGCCAGCTCCATGCCAGATCGCGGGCCAGATCGTCCAGCCGGCCGATTCGCTCCGGAAGCGCCACCTGAGAATCAGAGCTCATGCACTAATCCCAAAAACCGTGAAGAATTAACCCGTGCGAGATGAGGTGGCGTTCCCTGCGGAATCATGCCCGATAAGCCGCCAGTGTTTGCTCCGCAATCGCGTCCCAGGTGAAGGCGGTCTCAGCAGCCTCCCGGCCGTTCCGCCCCATCCACCTGGCCCATTCGAAATTCGTAAATACCGTTCCCAGGCCCCACGCGATTGAATCGGGGTTGGCGGATACTTTGAGACCGTTCACATTGTGCGAAACAAACTCCTCCGGCCCCCCGTTTCTGGTGCACACCACAGGCTTGCCCGCGCTCCACGATTCCAGGATGACGATACCAAACGGTTCGTTGCGGCTCGGCACGCACACCACGTCGCACGCTTTGTAGACATTGGCCAAGGTGCCGTTGGCCTGAAGCCCGAGGAAACGGGTCGCGTGCGCCACACCAAGCTGGTGGCCGCGCCGCTCCACAGAGGGCCGCATATCTCCATCGCCCGCAAACATGAACTTGGCGCGCGGATAGAACTTCAAAATTGAAGGAATAGCTTCGACCAGAAGGTCCGGGCCTTTCTGGTACACCATACGGCCGCAGAACAGCACAGTCGGGTCCATCGGGCCGATCCCATACCTCTTCTTTAACTCGGCTGGCTCGATCCACCCGTCGTAGTTCCGCACGTTCACGCCGTTGTAAATGGTCGAGATTTTCCAATCCGGGACCTCGTACATCCACTTGACCTCGTCCCGGAGGGCGTTGGAGACTGCAATCACGCGGTCTGCCCAATGACTGCCGGCACGCTCCTGCTCGCGGATGCGTGCCGATTGTCCATTCCAAAAATGATTGCCGGAGCGGCCGTATTCGGTCGAGTGAATTGTAAACACACATTTGCGCCCGCGCCCTTCCTTGATCCAGGCCATTGCATTGGCTGCCAGCCAGTCGTGTGCGTGAATGATGTCAAACGGCCCGATATAATTTTCCGTCTGGAAGACATGATGAACAAAGGAGCGGCACATGTTAGTCACTTCATCCACGAAGTTCGGACGCAAATCGAACGGGCAGCGGTGGTAATGCACGCCGAAAATGCGCTCGTAATGCGCCTGGTTGTGGCCCATCCTCGTAAACACGTGAACGTCGTGGCCTTGGCGCTCCAGTGCGGCCGCCACCTCGGTGACGTGGACACCGACGCCGCCGACCGGAATGGAATGGAGCGATTCCCACGCGAGCATAGCGACACGCATATTGCCTCATCTCACCGGATCGGGCTGAAAGCTGACCTTCGGCTAGTGGCAACTGGCAGCGCATTTACGTGGTTGCTAACACTACCGCTCGCGTTCAGGGTGGCGGTTGGACATTAAGCCGAAATAAAGCCAGTATTATGGTTTCCCTTACGAGGAGCGGAACACATGTAAGCCCTCCCTCTGCCAGCTTCGGTTTATTTTACTACGTCTGGTCCTCTGAGCGCTGGCCCTGTTCCTCGGCAGGGTACTCTCTAACACTGTACCCGGTCAGCCAGGAAGGGTCTACCGGATCCTTTTATAGTACACATTGGACGCGGCCATCGAGAACCTGTCAACGCTGCACAGGCAAGCGTCCTGCTCCCGCTCCCACCCACTCGTCTTGAGCATTTGGGCCGAGAGCGAGCACGTGAACCCGCTGACCTTCGCGGAGCCTCTGCAGTATCACTTCACAGCCATTCCGAAACCGGACTGCGTCTCTGTACACATCCGCCGCAGCGGTGATCTGTGTGAAAATCACTTCCTCCACGCGCGCGACTCCGATCAAGTCCTGCAGTTCCTCCGAAATGTCCATCAGCAGCAGGCGCGCTCCCGGCGGGATGCACACTGCCGTTACCCGGATCCTCTCGGCCGGTGCAAAGAACGCCTTTACATTCTGCCAGAATCCTTTTGGCGGAGCCGGCGCTCTGGCCGTTTCGACTTGCAGATCGGCCTGCGCGGCCAATCCCATTGTCCCCGTCTGAAACCGGTGGCTGACCAGGTTCTCACCCTCTTGTGCCAGACGATTCGAAAAAGACATCAATGAGTAATCACACATAAGTCATCCTTTCTCCGCAGACGTTTTCGGGGCGGGAGTCGCTGATGACGGCCCCGGCGCCGACTACGCACCGACAACTTTCATCGCATTCGCTGCCGCTCCAACGATGCCATGTAACTCCGGCACTACACGCCGGAGACGATATCAGTGTAAACATCGATCATAAACCTCGGATAAAAACGGTGTTAGTGTTTTCCTTATGGCCGGCGTTGGCGTGCCCGTGGCATACTCCCTGCCAGCGGCTTCGCCGACGCCGGCCGGGGCCGCCTTTAGCGGGAAACCGCCTGGCAAGCTGGCGGAAACCAATGAAATCAACGCTTACACCAGCGACCGGCCAGGATGACGTCGATTTATGCCGAGATACACCAGAACATTCAGGATAAGTTCAACGAAGCCAGTGTAGAGATTTGTTCGCCGCACTTTGCCGCGGTCCGGGACGCGAATCACATTGCCATCCCGCCCGACTACGTACCCGACACTTACTCACCGCCTGCATTCCGTCTTTCGGTTGGAGACAAGGACGGGGCGCGCGGAAGTCAAACTCTTGCATGATCCGATAACATCAGCACCGCACCGCAAACGAAGAGTACGTCCGTGCGCCCAACAATCGTTCGTACAGCGCGAGGTATCCGCGTGCGGACCGGCCCCAGGAATAGTCTGCCGCCATGGCGCTTCTCATCAGGGCCGCCCATCGCAGCCTGTGGCGGAATGTAGCCAGGGCCCTGTCTAGGGCAGCCAAAAGCTCGGAAACATCATATGCGTCGAAGACGAAGCCGTTGCCGGTGCCGGCGGCGGGGTCGAACTCCTCGATACTGTCCTTCAAGCCTCCTGTCGCTCGCACGACGGGAATCGTTCCGTATTTCAGACTGTAGAGTTGGTTCAGGCCGCCCGGCTCGTAACGCGATGGCATAAGGAACATATCAGCGCCGGCTTCGATCTTATGAGCCAATTCGTCTTCAAAAGCGATCTTCACGCCAACCTTCCCTGGCTTTCGTGCTGCAACGGACCTGAAATAATCCTCCCACCGGCTCTCACCCGTTCCCAACAGAACAAACTGGAGGTCCCTTTGCAGCAAATCCTCGGTCGCCGCCTCGATTAGGTCGAGCCCTTTCTGGGGGGCGAGGCGGGAAACCACGCCAATCAGCGGTACATTGGGTTTCTGCGAAAGACCAAAGGCCTCCTGAAGATCGGCCTTACAGGCGCTCTTCCCGGAAAGATCGAGGGACGTGTAGTTCCGCGCGATAAACGGATCTGTGGCCGGACTCCAGACTTCATAGTCGACGCCGTTCAGGATGCCGGCTAAGTCCGCGGCCCGCTGCTGAAAAACTCCTTCTAATCCGAAGCCATTTTCCGGCGTGCGGATCTCTTGCGCATAGGTTGGGCTTACAGTCGTCAGAGCATTTGCAAAAACGAGTCCGCCTTTGAGAAAGTTGATCTTTTGGTAGAATTCCAGTCCCTGCGCGCTGAACAAGCTCGAGTCCAAGTCAAGCACGCCCCAATCTTGCGGCGAGAACAAACCCTGGTATCCCAGATTGTGGACTGTGAGGACTGTCCTTACGGAGGCCAAGCCGGGATAGCGTTCGGGCTGAGCCTTCAGAAAGGTGATCGCGAGGGCTGCCTGCCAGTCGTGCGCGTGCAGAATATCCGGAGTATCGATCTCCCGAAGCACCTCCAGCGCGGCGCGGGAAAAAAAAGCGAACCGCTCCGCGTTGTCGGAGTAGTCCCCTTGTGGCGTCGTGTATAAGTACTCCCTGTCGAAGTAGCGGTCGGCCCGGATCAGATAAACCGGTATCTCGTCCCCGAGCATCGTCACCAGCACTTGTGCTTCTTCCCTCCGGCCCCACAAGGGGACCGTAACACGAATTCCAGTATCACGAAGCTCGAACTTACCCTGAAGCACCGAGGCGTAGGCAGGCATAATCAGAGAGACGCGCTGCCCCAGCCGCTGGAGCGCAATCGCCAGGGAACCTACCACGTCACCGAGGCCGCCGGTCCTGGCGAAGGGCACGACCTCCGGACATACCATGACGACGTGCAGGCTCGACGGCAGCGCCTGGATCGCCCGGGGCGCTTCCGGAGCGGGTTGTTCGGGTGGCGCCGCCTCGGAAATCCCGAGGGCCGCAGCCGGCGGGCTTTTGCGAAACGGCTCGAAGGCGCCGTCGTCCGGGAAGATCTGATCTTGGGCCTCGACGTTTGTCAGCCACGCCTCATCGATGGCCTGGCTCTCAATTTCCCGCTTCAGCCGCAAGAAGCGCGAAAGATGGCTCTTGGTTCGCGCGGTGGCGTATTCTGTGGTGGCGCGGGAGCCGATCATGAACGCCCAGTCGCTTGCCTGGGCCAGGAGAAGCTCCCTGGCGGCCTGGTTCAGGGCGCGCAGAAGCAGCCCCGTGGCACCGGCGTGGACGTGCGCCAGCTCTTCCATGTTCCTGGCGGCCGCGTGGAGGTGTGGGTAAATCCAGTGGTTCTCTGGATTCAGCCACACATCGCTGAAGCCTTTGTACCCCCAGCTCGACATCGACGGAGTGGCAGTCTGGTTCTCAGGGTACTCGTTCAGGCACTCCGAAAGCGTCGCCAAACGCATCGTGTCCTGTTCCAGTGCGCTCTTTCGAATCAAATAATCCAGCCACCTCGGGCCCTCGAACCACCAGTGCCCAAACAGTTCGGCGTCGTAGGGTGCGACAATCACCGGCTTGCGATCCATCATGCTACTCAAGCGCTCGACCTGTCTCTGCCGTTCCGCCAGGAAGTGGCTGGCGTGGATTTCCGCCTTTCGCTCCGCCCACTCGGGCACATACGGTTCTTTGTAGTTGTCTTTGCCGGTGATGCGGTAATACTTCATCCCCGTGTCGATCCGGATGCCATCGCGATGGATATAAGGCCTGATGTAATCCATATCGAGGTCATAACCGATGTCGCGGTAGAACTCGCGGTAGTCGTAGTCTCCAGGGTAGCCTTCAATCGAGCTCCAGACCTGGCGTGAAGAATCGGGGTCCCGCCCGAACGCGGCAACGCCCGAGGGGCAGTAGATAGGGGCATAGACGCCGTATCTGGGCCTCTGATCGGCGCGGGTGATGCCGTGTGTCTCCAGGATGGTGAAACGGATGCCCTGCTCGGCGAGAAGCGTGTCAACACCGGGATAGTAGCCGCACTCGGGCAGCCAGAACCCCGCTGGCCTTACGCCGAAGTTCCGTTGGTGGCGCTCCACCCCCACCTTGATCTGGGCGCGCACGGCTGACTCGTTGACGGAGAGTAAGGGAAGGTAGCCGTGGGTGGCGGCAGTGGCCATCAATTCCACCTTGCCGAGTTCCTGAAAGCGCCGGAATCCGTTGAGGAGGTTCTTCTGGTACCGATTCTCGAACGCCTCGCGGACGCGCGCAAGCAGCACTCCGTACATGCGCGCCAGCGGATGAAAGACAGGGTCGGATTTGGTCCTGACTTCCTCCTTAGCGGCTAACTCGATCTGGCGTTCGAGCTTCCGGAGATACCGCGACTGTAAGAAAGGGTCGGCGAGCATGGAAGCTAACGTCGCGCTGACGGAGAAGGTCAAACGAAAATCGATGTCGTCCTCCAGGAGCTCCTCCAGGACGAGAAACACTGGCACATATGTCTCGGTGATTGCTTCAAACAGCCAGTTCTCTTCGAGCGCGTCTTCGTGCTCGGGGTGGTGGACATAGGGAAGGTGGGCGTGAAGCACGATCGCCAGGTAACCTTGTTCCATAGGTTGTCTAGTGCTCCGTACGGCCCTTTTGCAGCACTGAGGAGGAAAGTCCCATGGCTTGTCGCTTCTCCACCAATTCGGTCAAGTCCGCATTGCGTTCCTCCGGCCATGGAGCGCCGGGGTGGTCGCGAACCGGCTCCTTCTCCGCTTTCGAAGGCTCGGGGCGCCACTCGCGAAGAGCGTAAAGCTCCGCCAGCTTCCGCCTCAGAATCTCCGCGGAATCGACGGGTTTGCCGAAGCCAGCCGCGGTTGCTGAGCCGCCGGAAGGTGTCGATGGCGGTTCCTCCAAGTTGGCACTTGACCTATCGGCCGCAGCCGGGACTGCCGGGAAAATGCGCGCTAACTGTCGAGGCGGCACGCGCGGGCGGCGAGGTTTGCGGTAGGGAGGCGGGGTGATTTCCTGGCGTCTTCCACGGGCCGCCACGCGCATGAAACGCTCCCCCACCTCCACTGTCGGCAAAGCTCGTGGGGTATGGACGACATTGGACCTCGCCACCGGAACAAAGCCCCCGTCCCCGCCTCTCAAGCCAAGATCCAAATGGTAGGATTTGCCCGCGCTCCAAAGCGGCACATACCAGTTGCGGGGCCCAAGATCGACGTCTACATCGAAGTTCCCGCCGGATTCGTAGAACCGAAGGACCGCCCGCACTGAGCCTCCAATCCGTCCTTGCGCCTCTCGCAGCTTATCGGGTGTGACCTCCCAATATGCATGGACGAGGTACGGGTTTACCACCAACAGGACGACCCGGGTCTCGCCGTAGGACTCGGGAAGGCCTCCCTCTTCCAGCTTCGGCGCATAAGACGGCGACGGAGGATAGAATTTTGATTCCTCAAGCCGTTCGTGTTCGCCAAAGTGACCCACCGGCACGGCCTGCGATTTCGCAGGCCCGTTGGGCGCGGTCCTGCCAAATGCTCGTACCGCCTTCAATACCCTACTAACAGAGGCCTCGATCTCGACGATCAACTCTGTCAGGCTCCTCGACCCCATATCTCACCGGCCCGGCTGGAGATTCCGCCATTCCAGGCGGCAATCCGAGCACTTCAGCGCGTTGTAGACATTGTAGTAGCTGGTATAGCCGGTGCTCGTATCGGATTTGGTGATGGTCAGTTCATCGTGAAAATGAGCGTGCTGATGGCAAAGGCCCCGGCCGCAAGCGGCGCAGGTGCCCCTTGCCTCCTGGTCGCAGAACCAGCATTTCATGGGCTTTCTCCTGTCGTTTGAGAAATATATTCGGTCCAGTATCTCATGAACCGGACGGTCCCGTCGTCATCGAACAAGGCCTCGGCGCAGCGGCATTCTTGTGGCTCACTTCGGTCTCGGACCAAGCGGGGTTGAGGCCCCTATCCTGCGCATTGCTCAAGTCGCGAAACGCGAATCCAGGCCGACGGCTTTGGCGGCATGGCAGGTTGGGCCGCGACTGTAGGTCTATTCTCGTGTTCGGCCGCTTGTTGGACGAGCAGCAGCGCCTTTTCTGTGCCGGGCTGGACCGGCTGAAGCTGAGCCGCGGCGGCGATTTACCAATGGGCTGATTTTCTCGACATCAATCCCCATAGCTTTGCCCGCTGGAAGAGTTCGTTCGGCGCTATTTGCCCATCAAGATTGAGAACGCTTCCGTGTGGCCGTCTTCAAAACTGGCAGCGGAAGCCGCCAGATACAGCAGCCAAGTCCGGTATTTTTCCTTTCCCACCAGGCTCACGCACGATTCCTTTTTGCCCCGCAGCCGTTCCACCCATATTCGGCACGTCCGCGCGTAGTGTTTTGCCAAATTGCGGGCCTTCAGAATCCGAAAGCCCGCCCCTTCCGCCTTGCGGATCACATCCGACAAATGTGCCAACTCGCCGCCGGGAAAAACCCTCTTAAGCAAAAACAATGTTTGCGGATCGTCGCTTACGGCTTGGGGCCGGGTAATCCCGGAGTTCAAGAACAAGCCGCCGTCTTCGAGCAGGCTGTAGATCTTCTGGAAATACTTTCCGAGCCGGCGCCGCCCAACGTGTTCGAACATCCCGATCGAGGCGATTTTCTCGAACCGCTGGGAGATGTGGCGATAGTCGATCTCCTCCACCCTTGCCTGTTTTTCCAGTCCACGCGCCGCGATGGCCGCGTCGGTGAACTCGTGCTGACCATGGCTCAGAGTACAACCGGTGGCCTGAGCCCCGTAACATTCTGCGGCGTGGATGAGCAGGGCGCCCCAGCCGCAACCCACGTCCAGAAAACGCTCACCAGGGCGCAAATCCAAATCGCGACAGATCCCGTCCAGTTTGGCCTGTTGGGCCTGCTCCAAAGACCAGCTCGGATCGTCAAAGTATCCTTCCGAATAAACCATTCGGGAGTCGAGGAACTTCGCATAAAACTCGTTCGAAACATCGTAGTGATAGCGAATGTTTTCAGCCGCGCGCTTTTTGCTCTGGAACCAAGTCTCAATGCGAGATGGAGCCCATCGCGCAGCAACCGACCACAGGCGGTGGAAGAACCTGGCATGGGTGTAGTTGTGTTTAAGACGCACGGCCGCGACGAGATCGCCGCTCACTTCGAATTCACCGCGAACGTACGCCCGGGCTGCCGAATAGTCATCACCCATCAAAATCTGCTGGAGCTGCGGCTCGTCCGCAACCAATAAGGTGAAGGCAGCCGCGCCTTTGGCGCATGCTTGCTTCATTCCGCCGTCATATTCGACGGCGAAGCCCACATCCGGTGCTCGCTCTTGCAGGACTCCACGGGTCGGCATACATTCTCCTCTTCCGCGGCGATCCTCCGACCTTGCGACATGCAGCTCCGCTTCCGGCCAGAGGGCAATTCGTCTCCTACGCACACGTCTCATGTGCGTTCGGGCGATGTCACACAGATTCCGACACTCCGCGGCAGCGTCAAGGTTAGTCTAAGCATCTACCATAAGGGCGGAATAAAGACGGCATTAGTGTTTTTTTTATGGCCCTAATTCTGCGGTGGGCAGCCGGGGAACCTTCCACTTCGTGTTTGCTTCCGTCGTATTTTCAGGATTACAGCGGAGAAGAGAAGGTCGCCATCCGGATCTGAAGCTATTCGTCTCGCAAGGCCCGCAGGGGATCCAGCCCCGCGGCACGCCGCGCCAGCACATAGCTCGCGACTGCGCTAACCATCAGCAACGCCAGCGGAACCAGAGCGTAGACGGAGGGGGAAGATACGCCGAGTCCGGGAAAGTCCGCGGAGAGCATTGGCGCTGCCATCGCGGTGAGCGCTCCGCCGATCGCGATGCCAACGCCGGCGAGAATCAGCGCGCGGCGCTCCACCAGCCACACCACGTCGCGGCGTCTTGCACCGATGGCGACGCGTATGCCGAACTCCTTCACGCGGCGGCTCACCGTGTAGGCGATGAGCCCATAAAGCCCGGTCGTGGCGAGCGCCAGACCGATGAATCCCATCGTCCCCACCATTTGGAAAAACTGCAGCCAGGTGTCCGTCACGCGGCTCTCGTAAAGCGTCGCGACCGGCCGCAGGTTGAATACCGGCACATTGCCGTCGATCGATCGAACCGCGTCGCGCAAGGGCTGTGCCAGCGCAGCCGCATCGCCCGTCGATTCGACGATTAGTGTCATCTGCGGCCGCGGGTTCTGCTCGTAGGGCAGATACACGTACGGGGCCGGCTTCTCATTCACCGCCAGATAGTGCCCAGTCTTCGCCACTCCGACCACCTCGGCGGCCGGGCTGTCCGTGCTGTCCAGCCAGATCCGCTTTCCAATCGGATCCTGGCCCGGCCAAAACGTCTTCGCGAACTGCTGATTCACGATCGCCACGCGACGCGATCCTGCGCGGTCGTGGTCCGTGAAGGCACGCCCTCGTTGGATTTCGACCTTCATCGTGCTGAAGTAACCGGCGCCCACCGCGGCGCCGAACTCGAGCGCTTTTTCGCGGCCTTTTGGAAACTGGTACCCCTCGGGAATTACACTGACCACGGTCTGAGAGGGAGCGAGCGGCAGCGCCTCCGTCATCGCCACCCCAGCCACGCCGGCCATCGTGCGAACGTGATTGACAAGCTCGCGGTAGAAGGCCTTCGTCTGGTCGGGCGAGTAGTGCAGCATGGCAGGTGCGGTGTCCAGGCTGATCAGGTGGTCGGTGCGAAATTCGGGCGGCATGGCGAGCATGTTCCGGAAGCTCGCGAGAAACATGCCGGCGGCGATCAGCACCACCATCGCAAGCGCAATCTGGCCGGCTACCAGAACATCGCGGCCGAACATGCCCCGCTTGCCGGACGCGCCGGCCCCGCCCGTCTTCAGTGCCCTCACGAAGTCCGTCCGCGCCGCCTGCCAAGCCGGAGCCAGGCCGAAGAAGATACAACTTGCCAGCGCCGCCAGCAGGCTGAACTGCACCACGCGCCAATCCATCCGTACGCCCAGCACAAATGGGGGATCGCTGGGCACGCTGAGCGTCCCGAGCAGCAGGATGCCGCCGTAGGCGACGAACAGCCCCGCGACGCCGCCCGCTATCGCCACCATGAGACTCTCGGTCATCAGTTGGCGCAGTACGCGGGTCCGGCCCGCTCCGATGGACAACCGGATGGCGATCTCGCGGCTGCGGGCCCGCGCCCGCGCAAGCAACAGGTTCGCCACGTTCGAGCACGCAATGATCAGAATCAGCGCCACCAGCCCCATCAGCATCTTGACCAGCGCCAGCAGTTGCGGAGTCTGCTGGATGCGCCTCTCGAGTTCCGTGCGCGCCGCCATGCGCCGGTTGCGGTTCGTCTTTACATACTGGCGCGCGAGGGCCGCCCCAATAACGGCAAGTTCAGCCCGCGCCGATTCCTGTGACGCGCCCGCGCGCAATCGTCCCTTGACCACCAGATCGTGGCTGCCGCGGTCCTCCAGCGGGTCCGCCGGCTTGCCGTCCAGGCGCTGGGTCATCCCGAGGGGGACGAAGACGCTCGGGCGAATGAAACGGTCAAGGCCGGTAAAGGATGCCGGAACCACGCCGACGATCGTGAAAACGATACCGTTGAGGCGCAAGCGGCTGCCAATCACCGAGCGGTCGCCTGCGAAATTCTGCTGCCAGAAGTCGTAGCTGATCATCGCGACAGGCTGGGCGGACGCAGCCGCTTCGTCGTGCAGAAACGCGCGGCCGGCTGAAGGCATCACGTCCGCCACTGAAAAAAAGTTGTCGCTCACCAGGTTCGCAAAGCGAATCTGTGCCGGCGCCGCAGGATTCGCAGCCACCGCCAGGCTGGTGAGTCGATACGCTGCCAGGCCGCTGAAAGAGCGGCTCTGATTGCGCAGGTCGCGGTAATCCGGGAACGACATGCCTTCAAAAGGATTGTCGGGTGTGGTGCTGGTCGCGTCGAGCACAGCCGTTGGATTCTTCACCGGCAGAGGCCGCAGCAGCAGCGCGTCGGCGAAGCTGAAGATCGCGCTGTTGGCGCCGATTGCGAGTGCCAGTGAGAGCACCGCCACCGCCGCAAATACGGGCTGCCTGCGCAGCGCGCGGAGTGAATAGCGGATGTCCGCAAGCATACTGTCGAGCCACGTCCAGCCCCAGGCTGAACGAACGTCCTCCATCGCCAGCGTGAGGTTGCCAAGTTCCTTGCTGCCCGCAATCGCCGTCAGCGATGCCAACTCCTCGCGCATCTCGCGCTCTTCCCGGCGGCGCCGCGCCGGCCACAGATATTGGAGTCGATTCCAGATCGTCATCCCTTCACCTCCGGCAACGCTCCCATAATCCGTCCGACCGCGCTTACGAAGTCAGCCCACTTCGAGTGTTCCCGCACCAGTTGCTTCCGGCCTGCAGCGGTGAGCTTGTAATACTTCGCGCGGCGATTGTGCTCGGATGTCTGCCACCCGGACGCGATCCAGCCTTTGGCTTCGAGCCGCTTCAACGCGGGATAGAGCGAGCCGAACTCAATCTCGAGGGCCTCGTTCGAGCTGCTGCGAATGGCTTTGGCGATTCCGTAGCCATGAAGCGAGCCGGCGAGGAGCGTCCGCAGTACCAGCATGTCGAGCGTTCCTTGCAGCAGATTCATATAGAGGGATTCTATATGAAGATCATCTATACGTCAACTGCCCGGACGCCATGCTGACATCAACCTCGCATGCCGGAACCTTGCCGCGAGCAGGAAATCGACTGCTGATTCATTAATGCACGGCGCCCTTAGCCAGGCGTTTTGCCGGCCTGAAGGAGCTCGGCCGCAGAGACAGGCGATACCCGGCGGATGGGTCGGTGAGAATATATGCCGGCTTGGCGGGATCTGGCTCGATCTTCTTTCGCAGTTGGTTGATGAACACGCGGAGATACTCGACCTCATCGCCGTAGTCTGGTCCCCATACGCCTTGCAGGATGCGCCGGTGAGAGATCACCTCGTCCGCGTGCGACGCGAGAAAATGCAGAAGTTTGAACTCTTTGGCCGTGAGGTGGACGACGCCGTCTTTCCGCTCCACTTCGTGGGTCTCGAAGTCGACTCGCACCTCGCCCAACACGAGGGACGAGGTGCAAGCTGAATTGGCGCTGTTGCTTACGCATTGTGAAGGGTCACCTGATACGGCCTAGTTGGTCCCGTCGTAGTGTTTCGTGAGTTCGTCCGCGTATTCAGACGAGATCGGAAACACTGGCGTGAACGGTGGGCTCGTTCTGACTTTCTCACGAGACAAGTTGACCGCCACAGTACGCTCGTCCCAGGCGATGCCGGCAACCCACCTCGGTTTCAGTAGCACGAGTCTCTCGTGCAGCCAGGAACCGGCGTCGACGATCATGAACGTGATCTCCCAAGTCGCATCGTCGAATACGAAGTCGGACACGTGTCCGATGGGGCCATCCAGTGCCCCAATATGATAACCCTTCACTTCACGCGCGCTGCGAAGGTGCGGATCGCCCTTGACCGCCGGACGCGTCCCCACGGGCACAGGTAGCGTAAGGGGTGACGGTTCGAAGGCGAACGGTCCTGCCGTCCAATAGGACGGCCAACCGTAATACGCGCTCAGCTCTGCCTCATGTTGCCGGGATACCGGCTTCTTCGTCAAAACGTCTGGGCTGTTTCTCACTTGATCGCATGTGAGATTCACGGGAATTGTATGGCCGGACCAGTCGATGCTTTCTGCGCTGGCGGGAGAGATGAGCACCCGCCGGCCGGCTAGCCAATTGCCCGTGCTCACGATCAGATACCGGATGGTCCAATGCCGGTCGTCGAAGTAGAGATCCTCCAGCGTTCCGATCTCTCCGTCCTCGGCATGAATTGCAAAACCGTGAAGATCGTTGATGCTTTGCAGCATTTCGCTCGCCCCTTCGAAAGTATAACTGCCCATCGAGCGCGCGCAAATAAAAGAAGATTATAACGCCTCCTGTACTCAGATCTTTGGCGGTTAGCGCAAAGCAGGCTCAGGCGGACCGGGGTGCTCCCAAGCGATCGTTAAAAAAGCCGTAATGTTTTCCTTATGTTTTTCTAAGGTTCGGGAGCTACTCTGGATTTCGAGAGCGGATGGCTTCGACTCACTCGGATGACCGAACACTGATGGAACCATGTGTCGGTCCCAATCGGCATATCAGGGCGGCTGGCGAAGCAGCTCCTTTGATTAGCGATTTACTCCATTCACCCGCTGTTGGAGGGGTTGTCCCCCACTGTTACGGGACGCTGGTGCCGGCGAAACGGTTGCTGACAGCGCACCACTCTGCGGGCCATCGTGAAGGACGTAGTTACGGACGGCCAGGAGGTGAGCTGCTAACCTTATGCCGCATTCAAGCCAGCGCCGGGAAGTCCTCGTGCCGCCTTGGTCTTCCATTCGTCACATCGGCAGAAGTGCCGGTCCACCAGATCGCCAATCATCGCCAGGCACGGTCGCGTGCCGGTTCTTCCGTGCTCGGATTCGAGGTGACCACAGCGTACACAACGTTCCTCGGGCTCCGGCCGCTTGGAGCGCGGGTGGGAGAGGTGTTCCACGTTCGTTATTACATATGACGGATGCAGTTACAGTTTCGTTGCGGAATCAGGTGGCGTCCCCTTCCCTAGGCGGGAGAGTCGGTTAGAACAGTCTTTTCTTGGGCTGGTGCCAAACAGCGTTTTAGACTGAAAGTATGAGCGCTCGAATCGCCGCAATGTTGATGGCCGCTAGCATCGGGCTGGCAGTCCCCGGAGCGAGCGTACGGTCCATCGTTCAGCGCTCGGTGGAAGCGAATAACCGGGACTGGCAAGCTGCGCCGGGCTATAATTACTTCGACCGGGAACGTACCGGAAACGGTACCCGGTCCTACCAGGTGCTGATGATCCTGGGCTCACCCTATCGGAGATTGGTCGCGATTAATGGCAAGACGCTGCCGCCCGCGGCGCAGGCCGAGGAGCAGCGCAAGCTCGACGAAACGGTCGGCCGGCGGCGGAATGAGTCACCCAAAGAGCGGGCTGAGAGGATGGCAAGCTATCGCAGAGACCGCCGGCGGGATCGCCAATTGATGAATCAACTGGTCCAGGCTTTCAGCTTCAGGCTGCTGGGCGAGCAGACGCTTGGGCCACGCACGGTCTACGTTCTGCAGGCTACGCCGCGGCCGGGTTATACTCCGCCCAGCCTCGAAACAAGGGTTCTTACAGGGATGCAGGGTAAACTTTGGATCGACACCGAGACGTTTCAGTGGGTGAAAGTGGAGGCCAGCGTCATACACCCGGTATGGATCGAAGGGTTTTTGGCGAGAGTGGACCCCGGAACCCGATTCGAGTTGGAGTACGGCCCGGTGTCCGGTGACGTCTGGTTGCCTAAGCACTTCGCCATGAAGTCGCGGGCCAGGATTCTCTTTGTCTTCCGCCATCGCGGGCAGGCAGATCAAACGTATTTTGGGTACGAGAGGGCCGGTACGACAATCAGCAACGGTTCCCATCCAGTTTCGAACCGGTCAATGGCATTAGACAATCAGGGAAACAATAATGCTAGGTTTATACGAGCTTTATCTGCTTGCCCTACATTCAAAGCGGCAAGCCGGGACTCCTTAAACGTGAGGTAGTCTATGTTCGGGCGACGTGTGACGCTGTTCAGATTGTTCGGTTTCGAAGTGCGTGTGGACGCCAGTTGGTTGGTGATCGCGGCCTTACTTGTGTGGACCCTGGTGGAGTACTTCCCTTCGCGGTACAAAGGGCTGCCGGGCACGGAATATTGGTGGATGGCGATTGCAAGCACCTTGGGATTGTTTGCCTCGATCGTCGTCCATGAATTCTCTCACTCCCTCGTGGCCCGGCGCCACGGTTTGCCTATGAAGGGGATCACTCTGTTCATCTTCGGAGGTGTCGCCGAGATGGGAGAAGAGCCGTCGAGCGCGAGGACCGAATTTCTGATGGCAATTGCCGGCCCGATCGCCAGCGTCGTCCTCAGTGCGTTGTTATACTTCATCTATTTTGCGGGCAGAACAGCTCTGCCCGTAAGGATGCTCGGGGTGCTTGCCTATCTCTCCTCGATGAACCTGTTGCTAGCTGCATTCAACCTCATTCCCGCTTTTCCCCTCGATGGCGGCCGGGTGCTGCGCTCGGCCCTATGGCATTGGAAGGGCGATGTTCGTGGGGCCACGCGCACGGCCGCGTCGGTGGGCAGCGGGTTCGGGATGCTGCTGATCCTCTTTGCGGTGTGGCAGTGGTTTGTTGGCAACTTTGTCGGTGCGATGTGGTATTTCCTGATTGGTCTTTTCCTGCGCGGGGCCGCCCACGCTTCCTATCAGCAACTCATGATCCGCACGGCTCTGGAGGGCGAGCCGGTCCGGCGGTTCATGAACGAGCATCCCATATCGGTACCAGCGCACATCTCGCTGGATGACCTGGTCAATGACTACGTCTACCATTACCACCACAAGATGTTCCCGGTACTGAATGCTTCGGAAAAACTTGTCGGCTGCGTCGCTACAAGTCAGGTGAAAGCGTACCCCCGCGACGAATGGAGTCGCCACAGCATTCAGGAGGTGCTCCAGCCCTGCTCTCCCAACAACACAGTGACGCCGGATGTGGATGCCGTGAAGGCTCTGTCTAAAATGAGCAACTCGGGTCAGAGCCGGCTGATGGTTGCCGAGGGAGATCGCCTGGTGGGGATCATCGCGCTGAAGGATCTACTCGGCCTTTTGGCGGCCAAGGTCGATCTGGAGGGAGAAAGTTTCCACCAGTCCACCCCGTCGCACTCATAATGACTCGGCCTGCGAGCTGCCGCTGCCGTCGACCTTCTGAATTCCGCTGCCGCTATCTCGCCATGGAGCGCATTGCAGGTTGCGATTGTATACAATGTGCCGCATGATCCTCGATCGTCGTGGTTTTCTTTCCGCGGTACCGGCGCTGCTGGTTTCCGGCGAGGCCGCCCAAGCCGACGCCGGGCGCAAGACGCGCTTTTATGTGCTCGAGCAATTCCAATTGGAGCAGGGGCCGCAGACTTCCCGCATCCACGATTTCTTTTCGAAAGCGCTGCTGCCGGCGCTCGACCGCATTCATCCGGGGCCGAAGATTTTCCTCGAAGCGGTAGCCGCGCCGCACTTGCCGCTGGTCACCGCGATTTTCGGCGTGGAATCGGTGGGGCAGGTTTGGGAGATTTCGAAGCAACTTTTCGCCGACAAGGATTTCAGCCGCGCGTTCGATCAGTGGGAAGCGGGCGAAGAGCCGTATGTCATGTCGAGTGCGGCGCTGCTCGAAGCCACCGCCTATTCGCCGGAAATCGTCCGGCCGGAGAAACCACCCGCAGCGCCGCGCATTTTTGAGCTACGCACCTATCACTCGCCCACGGCGCGGCAGCGCAAGGCGCTTGACGCGCGCTTTAGCGGCGCTGAGATCAAAATCTTCCACCGCGTCGGCATCCACCCGGTGTTCTACAGCTCGACTGTTTTCGGCGCCAACCGGCCCAACCTGACCTACCTGATTCCCTTCGACAACCTGGCCGCACGCGAAAAGGCCTGGAGCGCGTTTGGCGCCGACGAGGAATGGATCCGGGTGCGCAACGAATCCGTGGAGCGCGATGGCCAGATCACCGCCGTGATCGACCTGTCGCTGCACCGCGCCACGGCATATTCACCGGTGCGGTAGCCACCGCCAGGCGAACGGCGCTTCAGTCCCTGGCCACGCGGGCGCGGCCTCCGAATGGAAGGCGCAGTCGCAGTACCCGCTCGCGCTGCCTCTCTTCATGCAGGCTGCGGACTCTGGCTAGCAGTAGATCAACGAGCGAAATCATTCCGGCCAACTGTCCGGTGTCGCGGTCGATTACTGGAAATCTTGTGAGACCGGTCTCGGCCATACGCAAGACGGCGGCGCGCAACGGCTCATCGGGATAAGCCACGACAGGTTCTCGTAACACCTCGGCTAGAGACGCCTCCACTGCCGGCGATTCCGTCAGTTTGCGCAATTGCTTGCGGGTAATCACACCCTTCACCCTTCTGTCGCGATCCACCACCGGAAATAGATGCTGCCCACGCTGTGCCGGCGCGCGAACCAGGATGTGCCGCAGATTCTCAATCGTCGCCTCGGCTGGAAGTGCGACCAGCTTGGTTCGCATCGCCTCTCGTACTAACAGAACCTCAAGCGGATCAGTTGCGTATTCGCGCGTCAGGTGAAATCCTCGCCGCGCGACTTTTTCCGTCAAGATGGAGCGTTTGAGCAGCAGCACGGTGGTGCCATGCGCCAGCATTGCCGCCACGAGTAATGGAAGCAGCACACTAACGTCATGGGTTAGTTCGAGCGCAAACAGAATCGCCGTAAACGGCGCCCGCATGGTGCCTCCCAGAATCGCCCCCATACTGACCAGGGGCCAGAACCCTGCGCCTTCGTTCGGCAGGAATATCGCTTCCACGCCTCCCAACGCCGCGCCCATCATCAGCAGAGGCGCCAGCACGCCGCCGGAAGTTCCCGACCCCAACGAGATCGCCCAGATTGCGGATTTGACCAGCAGCACACCGGCGATCACCGCGCGCGGCACATCGCCTTGCAGCAGAGACTGGATGGTGTCGTAGCCAACGCCCAGCGCCTGGGGGAAGATCATCCCGCCCAATCCGACTGCCAGGCCGCCGATTGCGGGCCACCACATCCAGTGGATCGGCAGCTTCATAAACGAGTCTTCGGCCGCGTACACGGCGAGAGTGAGGAGCGCCGAGAGGCCGCCCGCCAGCAGACCGGCGACGACACATCCCAGGAGGCCCTGCGGGCCAATAAAGACCGCATGGTGCGGCACCGGGAAGAGCGGGCCCAGACCGAGAATGTAGCGTCGAGCCGCGCCCGCGGTGGCGCTCGCCAGAGCCACCGGGATCGCACTCCGCGGCTTCCATTCGAACAGCAATAATTCGACCGCCAGCAGGGCCGCCGCAATGGGCGTGGCAAACGTGGCGGACATCCCCGCTGCCGCGCCCGCCACCAGCAACGTCTTTCGCTCGGCCGCGGTCAGGCGGAAGAGCTGCGCGATGACGCTTCCGAGCGCGCCGCCCGTCATGATGATCGGACCTTCGGCGCCGAAAGGACCGCCCGATCCGATCGAGATCGCAGACGAAATAGGCTTCAGAATCGCCAGCCGCGGCTGCACTTTGCTCCCGCTGATCAGAATCGATTCCAGAGCTTCGGGAATGCCGTGACCCCGAATGCGTTCCGAACCGTATCGCGCCATCAAACCGACGACGAGGCCACCTCCCACGGGGATCAGCAATGAGAGCCAGCCGAGGTGGTTGCCAGCGGGTGAGAGGAACACCGTGCTGACGCGCCCGTAATAAAAGGCGTTCGTGAAAAAAGCAATCAGGCGAAGCAACGCCCAAGCGACGAACGTGCTCAAGATGCCGATACCGATCGCTGCCACTGAGAGCGGAATTACGCGCACCGTCGTCGTAAAATCGCCCAATTCCTCCCAAACCTTGCTGGGGCGGTCGCTCATGATTCCACTGTCCTCCTGCCGTGCCGCAGCACGGAACTCAGCGCCTGCGCCAACTCGGGGCCGGAGCGTTCCAGCTCGGTTCGGTGCGTCAGCGCGAGCCTACGCAGGGCCGCGCGGCCAGCCGGCGTCAGTCGGACCCACACCTCGCGTTTATCCCGGGCTCCGGGAAACCTCGCGATCGCACCCCGGTGCTCCAGCCGGTCGATCAGCTCCACCGCACTGTGATGCTGAATGAACAACCTCGAGGCGATTTCTCGAATGGTTGGGTTTGTGCCGTCGGGCAGGCCATGGACGGCAAGCAGCAGTTGGTGTTGCTGCGCCTCAAGGCCATGCTCCTTGGCCGTCACCTCGCTGAAATGGAGAAACCGCCGGATCTGCCGCCGGAATTCGGCCAGGTCGCAATATTGATCGAAAGTCAGGTCGCTGTCCGTGCTCACGATTATATCGTATCACGATCTATTCTGGGGAAGCGCGATGCATCGCCCCCGGGCGTCGGACACCCACGGCGGCTATCGGCTTGCAGTGGATAGAAGAGCGGCGATTCGGAGGCTGAAGGGTGGCGGCGACATCTATTAGAGGTGCCAGCCGCCGGGCGCGGTCACGGATCGAATCGTTGGCGCAGTCCGGGCGGGACGGCGGGGCACAAATCGTCACGCCGCCCGAAAACGCGGTGGCGAATGCGCGCGATGAAGTTATACAAGGCATCGCGCAGCGGGCGCGGGATGACGGCCAGGAGGGCTGCGGTCACCTTCCATCCACCGCCGAGCCGCCGCAGAATATGGATGCAGGCATCCGCGCGGATGAGGAGCGAAGCATCCTGGGTTTGCACGACCAGGCTGTCGGGCAGGCCGGCGCGGCGCTCAGGAGGAACCCTCGCCTGGAATGTTTTGCCCTGTAAAGGCGCAAACCGGAAGGCCGTTCCCGAGCGGTCGTGCCGCAGCACGAACTTCACCAGGCGATGGCAAAGGGCGCAATGACCGTCGTAAAACATGGTCTCGGGCGGTTGCTCAGGAGGAGGCATTGCGAAAGCGCTTTGAAAGAATGCGCCCGCAAGCGGGCGTTGGCAGGTTGAAACCTGCCCCGCTCACTCGCCTTTTTTGCGAATCTTGATGTCCAGGCGTTTGATTTTCTGGTTCAGCGTGGAAAGTGGCACGTGCAAGCCCTCGGCGGCTTCGGTCTGGCTCCAGTTGGCCTGTTCCAGCCGCTCGATGATGACGCGCCGCTCGAAATCGTTGACGATCTGAAACAGCGTTGCGTCGGGCGGCAGCGGCGTGCCTTCGCTGCGCTGCAGGCGGATGCCGTTGGCTTCCAGCAGCGCTTCGGGCAGCACGTCGATAGGCACGCTCGCGTCGGTGGCCAGCACCACGGCGCGCTCCACCACGTTCTCCAGCTCGCGCACGTTGCCCGGCCAGGAGTGCTCCATCAACACCTGCAGCGCCTCGGGCTGGAAGTGCAGCACCGAGTGGCCGCCCGAGTCCAGATACTTGCCGTTCTCGCGGCAGTAATAGGTGAAAAAGTAA
Source organism: Bryobacteraceae bacterium (assembly GCA_049698695.1). Taxonomy (GTDB): domain Bacteria; phylum Acidobacteriota; class Terriglobia; order Bryobacterales; family Bryobacteraceae; genus Bog-375. Next base: position 9,882 of record JBAVYH010000120.1, on the reverse strand, counting down.
TCCGCCAGCAAAGGAATGTCTTCCTTGCGATCGCGCAGCGGCGGCAGCGCGATGTTAATTACATTGAGCCGGTAGTAGAGATCCTCGCGGAACGTGCCTTCCTTCACCAGTTGGTGAAGGTCGGCGTTGGTGGCGGCGAGAATGCGCACGTCGACCTTGATAGGGACGGTCGAGCCGAGCGGGGTGAACTCCTTTTCCTGGATGACGCGGAGCAGCTTGATCTGCGTTTCCGGGCCGATAGTGCCGATCTCGTCGAAAAAGATGGTGCCTTTGTCGGCGACTTCGAAGTAGCCCTTCTTGGACTGCATGGCGCTGGTGAAGGCGCCCTTGGTGTGGCCGAAGAGGGTGGATTCGAGCAGGTCCGGCGGCAGTTGGCCGCTGTTGACGGCCACGAACAACTGGTCGGCGCGCGGCGAGTTGGCGTGAATCGCCTTGGCGATAATCTCCTTGCCGGTGCCGGTCTCGCCAGTGATCAGAATGGTGGAACGGCTGGAGGCCACCTGCGCCACCAGGTCCAGGGTGTGCACCATGCGCTCGCTCTTGCCGATAATGTTGGGGAAGCTGTAGCGCTCCTTGAGGGCGCGCTTGAGGTGCGTGTTTTCGTACTCGCGGCGGCGGAGGGCGATCATGCGCCCGATTTCAATCAGCAGCTTCTCGTTGTCCCACGGCTTGGAAAAGTAATCGTTGGCGCCGAGCTTGAGGGCTTCCACCGCGGCTTCCACCGAGCCGTAGGCGGTGATCATGAAGATCGGCGTTTCGCGATCGCGCGCGCGAACTTCGGCCAGCACGTCCATGCCGGAGCGGTCCGGCATCATCAGGTCCAGCAACACCAGGTCGTAAAGGCGCGCCTCGATCTTCTCGATGCCTTCGGTGCCGTTCTGCGCCAGGCTTACGTTGTACCCTTCGCTGGAGAGCAGCAACTCGAGGCCTTCGCGGATATCGGCTTCGTCGTCGACGACGAGGATGTCGCCCTTGCTTTCAGGTGTGCTGAATGGCGTTTCTGTCATTTCACGCGGCGCTTACTGGCTGCTCGGCGGCAGCAATTTTGGCCAGCGGCAATTCGATGCGGAACTGGGCGCCGCCGCCGGGGCGGTTGGCAACCTCGATGGAACCTCCGTGTTCCTTAATGATCCCGTAAGTCACCGCCAGCCCCAGGCCGGTGCCCTGGCGCGCGGGCTTGGTGGTGAAGAACGGGTCATAGACGCGGTGCAGATGCTCGGGGGCGATACCGGTTCCGCTGTCGGCCACTTCGATCCGCGCTCGCGAGCCTTCCGACCAGGTGCGCACCTCCAGGGCCCCGCCGCCGCGCATGGCATCGCGCGCATTGAGGATCAGGTTGAGAAACACCTGCTGCAGTTTGCCGGCGTTGCCGTGGACCGGCCCTAAGTCGGGATCGAGCTCGGTGCGGACCTGGATGCCCGTCTTCTGCAGTTGATGTTCGAGCAGCGAAAGCGTTTCCTGAATCACCCGGTTGAGCTTGACTTCGCCGAACGAAGTGCTCGAGGTGCGCGAAAAGTTGAGCAGCGAATTGACAATCTCGCTGGCGCGGAAGGTCTGCTTGGCGATCTTATCGAGGATCACGGATTTCTGCGTGTCGTCGGCCACCTGCTTGGCCAGCATTTGCGCGTAGGTGGAAATCACCGCCAGCGGCGTATTCACCTCGTGGGCCACGCCGGCGGCCAGCAGCCCGATGCTGGACAGCTTGTCGGCCTGCACCAGCCGCTGTTCCAGTTCGGCGCGGTCGGTGACGTCGTCGAAGATCACCAGGCGGCCGATCCGTTCCTGGTCCTTGGAAACTAGCGGCGCGATGGCGATGTTCAAAGTGGCTTCGCCGCGGCGCGGCTGCGCCAGGCCCGGATGGCCATTGCCGTTGGCGCTGGCCGGTTCCTTCAGCACGAACTTGTAAATGTGGTGAATGCCGGTTTCGTCGCGGACGCGGTCGAACTCATTCACCAGGGCGGCGGGGAACAGCTCCGCCAGGCGCCTGCCCACGGCGCGCTCGCGCGGGATGCCGCTCAACTGCTCGATCTGGTTGTTCCAGCTTTCTACCCGGTCGTCCAGGTCGGCCGCCAGAATTCCCACGTTGATCGATTCCACGATGTTCTCGCTGAATTCCTTGAGGCGCTCGTACTCGTCCACCTTGCGCTGCAGCGAGCGGTACAGGCCGGCGTTCTCAATCGCGATCCCCACGTAACCGGCCAGCGTGGTCAGCAACTCCATGTCGACGCTGGCGAGATAGTCGCCGTCGGTGGTGCGGCTGATGCCCAGGTAAGCGATGGTGCGGCCGCGCACGGTGCACGGCAGATAGTAGGTCAAGTCCAGGTCGGCGATAGTGCGCCGCACCGAAGGCGGCCAGGAAGTGGAAATAGCGTCGAGTTGATGATGGGTCCGCTCGAAGAACAGGTACGGCTCCGGCAGTTTCCAGTTGAGAAAACTCAGGTCCAGATCCTCGGGCGTGACGGCGGCCAGCCGCGGGTTGCCGCCCATGGCGCTGCGCAGGCGGAAGACCGGCTCGCCGGTCGGGGAGACGACGCCCTCCTCGCGCAGGAAGAAGGCCAGGTGGCTCACGGCGAGGGTCGCGATCAGCCGTTCTCCCGCCTTCGTCAGCATGGTATCCAGGTCCGCTTCCGAGCTGAGTTCCTGGGCGAATTCCACCAGCGTGCTGCGGTAATCGTACCGGTCGCGGTAGAAATGGCGGTCCAGCCTCTCCTGAATCCAGGTGCGGATCGGCTGGAACAGAAAGGCGCCGATCAGCATCACGATCAGCGGCGCCGCGTTGCCCAGGTTGTTGAAGTACACGTGGGCCAGGCTGCCGAGCGTGAATACGATCAGGTAAAAGCCCGCCAAAACGCAGATGGTGGCCAGCGTGTAGGCGTATCCGCGGCGAAACAGGATATCCACGTCCATCAACCGGTAACGGACAATGGCGTAGGCCAGGCTCAGCGGCAGCAGAACCACGGAAAGCACGGAGAGGCGCAGGTTCGCGGAGGGCACCGCGCCAAAGGCATACGGCAGCACGTACAGCACGGTGTAGGGCACCATGGCGAAAAATGTGCCGTTACGCAGCCACTTGAGCTGTTTCCGCACGATGGCGTCCTCCGCTTTGCGGTAGGCGAGGCTGACGGCGACGCCGCCGAGCAGATATAGCACCACCGTAAACGGTACCCAGATGCGGTCCAGCAGCCAGCGCAACTGGAGCGGCGCGATGGCGGCCTTAAGCGCTCCGGAAGAAAAGCCGAGATAAACCAACGAAAGCAGCGCAGCCGGGAGGTAAAGCAAAACCCTCCTGTAGCGTTTCCGGAACCAGCCGTTCGCTTCCGGGAAGGTCAGGCAAAAATGGAGGAACACGGTGGGTGCCACCACGCCGGCCACCACATTGCCCAGGTAGATGACCTTATCGAGATTGTTTAGCTGGCCGGTGTAATGAAAGCAGAGGGAAATAAACGAGATCAGACAGAGCGCATAGAAATGGGTCGCCTTCTGCGCGCTGCCACGGCGAAAGTAAACGAAAAGTCCGATGATCAGGTAGGCGGCGCCGACTAGGTACTGGTAGGTCACCGTACGGTCGCGCGGCACCTCTTCGGTGATGACGAAGGCGTCAAACTCCTTGCCGCGGCGCAGGTGATACGTGGCCCTGGTCCAGGTGCCCACGCGGACCAGGATGCGGGTGACATCGAGCGCCCGCTTGACCGGCTCGCCGTTGATGCTGAGCAGCCAGTCGCCGGTGTGAATGCCGGCCACGGCAGCGCCGCTGCGCGGGCGGACGTGGGACGCCTGGACGCCGCCCTGGTGGTCCGCCCAAATCGCCCCATCCTCGGCAAGACCATGAAACTGAAGGCGTTGTTCGAAGTTGATGACTGCCAACACAACCGCCGCAACAGTCACCATGGTGAGCAGCGCGGTAGACAGTTGGAACTTCAGTTCTTTCATTCAGGGCCGCCGGTCGGGCTCAGCGAGACAATTCCCCGTGGGCGGCAGAGCACGTTTGATGCCGCGGAAGGAACCGCTCGTTCTTTCCAGACTAGCTGATAATCCTGAGGCTTCCAAGGCCCGGGTCCGGGCGGCTCCGGTTTTTGGGAGAACGCCACTATGCGGAAGTGTATACCTTTGACAGAGCGAACTGCCGTGAGTGCCCATGACTATAACCCGGGTGGGGGAGGGGTACCAGAGTCGCGCGTGTATTGAAACAAAATCGCCTACAATTGTGAACAGGATGGCAGTCCAGCCGGATCGCGCAACAGTAACCTGGTCGACACCGGAGTGCCCGTTTTCGATTGAGTGCAGCAGCCGGGTGCTGGACGACATTCGGCTGTCGGTGACCGACGCTTTCTTTTCGCTGCCGCGCGGCGGCGCCGAAATCGGCGGCATCCTGCTGGGCGACTGGCGAGAGGGCCGGCTGACCATCTCCGATTACGCGGCGCTCGATTGCGAACATGCCCTGGGCCCTTCGTTTACGCTTTCGGTGAGCGACGAAGCCAGGCTGCAGGAATTGATTCGCGCCACGAGCGGCTCCGGTGGCCCGCAGCCGGTGGGCTGGTACCATTCGCACACGCGGACCGGCGTGCTTCTTTCCGATAGCGATCTCACCATCCACAACCGGTTCTTCCCCGAGTTGTGGCAGGTGGCGCTGGTGGTGAAGCCGCACACCTTCGAGCCCATGCGCGCCGGGTTTTTCTTCCGCGGCCCCGGCGGCATTATCCATTCCAGCGCCAGCTACCACGAATTCCTGATCGAGCCCCAGCCGCTGCGGCAAGTTCCGAGAGCGGCTCCCATGGGGCCGCCGGCGCAGGCGCAGCACCAGTCCGCGACGGCCGGTCCGATTGTCGACGTCCGCGCCGAGCCTGCCACGCCTCCCGCGGCGCCGGCCGCTGCCGTGATCGACGTCCGTGCCGAACCGGACGCCCCGCCTGCGCCGGTTGCTCCCCGCGTCGACCGCCATGCCGAGCTCCGTCCTCAACCGCCGCCTCCCCCCACACCCGCCACCATGGCCGCATCGCCGGCCCCGGTGCCGAAAGCCGCGCCGGAAGCCGAACCGGCGGCGCCGCCGCAGTTGCCTCTGCCGAGCATGTTCGAGAATCCGCCGCAGCGCTCGTGGGCGTGGCTGAAGGCGCTGCTGGCAGTGGGATTGGCGGTGGCAGCGGGTGCCGCGCTATATGCCGAGCGCGACGCCTGGTATCCCGCCGCCGTGGCGTGGTTGCAGCGCGCGCCCGCCAAAGTCGATGCCGCCTCGATCGGTCTGAACACGGTGGATGATGCCGGGCAATTGCAGATTCGCTGGGACGCGAATTCGGCGCCGGTGCGCGGGGCCACGCGCGCCTGGCTGGACATTGTGGACGGCGATTCGCCGCCCAGCCCGATTCCGCTCGATCCGCAGCACCTGGCCTCCGGCGTGTTCACCTATGGCCGCCGCAATGCGCGCGTGGATGTCGCGCTGGTGCTGAACCAGCCGGGGGGAACCAACCTGCGGCAGGCGACTGCTTTTCTGGGCCAGAAGCCGCCTTCGCCTGCCCCACCGGCGAGTCTGGCGGAGCCGCAGCAGGGTCGCGCGCAACTGTTGCGGCTCGCCGCCAGCCTGCAAGCACAAGTGGACGCCGAGCGTGTACAGAACCGCGCGCTCGAAAAGCAGCTCGCCATCGCTCGCGCCCAACTTCGCGAGCAGCAGCGACACCGCTTGAGCAACCAGGTTCGCGCTCGGGAACCATAGGCGCCGCGGCAAAGAGGTGCTGGTACGGCGGGTTTCACAGCCGGCCGACAGCGCGATTCAGGCCGCCAAGTCTAGTATTTTCCTATTACTGATAAACAGGCTCCATTCCCTTAATATGGAGTCACATGAGGAAGCTCGCTGGCACGGTTGGTCTGGCTCTCGCTCTGTTTGGCGCGGTGGCGGAGCGGACCGGCACGCCGGATTACGCGTATGTCGCAGCCCCTCAGTACGATGGCGCAGCCTGGCGGAGCGGGCGCGAGCGCTTCCCAGCGGGCGCCTCGGTGATACTGGTGACGTCGCAAGGGCAGCGCAAGCTCGTCCCCGATTTCTACGCATCCACCGACCCGGCTGTCTCCTTCGATGGGCTGCGCATTTTGTTCGCCGGCAAGCGCACGGCGGCGGGGCCGTGGCAGATTTGGGAAACGGCCGTAGCGGGTGGCGCTCCGCGGCAGCTCACCACCGCCGATACCGATTGCATTCGTCCGCTGTACTTGCCCGATGACCGTGTCGTGTATACGAGATTTCTGCGGCGAGGATCGGAGATCCAGATCGTTCCGCTGGCCGGCGCCGCGACGCCCGAGACGCTGACGTTCGTTCCCGGATGGTACTTGACCGACGACGTGTTGCACGACGGGCGGATCCTGTACGAGGCCAACGGCGACTTGTGGACGGTTTACCCCGATGGCACCGGCGTGGAGACCATCCGCTGCGATCACGGCCCGCAGCGCGCCAACGGGCATCAAGTCGCATCGGGCGACGTGATCTTCAACGTGGGAAAGCGGCTGGCGCGCTTCACGTCCGCCCTCGCCGAGCAGACCGGCGTGGCGCAGCCCAAGCTGGAAGCGGCCGGACAGGGGGCGGAGATTGCGACGGGCCGGTGGCTGATTCCGCTGCGGCGCAGCGCAGCGCGGCCATTTCACCTATTCGTTTGGACGAAAACGAGCGACCAGTTGGCGGAGTTGAATCCCGCCGCGCCCGGTAACGCGATCGAGCCGGTGGTGGTTTCGAGCCGCGTGCCACCGCGCGAGTTCCCCTCGGCCCGCGTGCCCACACGCACCGCCGGGAATCTGCTGTGTCTCAACGCGCATGAATCGAAGACGCCGATCACGGGCGACATCGCGACGGTGCGCGTCTTCACCCAGGACTCCGCCGGTTCCTCGCTGCTGCTCGGCGAGACGGTGGTCGAGCCGGACGGCTCGTTCTACGTCCAGGTGCCGGCGGACCGGCCGCTGCGCATGGAGCTGATAAGCAAGTCCGGCGCCGTGACGCGGGCGGAAAAGAACTGGTTCTGGATGCGGCCCAGCGAGCAACGCATTTGCGTGGGCTGCCACGCGGGGCCGGAACGGTCGCCGGAAAACCGGGTTCCCGAAATCCTCAACCGCACCACGGTGCCGGTCAACATGACGGCCATCCCAGGATCGACTCAATGATCATTAGAACGGCAACCTTCGTTTCTGTTTTTTGTCTGGCGGCGGCCCTGGCGCCGGCCCAAACAGCCGGCAGCATCCGATTTGACGATGCCACGGCGCAGTCCGGAATCACCTTCGCGCACTCCTTCGGCGCCGAAAAGCTGGGGTCGCTGATCGAAAGCACCGGCGCCGGCTGCCTTTGGTTCGACTTCAATAACGACGGCAAGCCCGACCTGTTCGTCGTCAGCGGCCGTCCACTGGGGCCCGGCATGCATCCCTACCCGCTGCGCAAGCCGCCCGCCGTGCCGCCGCATAATCACCTGTACCGCAACGACGGGAATGGGCGCTTCACCGACGTCACCGAACAAGCGGGCCTCGCCGGCGATGGTTTCAGCTTCTCCGCCGTTGCCGCAGACTTCGATAACGACGGCTACACCGACCTGCTGGTCACCAGCTACGGCAAGGTGACGCTGTATCGCAACAAGGGCAACGGAACCTTCGAGGATGTTACGGTCAAAGCCGGGCTCGGAGATGTGAAGGGATGGGCGATCGGCGCCACGTGGCTGGATTACGACCGCGATGGCTGCGTCGACCTGTTTATCGGCCGCTATGTGAAGTTCGACCCCACTTACCACTCCTATTACGCAGCCGACAATTTCCCTGGGCCGCTCGACTACGAAGGCGACACCAATCTGCTGTTCCACAACACCTGCAAGGGCACCTTCGAGGATGTCAGCAAGAAATCCGGGATTGCGGCGTTCAAGGGCCGCAGCATGGGCGTCACCGCGGGGGACTTCGATGGCGATGGCTACCCCGACATCTACGTCGCCAACGACAAGACCGAAAACTTCCTGTTCCACAACAAACGCGACGGCACCTTCGAGGAGATCGCCCTCGAAGCCGGCGCCGCCTTCGGCCAGAACGGCGAATCCACTTCCGCCATGGGGCCTGTGTTCTTCGACGTCGATAACACCGGCAAGGTCGACCTATGGGTGAGCGATTCCAAGTACAACCGCCTGCTGCGCAACACCGGCAAAGTGCCGTTTGTGGATATCACCGAGCAAGCCGGCATTTCACAGCTCGCCGCGCAATATACAAGTTGGGGCACGGGCGCCTACGATTTCACGAACGACGGGCTGCGCGATATTTTCATCGCGCACGGCGGCCTGATTCACCTGATCCCGCAGGAGGATTCGGTGTTCAAGAACCTGGGCGGCGGCAAGTTCCAGGATGTTTCCACCGGCGCCGGGCCGTTTTTCGCCACCAAGAGCGTGGGCCGCGGCGCGTGCTTCGCCGACTACGATAACGATGGCCGCGTGGATGCCTTCTTAGTGAACCTGGGCGCGCCGGGTACGCTGCTGCACAATGTCACCACGCCGGTGGGCCATTGGCTGAAGATCAACCTGGTGGGCACCAAGAGCAATCGCGACGGCATCGGCGCGGTGGTGGAGGTGGAAGCCGGCGGCATCAAACAGCGGGCCGAGCGGGTGGCCGCTTCCGGTTACCTCAGCCAGGACGACTGGCGTTTGCATTTTGGCCTCGGCGCCGCCACCAAGGCCGACAAAATCACTGTGCTGTGGCCGAGCGGCATCCGCCAGGTGGTGGAAAACATTCCGGCCGGGCAAGTGTTTACGATTACGGAGAAGTAGGGATGCGAATGGGGAGACAGGTCGCGAGGGGATACGCACCGGGTGGCGTTGCCGCGGCGGCATCAATCCTCGCCTGTTTCGTCTTCACGGCGGCCGGCGCGGCGCAGAACAACGGCTATCCCAGTCCCGATGACCTGGTCTTATCGCCGGACGGAACGCGCCTGTATGCCGTTTTGAGCGGCACCAACGAAGTCGCCGCCATCGATACCGCAACGCACGCCGTCGCTGGCCGGGTCGCTGTTGGCCGGGTGCCGCGCGGCATCGCCATCACGCCCGACGGCGCGCGCCTCTATGTCACCAATTCCTGGGCGGACACGGTAAGCGAGATCGATGCCGCGACGCTGCGGGCGCTACGCACCCTGCCGGCCGGTTTTGAGCCGACAGGGATTGCGTTCCATGGCGGCGTGCTTTACGTCGCGAACCGGTTGAGCGATAACGTCACCGTGGTGGACCTGGCCGGCGGCGCCATCACCCGCCACTTGATTGCCGCCCACGGCGCCAGCTACGTCGCCGCTTCGCCCGACGACACACGCATCTACGTCACCCACATCTATCCCTTCCCTGGCGAATTCCGCACGCCGCCGCGGTCTGAGATCGCGGAAATCGACGCGCGGCAGCAAATTGTCACCGATCGCATCGCGCTGCCGGACGCCGCGGGCGTTTTTCACGTGGCCGTTTCGCGCGACGGGCGCCTCGGCCTGGCGGCCCTGCTGCGCCCGCACAACCTGGTGCCGCTGGCGCACGTGGAACATGGCTGGGCGTTCGTCGATTCGCTGGCGGTGTTCGGCGAGGATATCGGCGGCGTGGTGCAACTCCCGCTCGACGCCATCGAGGACTACTTTTCGCTGCCGTTCGGCGTGGCCATCGCTCCGGATAAGAAGCGGGCGTACGTGTCCGCCAGCGGGTCCAACGAAGTCGCGGTGATCGATCTGGCGCGCCTGGTGGCGGCCGCGCGCTCGCCCTCCGCCGCGCGCATGGCCAACGATCTTTCGGCGGCCGCGCGCTACGTGATCGCGCGCATCCCGGTGGGCCGCAATCCGCGCAGCATCGCGCTTTCTTCGGATGGGACGACGCTGTGGGTGGCCAACCGGCTGGACGACAGCATTTCGATCATCGACAC
>JBAVYH010000119.1:0-12556 GCA_049698695.1 Bryobacteraceae bacterium | reverse complement strand
AAACGATCCGCGAATACATTCGCGACAGCAACAAGGCCCCCCAACCGTTCCAGTGGGTGGCGAGCGCCAACACGATCATCAGGAAGGTGCGGAAGTATAAACGAACTTTAGAGACAGGACACTAGGCAGTGGGTTCAAGGCCAACCACGATCGGCATGTAGCAAACACCAGTTTGCTGAATCCGGGGGGCTACTTTGAAAAACAGCCATGTTTGGCCCTGTGCTCATAAAGAGCGCGCGCAGCCTTCGCACATTCGGCACGTGCTGCTTCTGAAGCGGCGCGAGCCTTGCGGAACTCTGTTCCGGTTGTCAGCCGAAGCTTAGCCACGGCAATCGCTAACCGTTCGGTTGCATCGGCGTACGCGGTGATCAGCCGCATTTTGTCGTCACAGACCATACCCCACAGCTGGGCGGCACGAGTATAGCACGCCGCTCTTTCATCCCTCTGTTCGCTGGCGTTCGTGTCGCGGCAAAGTGAGAAGTTCCTAATTGGGCAAAGTAGAAAGTTCCTCTTGACAGCTAAAAACTGGAAGGGTGGAACGAATCGCAATGAACCAGGAGGAACGAGATTGGCTGGAGTGGTTGAAGCGGGTGCAGGACGGAGTCGTCACACAGCGGCAAGCCGCCGGAAAATGGGCGTCAGCGACCGCTGGGTGCGAAAGCTGCTGCTGCGCATGAAGACCGATGGCGACGCCTTTCCCGTTCGCTCCTGGGTTCGCCCGCGGGTTTCATTGGTGGGTGCCTCGCCATCGACCATGACGAAGCCGTGGAGTTGAATCACGATAAATGGGCGCATGCATCAGATAGCGGCGACCGTAGCGCAGAAAGACGTACGGTTCGTCCAACAGCCCTGTTGCCACCTGCCCTTCTACTCCGCGTCCCAGGTGGTTTCGGCCCGTGCGCCCGTGCCGGGCCGGCAGTCCGATCCACCGGCTGGCGGATTGCCTTCCGATATTACCAAATAACGCCCGCGTCAACCGGGCGCCGCTCATGGCTGGACGAATCCCGGTGAGCGGCTGGCAGTTTTCCAATGCAAGCTTCGCTCTTGGCGTAGCCTGGCTGCCCGAGTTCCTCCGCCCAGTTCAGCACTACGTATATTGATGGAGGATGAACGTTGCCGGGGTCGTCGGGATCGGAAATCGGTGTCCAATGGCGGCTGCGATAACCCTTGCATTCCATCGCCCGCCGCTCCATAATCGCAAAGTCGAAAGGAGATCCACATGAAGACACGCCTGTTCCTGATCTGCGCGCTCGCCAGCGTCGCGCTTGCCGCCGATCTGCCCTACGCCGGCAAGTGGAAGGTGAACCTGGCCAAAAGCGATTTCGGGCAAACCACCGTTACCTACGAAAGCCTGCCCGGCGGCGGATTGCAGGCCACCGCTTTCGGCGTGACATACAAATTCAAAATGGACGGCAAGGAATACCCGGACGGCATGGGCGGAACAATCGCCTGGAAGGCCACCGACGCCAACACGTGGGAGTTGGTCGGGAAAGTCAACGGCAAAGTCACTGCCACCGACACGCTGAAGCTCAGCGCCGACGGCAAGACCCTTACCGACACTGGCAAGCAGATGAAACCCGACGGCGGCACGATGGATAGCACCACTGTCTACCAGCGCGTTTCTGGCGCTTCGGGGCTCGGCGGAAAATGGCAGACGAAAAAGGTGTCCGGCGCAGCCGAGGTCATAGAGATGACGCAGTCCGGGACCGAGGGGCTTAGCTTTAAGGATTCCGACATGGGCATGACGTGTGACGCAAAGCTCGACGGCAAAGATTACCCCTGCACGGGCCCGATGATGCCGGCGGGCTTCACAATCGCCATGAAAAATACGCCCCCGCGCTCCCTCGACATAACGGTCAAGAAGGACGGCAAGCCGTTTTTCAAGGCCACTTACACCGTCGCCGCAGACGGCAAATCGATGGCGGAAACCGGCGGTGCGGTCGCAAGTACCGAGAAGTTCAAAATCTCGTTCGACCGCATGTAGGCAACGCCATTACTGCACCGCATCGAGCAGCGCCGCGACATTGACGGCGTTGTCGCCGGTTTCTCAGGGTGAGGCCAACTGCCGCACCCAGTAGTTGCCGATAATAGCGAATATCGCTGGCGCGAAATCCCGGAGCGTTGCCTATTGCTCGTTCAGCGTTGACGAGATGACGCGTGCCGCGCCGAATGGCGGCCGCACCGCAATTCAGCTCGGGCATGTTGCTTGCGACGCCGAGTCGTTGTGTTACGTTCCGCCCCCTGGGTCTATGGCTTAAGATACTGAAAAGACAGGATGTTCATGTTTTGAGTATTCCTGGCAAGGCGACCACCCTGCCTGGCGGGGGCGAGGACGGCTCCCGGAGAAAAATGCAACTCGCAGATCAAAAGATGGAGGTTTGGTTTACGAGTGTATTGGTTTATACTGTATGGAACCCGGAAGTCAAAAATGGAAATTCCGGCTCGGACAAGGGTGATCCTAAGGAACGGCTTGGGAGGCATAAAAAGCGACTCCTGGCCATCGAAAGGACAGAATGAACACATTCAGACCATCAAGGGGTTTCCCAACAGTCTTGGCGGTAGCCGTAGTTGCCGTCGCGATTTGTGTGTCCAGCGGGCTGGCTTATGGCGCCGGGGTCCAGGTGAGCCTGGCGGCGTCCTTTAATGCGGATAACGTGCTCCGCTATAGCGGCGGTGCCTTCACCACACCAGGCACTTCATGGGATAATTCCACCCCTGGAGGCTCCGTAGACAATTGGCTGCTCACGCAGAGCGCCGCGAGCCAGATCGGAGGAGGCAGCGCGGTCGGCATCAATGACAATGGCTTTTACCCGGCAAGCGGAGCGCGGCTCTACGATGTACAACTGGGATTTACGAACGCGACGTCGACGGGCACGAACGTGGTGATCCGGTCAACCACGGCTGGCAATTTCACCTTCAGCGTGCCGAACAACCAGTACTCGCAGTTCGCGATTTTCGGTTCGGGCGGGAGCGGAAGCTCAGCCCTTACAATTACGCTGAATTACTCCACCGGCGCACCCACGGTGCTGAACGACGTGACACTGCCGGATTGGTATGGCGGGCCCGGCACCACGGCGGCAGGCGCAGCGGGAACGTATTTCGCGCTGACTCCCGCCATGTCGCGGCAAGCGGCCTACAGCTTCCCGACCAGCGGTTATCAGGCCCCGATCTCCGGCGGAGGCGCCTACATTTATGGAGTTAACCTGGCCCCGGATCCTACGCGAGTGCTCACCAGCGTCGCAGTGGCGTACACGCCGGGGAGCCCGGGATACACGATCGCGAATTTCCTGACCGCGGCGGGAGCGGTCGCGGGAAGCTCTCCCACTACAACACCGGCACCGGGCACCTTGAGTCTGGGCCTGCTGGCGATAGGCCTGATCCTGGCTTACGGTTTCTTCGTGCGCCGCCAGCTCAAGGCGTTCTGAACGGCCGCTCACCGGATAAGAGCCCTCCCGAAACCGTACGTTTGGGGCATCCGGGATTTACATCGCGCCCGAGCGTTTCTTCTCAAAGACACTCGACTAATCTAATAGCTCACCCGCTGCGCGAACCGCCGGATGGATAGCCGGCAGTCGCCAAGCGTTTAGGAAGGCCGTCGCTCCCCGACGCTGGTTGCTTGGTCGGCCCTACCGGCGGATGTAGACGCCAGCCAGATCGCCCAGGCTTTCGGCTCCCACGCGGCGCCCGCGGGCCCCGGGGCGAGAGCGTCCCTGTCGGAAAACAGTGTCCGATAACACCGGATATCGCTCACATGCCGAAGCCCCTAGTATGTCACCAAAGCTATGTAGACCCCGACCGCCCATGCGGGCTGGTTGAGCGAAGCGGAACCGAGCGATCCGAGAGTGATCGCATCATCTGCCGGGTAGTGAGGCTGACCGGCAAGACCGTCGGAGCCTCAAGATCGCGCGGCCCGCTGCTGTTCCGACGGGCTGCCCGCGCGATATCACTCCCGCGCAGGCGCTGTGGCAGCTAGCTGACGCTCGAACTGTTGCAGGTCCCAATAGTCACGCCAGGCTGCGATCTTTCCGCCGTGCAGCTCGAAGATGCCCATGCAAGGAACCCTGACGTGTGTCTCTCCGATCAGAAAGTTGTCCACCCGCTCCACCATCACGATCTCACCGTCAGCCACAATGTGCCGTATCTCCCAAGGCAGCGCAGCCATGCACTCCGCTCCGCGGCGTAATGTCTCGCGGATTGCTCGCGCCTGGCGTTGTCCGCGAGCGGCGGAATCCGGCCAACAGTCGTCAACTTGGATGGACGCCAAGCCCCTCACGGACTTTTGACGGCGAGGGACGCACCTTCGGCACCCACTTCTTCAGAGATTCAATCATTTCGCCCAGCCGCACCGGCTTCGCGATGTAGTCGTCCATCCCCGCCGCGATGCAGCGCTCCCGCGCGCCCTCCATCGCGTCTGCCGTCATCGCGATAATAGCTACCCGGCCGTTTGACCCTTGCCGCTTCCGAATCTCCGCCGTCGCCGCGTAGCCGTCCATCTCCGGCATCTCGCAATCCATGAAGATCAGGGCGTACGGCAACAACGAGCACAGTTCGACTGCCTCGCGCCCGTTGCCCGCCACGTCCGGCCGCAGTCCCAGTCGCTCAAGCATGCGCACCGCCACCTTCTGGTTCACCGCGTTGTCTTCCGCCACCAGCACCCGCACCAGGGCCCCGGCAAATATGCCCGCGAACTGCGATTTCAGCGCCGCGATCTCCCCCAACGCCTTCGTCTGCGTCGCAAACCCGCTCTGCTGTTTCTTCGACCACGCCGTTGCCAGCGTGTTCTGCAACTGGGATTGCCGCACCGGCTTCACCAGGCAGGCATCGATGCTGGCTCCTTGCATGTGCCGGACTTCCCTCCAGTGGCCCACCGAGGTGAGCATGATCACCAGCGTATCGCTCAACAACGGGTCCCCTTTGATCGCCTCCGCCAGAGTCGCTCCGTCCATCTCGGGCATCTGGTAATCGAGCAACACCACTTGGTACGGATCTCCGGCCGCCCTCGCCTCGCGCATCGCCTGGAGCGCCTGCCTTGCCCCCGCAAAGCTGCCGTTGCGCATGTTCCAACTGCTGACCTGTTCGTGCAGCATGCGCCGGTTCACGTCGTTGTCGTCCACGATCAGCACGCGCAAGCCTCGCAGGTCGGCCGCCGGCGCCGGCTCCGCGTGCGGCTGCGCATCCAGCTGCAAAGGCAACGTGAACCAGAAAGTGGAGCCCTTGCCCAGCTGACTGGTCACTCCCACCTCGCCACCCATCAGGTTTACCAGTTGTTTGGAAATCGCCAGCCCCAGCCCCGTGCCCCCGACCTTCCGCGTGGTCGAGGCATCCACTTGGCTGAACTTCTCGAACAGTCCGTCTATCTTCTCCGCCGGAATTCCTGGACCGGTATCCTTAACCGCAAGCCGGATTTGCGCCTTCTCTCCGTCGTGCGATTCACAGTTCACCGTGATCAGCACGTGACCTTCCGGCGTGAACTTCACGGCATTGCCCACCAGGTTAGTCACCACCTGGCGGATTCGCCCCGCATCTCCGATGAAGTGCCGCGGCACATCCGGCGGATACTCCAGCACCACGTCGAGCTTGCGGTCTTCGATCCTCGGCGCCAGCATTTCATCGACTTCTTCGATCACCAGCCGCAGGTCGAACGCGAACGATTCGAATACCAACCGCCCCGCTTCGATCTTCGAGAAGTCTAAAACGTCGTTGATCACACTGAGCAGGCACTCGCCCGACCGGCGCACTGTCTCCGCGTACTCACGTTGCTCCGGTGACAGCTCCGTGTCCAGCAGCAGCCCGGTCATCCCGATCACGCCGTTCATTGGCGTGCGGATCTCGTGGCTCATGTTGGCCAGAAACTCGCTCTTGGCCTGAGTTGCCACGTTTGCGTTGTCCTTCGCGGCAAGGAGCTCTCGTTCCATGCGCTTCCGGTCAGTGATATCCCGCGAGAGACCAAACGTACCGATAATGACGCCGTCCAGGTCGCGGAACGGCAGCTTGGTTGTGAGCGCCCAGGTCTCATGGCCGTCCGGCCAGGTTTCCTTTTCCTCTTTAGATACCACCGCTACGCGCTCATGGATGA
Source organism: Bryobacteraceae bacterium (assembly GCA_049698695.1). Lineage (GTDB taxonomy): Bacteria > Acidobacteriota > Terriglobia > Bryobacterales > Bryobacteraceae > Bog-375. The sequence goes on along the minus strand of JBAVYH010000119.1, from coordinate 6,480 downwards.
GGTCCTGCTCATCGTCGTAAGCTTGTTGCGCATGTTCCGCACTAAAAAAGTCGAAATCGGTCTTGCCAAGGATCTGCGAGGGATCGCTGCGCCCGAAAAGCTCGGCGTGCGCCTCGTTGCTTCGAGTGAAGTGACCTTCGCAGTCCTTGAAGTAGATGGCGTGCGGCAACTGATTCATCAAGGCGTCTAGGCCGTGCCGTTCCCGTTCCAGCAGGATTCGCAGTTTGCGGCTCGCCGTGACATCCTGAAATCCCGATACCCGTCCGACAATCTTCCCACCATCTAGCTGTGGTTCGGAGTGTCGATTGAACACGCGGCCGTCCCGTAGTTCGAGTTCATCGTCGGTGCGTGCCTTCGCATTTTGATCGCCCTGTTGAACCAGCGAGAGGAAGGCCGCCGGGTCCTTGAGCTGGGGCAGAATATGAGCAAGCGCCTTATCACGCGGAAGCATATGGGAGTTGGGAATGGACCACAGCTGGGCGAACTTGTTGTTATAGGCAACGATCCGGCCGGCAGTATCGAAGGCAACGATTCCATCCGCCACCGAATCCAGTGTTGCTAGCAGCACTCGTCTTCGACCCTCGGCGCGGCGCAACAGGATGGTAAGCCAAAGCCCGCCCAAGACCAGAAGGGCGACAATCACCAGCAGAAGGCTCACGATCATTGATCCTGTCAGCATATCGTGTCAAGGCTCATTCACGCAGCCTGCGGCGCCAAGAGACACTCATTCACCTCAGCTCAATGGCGGCGCTGTATGGACGCCGGCTTTGATATCGTTCGAATACGAGGTCATTGCACTCTCTGTTTTGGCGAACAGCTCTTGACAGCAACCCATCAGTTCACCAAGGCGCGACAGCGGCGTCAGACTGGACGCAAGCTCGAGCGTTTGACAAACTTCGGCCAGAGCGTCAGCCCCGACCTGTTTGGCACTGCCCTTAATTTTATGGGCTTCGTTGCGGAGTCTCGGAACGTCAACCGTCGCGAGGGCGGTACGCATTTGCTGCAGGCTAGCTTGGGTCGATGTCTTGAAGACGTCGATCAGATCGGCTATCAAACTGTCATCGCTGGACGCGACTTCGAGGAGCCATGCCGGAGGTGTCCACTTCGCGTGAAGCGCTTGGGGGCGCGCCGCCTGATCGTTCGAGGGTGGTGAAGAATTCATCGATTGGCAGTCCTCGTGCCCATGTTCGGGTTTCAGGATTATTAGAGGATGCCCTTTCATTATCAAGTTTCCTCCCGACTTCTTTGGCTTACCATACTGACGGTCGTTAGCCAGCGACTGCTACCCGCGGATATGGCCGTTGCACATCTGCCTCTGTCTCCACTTGTTGGCGAGTTTGCCGCGTGGAGGCCGCCCTGCGTAGCAGCGAGTGCGGCCCGTCGTCCCGCAGCATCGAAGTTGCTTTCGCGGAGGCGCCCTTGACATGGACTGGTGGTCCGGCGCGACTGTCTTTAGGCTGGTCTATCGCGAGTCTGGTCTTCGTGCAGGGCCATGATCGTAGTGCGAACTGGCGGCTGAGCTACTCAGGTGAATGCATCTTCGTGGCGTGAACGCCGGGCGCGCAGACCAAGGGCGGAAAACCGAACTGAAGTCTCTCCTGAAGTTCGAGAATCCGGCCGCCCAGGCGCAGACGGGCTCTTAGCTCGGCGGAGTTGAACGGCTTGGTGATGAAGTCGTCCGCCCCCGCCTCCATAGCAGCGGCGAGATCCTCGCTTCTCGTCTTTGCAGTGAGAATCAGGATATAGATATGACCGAGGCGGTTGCTGGCGCGGACACGGCGGCACACCTCGAGGCCGTCCAAGCCCGGCATGACCCAATCGAGAATCGCGAGCAGAGGGCCCTCTTCGTTTTGCAGCCGGCACCATGCTTCGTCCCCATCGCTTGCCACGACCACGTCGTGGCCCCACTGCGTTAGCATGGACTGCAGCACTTCCTGGAAAACCAAATTGTCATCTGCTAGCAGGATGCGCATAACAACTCCGGTGCGCCCTCCTTGGAATGAGTCATCCCGACCCGATACAAAGAGGCCCGATTAGAGCTTAGATCAACATGGGGAGATCTGATAACTCTACAGGTGGCGAGAGCGTACTACCCGGGTACCAGGGGTCTAACCTCAGCGCACTCTGCAGCTGCGTCGGCATCTTGCGGGCCTGCCGTGCAGCACTGAGCGGATAAAGGCTCAGCCATCCTCGGGCGCGCGCCGTACCGCATGTGGTTACGCCCACGTGCAGTGGAGAAGCTGGCTCCCCAGCGGAGCCCATGCAGGCTCTCGGTGAAGCGCCGCCCCAGCGATTGATTGCCGATTTGGTTCGAGCGCGTGCACCAGCTTATTGCCGAGGCGGTGGCTAAGCGCGCGCCCGGCAAAGCGCCAACGTTTCGACGCTGTTCAGCCAAGCCGCGGATTGGGGGGCGACACTCGCGCCATGCGCACAATAGCTTCGCGAAACGCTTTCCACTGGTGGCGGCCGCTAACCTTTGATAGTATTTACAACCGTCGGTAATCAGCGACACGCTACAGGAATGGAGCCCTCAACGATCACTTTGAGCGCAACGGCTATCACCGTCCCGATTATGGCCAAAGCCCTGCGGCCCGTCTGGCGCTTCCTGTTTCGAGACCAGCCCTCCAGCAGATCACGGCGCGACCAAAGGCTAGAAGCGTTGCGGAACGCCGAACGCAACGTCAAAGGGTCATTCTTCCCGGAGTAGCGTTTTTCGGGAGTCGTTCGACAACCTGCCGCGGGGACCCACTTCAGCCGCTTTGATTCACCTCGGGCATAGCTACCGATATTGGTAGATATCGGGCTCCTCGCGGATGGCGTGCCCATCGCTACCAAGGCCGTCTTCCGAGCCGACGAAGATCCAGTCTCGACGGCTCCTTCACTGCGGACAGACGGAGTTTTAGCGCACCTCTACGGGTCGGGCATGATACGGCCAAATGGCGCGATCGAGGCGGATCACCGGAGGCAAGCCGATTTGTCGGTACTGAACCGATCAGAGCAGTTGTCTTGCATTAATCCTCCAATCGACGGCAAGTCCATGCGGCTGGCATGAACAGCGCGCTGATCGGGGGTAAAATGGGACGTTCCGAAAATTGGAAGTGCGTATGCTGCGGGCAGTCCTGCCGGGGCCGACACAGAGCGCCAGATTCTGTGACCGGCAACATTGACCGAAACAGACTTCGGACCCTTTCGCCGAGCGAAGCAAAGTCCGCTCAACGAAGGGAGGAGACATCATGTCGAAGGAAAAGAAGACTGCAAACCCGTCTCTACCCCTGGCAATCGATCTCAGTAACCAAGCCGAGCGGAAACTCACCGCCCTCGGCGACGATCTTGGAGAAGAGGACATCGCCGCTCTTGCCTACGAGCTCTGGCAAGCTCGGGGTTGTCCGGAGGAATCGCCGGGCGAGGATTGGTATCGGGCCGTAGAAATGCTCCGTTCTCGCATTTGACCCGCGTACAACGGATGGTTGATGTTCGACAAAACGCAAGAGGGTAATGCGACTCTATCTTGTGAATCCTGACAACCCGATCGTCAGCCTGAACAAGGTCTGCTCGAACCGCCTGAATCGCTATCGGGTGTGGAAGCCGCTCGGCCTTCTCGTGGTAGCAGGACTGACTCCACCGGAGTGGGAGGTGACGCTGCTCGACGAGAACCTCGATCACTACGATTACGGGCTCCTGCCCAGGCCAGATCTCGTTGGGATCACGGCGTTCACGTCCCAAGCGACGCGCGCTTACGAGATCGCGGCGACGTTCCGCGCCATGGGGGTGCCTGTCGTGATGGGAGGCATTCATGCCACGTTCTGTCGCGATGAGGCGCGGCAGTATGTGGATGCGGTGGTCACGGGCGAGGCGGAATCGGTGTGGAAGCAGGTCCTGGGGGACGGAAGCAACAAGGCGCTGCGGAGGGTATACGAGGGCGGGATCAGTTCGATGGCCGAAATTCCGCCGGCTCGCCACGACTTGCTGCACGGAAGGTATTACTTCGGTTCGCTGCAAACCACCCGCGGCTGCCCGTTGAATTGCAGCTTCTGCAGCGTGACTGCTTTCAATGGAGGCACGTACCGCCACCGGCCGGTCGCCGATGTGATCGCCGAACTGCGGCTGATCCGGGAGAAAGTCGTCCTGTTCGTGGACGACAACCTTATCGGGACCCGCCGCGACCATCTCGCATGCTTCAAGGAACTGCTCCAGGCCATGATTGCCGAGCGGTTAACCCGGCCTTGGATCTGCCAGGCAACCATCAACTTCGCAGACGATGAAGAAATGCTCGGTCTCGCGCGGCGTGCGGGATGCCAAGGCGTGTTTATCGGATTCGAATCCCCGACGGTGGAAGGGCTCATGGCGGTTGGCAAGAAGTTCAACCTCCAGAAGGGGAGAGACTTTCGTGCCTCGGTCCGCCGCATTCAACGGCACGGCCTAAGCGTTGTGGGATCGTTCATCGCAGGCATCGACACAGACAAGCGGGGGATTGGCGAAACCATCGCTCGCGCAGCCAGGGAGTACGGCATCGACGCCGCGAATGTGCTGATCCTTACGCCCCTTCCCGGCGCCAAGCTGTATGCACAGATGGAGGGCGAGGGCAGGATTCGGTCGAACGATTACCCGGGGGATTGGAGGTACTACACGCTGACGCATCCGGTGGCCGACTATAAGAACTTCAGTTGGACAGAACTGGTGGAGGAGGTGAACCTGTTCACCGATCGCTACTACTCCTATCCGCAGATCCTGTGGCGGGTGCTGCGGTTCGCTAGGAACAGGCCCAGTCTCAAGACATTCTTCGGGGTGCTGGTGGCTAATCTGAGCTACCGATCCAACCAGTTCCTTGATCGGCGCATCTATGCGAACCGGCTAGAGCCGGCCGAGCGCCGCTCCCGCCCCAGGGTAAACATGATGCGCTGAAGGCGCGGGGGGGCGAAGATTGGCCGCCCTGGGGATCACTTCGTCGGAGCTTCGCGTGCAGTTGCAGCCTCGGACGACCGCCTTGTCGGCAGAATAGACTACCGATATTGAATATTATCGGGCTTCTCGCAGATCGCGACTCATCCAGAGATTCCACGGACGCGGCTATTTTCCAGACGGGTGCCGGAGCGACTGTAAGCTTGGCGGACCGCAGGGTCTTCATTCGACCTGTCTGTCGTTCGACCTGCCTTGCCGCCGCTTCCTTCCCTATAGTAAAGTAGGCTCGATTTCGACTAGGGTGATAGGTCCGCGCGACGGGACGCACCTGTCCTGCGACGGGCGGACTTTCGTAACGAGGGGAAAGTGATGACAGACTACGGCGTCTTGAAGGCCCAGGTGCGCGGCCCGGCTCATGGTCTAAGACGGCACCCTGTTACAGGTGGTGCAGTTTAACTTGTCAGTCCGGGTGGTGTGGCCAGGACAATCGACGAAGGTCGTTAGGAGGGTATGTTGACGAATCAGTTATTGGTTTGCGTGCCGGCGCGGCCAGCGTTGAAGTCAGCGGCAGCCTGGCTATGGATGCTGGCGTGCTGCCAGGCGTTCGCCGTCCCAGCCTTCGGGCAACCCGCGGGGGAAGCCCCACAGACAGCCGCCAGTGCCCAGGATGACCGTGCACTTTTCCCGCGCAACTGGGCGCGCGGTTACACGGACTTTGAGGTCGCGCCTCCCACCAACGAACCCGACCTGGGACGCTGCTTACCATCGACCGGACAGTTCGGCGGCGCCGCCGCTCGCTGTGCCGGCTTCGCCCGATACATGCTGAGCGGCTACATCGAGTTGCACCCTATCGGCCGGACTCCGTTGCGCCGCGTGTTCCTGTTCGCTTCGCCGCGCTTGTCCTTGGGCGACAACGTGCCGCAGGTCAGTTACACGGCGGCGCTTACGCCGATCGCCCTGGAAAGCCTGATGGGCGCCGGCATCGAGTTATCCAAAAGCTTCGAAATCCGCGCGGTTCGCCACTCGGTAACCTGGCTGGGCCGCTACCGCGGTTATCTGGGCCCTGCCGACCTGGGGACCACCGGGCCTTACGGAGTGTACGCGACGGTCGGTGTTCGCTGGAAGTTCGGCGGCTGGGGCCGCGAGTAGGCCACTCGCAGGTGCGCAACACAAAAGTGGGTTCTCTTCATTGACGGGCTTGCGAACGGCCGCCTTCGCCACGCCTCCGTGTTGCCGTCTCGGCGGGCTGCGTGCGGTCGCCTGAAAGCACGCCGATATCAGGTCTTAACGGCTTGCTCCGTTTGGATTGCTCTACCCTTCGCGACCACTAGGTACTGATGTTGAGTGTCGCCCGGTGCCAAGGTGGGAAGTTTCCGGAAAGCCGTTTTTTCGCGCCTTGCCTTGAATGTGGGGATTACCAGCCTGCCACCTCACTCAACCCAGTTCGCTGCACGGCGATTTCTCAGCGATGCTTCTGCTGCGGACCGGGCGTTCCACGAGACAACAAAGCGTGACGGCGTAATCCCTGTATTGACAGGGGTTCGGTTCTGCTCCCTTAAACTTAACCCTTGTGACACATTA
>JBAVYH010000118.1:0-26714 GCA_049698695.1 Bryobacteraceae bacterium | reverse complement strand
CAAACGATCCGCGAATACATTCGCGACAGCAACAAGGCCCCCCAACCGTTCCAGTGGGTGGCGAGCGCCAACACGATCATCAGGAAGGTGCGGAAGTATAAACGAACTTTAGAGACAGGACACTAGGACGCGAAACCCCTCTGCCAGCGATGTAGTCTCGGACTGTAAGCCCTTTGGTGGGCCGACCGCGAGCATTCATCAGCGTCTCAGTTCGGTGAGCAACGGCGAAGCTTACGATTTTGCGGACTTCGGGTTCCCTCTGGCCAGTTTCGGTGTGCACGCGTTCGAAATCGGTGATCGAGTACGTCTCGACCTCGCCGTAGATCAGCCCCATCAGACGATTGGTCCGACCACGGAAAATGGGAGCGCCACTGGTACCTGCCGGTGCGGGCAAATCCAGCTCGAACGCATTTGTGATTCCAAACGGGGTTTGGTGCTTAAATGGTCGAGTGATATAACCCTTGAGAAGTCTGGGGGTGACCGCGACTCCTGCCGGAGTCCGGCCATCGTCTCGGTAGGCCCAGGTCCAGATGTCTTCACCGAAAACCGAAGGACTATCGTCAAATCGAAGCACCTCGGGCGGACTGTGACGTATGTTAGCCAGTGCCACGTCCAACCCACTTTCATCTTGAGTGATGTTCAGCAGATCCAAGATTCTCAACGGCCCTCTCTCGGCGTTCGGCATATGGACGGCCGCATAATACTCGCCGTCCGATAGCGGTGTCCGGACGCAGTGCCAGCACGTCAAAAAGAGGCCTGGTGCCACAACGACACCTGTACCTTCGAACGATTTCGCCACGTCCTCTTGGTGGACCACGAGGATAGGCATCACGTATTCGAGTTGGGGAAATTCAACGGTTGGCATCATATAAAACTCAAAGCGATGGTATCTGATGCGCCTTAGGAGGGCAACCACTCCTGGAGACGATTTCGATGCTCGACCATCCTCGACTCAGTCTGGCGCTGAAAACCGAAATAATTCGTGGCAACCACCCGGACTACTCCCCACAAGTCGGCTTCGCGTTTGGAATCGGGATTCCCCTGGCTTTACTCCTGCAAGAAACGCCGTTCCGGAAACTGAAAACAGCACGTGCTTGCGCTTATGCGGGCGCGTCCGCTCCCTCACGGTCGCGGCTCGGATGCTTATTCGGTGCGCATTCGGTCCGCATTCGATGCGCATTCGGAGCCGCGGCCGTTCGGGAGCGGGGGGAGCCAGAGGCGCCGTTCTGCTCTCCTACAGCCAGTTCAAATCCGCGTAGCGCTGGCCGGTCAGGTGAAGGAACAGGGGCTCGAGGGCGCGGAATTCCTGGCCGTCGTAACTGATGGAGCCTTCGTTGGCGAGCACGGTGATGTCGCCGTGCCAGACCAGCTTGCCGGGGCGGGTGATGATGGCCACGGCGGTGCAGAGCCGCTCGACGGTCTCGAGCACGTGGCTGGTGATGAACACGGTGCGGCCCTGCTCGGTGAAGCGGCGCAGCCACTGCTTCATCAGCGCCACGCCTGCCGGATCGATGCTTTCGAACGGCTCGTCGAGAAACAGCACTTCGGGCGAATGGATCACCGCCGCGGCGAAGGCCACGCGTTTGCGCATGCCGGTGCTGTACTCGGCCAGCGTCTTGCGCGAATCGGTCAGCTCGAGCGCCGCCAGCAGCTCGGTGACGCGCGTCCGGGTGGTGGTTTCATCCAAGCCGAACATGCGGCCGATGAAAGCCAGAAACTCGTGGGCGTAGAGCGGCTCGAAGAGGCCGAGCGTTTCCGGCATCACGCCCATGCGGCGTTTGAGGTCCGCGCGCTCGGCGGTGAAGCGCTCGCCGAGAATTTCCATTTCGCCGGCAGTGGGATCGAGCAGGCCGGTGAGGCAGCCGATGGTGGTGCTTTTGCCGGAGCCGTTCGGTCCCAGGAAGCCGAACATCGAGCCTTTGGGCACGGCGAGCGAAAGGTCTTCCACTGCGACCACTGTTCCGTACTTCTTGGCCAGGTTGCGAATCAGGATGGCGGAATCCATCGATTCACGATCTCCCTTCCATAATGGCGACCAGCCGCTCGCGGCGGGCGCGGAACCACCACGCAGCGCGGTCGAGCGACACCCGGTAAATGGCCGCGGCGAGCGCGGCGGCGGCAAGAGTCACCCACCAATAACCGGTCCGGAACAGGTCCGGCCAGCGCCTGGCGGCCAGGCCCGGCAGAAAGACCAGGCTGAGCATGCCGCCGATCAGGATCACGTTGCCGGCGAACGAAAGGTCGTTGCCGAAGCTGCTGTAATAGTTGCCGCGGCGCGCCGCCAGCAGGCTGGCCCAGAGGCCTACTGCCAGATAGAGGAACATGCCGGTGAGGCTGCACCCGGCCAGCAGCGGCAGCATCAACGGATCGAACCGGCCGCGGCTGAGAAAGGGCCACGCCGCCAGGCCGACCACGATCAGCACCGCGTCCAGCAGGGCGAAGGTGTAGCTGCACGAGCGCAGGGCCACGGCCGGATCGGCCGGCAGCAGCAGGTAGCGCCGCAGCCCATTGCCCACGTAGCCGAACTGATTGACGGCGAACTGAGCGGTGCCGATAAAGCCGACGATGGCAAACGCGCCCATCGCCGCCGCAAATTCGCCCTTGGCCCCGGGCGCCACGCCCGGCTCGCGCGTGAACGCATAAATCATGAACCCCACCAGCGGCAGCGAGAGCGGATACATCATGCGGAAGCGGTTGTTGCGCGAAAAGAAGCGCAGCCATTGGCCGATCAGAATGGCATTCTGCGGTCCTAGGAAGGCGCCCACGCGGTCGTAACGGCTGCCCCAACGGAGCTTGCCGGACGGCGCCGAGCGCACCCGCGCCGGCCGCCGTTCGAGCGCGACCATCGCCGCGCCCAGCAGCACCGTCCACGCCACGATCAGCGCCAGCCCGCGCACGGCCGATAGGTCGGCATGCGTCATCGCCAGCGCCGCGCCGTAGGGCGGCGTCCACTTCGCCAAAACCAGGTAGGGCATGGCGGCGCCAAGGTGCGTGTTCAGGTACGGCATCAGCAGGCTGGGCCCCAGGCTGAGCGCCATGATCACCGCCATCAGCAGGGTGGCGCCGCCGCGCCGCGCCACCAGCCGCTCCACAATGGTGCTCAGCAGGCGGGCCGTCACATAGTTGCACACGTACAGCAGCAATACAGCCAGCGCGCCCAGCCAGAACCAACCGGCGCCGTAGAGGTACAGGCCGGCCAGCAGGCCAAGCTCGAGCCCAAGCACCAGGTACCAGTAAGGATCGAGCATCGCCACAATGTGGCGCGCCAACTCGCGCTCCCGCGCCCGCAGCGGGTAGCGCCGCATCTCGCTCTCCGCGAAAATGGTGTTCATCCCGAACCCCAGGATCACGGTGCCGATCGTGGCGCACAAGTATATGGCGAAAAGCGCTATGGCGGCGATCTCGGTGGCCTTCCCCTCACGCACCGCTACCACGCCGGCGCCGAGCCCGCCCGCGGCCAGCAAGCCCATCACCGCGATCAGCAGCAGGTAGCCGGACATGAATAGCGCAATCTTGCCGCCGCGCGAGCGCGTCTTCGCCCAGATCAGCCGATAGCGCAGCCTTATCAGGTTGCCCAGCAATTGCAGGTTCATGCGGTTATTTCCGCGGACGGATGACTTCTTCGTTCAGATACGGCCGCAGCGCCGGCGGAATCACCACCGTGCCGTCGCGCTGCTGGCAGTTTTCGACAATGGCGACCCACGTTCGGCCCACCGCCAGGCCGCTGCCATTGAGCGTGTGCACGAATTCGGCCTTCTTGCCGCCGCGAAAGCGTATGCCCGCGCGCCGCGCCTGAAACGCCTCGAAGTTGGAGCAGGAAGAAATCTCCTTGTAGCCGTTCTGCCCCGGCAGCCAGACCTCGATGTCGTAAGTCTTGGCGGAGGAGAATCCCATGTCGCCGGTCGAAAGCACCACGGTGCGAAACGGCAGCTCGAGACGACGCAGGATGTCCTCGGCATCGGCCGTCAGTTTCTCCAGCTCGTCGTAGCTTGTTTCCGGCCGCGTGAACTTCACCAGCTCCACTTTCTGAAACTGGTGTACGCGAATGATGCCGCGCACGTCGCGGCCATAAGAGCCCGCTTCGCTGCGGAAGCACGGCGTGTAGGCGCACAGCTTCACCGGCAGCGCGTCCGCCTCCAGCGTTTCGCCGGCGTAAATATTGGTCACCGGGACTTCCGCCGTGGGAATGAGCCAGAAGTCGTGGCCTTCGCACTTGAAGAGGTCCTCCTGGAACTTGGGCAACTGGCCGGTGCCGAACAGGCTGCGCGAGTTCACCATAAACGGCGGCAGCACCTCGGTGTAGCCGTGCTCGCGCGTGTGCACGTCGAGCATGAAGTTGATCAGCGCGCGCTCCAGCTTCGCGCCCATATCCCAGTAAAGGGCAAACCGCGCGCCGGTGATTTTGGCGGCGCGCTCCAGGTCCAGGATGCCCAGCTCCGGCCCCAGGTCCCAGTGCGCCTTGGGGGTGAAATCGAATTGCCGCGGCTCGCCCACGCGCCGCACCTCGACGTTGTCCGCCTCGCTCTTGCCCACCGGCACCGATTCATGCGGCAGGTTGGGAATGCCGGCCAGCAACTCGCGAAATGCTACGTCGAGGGACTTGACCTGCTCATCGAGAAACGCGACCCTCTCCTTCAACGGGAGCACCTGGGCCTGCCGCTCGGTAGTATCCGCGCCCAAGCGCCTCAGTTTTCCGATCGCGGCACTCTCGACATTCACCTGGGCCTTCAACTGTTCGGCCTCGGTAATCATCTCGCGCCGTTGCCTATCCAGTTCCCGAAATTGTTCCAGGCCGGCGCTGCCCCCGCGCGTCGCGAGGCGCGCCGCAACCGCATCGAGGTTATTCCGGACGTAGGCAAGATCGAGCATTTCCCTCCATGCTAACGCAGGCAGGGAGGGCTATTCGTCTTCTTCCTCGGTTTTGACGGGTTCCAGATCCTCGGCTTCGAATATCTGGTGGCAATCCAAGCATTCCACGTAGTCCACGCCGTCTCTTCGGGCTAGGACCTGGGTGCGGGTGTGCTCGCAAGCGGGTTGCATAGGTAGGCGGTAGATGAGAATTATTCTAACCGTATGCAATCCCTTGTCAAGCCCCCCCGAAGGTTGATATTGGGTAAGCTTCGGGCTTAGCGGCAGGCCGTCAACGTGGACTGCCTGATGCGCCAACCGACTGGAGCGGCGTATCACCGGGGGAACCCAGCCTGCGACGCGTCCGGTTGCCAGACTTCCCGCGAGCGGACATATGGGACGCGTCGACTGACGCGCGTCCCCGGGTCGGGCGTTTTCCTGGCCACTTGAAGCCTGGCGGGCTTCTTCACGCACAAGGCGCCAGCCACAGTGCCACGCGTCGGTTCAGTGGGCGCGCGGCGGAATGGCAGCACGGATGAGGTCCTTAAGGTATATCGACTGTGGCGTTTATTGCCGACATCAGTCCGCCTTCCGAATCGCCCACCACCAACCGCACCAAATACGAGCCCGACTTGGCTTCCAGGCTCATGGGGACCGTGATACCCTTTGCCGGAGATTCGTCGCGCGGGTGCAGGTCGATGTGCTTCACCTGTCCCGTAACCAGGTTCCCGTTATGGTCAAATAGCGCCGAGGCCAGCGTAATGTGGTCCAGGCTGCGGCCATCCGCCTTGCGGAACTTCACATTCGCCAGGTCCAGGTGGACCAACACGGTTACCGTTGCCGTGTCGCCCGCGCCTTTCGAGAACTGCGTGTCCATCGTGACAGGCAGATCACTCGTCTCCGAGCGCGAATATATGGCGTCTTCGATCTCCCGTTTGGCGGCGGCGGCAGCGTCCTCGACGTGCGTGGGCGCATAGTAGCCGCGACGCGCTTCGACGGAGTAGCCGCCTTTCGATTCGATCGCCACCCTCAGCCCGTGAAAACTCCCGTCGAGCTTCAAATCCTGTGGTTGGAAGCCTAGCAGGTAGTAGAGCTCCGGGGCCGTTGCGGTGCGGCGGAAGCCTTCGTCCAGATCGTTGTTGTTATGGAAATAGGCGCCTCCGGTATCTGCCGCGACTTCCGTTAACAGGGCCTCCTGCAACGCTTGGCTTTGAAGCATGAGGTTTTGCTTGACCTGCTCGGCGTTCGCATCCATCGTCGCGTGCGAGGCATCAATGTTCGTGGTATAAAGACCCCTTGCGTTGAGGACGTTGATGACCACGTTAGCGCGCAAAGCGCGCTCGATCACATCGTACTCGTCCGGCTGGTGTTCGGCCAGGGTGAGGAATCCCGGCGAAACCAGCACCAGCGCTCGCTCGCCGGGCATCGTCGACATGCGCCGCACCGCGTCTTTGAGCGTCGCCAGCGCAACCTGAGTCTCCTGCTGCCCCGCGATCAAAACCCGCCGCGCTTCCATCTTCGCAAGCGCGGCCGCCGTTTTTGGGTCCTTCGGGTGAAGGCAGGCAACAACCTCGGCAATCGCTGCGTCGAGAGCCTGCGCATCACCCTTGTTGAGAATCAAGTCGGCTTGGTAGTAGCTGATGTCGGGACACTGTTGGCCGATGGAACGGGCGATGGGGTGGGGCGCCAGGCGCGCCAGGCCGTTGCGGATCTGTCCGCGGTCATCGGTGAAATCCAGGTTGCCTCGGCCCGAAGTCGTGAGGATGGCTGCGCGATCGGTAGGCTGCAACTGGGTTTCGATGTGACGCTCCGCGGCAGCGCGCACGTTTATCAGGTCGGCGACTTCCAGATGTATGTCGTCGAAAAGATACCCGATAAAGCGCTGCGGTATGGCAACCGAGGATGCCGCTGCCGGCACACCTTCTGCCGAAGTCCGCTGCTGCTTTGCCGGCTGCGCCTGCGCGGGCGCGCTGCCCGGCCTTTCCACCGTGAAGCGGTCGATCTCTTGTAGCTTTCCCTTGTCGAAGAGCCGGAAGGACTCTCTGGTCAGGCCCGCAACCACGTGGCCTTGCTTGTCCCGCACCACCACCGGCACCATCACCAGGTTGACGCGACTTGTGAAGGTGGCATGTTCCTCGCGGGCGGCGACCGAAGGCTGGTTTTGCGGCTTTGCCGAGACGGCCGGTTCCTGGCGGCCGGCCGGAGGCGGCGCTGCGACGGCCGGGGGCGGGACTACCGCGGCCAAATTTGTTCCCGCGGCCGGGGGCGTAGAGGTTCCTACTGGCGCGGTCACGGCGCCGACTCCTAGCGTCTCCCAGACCATCCAAAGTCCGCGGCCGAGGTGCAGGCTGTTTCCTGGAACGCGGAACACGCCGAAGCGCGGTGCGGACTTGTCGATATCAAATCCAGTGGTTTCGACGCGGTCGTCTTCGGGCAATCCTCCGTGCGCGAAACCCCGAGGGAGCAAGTGCGTCTCGAAACGCGGGCCGACCAGCCGGGATTGGAACGTAATGCGTTTGCCATCAAAAGTCGCGGAAAAAAACTCCAGGCTGACAACAAAGCCTTTTGTCGGCTCGTAGTACTGCTCCAGACCCCGAATGCGGCCGGATACTGTGGCGCCTTTCGGAATGCTAACTCCGGAAGCATGGACGGTGCGACTGAGCCGCGCCGTAATCGGGTCGCCGACAGCAGATGCTTCGAACGTGATCGGAGTTTCGAGGTTCAAGTCCAGGGAGATCCCTCCGGGGAGTTCGCTCTCTACCGTCTTCTCCTTTGGAATCGGCGCGGCTTCATACTCCGAGTCGAAAGAAACGGACGAGTGGCTGGTATATTGCCGGCAGGCCGTGTAGTGAGTGACGTTGCGGAACTCTTTACCTTCCAGATCGGTGACGGTCAGCGTGTCGTATTGCGGCAGCAGGAAATCGCCCAAGCCGACGCGTGTTCGTCCATAGCGGATGGCCTCGGAGGACGCCGCCACCGGACCCTGAATCTCCTCGTCTTGTATCTCCAGCGTCATGATGTCCAATGCGGCTGGGTCAACACAGATCGATCCCGCATAGGCTGAGTTGATTTCGCGGTCACCCACCTTAAACGTGTGAGTGCTGGAGGATAGCGGCACTCGGAAAGTGAAACGGGATCCACTCCTGCCCCCCACTCGGCATTTCCCGGCAGAAGTAAAGGCAGGTGCGGAGGGACCGAAGAGACTGCCGATCCAGCCGCCGAAGCCGCCGGTAGCAATGGCGCCTGCTTGTCGAGACAGCTCTTCAAATAGGTCCGCGTCGAAGTGTTCTGACCCGGGCCAGGCAAACATCTCGTTGCCCCCGAGGTATGCCACTTCGAGGTGAATCCGGTCGCGAAGCAGAGGGTTTTTCTTGCCGGCGGAGCGGACCGACCTCTCGATGGTTTCCAGGCAGGTGTAATCCGGAAGGAGCTTGATGTTGTCCGCCATCCGCTGCCGCACCCGTTGAACCAAGTCCCGTTCTGGATTCGGTCGCGACTCTTGCCCGGCAGATGCGGGGAACACCAGGACTAGAAACAGCACGAGACATGCGCGCGCCATTCCTACTCCGTTCCGAAGCCTGAATCAGGGTAGCACTGTGCCCGAAAACCGGCAATGCTGCGACAAGAGTGCAATTGGGGTAGCCGCCGCGATTGCTTCACGCAGGCAGTCGTATACCGAAGTAAGACAGTCTCGATCGAAGAGAAAATACCACTGTGTCGCTGAATGCCAGGTCCTCACTCAGGACATTGGCCGGGTTATAAACGCCGCCCTGGACTTGTGCCGCTGGCGGTCCCGAAACTTTCTGGGAGATCGGTCTCGGTGAGCCCCGCTCCCGCCAACGGTCCTGAAGTCGCGCATCCCGGAGATTGGCCCATTGCCCGAAGCTTAGGCTTACCAAGCCGCCGGGGCGCGTTCCCAGGGCCTACGGCGCGGCGGCCGGCGCGTTAAGTAAGGCGGCGCAGCAGCCCCCCACGCGGCGCGGCGCGGTACAATCCTGGTTGACATGCCGTTCCCGATCCACCGTCTGCGCCGACTGCGGGCCACCGAAGCACTGCGCGGGCTGGTCCGCGAAACGCACTTGCATCCGAGCCAATTCATCCTTCCCTTGTTTGCCTGCCCCGGCGAAGGCGTGCGCCGCGAGATCGGCGCCATGCCGGGTAACTTCCAGCTCTCGATCGACGAGCTGGTCAAGGAATGCGTGGAGGTTCAGTCGCTGGGCATAGGAGGCGTGATCCTCTTCGGCTTGCCGGAGACAAAGGACGAGCAGGCCTCCGGCGCGTACGACGATCAGGGCATCGTGCAGCGGGCCATCCGCGCCATCCGCGGCGAGACGCCGCACCTGCTGGTGGTGACCGACGTTTGCAATTGCGAGTACACCAGCCACGGCCACTGCGGCTTCGTCAAGGATGGCGATGTGGATAACGACACCACCCTCGATTGGCTGGCCAAGTCCGCCGTTTCGCACGCCCGCGCCGGCGCCGATATAGTGGCGCCCTCCGACATGATGGATGGGCGCGTGGCCGCCATCCGCCGCGCGCTGGACGCCGCCGGCCTCGAGAAGATTCCCATCCTTTCCTATGCCGCCAAGTTCGCGTCGGTTTTTTACGGCCCGTTTCGCGAGGCCGCCGATTCCGCGCCGCAATTCGGCGACCGCCGCAGCTACCAGATGGATCCGGCCAACGGCCGCGAGGCGATGCGCGAGATCGCGCTCGATCTCGAAGAGGGCGCCGACATTATTATGGTGAAGCCCGCCATGCCCTATCTCGACCTCATCGCCGAAGCCCGCCGGCGCTTCGATGTGCCCATCGCGGCTTACCAGGTGAGCGGAGAGTATTCGATGATTGTGGCCGCGGCGCGCAACGGCTGGCTGGATCACGATCGCGCCATGATGGAATCCCTTACCGCCATCGCCCGCGCCGGCGCCGGCATCATTCTCACCTACTTTGCCAAACCCGCCGCGCGCCTGTTGGGCTGACGGACACCTTGCTATACCGCTTCCAGGGATGCGCCGCCCCGCCGATGATAGAATGTATGCGAATTCCGATGCCCGAACACGAGCGCCCGCCGGCCGAGGTCCTTCTCGATCAGGTCCCGGCTTGCCACTGGATCGTGAACCAGCAGGGTGTGTTCGAGCAGGTCTATGGCGACACCATGCCGGTGTTCGGCAAGCCGCCTCAGGAGGTGGTTGGCCAGCCCGCCGCCAGCGTGCTGGATCCCGCGGCCCTGCCAATTTGGCGGGAACGGTTCAGCCGCGCATTCGCCGGCGAGTCGCTGACACTCCGCGAGCGGCGGGGCGGCCGCATTTGGTTCGTTGCGGTTTTTCCGCTTCGGCTGAGGGCCGGCACGTCGCACGCCGGCTGCGTGATGCGGGAAATCACCGACTTCGCCAGGGCCGATCACGAGCTGCGCCGCACCGTGTTGGCGGCTATCAAAGCGCAGGAGTCTCAGCGCGCCAGGTCCGCCCAGTTTCTGCATAACGTGGTCGGCCAGAACCTGGCCGCGCTGGGTCTCCAGCTCGACCTGGTCCGCATGGACCTCGACGGCGACCCCGCCGTCGTCCGTGAGCACCTGGCTGAGATTCAGACGCTGCTCGAATCCATCATGGAGCAGGTCCGTGACTTCAGCTATGAGCTGAACCCCTCCGCGGTGGAGCGCGTCGGCCTGCGTTCGGCGCTCGACCATCTGGGTGCCCGCATCCGCGAGCGGTTCCAGGGCAGCGTTCGCGTCAGCGTGGACCCTTCCGTGTCCCCTCAGCCGAAAACCGCTCTGGCGCTCTACCGGATCGCCGAAGAAGCGGCGGAAAACTCGGCGCATCACGCGGGTTGCTCTTTGATCGAAATCGCGGTACAGTCCGCAGGTAGCGGCGCTTGGATGGAGGTCCGCGACAATGGGCGTGGCTTCGATCCGGCGGATTTGCAGGAGATGGGAAGAGGATTGGGGCTGCTGAGCATGGAGCATCATGCCGCCGAGGCGGGTCTGAGTCTGTCGATTTCGAGCACCCGCCATTCCGGAACCATCGTGCGGGCGGCCGTTCCGGCACCAGAGGGAGGACAAACGTGCTAGATATTGTTCTCGTCGACGATCACAAGTTGGTGCGCGATGGTGTCAGAGGTATTCTCGAGCGGGGCACCGAGTTCCGCGTCGTCGGCGAAGCCGAAAGCGGCGCCGACGCCGTGAATCTCTGCAAGAGAACCCAACCCCACATCGCGTTGGTGGATATCGGCCTGCCGGGCATGAACGGCATCGAGGCCACCACCGAGCTGCTCCGCCACTGCCCTACGGTGAAGGTCATCATCCTTTCCATGTACGACGACGAGAACTCCGTCGTCAGCGCCATCCGCAGCGGCGCCCGCGCTTTCGTTCTCAAGAAAGCGTCCTCCACCGAATTGCTCGACGCGCTGCGCACGGTGGCACGCGGCGGCTCTTACCTCAGCTCGCAGGTCTCCGACCGTCTGCTGGCCCGAATTCAGCGCGGCGATCTGGATACCCACGACCGCAGCCCGCTCGAATCCCTCTCGCCCCGCGAGTTGCAGGTGCTGCGCCTGGTGGCCGAGGGCAAAACGAGCAAGGATATCGCCGTTCTGCTCGACCTCGGCCTGCAAACCGTCCGCAGCTATCGCAAGACCATGATGAAAAAGCTCGGCGTCAGCAACGTCGCCGGCCTCACCCAACTCGCGCTCGCCGCCGGCCTGGCTCACTGGAACACCAACGATCCAAACGCCCAGAGCTGAAGTGGGTGGGGCACGCCGCCCTCAGTCTCATCGAACGCGAAAACGGCCTGCGCTAGCCGGCCATATCCCGAGCTTCGGCCACAGAAATCCTGAGAGTCTCGGCACCCCGCAGCAACGTACTAGTTGCAATGCTCTGGTTGTTCCATTCCCGCATCCGGCATCCTCTCTATCCTTCCGTGAGGGCCACGCCGGCGGCATCGTCATTCGGGCACCCCATGGCCTTGGCCGGAACGTTTCAACAGCTTGCCCACGCCGGCCTGCGCCGCGTGGCACCGCGCCGCGCGGTTTTTGTGCTGCAGAACGAAGGCGATCCTCTGCTGAATGACGCGCAGCGCGATGAGCTGTGGGAGTTGTTCCAGGTCCCGGTCTACGTGCTGGTGCTGGATCGCAATCGAAGAGTCTGCGCGTACGAATGTGAGGCGCACCAGGGCCTGCACCTGCCGCTCGACATCGGCCCTCGCCGGATTCCGCCGGGAGTCGAGACCTCGCCTTGCGGCTGCGGCCGTCCCGGTCCGCGCCTGCGCTATCCCCACGCGCCCCACACAGGTTTGGTCAGGTCCCGTTGAACACCGCCGCTCGGGCCGCGCGCCGCGAAGACTATTTGATGCCGCGGAGAAACTGCGGATCTCTCCAATCCCACACGCGGCTAGTGTCGCTATCCACGTTGACTGGGAAAATACTCCATTGGTTGGCTGCCCTGGAGGTCGCGCCGCGGCTATGCACAAACACGCCGAAGGCCGCCAGCACGAGAAACACGCAGGCGACCGCGGTTCTCGCGAGCCCCTGCATCTTCCGCCAATCGAGAATCGCCGGAATCAGGAACAGCAGGAAGAGGTGTCCCATGTCGGAATAATAGCGGGGACCAAAACAATGTCCCGGCCAGATGGACGCGATCACAGCCGCGTGCAGACAGAGAATCGCGACCAGGTAAGGAACCAGCGGGAAGCACCAACGGCGGCGCCACGCAATCACCATGCCGACGATCGATAACACAAAGACCGGCGTGAAGATCAGCAGGCCGCGATTGGGACTGACCAGGTTCATCGCAATCCCCAGCGCTTCCGGATAGTGTACGCGCGGCCCCGTGACATAGTAGGGAATGAAGCTGTGCCGCACCCTCACTTGGTATGCGAAGAAAACCACCGCCACCGGTGCGGCGCACAGTACGAACCGCAGCAGGTAGCGCCGGTAATGGACCGCTACATATACGGTCAAGACTACCGCCGAAACCGCGTTTGACGGCCGGACCGTGAACGCCAGCGCCAGCGGAATGGCGGCGTACGGAAGCCGCGCCGGCGCCTCACGTGCCAGCAGCACTAGGTACAGCGCCGCGCTGAGCAGCATCACGCTCAGGCCATGCTGGGAGAGGTTGCGGCTGGCCATCGACCATTCCGACGTCCCGAACGCGAACAGCAGCGCCAGCCAGACGGCTTGGCGCGAGGGAAGAAAGAGCTTGGCGATTCGATACTCGAGCCAGACCGTAATCGCGCCAAACGTGCTGGCGCACCAAAGCTCCGCCAGCGAGTGACCCTTCACAAAATCTCCCGCGAAGAACGCGGCAACCGGGGGCAGCGAGAACACAGAGCCGGCGTGAACCCACGGCCCCACCACCGCCACCAGCGCCTTGAGGAGAACAATTAGCGGCAAGGCGAAAAAAGAAACCGCCACCGGGAACCAGTTGTACCAATGTCCGTTGCGGCATCCGCCAGGCCCGGGATCGCTCATTGGCCGTCCACTCGCCGGAACGCATTCCAGGCCATACCTGCCGACAGCCGGTACGCCGGACTGATACTGATCCACGTTGGTGGAGCCGTGGGCCAGGATATTGAGTGCAGTCGGCACCGTCCAATAAGAATCGTAGGAAGTGAATGGCGGGCAGATGCTGTAGACGAACCAGGTGCCCAGGAACAGGCCCACGCCGCCGCTCTTCCAGTTGACCCTCATCTTCGGAACACTCCAGCCTAGCAGTTGGTTTCGGCATCGGAAGCGCCCGGCGGGCTGTCCGCAGCCGGCCGGGCCCCGGCCTTCCCAAACATTTCCTTTCGCTGTTGTTTCGAAGGCGCTTTCGGTGTATGGTAGAGAAGAAAAGGCGAAGCCGAGCGCGGCGGCAGGCGGGCTTTCCTCGACCCGCCGCGCTCGATTAATTGCTGCACCAAAGCGAACGTCTATGAGCCTGTCGCTTGCGTTTCCCGAGTTTTCCCGTCAATTGGCGCTGGAATCGAAGCAGTCGCTGGACGCGGTGGTCTCGCGTTTCCAGGCGGCGCATGCCGATCCCGAATCGCCCGTGCGCGCCATCCACCACCAGGCGGCCGCCGACGGCGTTTACGCCAACCTGCCCGCGGCCATCCATCCTGCCCTGCGCCAGGCGCTCGAAGCGCGCGGCATCGCGCGCCTTTATTCGCACCAGGCGGAGGCCTTCGCCGCGCTCGAAGCCGGCAAAAACGTGGTGGTGGTGACGCCCACCGCCAGCGGCAAGACGCTCTGCTACAACCTGCCTGTGACCAACTCGCTCCTCGCCGATGACGGCGCCCGCGCGATGTACCTGTTCCCGACCAAGGCGCTGGCGGAAGATCAGTTGCACGAATTCCAGGGCGCGGTGGACGCGATGGGCGCGCCGATCCGCGCTTTCACCTATGATGGCGACACGCCGCAGGACGCGCGCAAAGCCATCCGCCAGCGGGCCAACGTGGTGCTCACCAATCCGGACATGCTGCACTCCGGCATCCTGCCCCACCACACCAAGTGGGCCCGCTATTTCGAAAACCTGCGCTATATCGTGATCGACGAGCTGCACTATTACCGCGGCGTCTATGGCAGTCATCTGGCCAACGTGCTGCGGCGGCTGAAGCGCATCACGGAATTTTACGGCTCGCATCCGCAATTTGTCTGCTGTTCGGCCACCATCGCCAACCCGCGCGAGTTGGCCGAAGCGCTCACCGGCGAGCGGTTCGAGTTAGTCGAGCGCAACGGCGCGCCGCGCGGCGAGAAATATTTCGTCTTCTACAACCCGCCGGTGGTCAACCGCCAGCTCGGCATACGCCGCAGTTACATACACGAGGCGCGTCGGGTGGCGATGGAATTCATCGAAAGAAAACTATTGACGCTGGTCTTCGCCAACAATCGCCTGGCCACCGAAGTGTTAGTAACTTATCTGAAGGACGCGTGCGACCGCGGGCCGGTGCCTTCGGAAACGGTGCGCGGTTACCGCGGCGGCTACCTGCCGCGCGAGCGCCGCGAGATCGAGCGCAAGCTGCGCGATGGCGAGATCCGCGCCGTGGTGGCCACCAATGCGCTCGAACTGGGCATCGATATCGGTGCGCTCGATGCGGTGGTGATGGCCGGCTACCCCGGAACCATCGCTTCGAGCTGGCAGCGCGCGGGCCGCGCGGGCCGGCGCCAGGGCACTTCCGCGGCGGTACTGGTGGCCTCCAGCGCGCCGCTCGATCAATACATCGTCGAGCACCCGGATTACTTTTTCGGCCGCTCGCCGGAGCACGCCTATATCAACCCGGACAACCTAGAAATCCTCGTCGCTCACTTGAAATGCGCGGCCTTCGAGCTGCCGATTCGCGATGGAGAGGCTTACGGCCAGCACTCGACGGCTGAGGTTTGCGCTTTCCTCGAGGAAGCCGGTTTCCTGCACCACTCGGCCGGAGCTTGGCACTGGACATCGGACACTTACCCGGCCGACGCCACCAGCCTGCGCTCCATTTCGAGCGATAACTTCGTGGTGGTCGATATCACGGGCGAGGCGGAAGTGATTGCCGAAGTCTCTTTCACCACCGCTCTCACTACGCTGCACGAGAAAGCCATCTATCTGCACGAAGCCCGCCAGTATCATGTGGAGCGCTTCGATTACGACGAGCGCAAAGCTTACGTGAAGCGCGTGGAGAGTGACTACTACACCGACGCCATCGACTATACGCAAGTGAAGGTGCTCGAAGAATACGAAGGCGACGCTCTGGCCGGCGCGCGCCGCGTGCACGGCGATGTGCGTGTCAACCGGCAGATCGTCGGCTTCAAGAAGATCAAGTTCTACACCAATGAAAACGTGGGCGCGGGCAAGCTCAACATGCCGGAGCAGGAAATGCACACCACGGCTTTCTGGCTGCATTTCCCAGCTGCCTTTATGGCGCGGCTGGGAGACTTCACGCCGGCCGAAAAGCAGAGCGGCATCTCGGGGTTGGGCAACGCGCTGCGCACCGTGGCCGCGCTGCTGCTGATGTGCGACCCGCACGACCTGGGCGTGGCGCTGAGCGAGGAAGACGCCGCCGGCCTGAGCGCGTTCGAGCCCAATCTGTATCTCTACGACGCGTACCCCGGCGGCATCGGCCAGAGCGCCCCGCTCTACCGCCTGACCCCGCGCCTGCTGTCCCAGACGGCGGAATTGATCGCCGCCTGCCCGTGCGACGCGGGTTGCCCATCGTGCGTCGGCCCGCCCGGCGAAACCGGTGAACGGGGGAAGCAAGTGGCGGCGAGGATACTGGCGGAGCTGGTGGCGAGCAAGGCGGGATGAGGATGCGGAGCCGGGCAGTCTGCTGCTTCTCTGGGTCAGTAGAACGTCCACTCCTCCGAGGTGCCGACTGGTGACTCAGGCACCAAGTAACAGTTGGAGGTAGTCTGTCCATTAAGAAGCTTATGCCAGCCCATTCTCAAGGCTCACCAGAACGAAACCTGCAGGTAAACCTGGAAGCAGTCGACGCGTGGGCGGAAGCGAACGCTCGCCTACCGTCTTTGGGTACAGATGATGAGTTCATGAGTTTCTCCGTCGAAATCATGAACCGAGCGCTGTACCTGTTGCGAACGGGCGTCTCCCTTTCGCCCAATGCCAAGTCAGCCGAACGGGGTGTCACGCGGAATCGGGCAATTGTCTTGGGGCACCTTGTGCGCCTCATGAAGCTGTTCGAATGTCTCTTAATTCACACCTGCGAGAACCGCGTGGAAATCTGCATGATCTTCTTGCGCCTGATTTTCGAGACCGCCATCCGGCTTGAATACCTCCTCAACGCCAAACGATCTACGTTCAAGAGCTTCGTGTTGACCTCATATCGGCCGGAGAAAGAGCATCTGGAGGATCTCAGGAACAAGGCGAAACAACGACCGTTGATCCCCATAGAGAGGCGAATACGCCGTAGCGTTGCCCGATGCCTCCGGCGCGACGGAATCAGTCAAAAGAACCTCTCGCAGAACCGGACATGGGAACTCGATGGCAAGAACTTCAGGATGTTGCTCAAGGACGCGGGATACGCCGACTGGGGCTACTCGTATTTGTTCGGCAATGGCAGCCACTTCATTCACGGTGACTGGCGCGATCTCAGTGCTCATCATTTACTGCGCCGGGGGCGCTGGTATGAGCCAAAGCCCGACTATAAGGTACCGGATCCCCGCGTGACGTGTTGCGCGACCGAAATATGTTTGGGTGTGCTGTTGCGGTTTCTACGGTGGAATCGGTCCGACCCCGACCACTTCGTGGGTCCTATTGTTGAAAAGTTGAGATCGCTGAACCAGGCGATGGACGACGCCCACGAGTTATATTGGCAGCATCACTCTTCACCCTAATTACCCTGCTCCATCCCCTGCCGGGCTCAATTCGTGATCATCGGACGTCTGGCCAACGAAGCCCGGTCATTGTCGTTCATACTCTTAGGGGGAGAGCCGATCCGCCTAGTCAGCGCTCGTCCTGCGACGAAGCATGAAAGACACAATCATGAAGAAATCTTCTCCGAAACACCCAGCGCGTGAGATGAGGGATGAGTACGACTTCTCCGGTGGCGTTCGCGGTCAGTACGTATTTCGCAACGCCCGCGGAACCAACAGTGCTGCGGTCATCTCGGCCCGCGAAGCTAATCAACGTGAGCGCCGAATCTATATTCAGTAAGCCGCTGAGTAAGAAGCAAAAGGGCGTCCTGTCCCGGATTGCGAAGCGACAGGCCGCCGGGGACGATTCCGGCATCAACTACTCGGACATCCCTCGCCTGACCGACGAGCAACTGGCGCGATTCCGCCGCACGCCAAGGGTCCTCGTGGCCGCTCGCCTTGACCGGGAAGTCTACGACTGGCTGATTCAGTATGGCGAAGGCTACTCGACCCGGATCAACAGCATCCTGCGTACGGTAATGGAGCGGGCCCGATAGCTCGCGAAGACACCGCCGCTACGCGCTTCGCCCAGGCCCGCGGTCCGGACCGCGCCCTACGCCTTCGCCGGCTTCAATAGCCCGATCGTGTTCCCGTCCGGATCCGCAAACCATGCGAACGTGCCAGTCGGAATCGTGATCGGCCCAACGATCTTCTTGCCGCCCAATTCGGCGGCTTTGTCGAGCGCAGCCTGTACGTCCTCGACGTCCACGTAGAACATTGTGTAATGCTCCGGCTCGTGGCCGAGCGAGGTGATGTGACCCGGGATGCCCTGCGGACTCCCGGTCTCAATGTTCGACGCGGGGCCGGCGGCCGTTATCTGCCAGCCGAACAGCTTCGAATAGAAATCGCCGGTCCTCGCACGGTCGCGGCATCCGATCTCAAAATGAATAACTGGCCGTCCCATGGACTTCTCCCCCTTTTGACCGAGTAATTGCGGCGCAGCGGCCGCCAACAAGAGCGCCGAGCGGCGCGTAAGCGTGTCTTTTGATGGAACGCGGTGCATTTTATTCGCTCAGGTGCCGTATCCTCTCGGCTAAGATCATTCCGTTTTGTCGTCGAACTTGAAATGAAAGGGGCCGTTGCGGCTGGTGCCGGTTGCTTCAAACTTCCCCGAAGCCAATCCTCCCAACAGAGTTGCGGCGGCCTCCTGGCGATCCGCCGGCATGGCTTGCAGCGCCCAGAAAAGCTCCATCTGTGCGCGTGTCCAGTCCGACGCCTGTTCCGTTTTGGGCTGACTAATCGCCACGCCCTGGACGAACTCCCTGCGCACTCGCTCCAGGTCGATGCCATGCGCTTTCAGACACGCAACTTCAGGCCCATTCGTTCGTAACAACCCCACCAGCAAATGCGCACCGTCGATTGATTTGTGTCCGAGCCGCGCGGATTCCTCCGCCGCGTACGCGAGGGCGTATTTCGCCGTATCGCTGAGCGGCATGTCGACGCCGGTGGGGATCTCTTGGGTAGATTCGGGGAAGAGCGCATCCACGTCCGCGGACAGCCTGGCAATCTCTTCGGAGCCCGAGGGCAGCAGCCGGCTCATCAGGTCCTTGTCCGCCCGGAGGATCCCGAGCAGCAGGCACCGCGTGTCAATCTCCGCTATGCCGTGATGCGATGCTGCGTAGCGCGCGAAGAAGATCGCGCGGCGCGCCTTCTCCGTGTACCGTTCGAACATCATGTCCACAGTTTACTACCGCGGCCGATAACGGCTTTATTGGTAAGACTGCGACGGGAGCTGCACCAATCGCTCCCTCCGGTCGCGGCTCTGAAAAGTGCGCATCGGAGCCGCGACCATGCATCGGAGCCGCGACCATAGGGAGCGGTGGCCGGCGTTCTCTGATGCGCGATACTGCGGGCGCTCGCGCTGGTTATTTGAGTAACCCTAATTCCCGATATTCACTACTTCGAAATGGAAGCGGTGCGGCGGCAGCAGCATGAGGGCTTCGGGGACCAAATGCGACCAGGTGCGGTAGGCGGTATCGGCAACGGTGGAGTTCAGGTAAAGCAGGAACTGGTTGGAGAAGCAACCGATGGGCGGCGGCTGGCGGAAAGTGAGCCGCAGACCCACCGCGCGCTCCAGCGGCACGCCCGGCGTGGCGACGTGCTTTTCCTCGAGCAGGGTGACGAAACTGGAGCGGCTGGCGTGCGGCCATACATCGGGATGCAGCAACTGGCGCAGCCCGTCGGCGCCCTCGAAGGTGATCTCGCACTGGCGGATCCATTCCAGAATGGAATCGCCCCATTGCCATTGCATGCGCAGCCCTTTGTACCGTTCGGCCAGTTCCACGGCCAGTTCGAACCTGCGGCGCTCCAGGACCTCCTCGGTGGCATCGCTCACCGCCAGCATGTCTTCAGCTTCCGGCATCACCGAGGCGAGATCGGGCACATCCTGGGCTGGTGCATAGTCCGCCAGCGAATTGAGCAGCAGCGGCGGGAGCTCGTGAGTTCCACTGCCCGGAATGTCGATATACCGCGCGTCGCTCATCGCTAGCCTCCCCTACTACATATCGACGTAATACCAGGGTGCATTTGTTTCATAATGCACGCAAGCTGGTCGAAAGTGAACTAAAAAGTCTTAATGCGGGTTATGGCGCTGGGTGATGGGACGCTCAGTACACGCCTCCACCAACGCTCTTCCGCCCCGTTCCGGGGCTGTGACGTGAGGAGCGATTCCACACGGCTCACGCCGTGGGCTATTTTCTGACGCCCTCCGGGCTGGAAACGCGGCGCTATGTCCTGCACGCCATCTCGGGCATGCGGGTACGTTTGCCGGCTGCGAGCGCGGAACTCCCGTGATATGATGCGGGGCGGGATGACGGATTTCTGCATTGGGCTCGACCTGGGCGGCACCAACCTGCGCGCCGCCGCCATCGAGCAATCCGGCAAGATGCTCGACAAAATCGCCGGCGCCACCAAATACACCGAAGGGCGGGAGGCGGTGCTGGACGAGATGGTGACCGCCATTACCACCCTGCGCGACCGGCATGGCGCCGCCGGCTTCCGCGGCATCGGTGTCGGAGCGCCCGGCTTTATCCGCATCCAGGAAGGCTTCCTCACCAATTCGAATAATTTGCCTTACCTCGAGAATTTTCCGCTGCGCGACGAGATCAGCCGCCGGCTGGGTGCGCGGGTAATTCTGGAGAACGACGCCAAGGCCGCCGCGCTGGGAGAAAAATGGATGGGCGCCGGGCGCGGCGTGGATGACCTGGTGCTGCTGACGCTCGGCACCGGCATCGGCGGCGCCATTATTTCCGGCGGGCGGTTGATTCGCGGGTACGTCGGCATGGCGGGTGAACTCGGGCACTGCACGGTGGTCCCCAACGGCAATCCGTGCGGCTGCGGCAACCAGGGGTGCCTGGAAAAACACGCGTCGGCCACCGCCGTCAGCGCCATGGCGCGGCTGATGCACTTGGGCGATGCGCTTTCCTCCAAAGATGTGTACGAGCTGGCGCGGCAGCCTGGCGAGGCCGGCGACAAGGCGCGCGATATCTGGCGCGTGGTGGGTGAGGCGCTGGGCATCGCGCTGGCCACGTTGGTCAACACTTTCAACTTTCCCCTGTACCTGCTGAGCGGAGGCATGCTGCCGGCCTGGGAGTTCTTTGCCCCGCATATGCTGCGCACCGTGGAGCGGCGCTCCTACACCTACCGCGCCAATAAGGCGGGGACGCGGATCGCGCAGGCCGCCCTGGGCAACGAGGCGGGTCTGTACGGCGCGGCCTACCTCCCCTGGCTGGAAGGATAGCGGGGCTTCAAGATTCGCCGCTTGGGGACGAAGAGTCTTGTGAAAGGCAGCGCCCGTGACCAACAGCAGCGGACGAGTGATGGCGCGGCCGACCGTTCCGGTGATCGGTCTGGATGCGAGCGAGCTGCACTGGGTGCGCGCGCTGATCTCGCTGCTTCGCCACCCGGATCCGGCTGTACCGGAGCTTACCCGGCGTGCCCTCGAGTATTTGAGCGACTCAGCGGCATCGAGAAACGCGCCCAGCGTGCCGGAGGCGCCACCGCTGGACAACACAGCCTGACGTGGCGCAAGCTGTCAAGCTTGCCGAGCCGAGAGTCATCTCGGCTTTTCTTTCGCGCAGGCCTCACGCCTTCCGGAAAAATGGGATACCGTCGCGCGATTCGGCTTCCATCACCCGGTCGCCGATGGCGACACGGTCTCCCTCGAGGCGCACGGTGAGACGGCCGCCGCCATCGAGCGCCACAATCGCCGTCTGGTAGGGAGCATCGGCCGCGAACGCTTCCGGCGCCGACCAGATCACGGTCTCGGTGTATACGGTCCCGCTTCTCATACCGCACCCAGGATGCTGACCACGCAAGTGGCGCCGGAGCCGCCCAGGTTCTCCGCCAAGCCGAGCGAATGCCGCTCGATCTGGCGCTGGCCGGCTTCGCCGCGAATCTGCAACACGAGATCGCAGATCTGCGCCACGCCGGTGGCGCCCACCGGATGGCCCTTCGCTTTCAGTCCGCCGCTGGTGTTCACCGGCCGCGCGCCGGCGAGCGCCGTACAGCCGGCAAATGCGTACGGCCCGCCTTGCCCTTTTTCGACGAACCCCAGGTCTTCGGTGGCGACGATCTCGGCGATGGTGAAGCAGTCGTGCAGTTCCGCAAACTCGATCTCCCGCGGCGTCACGCCCGCCATCCGGTAGGCTTGTTCGCCGGCGCGCCGCACGGCCGGAAAGGTGGTGATGTCGGCCTTTTGATCGAGCGCCACGTAATCGGAGCACTGCGCGATGCCCAGCACCCGCACCGGTTTGGCGGTGAATTCGCGGGCGCGTTCGAGCGGCGCCAGCAGCACCGCCGCGGCGCCATCGGACACCAGCGAGCAGTCGTACAGGTTGAGCGGCTCGGCAATCGGCTTCGAGTTCATCGCCTGTTCGAGCGTGATTACCTTGCGCATGTGCGCGTCGGGATTGAGCGCGCCCGCCGCGTGGTTCTTCACCGCCACCATGGAGAGGTGTTCTTTCTTGGTGCCGAACTGGTGCATGTGGCGCCGGGCAATCATGGCGAACAGCGAAGCAAAGGTCGATCCCACCTTCATCTCGCCCGAGCAGTCTCCGGCTTCGGCCAGAATCTGGCTGACGCGCGCGGTGGGCTGCGAGGTCATTTTCTCCACGCCCACCACCATCACCAGGTCGTAAACGCCGGCCGCGACTTCGGTCCAGGCGTGGAAGAAGGCCGAACCGCTGGAGGCGCAGGCCGCTTCAATCCGCGTCGCCGGCACGCCGTGGATTCCCAGCGCAGTGGACACATAGGGCGCCAGGTGGTTCTGGCCCACGAACGACGGCCCCGCAAAATTGCCGAGGTAGAAAGACTGCACTTGCGCGGGCGTCGCGTTCGCGTTGCGCAGGCACTTCTCGCCAGCCTCCACCGCCAGGCTGCGCAGGCCGCGATCCGCGAAAGCGCCAAACGCCGTCTTGCCGATCCCCACCACCGCAACGGGTCTCATCTCAACCACAAGCTTAAAACAAAGGGCAAGCTAAAGCATGCCCCCACCAATACCGTGCTGGGCATGCGCTCAGCTTTCGCGGACCGCCAGGGATGCACGCTTTTTATCCACTGGTAGAATGGAGTAGCGGAATTACTACGCTTTTCGTTTCCACGTTTTGCAGGTTCCGGCGTCATCTTGTTAGGAACCTGTGACGACTGTCGTTTACAGCCAGATGAGCGAAGTCATCGACCCGGGACTGGAGCTGCTCGAGCGGCAAAACCGCTTTGTTAATGAGCACTTGCGGCGGATCTTTGTGCAGATTTACCGCATTGTCCGCAACCGGGCCGACGCCCAGGACCTGACCCAGGAGACCTTTATCAAGGCGCTCCAGCGTCAGGAACAGCTCAAGGACGAGCAAAAGGCCGCTCACTGGCTATCGAGAATCGCGACCAACACGGCGATCGATTTCATGCGGCGCAGCGGACGCGCCTCGTTCTGCGAAATCGAGCTCGCTCCGGAAAGCCACGCGGAGAGCCCGGAACAGGCGCTGCTGCGCAGCGAGCATCGCGAGTATCTGGAGGATGGATTGCGCCTTTTGAGCCCCCGTGAGCGGGCGGCGCTGATCCTGCGCGACGTGGAGGGTCTGCCGGCCGAAGAAGTGGCGCGGCACCTGAACTGCTCCAAGGCCACGGTGCGTTCGCACATCGCCAATGCGCGCACCAAGTTCCGCAAGTACGTGGAGAGAAGAAAGCGGTAAGCAGATGAAACATCCCAACCAGGCGACATTGGCGTTGCACGCGGGCGGCGACCTCGGCGCCATCGCCCGCTGGCGCGCCCGGCGCCACCTGGCGCGCTGCGCGGAATGCCGGGAAGAAATCGCCCGCTTCGAGCAGCTCCGCCAATTCCTGCCCTCGCTCGCCGATTCCCCTGAGTTGCAGTGGAACCGGCTGGCGGCGGAAATGAAGGCCAACATCCGGCTCGGCCTGGCCGCAGGCGAGTGCGTGCGCGCCGATGAGCCGGCCAGCGCCGGACGGATCTGGTCTGGCGCGCGGGTTGGTGTCGCGCTGGCCAGTGCCGCCGTGCTGCTGGCCACCGGCGTGGTGCTGGAACGTCCCGGCCCAACCGTGGACCGCGAAACCGGCGTGGTGGTGCAGGCCACCGCCGATGGCGTGCAAGTGCGCGAGGGCGGCCAAGCGCTGGGCCTGATGCATTCCGGCACCAGCAGAGAAGCGGTCACTTACCAGGTGGGCGCCCAAGGTTCGATGGAGGCCCGTTACGTGGACTCGGAAACCGGCTACGTCACGGTGAATACAGTCGATGCCCAATAAGCGGCAGGTCGCGTTGCTGGCGCTGCTGAGCGCAGGCGCCGCCCTGGCTCAGGATGTACCGCTCGAGGGCCGCGTCAATATCAACCTGGGCAAGGATTCGCCGGTCGCCCTGGTGAGCATGTCCACCGGCGATTCGCACTCGAGCTCGCGCGGCGCCGCCCTGGTGCTCGATCTTCACATGTCGCTCACCCTGCGCAACACCAGCGCCGGCCGCATACACGGCGTGGCGCTGCGCGTGATTTCGCAGGAGGTCACCGTCGGCGGCAAGGGCTCGGTTTCCATTCCCAGCCTCAATATCGGTCCCGGCGAGGCCTTCCCGGTGCGCATCGATATGCAGTTGATGCGTCCCACGCAGGTGGCCGGCGGCCCGCTGGTGGATGTCAACCTGGATGGCGTCCTGTTCGCCGATCTGTCCTGCTCCGGTCCCGACCTGCTGAATTCTTGCCGCACCATGACCGCCTGGGAGATGGAAGCGCAGCGCGACCGGGAGCACTTCAAGCGCATTCTGGCGCTGTCCGGTCCCAAAGGCCTGCGGCAGGCCATGCTAGAAAGCATCAGCCGGCAGTCGGCGCGGCCGCAACTGGATGTGCGCGTGATGCGCGCGCCCGCCGTGACCTCCGCCGCGCTAGGCCCCGCGCGCACTGAGCAGTTTGCCTTCCTCGAATTTCCCGATTCGCCGCTCGAACCGTCGAAGGGCTCGGCGCAGATTGCCGGCAATGAGGCGCGCGAGCCTCACATTGAGGTGGTCAATCGCTCGGCGCAGGCCATTAAGTACGTGGAACTCGGCTGGCTGGTGAGCGATCCCAGCGGGCAGCGTTACCTCGCTGCTTCGCTGCCTGCTTCCGATCCCGTGTTGTACCTGCCCGCCGGCAAGAGCGCCAACGTGGAGCAGACTACCTGCCTGCGCTTCACGCGCCGCGGCCAACCGGTGAACATTCAAGGCGCGATGGGCTTCGCCAGCCGCGTGCAGTTCGCCGATGGCAAACTGTGGGTGCCCAGCCGCGCCGATCTGGAGCGGGATTCGCTGGTCAAAGTGCTGCCCCCTTCAGCCGAAGAGCAGCGCCTCGACGACCTTTACCTGAAGCACGGCCTGGACGCGTTGGTTCGCGACCTCAAGCGGTACTGACGTGCCCGGCCCTCTCCGCCGCCTGCTCCCGTTGCTCAGCGTTATGCTGCTAGCGGCGGTGGCATACGACGGCTGGATCTTTTACAGCCGCTGGGAATGGCGGCGCGACGCTGCCGTGGCACGCGCGGCTGCGGAAGAGGAGCGCGACCGCAAGGCGATCGATGCGCTCGGCGGCGGCGGTTTGCAAATCCGCGATTTCTACGCCGTGCCGGTTGCGATTCACCGCGGCGGACGAGCCAGCATCTGCTACAGCGTGTTCGGCGCCGCCACGCTGCGCCTGGATCCGCCGGCGGCCAACGTCTACCCCGCGCTCAGCCATTGCGTTCAAGTCTCGCCGCGGCAGAGCACCGAGTTCAAACTGGCCGCCACCGATTCCGCCGGCCACAGCGTCACCGCCAAGCTGGTGCTAAAGGTGGCACAGTAAGCGAGGAGTAGCCGGTAGCCGCTGAGGGACACTTCGCCGAAGGGCTTGTCGACGTTCGGAGTTTCGCAGCCTGTCCCCAGTCTGGTACTGATAGTACTCCGCGACACTAAAGCCTCCGGTTTTCTCCGCCGATTTCCTACGCATGAACATGGAAAATCGCTCAGCGTGGCCTTCGGAATCGGGCGAACGGGTTTTGCGTGCAGAACCGGCGGACCATTGCAAGGAAAGGTTCGCGATCCGCCAGCAGCTCTGGGAACGGGCCCAGAGGCTCTACGCGATCGGTGAATTGCACTCGGCGGCCGAGTTGCTCTCCGAATTGGCTGCGGGCAGTCACCCGCACCAGGCGGAAGGCGGAGTGGAGGCGATCCGTGGCTGACTACGTCGCGGTCGCGAACCATGTGGTCGACATCCTCCTGGGCTACCTCGGGATTCATGGCGTCCACGGACTAGAGGCGGGTCTGTACATCGTCGGAGCGACCGTTTCCGTTGGGTTTTGTGCGGCGGTGCCGTCGGCGTTCCGGATAGCGTTCCTGCGCTGTTCCGCCAGGAAATAGCAGTCGCCGAAGCAATGAGCGCCCAGTCTCCTGCGAACGCCGGTCGCTCCGAGAGAGCCGGGCGGCATCGGTGTTCTTTTGCCGGGGTACAGGGCATAGTCGACGCACTCTCCCCTTTTCGATCAGGGCGGGCGCCGGGACAGATGCTAGAGTGGCCGGGGACACCTGGTCGTCGGGGTCATCGCTGGCGTTCAGAGAATAGTGCCGCGGCAGAACGCATGGTGGCCAACGGCGTCACTTGCACCCGCGGGAGGGGAAGACGCTGGCACGGGCGTAGCCTTAATCAACGCCTCCGGCCTCCGCCGGCAGTAGATCAACGCCTCCGCCGGCAATAATCAACGCCTCCGCTGGCCAGTTTCGCGGCGGGGGAGGCCACGCACCGTGAAACATCTGCATACGGAAATGTTCTTATTGGAGCGCCTATTCGAGGGGCGTGGTGGACATTGGAGCCGTGGCGTCGCCGGTTCGCCGAGAACAGCGAGTTTCTGAGCGCACGTTGTACGCAGGACCCTCTAGTGTCCTGTCTCTAAAGTTCGTTTATACTTCCGCACCTTCCTGATGATCGTGTTGGCGCTCGCCACCCACTGGAACGGTTGGGGGGCCTTGTTGCTGTCGCGAATGTATTCGCGGATCGTTT
>JBAVYH010000117.1:0-5166 GCA_049698695.1 Bryobacteraceae bacterium | reverse complement strand
GGGCATCGCTCCTATAGTATGAACCAAGACCACCTAAAGGTAAAGCTATCTATGAGACACTATACTAGGCCAGGTGTTTCAGCATTGGTACGCGGAGCATCGGTCACGGAAAAAGATGCGAATGATCGTCTACTCCGAAATTGGGTCGATGTATTCACATCTCGTCCATTTTCATGACCTGAGGAACGAGCATAAACCTGAGCAGGAGGACATCGAATGGAGAAAAAAGCAGCTTAGAGAGCGCTTTTTGAGGTTTGAGGGCGAGAAGTACGCTGAGGACAACAAGGCTGTTTTCATCCAATTGAAGGAGCGGTCAACAATCAGCGAGATCTATAGCGCCATCCGCGAGGTCTTCGGACCCGAGGAAGAATACGGGTTCTTCCTGAATTCCGGACTAGCAATCGAGATCGTGGAGGACTGCGTCAGGCTGAACTATTTGCCAAACAACTATGTAGAACGCTACATGAACAGCTCTGACGTGGTCGCCATCGACAAGGCGAACAAGAGGCGCTTGGAGCTCGGCCAGGCGAAGGCGTAACTAGGCTCTGGCTACTGTCGCGTTTCCCTTAAGATAGCGCCGGCGGGGTCCGCCCAATGACTCGCCCCTACATCACCCTTAGCGCGCTTGGCCCCGGGATGGTGCGCACCCAGGAGTTCATCTCGCGTTCGTTTTGCAGTAAGTCGTGAAGGGTGGCTTTGCCGACCACCTGGTCGACGGCGACCTGCACGGCGCGCCATAGCGAGCGCACCGAGCAATCGACCGAGCGTGTGCAAATGGTTGCCTGCCCGGTGTGGCTGTCGCAGAAGTCTCTTTCGAACAGGCGCCCACCCAGCGCGTCCAGGACGTGGCCGATGACGATGGTCCCAGCCGGCCGCGCCAGCTTGTAGCCGCCTGCCTTGCCGCGCGCGGCTTTGACAAAACCGCCCTTGCGAAGCACGCGCAGGATTTTGGCGGCGTAGGCGGGCGAGACGCCCTCGGCCTGGCTGATTTCGGGAATGGTCAGGCCGCCGCCGGCTTCGGTCGCATAAGCCAACCGCACCAGGCAGCGGACGCCGTATTCTTCATTGGCGCTCAGCTTCATGGGCGCACCCTCGCGATGGGGATGAGATCGTCGAGGCCGAGCGCCAGTTTGGCCGCCGGCGACATGCGGTCCTTCGACCACGGCGGATCGAACGTCAGCTCCACCTTGACGCTCTTCACTCCCGGCACGGCGCGGGCGCGGCGCTCCACTTCAGCGGGGAGCGACCCCGCCACAGGGCAATTGGGAGCTGTGAGCGTCATGAGGATGCGCGCGTTGCCGGCTTCATCTACGTCCACGCCATAAATCAACCCGAGCTCGTAGATGTTCATGGGCAGCTCCGGATCGTAGACGTTGCGCAACGCGGCGGCGATTTCGTCTTTCAGGCTCATTCCGTGGTGACCGGATCTTCCTTGTTTTCCAGCGCCGATTTCAGCGTGTGCCACGCCAGGGTGGCGCACTTGACGCGCGCCGGGTACTCGCGCACGCCGCAAAACACCACCAGCTTGCCTAGTTCCTGGGTCACCGGCGAATCCGTGGTGAGCAGATCGTGGAACCGCTCGAGCAGCTTGAGCGCATCCTCGCGCTTCAGGCCCTTCAGGCTTTCGGTCATTAACGATGCCGACGCGGTGGAGATCGCGCAGCCGCTGCCCACGAAGCTGGCGTCTTCGACGACGTCGCCGTTCATCTTCAAATACAGCTTCAGCTTGTCGCCGCAGAGCGGATTGTAGCCCTCGGCCTTGCGGTTGGCGCCCGGCAGCTCATGACAGTTCCGCGGGTGCTTGCTGTGATCGAGAATCGTTTCCTGGTACAGGTCGTGGACCATCAGGAGAAAATCTCCTTTACTTTGCGAAGGCCGGCCGCCAGCGCTTCGATTTCGCGCCTGGTGTTGTAGAACGCCAGCGA
This sequence comes from Bryobacteraceae bacterium, assembly GCA_049698695.1. GTDB lineage: Bacteria > Acidobacteriota > Terriglobia > Bryobacterales > Bryobacteraceae > Bog-375. The sequence goes on along the minus strand of JBAVYH010000117.1, from coordinate 3,241 downwards.
AGCTCGCGTGGTGGCGGGCACGCCGAACCGGTCCATCACCGGCTGCGCGCAGTGGTGCCCGGTGCGCACCGCGATTCCGAGGCGGTCCAGCACCGTGCCAATATCGTGCGGGTGAATGCCATCGATCACGAACGAAAGCACCGCCGCCTTTTCGCGCGCCGTGCCGATCATCCGCAGCCCGGGAATCTGCTCGAGCGCCTGGGTGCCGTACACCAGCAGCTCGTGTTCGTAAGCGGCGATCCGGTCCAGGCCGATGCGGCCCAGGTAATCGACCGCCGCGCCCAGCCCGATGCCACCGGCGATGTTCGGCGTTCCCGCCTCGAACTTATACGGCAGGTCGGCGTAAGTGGTCTTCTCGAAGGTGACCGTCTTGATCATGTCGCCGCCGCCCTGGTAAGGAGGCATGGCGTTCAGCAGCTTACTCTTGCCGTACAGGATTCCTATCCCCGTGGGCCCCACCACCTTGTGGCCGGAAAGCGCGTAGAAATCCGCGTCGATGGCCTGCACGTCCACCTTCAGGTGTGGCGCGGCCTGCGCCCCATCCACCAGCGCCAGCGCGCCCGCGCGGTGCGCCATGGCGACGATTTCCTTCACCGGGTTGATGGTGCCGAGCGCGTTGGAAACGTGCGTGACCGCGACCATGCGCGTCCGCGGGTTGAGCAGGCGGGCGTATTCTTCCAGGATCAGCTCGCCCCGGTCGTCGATCGGAATCACGCGCAGCTTCGCGCCCGCGGCCTCGCACAGCAGTTGCCACGGCACGATGTTGGAGTGGTGCTCCATCCCCGAGATGACGATCTCATCGCCTTCGCGGACGAACTTGCGCCCCCAGCTCGAGGCCACCAGGTTGATGCCTTCGGTGGTGCCGCGCACGAAGATCAGCTCGCTCTTGCTGCGCGCATTCAGGAAGCGCTTCATCTTGGCGCGCGTCGCTTCGTAGGCCGCGGTGGAGCGCTGGCTCAGCTCGTGCACGCCGCGATGAATGTTGGCGCAATCCACTTCGTAGAACTTGCGAATGGCTTCGATCACCGCATACGGCTTCTGCGCCGTGGCCGCGTTGTCGAGATACACCAGCGGCTTGCCGTGTATGGTCTGCTTCAGTACCGGGAAGTCTTCCCGGATGCTTTCGACGTCGAATCGGGTCGCTATGTCAATCGTTAGAGCGCTCATGGAATTTCTCGGACAGGACCTTTTCCAGTTGTGCTCGCAACACGGGAATCTTGATCCGGTCGATGATGTCCTGCGCGAACGCCCGCGTCAGCAGGCTGCGCGCTTGCGCCTTGCCGATGCCGCGCGATTGCATATAGAATAGCGCTTCCGCGTCCAGTTGGCCGATGGTCGCGCCGTGCGTGCAGCGCACGTCATCGGCGAGAATCTGCAACTCAGGCTTGGTGTCGATCACTGCATCGTCGGAGAGCACCAGGTTCTTATTGGTCTGCTTGGAATCGGTCTTCTGCGCATCTTTGCGGACGATGATGCGCCCGTTGAACACCGCGCTAGAGTGGCCGTCCAGGATGCCCTTGTAAAGCTCGTGACTCGTCCCGTGCGGCTTGGCGTGGTCGATCACGGTGTGATTGTCCACATGCTCGGTGCCGTTCACCAGGTACAGGCCGTTCACAGTGGCCTCGGCGCCTTCGGAAAGCGTCACCCCGATATCATTGCGCACCAGCGCACCGCCGAGCGAAATATTGTGCGTGGTGAAGTTGGCGCTGCGGCCGAGCGCAACCTGCATGGTGGCCACGTGGAACGCTTCCGGCGATTCGCGCTGTATTTTGTAATGATCGACCACAGCGCCCTCGCCGGCGACAATTTCGGTGACGGCGTTGGTGAAGTACTTGCCCTCGCCTTTGTAGGTCTCGACAATGGCGCACTGCGCGCCGGGCGCAATCACGATCAGCGTCCGCGGATGGACGGCTGACGGCGTCGCATTCGCCGCGTCTGCCGCGCCTGGCGCGATGCTGTACGTGATTTCGAGCGGCTTTTCAAACACGCCGCGAGGTACTTTCAGCGCCACCGCATCGTCCACGAAAGCGGTGTTTAGCGCTACGAACGCATTGCCGTCGAGTGCGGCGTACTGCGCCAGGTACTTCGCGAGATCCTCCGCGGCTAGCCTCTGCGCACCAGTGTGCGTCACCCACATGCCGGCGTCCGCATCCCGAAAGCTCGTCCGCGCGATCGGCGTCACATTGGTGAATCGCCACTCCTCGCTGCGCGCGGTCGGAAACCCGAGTTCCGCGAAGCGCGCAAACGCGCTCTCGCGCAGCTTCATTAGCCACGGCTGCCCGCCAGGGTGCCGCTTCAGATGCTGCGTGAACAGCTCCAGCCAGTTGCCGACCTGTTCTGTCGCCGTCATACTCTGCCGACCGGCTCCTCCTCGTCCACCAGGCCCAGGCCGGCGTAACCGCCCTCTTCCAGTTCCAGCGCCAGTTCCTTGCCGCCCGATTTGACGATCCGCCCCTCCGCCAGCACGTGCACGTAGTCCGGGATGATCTCGCTCAGCAGGCGCTGGTAGTGCGTCACCACCACCATGGCGCGCTCCGGATTGCGCATGGCGTTCACGCCCGCCGCCACCAGCTTGAGCGCGTCGATATCCAGCCCCGAATCCGTCTCGTCCAGAATCGCCAGCCGCGGCTGCAGCACCGCCATTTGAAAAATCTCGTTGCGCTTCTTCTCGCCGCCCGAAAAGCCCGCGTTTACCGGCCGGTTCAGCAGCGACTCATCCATGTTCATGGCCGTCATCTTTTCGCGGATCAGATTGAAAAAATCCATCGCGTCCAGCTCCGGCAGGTTGCGATGCTTGCGAATCGTGTTCAGCGCGGCCTTCAGAAAATACATGTTGCTGACGCCGGGAATTTCCACCGGATACTGAAACGCCAGGAAAATGCCCTCGCGCGCGCGGTCCTCCGGCGATAGCGCCAGCAGATCCTTACCGTCGTAAGTCACCTGGCCGCCGGTAACCCGGTACAACTCGCGGCCGGCCAGCACTTGCGCCAGCGTGCTCTTGCCGGAGCCGTTCGGCCCCATAATGGCGTGGACTTCGCCCGCCTCGACCGTCAAATCGATGCCCTTCAGAATCTCGCGCCCGCCAACCTGTGCGTGCAGATCTTTGATTTCAAGTAGTGCCATTTTTGTGTGGTCGATTCCTTCGCTCTTGTTCACAAAACCGCTCCCTTACGGTCGCGGCTCTGACTTATCCAACGCTTCCTTCCAGACTCACTCCCAGCAGCTTCTGGGCCTCCACGGC
>JBAVYH010000116.1:0-7313 GCA_049698695.1 Bryobacteraceae bacterium | reverse complement strand
ACCTTCTTGAGCAGTTCCTTGATGCCCTCGGCGCCCATCATGGCGACGAACTTGCCGGGAAACTCCTGGTCTAGCTGGCGCTTGCGCTCGTCGGTGATGACTTCGCCGCGCTTGAGGCTCTCCACCTCGCCCGGCTCGACCACCACGTAAGCCTCGAAGTAGAGGACGCGCTCGAGTTCGCGCAGCGTGATATCCAGCAGATGGCCGATGCGGCTGGGAAGGCCCTTGAAGAACCAGACGTGCGAGCAGGGGCTGGCCAGCTCGATGTGGCCCAACCGCTCGCGTCGCACGCGCGCCAGCGTGACTTCCACGCCGCACTTGTCGCAGATCACGCCGCGGTGCTTCATGCGCTTGTACTTGCCGCACAAGCACTCCCAATCCTGGGTCGGACCAAAAATGCGCGCACAGAACAATCCGTCGCGCTCCGGCTTGAAGGTGCGGTAGTTGATGGTTTCCGGCTTGGTCACTTCGCCATGAGACCAGCTCCGGATTTTTTCCGGAGACGCCAGAGAAATGCGGATCGAATCGAAATCCGCGATCAAATTCGCCCGATCGTACGGAGAGGATCTCAAAATAGCCTCCAGTTCGAAAACCTAAAACCTCAAAGCCATAACCATCCGCGGAGGAACCTCCGCGGCCCCATTCCTTTTGGTCCGTTGCTAGTCAGCCGCCAGCGCAGTATCCGTCACTTCCTGCGGCTTCTTCATCAACTCGACATCCAGACACAGCGACTGCAACTCGCGAATCAGCACGTTGAACGATTCCGGCACGCCGGGCTCAATGGCCGCTTCGCCCTTGACAATCGCTTCGTAAATCTTGGCGCGGCCATACACGTCGTCCGATTTGGCCGTGAGCAGTTCCTGCAGAATATACGCAGCGCCATAAGCTTCGAGCGCCCAGACTTCCATTTCGCCGAAGCGCTGGCCGCCGAACTGCGCCTTGCCGCCGAGCGGCTGCTGCGTGATCAGCGAGTACGGCCCGATGGAGCGCGCGTGAATCTTGTCATCCACCAGGTGCGAGAGCTTCATCATGTAGATGTAGCCCACCGTTACCGGCTGCTCGAACTCGGTGCCAGTGAGGCCGTCGTAAAGCTTGGTCTTGCCCGAGGTCGGCAGCTTGCTTTCGGTGAGGGCGCGCTTGATTTCGCGCTCGGTGGCGCCGTCGAACACGGGCGTGGCGAACTGCACGCCCAAGGCCTGGGCGGCCCAGCCAAGGTGCGTTTCCAGAATCTGCCCCACGTTCATGCGCGAGGGCACGCCCAGCGGGTTGAGCACGATTTCGACCGGCGTCCCGTCCGGCATGTAAGGCATGTCCTCTTCCGGCAGGATGCGCGCGATCACGCCCTTGTTGCCGTGGCGGCCCGCCATCTTGTCGCCCACCGAAAGCTTGCGCTTCATGGCGATGTAGACCTTTACCAGCTTGATGACGCCCGGAGGCAGCTCGTCGCCCTTGCGCAGCTTGGCCGTCTTTTCGTCGGTGATCTTTTCCAGCACCGCGATCTGGCGCGACGTCATCTCCTCGATCTCGTCGATCTGCTCGTTGAGCCGCGGGTCCTTGTTGGTCAGCCGCATTCGCTTGAGATCGCGCGATTTCACCTTCTCGATGATTTCGCGCGTCAGCTCCGTGTCCTTGCTGAGCAGGCGCTTATTGGTCTTTTCGTCGTGCAGGTCGGCCAGCAGCTTCTTGCCTTCCAGCAAATTGCCCAAGCGCTTGGCGCGCTCGTCGGTGAGGATGCGGATTTCATCCTGCAGGTTGCGCTGCAGGCGCTGGATCTGCGTTTCTTCGATCGCCCGCGAGCGCTCGTCCTTTTCCTGCCCCTTGCGCGAAAAGATCTTGCAATCCACGATCGTGCCTTCGATGCCCGGCGGGCAAAACAGCGAGGCGTCTTTCACGTCGCCGGCCTTTTCGCCGAAGATGGCGCGCAGCAGCTTTTCCTCCGGCGTGAGCTGGGTTTCGCCCTTGGGCGTCACCTTGCCCACCAGAATGTCGCCCGGTCTCACCGTGGCGCCGATGCGAATGATGCCGCTCTCGTCCAGGTTGCGCAGGAACGAATCGGCGATGTTGGGAATGTCGCGGGTGATTTCCTCCGGGCCCAGTTTGGTGTCGCGGGCCTCGATTTCAAACTCCTCGATATGGATCGAAGTGTAGTAATCCTCCTTGACCAGCTTCTCGCTGACCAGGATGGCGTCTTCGAAGTTGTACCCGCGCCAGGGCATGAAAGCCACCAGCACGTTGCGTCCCAGCGCCAGCTCGCCCATGTCGGTGCAGGGGCCGTCGGCCAGCACGTGGCCCTTCACCACCCGCTGCCCGACTTCCACAATCGGTTTCTGGTTGATGCAGGTGTTCTGGTTGGAGCGCTTGAACTTGGTGAGCTGGTAGATATCGGCGCCCACCTCGCGCGAAAGCTGGCCTTCATGAGCCGCGCCTTCCACGCGGACGATGATTCGCTCGCTATCCACCGAATCCACCACGCCGGAGCGCTTGCACAGCACCACAGCGCCGGAATCGCGCGCGGTGACGTACTCCATACCGGTGCCCACGTAAGGCGCGTCGGCGCGCAGCAGCGGCACCGCCTGCCGCTGCATGTTGGAACCCATCAGTGCGCGGTTGGCGTCGTCGTTTTCGAGGAACGGGATCAAGCTCGCGGCCACCGAGACGAGTTGCTTGGGGCTGACGTCGATGTACTCGATCTCATCCCGCGGCTTGAGCACGAAGTTGCCGGCCTGGCGCGCGTTGCACAGCTCGGGTACGATGCGGCCCTTTTCGTCGAGCGCCACGTTGGCCTGGGCGATGGTGTACTTGTCTTCCTCCCAGGCGGAAAGGTACTCGCAGTGGGCCACGAACTCGGCCGGCTGTTTCTTGGCGCTGAGCTTGCGGTTGGTTTCCTCGGCCTGCGTGCGCGACACCGTGTCGCCCACTTTGTAATCCAGGTCGCCGGGGTTGAGGATCTTCACCTGGTCGATCACCACGCCCTTTTCCACCCTGCGGTACGGGCTTTCAATGAAGCCGTATTCGTTGATCCGCGCGAAGCAGGACAGCGAGGAGATCAGCCCGATGTTCGGACCCTCCGGCGTTTCAATCGGGCAGATGCGGCCGTAATGCGTGGGATGCACGTCGCGCACTTCGAAGCCGGCGCGCTCGCGGCTCAGGCCGCCCGGTCCCAGCGCCGAAAGACGACGCTTGTGGGTGATCTCCGAGAGCGGGTTGGTCTGGTCCATGAACTGCGAAAGCTGGCTGGAGCCGAAGAACTCGCGGATTGCCGCCATCACCGGCTTGGCGTTCACCAGGTCGTGCGGCATGGCGGTCGACATCTCCTGGTACACCGACATCTTTTCCTTGATGGCGCGCTCCATGCGCACCAAGCCGATGCGAAACTGGTTTTCGAGCAGCTCGCCCACCGCGCGCACGCGCCGGTTGCCCAAGTGGTCGATGTCGTCCACCGCCCCGATGCCCTTGCGCAGCTTGAGCAGGTAGGTGATAGTGGCGCGGAAGTCTTCGCTGTCCAGCGTGCGCTTGTCCAGGCTGGTCGCGTCCGCCTTGTCGTGCAGCTTGATGTTGAACTTCATGCGGCCCACGCGGGAGAAATCGTACTTGCGCGGGTCGAAAAACATCCCTTGGAAGAGCTGTGTGGCCGTGTCGAGCGTCGGCGGATCGCCCGGACGCAGCTTGCGGTAAATCTCGATCAGCGCTTCGTTCTGGGTCTTGATCGCGTCCTTCTTCAACGTCGCTGAAATTACCGTCCCCACTTCATCGCGTTCCGGGAAAAACACATCGACATCGTCCACCCCGGCCTCGATCAGCTTGCTGAGGATGGTGGTCGTGATTTCGCTGTTGGCGTCGATGAATACTTCGCCCGTTTCCTTGTCCCAAACGTCGGCGGCCGCGTAGGCGCCTTCCAGATCGTTCGCCGCCACTTCCACGCGCTCGATCTTGGCCTTCTGGATTTCCTTGAAGAGCGACGGGGTGATCTTCTTGCCTTGCGCCACCACTGTTTCCCCGCCCTTGGTCGAGATGGCGTGGGAAAGCTTGAGCCCGGTCAGGCCCTCGTCCACGTTCCAGTAGAGCTTCTTGTCCTTAATGGTGATTTTGCTGATGCGATAAAACGCGCGCAGAATGTCGGCGTCCGTCTTGAGGCCCAGCGCGCGCAGAAACACGGAGCCGTAGAATTTCCGTTTCCGGTCGATCCGGACATACAGCAGGTTCTTGTTGTCGTACTCGAACTCGACCCAGCTTCCGCGGTAGGGAATGATCTTGCCCAGAAAGTAGCCCTGCGCCGGAACGCGCTCGAAGAACACCCCTGGCGAACGGTGCAACTGGCTGACGATCACGCGCTCGGTGCCATTGATGATGAACGTGCCGTTGTCGGTCATCAGGGGGATTTCGCCGAAGAAAACCTCCTGCTCCTTGATGTCCCGCACGCTCTTCTTCTGCGTTTCCGGATCTTTGGAATACACCGTCAGCCGGATGGTCACCTTCAGCGGCGCGGCGTACGTCATGCCGCGCTCCTGGCATTCCTGCATGTCGTACTTCAACTGCAAGCCCACCGGGTCGCCGCACTTGTTGCAAAACGTGACCACGTTCTTGTTAAAGGTTCCGCAGCGCTGGCAGAGAATGTCGCCGGCGTGGAACGGGTCGGTGCGCACCGCGGCTCCGCAATTGCGGCACGTCGAGCGCAGGTGGTGCAGCCCTTTGAGGTTGCCGCACTTGCACTCCCAATTACCAATCGAATAGTCGACGAACTCCAGGTCGCTGACACCGCGGAAGTCCGAAATCGGAAACACCGAGCTGAACACAGTCTGGAGACCGATGTCTTCCCTCTCATTCGGCAACTGGTCCATCTGCAGAAACCGCTCGTACGAGTTCTTCTGCACCTCGATCAGGTTCGGAATCGGGATTGACGTCTTGATCTTGGAAAAATCAACTCGCTCGGGGGCGGCGCCGTTATTTTGATTTGCCATTCTTTAACTCCTGACGGCCGGACAGCCAACGCAAAGAGACCGGGGCTACAAGCACAGAACCAAAGGCGCTCCCGGAGGCGGGACCTCTTGGAGCGCCGAATGTATGAAAAGGGGCAGGATGCGAACTGGCGTCGCGGAGGCGCTGGCGATGACGCTTGAGCCTGTGGTCGGGCGGGTACAGAAATCCTGACGGCGCGAAACAGACAGGGGTATCCTCTCGGCAGTTTCACGCGAACTGCAATTGAAGTGCCAGGATTCGGGAATCACTTTCTCCAATGGGAATCGAGTCCGCGAAATCGAAAGCCCAACTACTTATATTAGCAAGACTTGCATCCGCAGTCAAACCACAGCAACACGGGCAACCACGGCGGCCGCGCCGCCAGGGCTTTTGCCGGAGGCTCACGCCCCGGGCCCGGAGATTTACTTCACCTCGACGGTCGCGCCGGCGTCGGCGAACTTCTTCTTGATGGTCTCGGCTTCTTCCTTGCTGACGCCTTCCTTGACCGGCTTGGGAGCGCCATCCACCAGGTCCTTGGCTTCCTTCAGGCCCAGGCTGGTGACCTCGCGAACCGCCTTGATCACGTTGATCTTGTTCGCGCCGACCGCCGTCAGAACCACGGTGAACTCGGTCTTCTCTTCGGCCGCCGGAGCAGCCGCTGCGCCGCCGCCGGCGCCCGCCACCATCACCGGAGCGGCAGCCACCGCCGATACTCCGAGCTTTTCCTCGAGCAGCTTGACGAGTTGGGATGCCTCCAGCAGCGTCAGCCCTTGAATCTGTTCCGCAATTGCGTTAATGTCCGCCATCTCTCTTGCACTCCTTGGAATCAAAAATCGCCGGCGCGGGCCCCGCGTGCCCGGCCCTCACGCCTGAAACTTGTTTTCCTTCACTCCCTGATCCACCACCACGGCCAGATTGCGGCCCACCGCCTGCATAACCGTCACCAGCCGCTCGGCCGGTGCGTTGATCAGGTACAACAGCTTCGCAAAGATCTCTTCCTTCGACGGCATGCTGGCCAGCTCATTGATGGCCCGCACGTCGATCACCCGGCCTTCCACGATTCCCGCCTTGAAGGTGAACGACGGGTTGGCTTTGGCATACGTGGTCAGCGCCTTGGCCAGCGCCACCGGATCGCTGCTCGTGTATGCCAGCGAGGTCATGCCGCGCAGGTTCTTGAGCACCGCTTCGGAGGGCGTGCCCTCGGCGGCTTTCTCCGCCAGGTTGTTCTTGATCACGCGGTACTTGCCGCCCGCGCCGCGCACCGCCTTGCGCAGTTCGAAATCCTGCTCCACGCGCAGCTTTTCATAGCCGGTCACGAACAGGTTGCCGGAGTGCTCCAGGTCCTGGTGCAGCGCGTCAATGTCCTTCTTCTTCTCTGACTTCTTTTTCATGGAAACACCTGTCGGCGCCTTAGACCGCCTTTACGCTGAACGGCGCGGTGTCGACGGCAACGCCCGGCCCCATCGTGGAGCAAATGGTCGCGCTTCTCACGTACTTGCCCTTCGCCACCGCCGGCTTGGCCTTGATCACCGCCGTAATCAGGGTCGCGGCGTTTTCCACCAGCTTGGGCGCGGCGAAGCTGATCTTTCCCACCGGCGCGTGAATGATACCGGTTTTATCCACTCGGAACTCCACCTTGCCGGCCTTGATTTCCTTGAGCGCCTTGACTACGTCCACCGTCACCGTGCCGGTCTTGGGGTTCGGCATCAGGCCGCGCGGCCCCAGCACCTTGCCCAGCTTGCCGACCGATCGCATCATGTCCGGGGTGGCGATCACGGCGTCGAAATCCGTCCAGTTTTCCGACTGAATCTTGTTGACCATGTCCTCGCCGCCTACAAAGTCGGCGCCAGCCTCGGTTGCCTCGCGCTGTTTGTCCCCGCTGGCGATCACCAGTACCTTTTTCGACTTGCCCAGCCCGTTCGGCATCAACACCGTCCCGCGCACCATCTGGTCGGCGTGCTTAGGATCGACGCCGAGCCGCATGTGGACCTCGACGGTCTCGTCGAACTTGGCGAACTTGATTTTCTGGATGAGCGTCACAGCCTCTTCGAGCTGGTATTCGCGGGTTTCCACCTGTTTTCGGGCGGATTGATAGTGTTTGCCTGGTTTACGCGCCATGTGACCTCATTGGTGCAAGCGGTTCGCCTTCCAAACAGACAAACGAACCTCCCACTGAGCGTACCTTCGGAACATCCAGCAGTGTACCAGATTGAATCCAACCCGCGCAACTGGGAGTCTTGTCTAATGCAGGATGAGCCTGAAGGTGAGCCTGTTTCTAACACAGGATGAGCCTGGAGGAGGGTGTGCGCATGCTGGGGGTTGATCATCAGCATGCAGGATGCAGAGGAATTGAGCCT
>JBAVYH010000115.1:0-6728 GCA_049698695.1 Bryobacteraceae bacterium | reverse complement strand
GCGATGGAGGGGCGGCGCTTCGCCGCGGCTGGGCCGCCGGCAGCGGCGGCGGCACTTGGGAGGGCGTGTAACCGGCGGCCACCAGCGCCAGCAGCGGAAGCAGGTTCATGGCCGGCCCTCCCCGGCGCCGGCGGCTTTGAGCTCGTGCGGTGAAACCGTGAAAGCCACCGTGCGGTTCTGCGCCACGAAGCAGCTACGCGCCACGCGCTCGACATCTTCGGCCGTCACCTTGTTCAGGTCGTCGAGCTGGGTGAACAGCTTCCGCCAGTCCCCGTAACTGCCGTAATCCACCGCCAGCGCGGCTGCCAGGCCGGGGTTGCTGTCCAGCCGGCGAATCACCGCCGCGCGGGCCTTGGTCTTCACGCGCTGCAAGGTCTGCGCGTCGATCTGCTGCGCCGCCAGCCGAGCCAGCACGCCGTCCAGCGCCTTCTGGTTTTCTTCCACGGTGTGCCCCACCGCGGGCGCCACGAAGACGACGAAAAGGCTCGGATAGCGCGCCGACGGGTAGGCCGGCGCGGCCTCTGCATCGAGCGCGATCTTCTTCTGCTGCACCAGCCCCGTGTAAAGCAGGCCGGTGCGGCCGCTGGAGAGAATCAGCGCAATCACCTCGTACACCGGATCGTCCTTGTCGTATTGGTCCGGCCGCTTGAAGCCGGCGGCGAACAGCGGCTGGTTGCGCGACTCCACGATCGCCGTCTTGGGGCCGTCCTGCACCGGTTCGACAGTGTGAATCAGCGGCGGCAGCGGACGTGCCGGCACGGGGCCGAAGTAGCGCTCCGCCAGGCGCCGCGCCTGTGCCGGATCCACATCGCCCACAATGGCGATGTTGATATTAGCGGGCACGTAGTATTTTTCGAAGAACTCCTGGGCCATGCCGCGCCGCAGGCTATCCACGTCGCTCGGCCAGCCGCCGGGCGGATTGCGATAGGGGAAGGCCTCGAAGGCCGAAGCCACAAAGTCCCGCCATAGCTCGCCCGACGAGCCAGGCTGATTGCGCATGCGGTTTTCCTCTTGCACCACGTCGCGTTCCTTGTAGAACTCGCGGAACACCGGGTGCAGGAAGCGCTGCGACTCGAGGAGAAACCACAACTCGATGCGATTGGAGGGGAGGCTGCAGAAGTACTCGGTATAGTCAAAGGAGGTGTCGGCATTGAGGTCGACGCCGCCGTTTTCCGCGATGATCCGCGTGTACTCGTCGGATTCTACATAGGACTGCGCCATATCAATCGCTTCTTTGAGCTGCATGCCGAGGTAATCTATCTTGCTTTGGTCGGCCTTGGGCCCTTTGTTGCGCTCGGCGTCTATCCGGTCGTAGACGTCTTCCACAGTTTGCAAGGCTTTTTTCTCGGCTGCCCAGTTCCTGGTACCGATGCTCTCAGTGCCTTTGAACGCCATGTGCTCGAACATGTGGCCCAGGCCGGTCTCGCCCGCGGGATCGTCTGCTGAGCCCGCGTTTACAAAAGTGTGGAAGGATGCAACAGGGGCGTCATGCCGCTCCACCACCGTGAAGTGCAGGCCATTGGCCAAGGTGAATTCGGTAACTCGTTTCTCGAACTCCTTCAGGTCCTGCGCGGGGAGGAAAGACGTCGCCGCCAATAGTACTAGAGCTAAACGGGCTCCGTTCACGGTTCATTGCTCCTGCACTTTCTTTGAGGATAGCAGGGGTTTCGGCTAACATATGGAGGCAGCAGCGTTAAGGGGTAACGTTCGTAGAACCGCTGTTACCCGGCAAGTACTCCCATGACTGTAGAGAAGCACTGCGGGTCTGCATAATAAAGACTGCGCGAGACTAATCCACCGAGACAGGCTACGACGGGTGCTGCAATGAATTGGGATGAGGCCATTCAGCAATTCGACACGATCGCCGGTGATCGGCGCCGGGACAAGCGCTATGAGCTTGAACTGGACCTGCGCTGGAAGCTGATTCGGCGCCGCCGCCTGCTCGAGGGTGGTGAGGGCCGAACGGTAGATGTGTCTAGCGGCGGAATCCTCTTCGATGCCGGGCGTCCTCTGCCGCCGGGCCTCAATGTGGAGCTGTTGATCAATTGGCCCGTAATGCTCCACAACGTGGCTCCCCTACAACTGATGGTATACGGCAAGATCATCCGCTCGACAGGCCGGCGCACGGCTATCCGCATGGTGCAGCACGAATTCCGCACGGCCGGACTGGCGATGGAGCGGCGTTTGGCAGTGGCCACCGGCTCACGGCCGGCGATGCCGCTTCTCTCGCGGGTGAGTGGCGCGCCGGGCTTGATCAATCCGCGCTAACTTCATCACCGCGAGGCTCCGCAGTTACCCAAGAACCCGTGGCCCCTTTGCCTGCTTTTGCGAGCGGTGTGTAAGCCTCATGCGCCCCGTGGCCCTCACTCCCGGAAGTTACTGGAGTTCGCCGGTGGAGCGAAAGGCATAGCGGCCCGCGACCAGGTTACCCTTGGCCAGATAGTCCCTGATGGCTTCACGGTTGGGGCCGGCGCGGTTGGCCGCATCGGTCAGGCAGCGGACGGCATCGGCGGGGGTGGTCCCTCGATCCAGCCGGAAGATCCAAGCGATGTTGGTGGATGTTAGTGAGCGGTCGGAAGAAATGCCGATGACGGGGATGAACGTCTTGACGGCGATCTGCTCGGCCAGGTGGGCCGAAGCGCGGTCGGTGGCGACCAGGCCGAGCACGCTGGGATCGTACACCAGCTTCACCAGTTGATCGGAGGCCTTGCCCCACGCCTGTTCGGACGAGACGCCGACCACGCGGTAACCGGCGGCGCTGAGGCGCGCCGCTAGAGGCTCGGCGCCGGGCCCGAAGACGCCAATTTTGCGCTCGCCGGCGGGCGCATCGGCCACCTTCGGCCCCACGTACTCTACGCCGTGTTCGCCGACTTTGGCGTAAGGTTCATCCATGGGATAGCGGCGCCAGGTGAGCTTTCCGTCCTTCACCTTGCCGAGCCAAAGCGGCGCGACGTTCTTGGCGTTGGGATCGAACACCATTTCGCCGGTGACGCCTTTGTACCGCTCGAGGCTGTACAGGGCGTCGCGGATACGGCCCCGGTTCAAGCCGGCGCGGCAGATGGCGTCGAGCAGGATATTCATGGTATCGAAGCCCAAGGCCGAGAACGCGTCCACCTTGGCCTGATAGCGGGCCGTGAAGCGCTTCTGGAAATCAAGCCAGACCGGGTCGTCGCGATCGGGATTGAACGGGTAGACCACTTCCAGCCCTTCCGCCGCTTTGCCCGCGTTCGCGATCAAGCCGTCGCCCAGCACCCGCGCGGCGCCGAAGACAGGCTGCTTCATGCCCATTTGCTGCATCTGTTTGAGAATCAGGCCGGCCGCCGGAGCGTCGGCCCAAAGCACAATGGCGTCCACGCGGGAATCGTTGATCACCTGCAGCTCACGGGTGAAGCTCTGGTCGCCGGGCTGGAATTTCTGTTCGATCACGAGGGGATGACCGAGACGCACGGAGGCTTCGCGGAACTTGACGACGCCGAGACGGCCGTATCGCTCGTTGACGCGCAGCAGGGCGACGCGCTTATGACCGAGATCGGTGTAAATTCTGCGGGCCAGTGTGTAGCCTTGCACGCGGTCGTCCTGGATGCTGGTGAGGATCCACGGAATCAGGGTCTCGGGTATAGTGGGGTCCGTCGAAGCGCTGTTGACAATCGGCAGCTCGGAGCGCAGAGAAACGCGCAAGGCGATGTGGGTGGAATCGGCGCTGATCGATCCCAGCATGGCCCAGACCTTTTCGTCGTAGATCATCTTGACGATTTCGTTGCTCGATGCCCCCCAGGTGGCCGCATCGTTGTGGAGCTTGAGGTGGAACGGTTTGCCGCCGTAACCGCCGCGTGCGTTGGCCTCGTCAATCGCCATCTGCGCGCCGTGCAGCATGGCTGTGCCGAGAGCGATATCCCTGTGTTGTTCGATCGGCCCCAGGAAGCCGATGGCAACCTCGGAAACGTCGGACGCCTTCACCGTCGGCACGTAATCAGCGGCGCCGGAGTAATCCGGTGTTGAGGTGTAGTTCTCGTAATAGGGCTTGGTGAACTTGGAAAACGGCTTCAGATCCTCGGGAGTGTTGGCGTAGGATGCCGTGCTGCGGATCTTCGGCGGGCCGGTCGGGTCGGCGCCGCAGGAGCAAGTGTTCGATTGCGCCCACGCCAGCGGCGCCGCCAGCAGAAGCGCCAGCATCGCCGCGTTCTTTCGCGGAATCCAATGGCCGCCATGCCCGAAGAGGCGGCCAAGGCCGCCGGCCGCGCCGGGTACCAGCCCGCGCCATGCTCCTGCCGGAAACATTTTTTACTCCTTCGGTTTGGGAACGAACATCGCGATCGCTTCGATTTCCACCAACAGCTCGGGGCGGCACAGGATGGCCTGGATGCCGGTCGAAGCCGGCAGCGGATCGAGACCCTGTTCGCGGAAAAAAGCCGTGCGCCCATCGTTGAAGGCGGCGTAGTCGCGCTCGATGTCGCGCAGGTAGCAGGTAGTGCGGACCACGTCCTTCCAAGTGGCGCCTTCGGCAGCCAGCAGTCCGGTGATGTTGTAATAGGTGCGGCGAAGCTGCGCGTCAAAGTCGCCGATATGGACGGTCCGGCCCTGCTCGTCGATGCTGGCGGTGCCGGAAATTAAAAGAATTACCAGGTTGTCGAGATCGATGCGCAACCCGCGCGAAAAGGAGCTGGGCTTGTCGTAACTATAAGCCTCGTTGAGGACGGATGGCTCCGTGATGGCGCTCTTCTTCACTTGAGTGGTCTTGCCGATCCGGTCCAATGTATCGAGTATCGTCATGGTTTACTTGTCTCCCGGTTTAATGCGGATTCCGTGGCTCAGGCCTTTGGCCGTGGCCACCCAAACGTCGTCATTCTGAAAATCGATGCCAAAAGTGTAAGGAAAGGCGGGCGCGGTGGTGACAGGCACGCGCGTAACAACTCCCTTCCCGTCGCGCACCAGCATTTCCGGCGCGTGCGTATCGAGAGCGGGCCGGTAAGTGGCCCACTCAACGCCATCGAAATACGCCAGCCCTTTGTCAGTGGAGAACCAGGCGCGTGTACCATCCAGGGTTTTCACCTGGTTTATGAAATTGCTGGGCAGGCCGCTGTCCTTATCCAGGAAGTTACGCCAGTTACGGCCGTCATACCGGCTGGCCCCGAAGTAAGTGGAGGCCCAAAGAATATGATTGACGTAACTGACCGACGAGGTGATATCGTGGATCAGCCCCTGGTTCTTGAAGAGCACGATTTCCGTTTCGCCATCGGGATCTCTATAATCCTTCCAGCGTTCGGTCTTGACGTCGTACTCCAAGACCCCTCCCCCCCATACGGCATAGTATACCTTGTCTTCCCCGGCGCTCACGTTGTAAGTCCAGATCTCCTCCATGGGCGTGTTGCGCTCGTTGAAGATGCTCCACTGGTTGGTGCGCGTGTCGTAGCGGGCGGCGCCGGCGGCGGTGGCCGCCCAGACCAGGTCGCCCTGAACCGTGACGCCGTAGACGACGTCGTTAGGCAAGCCGCTATTGAGCTGCGTGAAGGTGTCGATGCGGCCGGCCGAGTAGCGGCTCAGCCCGCCCATGGTGGCGATCCAAAGGGTGTGTGTCTTCTTATCCAGCGCCAGGTAGAGCACGGCGCGGTGGGCCAGCCCATCGGCCGTCGTGAACACGCGCCATTTGCCGTTCTCATAAAGCGCCAGCCCGTTATCGGTGCCAGCCCAGATACGGTCGCCGTCCACGCAAACGTTGTAGACGCGATTGTCGGGCAGACCGTTGGCGGTGGTGAAGTTCTCCCAGCGAAACCGCGGCAGATCCTGAGCGAAGAGCGCGGAAGCGGCGAGGAGTGCGGCGATGATCGTGGCTCTCATAAGGTTTTCAGGTACTCGATGAGGTCGTTGAGCTCATCCTTGACAAGATCGTTGGTGACGCCGTGCTGATCCTTGGGGTTGAAAACGGTCCAGATTTCTTCCAGGGTCTGTGCCGAGCCATCGTGGAGATACGGCGCGCTATTGACCACGTTGGTCAGTTCCGGAGTATCGACCAGGGGCGAGCGGTCGGTGGGCTTGCCGGTGCCGACATCGGCCACGAGTTGGTTGGTGTAATACTTGCCGGAATGGCAAACGAAACACTGGAGCCCTTCCGGAATGGGAGTGCCGTCTTTGCGGGTCGTCCGCAGGAAGATGGCCTTGCCGCGCTCCTGTGCCGGCGTTAGCTCGCCATCGGGAGCGCGGTAGCGGTTGGGACGCAGCGGGATGGCCTTGATATAGCTCACCAGGTCCTCCAGATCATCGCCGCGGATGCCCTGCGAGCGGAAGAAGAAACGCTCGGTGCGCGGGCCGCATTCCGTCTGGAGATCGGGGTTCTGCCCATTCCATTTGAATGGCGAGGTGTCGCCGATGTCCTCGAGCGCCCGGTTGTCGACGATGTCGATGCCGAAGCCATCCGGTTCCAGGTCCCAGTTGAGGCCGTCGAAGGTGGAATCCAGATGGCAGTTGGCGCAGCCGAAACTGTGGCCAAAGGAGACCGCCGAAGAGTAAAACAGGCGCTCCCCGCGCCGTTGCGGCGTCAGCGTGGCCGGCCCGCCAAGCGCGACCGTGCCGCTCACCGCCAGGCGCGCGGTGTCGATGATCGAAATACTGTCGTCCAGGCGATTGGCCACCCACAGGGTCGTCCCATCTGAAGAGAGCGCGATACTGCGCGGATTGCGGCCCACCGGAATGCGCGCGATCACGTAGCGCGCGGCCGCCGAAAGATCGTTGGC
>JBAVYH010000114.1:0-11448 GCA_049698695.1 Bryobacteraceae bacterium | reverse complement strand
CGCTGGGCGCGCGCGCTTCCCGGCGTGGCGTACCGGCTGGGCGGCCGCATCGACAGTCACGCCACGGGGCTGGCCGTGCGCGATGGCGCTCCGGCCGTCGACCGCTGGTTCTACCGGCAGCGCATGGAGGCGGTGCTGACGCGGACCGCGCGCCCGTGGCTGGTGCTGCTCGACGCCGGCTGCTTTGCGCCTTGGAGCGGAAAGGCTACCGGCCCGGCGCAGGTGGAAATTGTTACGGCAGAAGCACCGCAGTCGCGTACCACCGTGACCGGCGTTCGCGCGCCCAAGGCCGATGAGCAGACCATCCGCCCGGATGCCAAGCTGCTGTTCGTTGCCGGCGCCGGCTGGACCAAGAAGCAGCCCGATGGCGCGGTGCACGTGGAGGAAGCGCAGCAACTGATCCTCGGTGCGTTGCGCGGCGCCCAAGCCTCGCTTGGCGGCAGCAAGTCGCTGGTCGATTTGAGCGGCGAAGGCCAGGCCGTGCTGCCCTTCATGACGCATCTCAACCAGGTGGGCCAAACCGGCGCCACGCCGCGCCATCCGAAAGGCCTCTCGACCTGCTGCCACGGCGAAGAACCGCACGTGGTAGGCTGGCGCTTCGTGACCGAGCGCCGCGCCGTCAACCTCGATCCCAACTGCGGCTGGGCACGCGGCAAAGCCGATGTGGTTTATGTCGCCGACGCGTTTGCGGTGGTGCGGGAACTGAACCGGCTGCTGGAATAGACCACCGTGGCGCACGCAATCGTGCGTTCTGTGTCGAGAGTCATCTCGACATTTCCGCTTTTTTATGGGCATCGGCACTCCGGCAGGAGTGTCGGCCATGCACTAGTGCTGCACCACGAGACTTTATTGCTGGCTGCCGTCGCGGCGCTTCAGGGTCGGACGGCCGCTGTCGTCGTCGGGATTCTGGGTACCTGTGCCGTCGTCCACCGGGCCATTGCCGGTGCCGGGAGCGCGGCGCAGGCGCGGCCGGTTCGGATCTTCCTTGGAATCCACCTTATGCCGGTTGTGCAGCATTGCCAGCCGGGCCTTGACGTCGTTGAATTCCGAGGTGTTGACCACGTACTCGTCCTTGGCCTTGAATTCGCTCTGGATCTCCTCTTGCGCCGCCCTGATCCGATCATCGTTCATAGGATGGGTCATGAAGACCTTGGCGATCGAGCCCGGCTTCTTCTTTTCCATGGTCTCGATTTTTTCGAAGAAATCGATAAACGCAGTGGGGTCGTAGCCCGCCTTATAGAGGTACTGCAAGCCGAAATGATCGGCTTGCCTCTCTTCGACCCTGGTGAACTGCAGCATGGTCATGGGAATCGCCAACCCCATCCCCTGGCGGATGGCGTAGCCGGTCCACGTCCAGCCGGTGAAAATCGAGCCAGCGATGGCGCCGATCTCCATCATGTCGCCCTTGGTTTGCTGGCGCGTGGCGTGGCGGCAGGCGACGTGGGCAGTCTCGTGCGCCATCACACCAGCCAGTTCGGCTTCGGTATCGGCTTTCAGAATTAGGCCGGAGTTCACAAAGAAGAATCCGCCCGGAAGTGCGAAGGCATTCACCTCTTCGCTATCCAGCACCTTGATGGTGAAGGGCACCTTAGCGTCGGAGTTGCGGACGATATTCTGGCCGATGCGGTTTATGTACTCGGCAATGATCGGGTCGTCGATGACCTTGGCCTGGCGCTCGACCTCGGTTGCCAACTGCTTGCCGAGCGCAATCTCCTTCTCGAGCGAGTAGAAGTTGATGCCACTGCCGACGTCGCGATCCCCAATGGCGTCCGGATCGTTGTTCTTGTTCTTGTTGTCATCGCCATACGCACCGCCGGCCAGCAGGCTGAGAGCGGCGAAAATCGTCACAAGAGACGTGAATTGGCGCTTCATGGGGGAACTCCCTCTAAATACACTATACGCCCAAGCGCGGCGTCTGGAACTACCAGCTCAATCATTTAACGTAGCGGCGCGGCGCGTGGTTTCAGGCAAGCAGCGGTTTCAGTACAGGCCCAGGCTGATGACCTTGCCGGCTGGATCCACCAGGACGTCCAGCCGCCGGTCCATGTAGGAGTAGAACTTGCGGCCCTTATTGGCCTCGGTGGCACTGACCTCGCCACCCCACTGGCGGCGGCATTCCTGCCAGGTCATGTTCTGCGGATACACGAAGACGGTTCTCAACAGGCCGGTTCCGGATTCGAAGTCCAGCTCCAGTTCCTTGTAACGGCCGGTTGGATCTGAAAACGCGTAGATGTGGCCGTTGACGGTCTGGTTGTCGCCGTACGCCGGGCGCTCGCGCGCCGGCTGACCGAGCAGAAAACGGGCATCGTCAGCCGTCCACTCGCCGATCATCTTCTGGCAGAAAAGCGCGCTATTCTGTTCGAAGGCCGGGGGATAAAACACCTTCGTGGAGTTGCGCGAAGCGGTCGCGGCCGGCGCTGTGTTGCCGCCCAACTTGGATGATTCCGCCGCGGCCGGAAGCCCGGGCTTGCCGGCGTCCGTCTTTTGCGCGGGAGTTCCCGGGAGCTCCACCACCACGTCGACTTGGTCCTGATCCTGGTCCTGGTCCCTGACAGCGGACGGTGCCGGGGCGGACCCGTGTTTTGGGTTGTCCGGCGCGTTCGCCGCCATGGCCAGCCAGCCGGCCATCAGGCAAATCGCGATAAAGGAAACCCTTCTCATACAGCCTCCGCAGACACAACTATATACCCCTTTAAAATAGTCGATCGGGAACGGGGTTACGAGCCCCAATTTGGCAAGCAGCGCGGTGTTGACGAAAGTTAAGGTCCGTTGTTAAATCGCCATGTAAGTTACTGCTATCAGGGGTGTTGGCCCCCGAAAAGGTTCTCGACGAAACTGCGTTCGATGGGCCAATAGCCGTATACCCGTTTGCCGCCGCTGCGAAAGCTGCCGGCGGCAAGCACGCCGCTCAAGTCGGCCGGATTGGGGCTCTGATTTTCGCGGGCAATCATCTGGCGCAGCACGCTGGTGACACGGGTGAGCTCGAGCTCTGCGTCGGCCGCATCGATTTCATTGCGGCACAGCACGTCCAGTTTAGCGGCCAGGCGCTGGCCCTCGGGCACGAAGGCCAGGGTGACGCTTTCCGCCTCGCTCAAGCTGTGCGCGAACATACGGGTGCCCGTGGGCAGATTGTCGCCGGACCGCAGCATGGCGACCGGCAGGGACAGCCACACCGGGTCCGCAGGCGGGACGGCGGGCGGGCCGGGCGCCGGCGTGGTGAGGCGCAAGACGGCCGAGCGGTCGGGGCTCACCGCCAGCGCCATCAGGCCGGAGCGCAGCGGGAAGAACGAAATCTGGCGTTCCGGCAGGCTGCCTTGCATGCGGCACAGGTCACGCTCGCAGCGGCCGCCCTGCTCCGCCACGTAGGCGCGTAGCCGGGGCCAATCGAAGCGCCCCTCGAGCAGCAGGAACTTGCCGGTGGGTGCGAAGGCCGCGAGTGCCCGATCCAGGTCGCGCTGGTAGTTGAAGTTGGTCTTGCGCACGAAGGCCTGGTATTCGGGGTCCTGGCCTGCCTGGGAGCCGTCCAGCAGTTGCAGAATGCCGGCCCGCCGCAGCGCGCGGAAATCGATCGAAAGGACCAGCGCGTTATCGGCGGGCAGCCGTTGGAGCAGCCGGGCGGTGGTGAAAGGCCGCGACCGGTACCAGTAGATGCCGGCGATCAAAAGCGCGGCGGCAGCCACCGCCGCTCCCAGCCAATAGATGCGGGTCCGCAGGGTCACTAGATTAGTATCACACCAGGCTTTGCTATCCTCATAACTTAACCAGCGGACCGCGCTTTCCGCCGGGCCCACCCATGCACAAGCTTCTGGCACTCAATCGCAGCGAAATCGCGATTCGCATTCTGCGCGCGGCCAACGAGCTGGGGCTGCGCACGGTGGCCGTCTACTCGCAGGAAGACCGCCTGGCGCTGCATCGCTTCAAGGCCGACGAAGCGTACCTCATCGGCGAAGGCAAAGGCCCGGTGGAGGCTTACCTGGATGTCGAAGGCATTCTGGAACTGGCAAAGGAGAAGGGCGTTGACGCCATCCATCCCGGCTATGGTTTTCTTTCCGAGAACCCGGCGCTGGCGCGCGCCTGCGATCGCGCCGGCATCACTTTCATCGGCCCCAGCGCGGAGCTGCTGGAGCTGCTAGGCGACAAAACGGCGGCGCGGCGCCTGGCGGAAAAAGCCGGCATTCCGGTGGTGCCGGGCACCGACCAGCCGGTGCGCCATTCCAAGCAGGCGGAGAAGATCGCCGGCGAAATCGGATTCCCGCTCATCATCAAGGCGGCTTTTGGCGGCGGCGGCCGCGGTATGCGGGTGGTGGACCGGCCAGCCTATTTCGCCGAACGCCTGGAAGAGGCGCGCCGCGAAGCCGGAGCGGCGTTCGGCAACGACGCCGTCTTCCTGGAGCGCTTCGTGCGCCGCGCCCGCCACATCGAGGTGCAGATCCTCGGCGATCGCCACGGCAACATTCTGCACCTTTACGAGCGCGACTGCTCGGTGCAGCGCCGCCATCAAAAGGTGGTCGAGGTGGCGCCGGCGGTTTCGCTCGATCCGGCGCTACGTTCGGCCCTGGCCGATGCCGCGGTGCGCCTGGCGCGCGCCGCCGGCTATTACAACGCCGGCACGGTGGAGTTCCTGGTGGACGCCGACTCAGGCGAGTGGTACTTCATCGAGGTCAACCCGCGCATTCAGGTGGAACACACGGTCACCGAAATGGTGACCGGAATCGACCTGGTGCGCTCGCAGATCCAGGTGGCGCAGGGACTGGGATTGCACGGCGCGGAGATGGACATGCCCCGCCAGGAGCGGATCCCGCTGTACGGCTACGCGATGCAATGCCGGATCACCACGGAGGACCCCGCCAACGGCTTCGTGCCGGATTACGGCAAGCTATCCACTTACCGCTCGCCGGCCGGATTCGGCATCCGGCTGGACGGCGGCTCGGCATACTCGGGCGCGGTGATCACGCCCTATTACGATTCCCTGCTGGTGAAGGTGACCGCCTGGGGGCGCACCTTCCGGCAGGCCTGCCAGCGCATGGACCGGTCCCTGCGCGAGTTTCGGGTGCGCGGCGTCAAGACCAACATTCAGTTTCTGGAGAACGTGGTCAACGACCCGGAGTTCCAGGCCGGCCGTGCGACCACGCGCTGGCTGGAGGACAACCCGGCGCTGTTCCGCTTCACGCCGCGCCGCGACCGTGCCACCAAGCTGCTCAGTTACCTGGCGGACGTGATCGTCAACGGAAACCCGGCGGTGGCGGGCAAGCCGCGGCCCAGGCGCCTGGACGCCGCGAAGGTTCCATTGCACGTCGCCGCGCCGCCGCCCGACGGCACGCGCCAGTTGCTCGACAAACTGGGGCCGAAAGGGCTCGCCGCCTGGGCGGCCTCCGAGCGCCGCCTGCTGATCACCGACACCACCTTCCGCGACGCCCACCAGTCGCTGCTCGCCACCCGCGTGCGCACCTACGACATGCTGCGCATCGCCAACTTCGTGGCGCACCGGCTGCACCGTCTTTTCAGCCTGGAAGTGTGGGGCGGAGCGACATTCGATGTGGCCATGCGGTTCCTGCACGAGGATCCTTTCGTCCGCCTGCGCCGCCTGCGCGAAGCCATCCCCAATATTTGTTTTCAGATGCTGCTGCGCGCCTCCAATGCCGTCGGCTATACGGCATACCCGGATAACGTGGTGGCCGAATTCATTTACGAAGCCTCGGCGCAGGGCATCGACATTTTCCGCATTTTCGACTCGCTCAACTGGCTGCCCAATATGAAGGCGTCGATGGAGGCCGTGCGCAAGACGCGCTCGGTGTGCGAAGCCGCCATCTGTTACACCGGCGACATTCTGGACCCGGCGCGCGACAAGTTTTCGCTCGACTATTACGTCCGCATGGGGAAGGAGCTGGAGCGGATGGGTGCGCACCTGCTCGGCATCAAGGACATGGCGGGGCTGTGCCGTCCTTATGCGGCCGAAAAGCTGGTGAAGGCCCTGCGGCAGGAAATCGGCATTCCCATCCACTTCCACACACACGACACCAGCGGCGTCAACGCAGCCTCGATCCTCAGAGCCGCCGACGCCGGCGTCCACATCGCCGATGCGGCGATTGCCTCCATGAGCGGCCAGACCAGCCAGCCCAATCTCAATTCCATCGTAGCCGCGCTCGAGCATACGCGGCGCGCCACCGGGCTCGATCTGGATGCGCTCAACCAGTGCGCGGATTACTGGGAAGTAGTGCGCGAATTCTACGCGCCATTCGATACCGGACCCAAGTCCGGCAGCGCCGAGGTCTATCTTCATGAGATGCCCGGCGGCCAGTACACCAACCTCAAGGAGCAGGCGGAATCAATGGGCCTGGGCGCGCGCTGGCACGAACTGGCGCGCGCTTACGCTGACGTCAACCGGGGCTTCGGCGACATCGTCAAGGTTACGCCGTCCAGCAAGGTGGTGGGCGATATGGCGCTCTTCCTGGTCAACCACAACATGACCATGGAACAGTTCGAGCTGCTGACGCCGGAACACAACTTCACACTGCCCACTTCGGTCACCGAGATGTTCCTGGGTGCGCTGGGCGAGCCCGAAGGCGGCTGGCCGAAAAAGCTGCAAGCCATCATCCTGCGCGGCGCCAAGCCGCATAAGGGCCGCCCGGGAGCGCACCTGCCCAAGGTCAGCCTGGAGGACACCGCAGCCGCGGTCGAAAAGAAAATCGGCCGCCTGCCGGCGCACGACGAGGTGCTCAGCTACCTGATGTACCCTGAGGTCTTCGTCAAGTGCGCGCACAATCGCCAGGCGTGGGGCGACGTGGACGTGCTGCCGACGCCCCAGTTTTACTACGGCATGGAGCGCTCCACCGACGTGGCCATCGAGCTCGAGCCCGGCAAGACGCTGGTGGTGAAGTTTCTCACTGTCGGCGAGCCGCACCCGGACGGCACGCGCACCGTCTTCTTCGAGCTCAACGGCCAGCCTCGCGAAGTCAATATCCGCGACCGCAGCCTGGATGTGAAGCAGCGGGCAACGCCCAAAGCCGATCCCAATCAGCCCAGCCAGATAGGCGCTCCCATTCCCGGCGTGGTTTCGACCGTAGCGGTGCAGATGAACCAGGTGATCCAGAAGGGCGAACGGCTGTTGGTGATGGAAGCGATGAAAATGCAGAGCACGGTTTACGCGCCCGTTGCCGGCCGGGTGACCCAGGTTCTGGTACAGCCGGGCCAGCACGTGGAGGCCAAGGACCTGCTGCTGGTGATTGAGTAAAAGCGCGGCCGTGGCGCACGGCTGCCACGCCACGCCGGCACGGTGAATTGTGAGACATGCGATGAATGAAGCCCTGCGCCGCGCCTTCACGATGAACCCATAGGGAGCCCACGATGACGATCCCCAACCAGGGCCTTAGCCCGGCCGACTTGGTGGAAATGGCTGCGGCGGCGCTGCTGGTGTTGGGCGTGCTGATTTGGCATCCGTGGCTGACGCCTCTGGCGCGGCGCTTCGAGACACGCACCGGCTGGTTGATAGTTGTCTTCGCGGCGTTGCCGGTGGTGCTACGGCTGACGCTGCTGCCGCACCATCCTGCGCCGACGCCCGATCTCTACGACGAATTCAGCCACCTGTTGGAGGCGGATACGCTGCGGCATTTCCGGCTGGCCAATCCGCCGCACGCGTTGCCGCAATTCTTCGAAACGTTTTTCGTCTTGCAGCGGCCGGCGTATGCCTCGATTTATCCGCCGGGCCAGGGACTGGCGCTGGCCATAGGGTGGACGCTCTTCGGGCATCCCTGGGCGGGTGTGCTGCTGGCTACGGCGGCGTTCTGCGGCCTTTGTTATTGGATGCTGCGCGGCTGGGTGAGCCCGCGGTGGGCGCTGGTGGGCGGCCTGCTGGCGGTGATCGAATTCGGGCCGCTCAACCAGTGGATGAACGATTACTGGGGCGGGGAATGGATCGCAGCCGCGGGCTGCCTGGTTTTCGGCGCGCTGCCAAGGTTGCGCGCGGCGCCGCGGCGCCGCGATGCTATTCTGCTGGGCCTGGGCCTGGCGATGCACCTGATCACGCGGCCCTATGAATCCATCTTCCTGTTCCTGGCGGTGGCGCTGTTCTGGGCGCCCTGGCGGCGGGCGGAATTGCGGGCCGTGGCGAAGTTCCTGCCGCACCTGGCGGTGCCGGTGCTGCTCGCCGTGGCGCTGCTGGCCGTCCAGAACAAGCAAGTTACGGGAAGCTGGACCACCATGCCGGAAGCGCTCAGCCAGTATCAATACGGCGTGCCCGCGGCGCTGACCTTCCAGGCCAAAGTTACGCCGCACGTGCCGCTGACCGAGCAACAACTGATGGACTACAGGATGCAGCGGTCGTTCCTTGGCGAGCGCACGGAAACCTTGGGGTCGTACCTGCTGCGCCTGGAATACCGTGTGCGCTACTACCGCTTTTTCTTTCTGGCGCCGCTCTACCTGGCACTGGCGGCATTTCTATTTACGCTCGGCGAGCGCCGCTTCCAATGGGTGGCGCTGACGCTGGCCCTGTTCGCCCTGGGAACGAATTTCTTTCCCGCCTTCCAACTGCACTACGTGGCCGCCGTCACCTGCCTGTTTGTGCTGGTTTCGGTGGTCGGGCTGGAGCGCATATCGCGCCGGCTGCCGGAAGCTGCGCGCCTGCTGGTGCTATTGTGCGCAGCGCAATTCGTGTTCTGGTATAGCCTGCACGCTTTCTTCGACACGGCGGAATGGTCGGCCCAGGTGCGCCGCTATGAGACTTGGGACTCGATCAACCACGCCAATCCCGAGCGCCGCATCTTCGTCAACCGGCAGCTTGACCGCGTGTCCGGTAAACTGCTGGTGTTCGTGCGCTACTCGCCGCAGCACATCTTCCAGGACGAGTGGGTGTACAACCGCGCGGCGATCGATCAGTCGCGTATCGTGTGGGCGCGCGACCTGGGAGATGCGGAAAACCAGCAACTGCTGCGCTACTACCCGGACCGCACGGCGCTGCTACTGGAGCCGGATGCGCAGCCACCGGGCCTGGCCGCGTACCAGCCGCCGTCGCCGTAGCCGGAAGGTGGCGCGCCCTCGCGAACAGGGCACGCCGTGTTCCATCTCTTCAGTGAATAAAAAGACTCGAAATTCTCAAAAAGTACCGGAACCAACCGGGTACGCCCAGAACTGCGACGCCGGTGCGTTCCGCCGCACTTCATAGGCGCATGACAGAAACATCGGCACTGCTGGCCATCGGTATCGGCTTGCTGGTGGCCTGCGCGATGATCATGGAGACTGCCCGCGTGATGGCTCGTGCTCGCATCCGCAGGCAGCGCAGGCTGGTGCGTCTCTCCTCCGTCGTCACAGGGTTGCAGCCGGTCTCACCGCACGACCAGCTTTCCTAATCGCAACCGGAGGCCGGCCAAACGCGCGCGGTCTGCCGCCCCTGTCACGCCGCTGCACAGGCCAATGTGTCGGCGCGTTCCTGGCTGAGGCTGCCCGCCGAACCGGCGAAGCGCACTGCCACCACGGTTCGATCGGCTGGCTGACTGGCGCCATCGCCGTGCTGCGCGACGGCTTCGAGGATACGCTCTACCAGGACCTGCGGCGGTTCGTCCCGGTGGTCCCGCAGCGCATCCACCACACCCGCTTCGCCCAGGATACGGCCGGTGCGGTCTACGGCGTCGGTGACGCCGCCGGTGAATGCAACCAACACATCGCCAGGACCGAGAGCAAGGGTCCGCTGCCGGTACACCGTCCTGCTGGTGAGCCCGAGCACGGTTCCGGTTGGTTCCAGACGGTGGACGCGCCACCGGTTGGCGCGCAACAGAAGCGCCGATTCGTGGCCGGCGCTCAGGTAGCGCAGCGCGCGCCGCAGCGGGTCGATGCAGGCGCAAAAGAGCGTCGTCAGCGAACCATCCGAAGCAACATCGCATAGCGCGCGGTTGAGGCGGGAGGCCGCCACGGCGAGGGCCCCGGGACCGCCGGCGGCAATTCCACGGAAGTGGGCCCCAACAGCGGTCATCACCGCTCGGGAAGACATGCCCGGCCCGGGTGTTTCCCCAATAGAAGCGAACAGCCGGCGACCATCGAGCGGGATGAACTCGAAGAAGTCGCCGCACACATTGCCGGCTGGCCGGCAGGCGCCGAAATAGTCCAGGTTGGGAATCGATGCGCTTTCCATCCCGTGCGCAGGTCGGAAACCTAAAGACGAATCTTCGCTGATTGGCGGAGCGACAAATGGAACCAAGGCTGAATGCGGATTTCGAGTGCTCATACCCGGTATGACGTGCGAAGCGGCGGCAGCGTCGAGACCGAAGGTGAATTCTCGGTGAAGATCCGCTGAAGTCTGTGCGCTTGTACACCGTGCCCTGCGCACACAGTGTGCCGGCACGGGAGCCTCAGAAGTGCTGCCGCAAATCCTCGAAGCGGTCCACCACCAGCAGGCGGCCATCAGCCTCGCCAATCTCCTGCTTCTCCAGAACCCAGGTGTGGGCATGCGGGACGAAGACCGCACGCAAGCCCGCGGCCAGGGCGGGATTGATGTCGGACTTAGGGCTGTTGCCAATCATCCACGTGCGCGCCGGTTCCATGCCGCGTTCGGCCACCAGCCGGCGGTATGCGTCGCGGTCCTTTTCTTTGACGATGGCGGTGTGCTGAAAATATTTTCCCAGGCCGGAGCGGTCGATCTTCAGCGTTTGTTCGTCGGGATGACCTTTGGTGAACAGCGTCAGGTCGTGGCGCGCGGCCAGGTAGGCGAGCGTTTCGGGAACGCCAGCGATGGTCTCCACCGGACACTCAAGGATGCGCGCGGCGAACCCCATCACTGTTTCCAGATCTTCCGGCCGCACCTCGCGCTCCGCCAGCCGCTCGTAAGTGTGGCGCAGATTGCGGCCGAAATTGAGCGAGCCGTAGCCGTGGATACGCGCGTTGGCTTCCTCGATGGCGTCGAGGATGGCGCGAATCTCGCGTGGCTTGAGCGTCGAGTGATCGAGGAACTCGACGAAGTCGTCGAAGGCGCGCTCGAAATAGATGTTGTTCTCCCACAGCGTATCGTCGGCGTCGATGATGAGGAATTGGGGCGTCATTTTTCAGATCGGGGAGCCAGGCGGAAGGGGACCTCGAAGACCGCATCCACGTCAACCGGTATGCCGTCGCGTTTGGCTGGCTCGAATTGCCACTTGGCCAACGCGTCGGCTGCGCTGCGGTCGAGACGCTGATCGACTCCGCGGATAATTTCGATCGCATCCACGTGTCCGTCCTTGCGGATCACCGCGAACAGGCGGACCGTTCCCTCGATGCGGTCCACTATCAAATCGCGATAGTACTTAGGGTCGACCTTGTGCAGCGGAACTGGCGACGACATATTGGGCGGCGGTGCTCCCGCCAGCGGCTGGCGTTCGGCAAACCACACCAGCCAGCTTCCGGAAAAGCTAGTGGTGTTGGGCATCTGAACGGAGATGGTGTAGACGGCGCGGCCCGCCAGGCGCGGATCGGGTGCCTCGGCGGCGC
>JBAVYH010000113.1:0-45382 GCA_049698695.1 Bryobacteraceae bacterium | reverse complement strand
TCCAGGCTCAATTCCTCTGCATCCTGCATGCTGATGATCAACCCCCAGCATGCGCACACCCTCCTCCAGGCTCATCCTGTGTTAGAAACAGGCTCACCTTCAGGCTCATCCTGCATTAGACAAGACTCTAATTGTCTTAATTAGGGCACAATAGATGATGATGGGCATTTACGATCCCCTGAAGGACTACTTGAAGACGCAAACGGTGAAATCCATCACGTTTGCATTTGGCGAGATCGAGGCGATCATCGGCCGGGAATTACCACGCGCTGCCTATGACACTGACACGTGGTGGTGGGCGCAAACGTGCTGGAACGAAGTCGGATGGAAAATAGCCGTCTTGGACAGGCTGAGCGAAAAAGTCACTCTTGCTCATTAGCTCCGTTTTAGCGGCCGCTGTATCGGGCGCCCGGCGTGGCGCGCGCGAACGGCCGGCGGGCGCCCTTCAGGCTGCCAGGCCGCCGGAGACGATCAGCGTGGCCACGGCGGCGACTTCGTTCTCCATGGGACGGTCGGCGGATTGGAACGCGGCCAGGCGGCGCACGTTGCGATAGACGCGCTGCGAGCCCTGGCCCAGCTTGGCTTCCCCAGCGCGCAAGTCCACGGCCTGGGCGACGGCTAGCAGCAGCATGGCGGTTTCGTTGCGCAAACATTCCAGCGCATCCATGGCGGTGACCGCGGCGTGCATCCCCAGGCTCACCACGTCCTGGTTATACTGCTCGGTCGGCAGCGAATGGATGGAACTGGGCCCGGCCATCTGCCGCACGGCGCAAGCCAGGCTGGTGATGCTCAACTGCATCCCCTTGAAACCGGAATTGACGCCAGGCTCGGGCGTGAGGTTAGCGGGCAAGCCGTGGTTGAAGCGATCATCCACCAGCAGCGCGATCAGCGAGTTGGCCCAATTGCCCATGGCGGCGAAATCGATCTTCCAGGTATCGAGCAGACGCGCGATATGGCCGCCGTAGAAATTGCCGGCCTTGTGCAGTTCGCCGGTGTCCGGATCGACCAGCGGATTGTCGTTGGCGGAGTTGATTTCGCGTTCGATCACGGCGCGCCCGTCCTGGTTGGCTTCCCAGACCTGGCCCAGGCCTTGCGGGATGCAGCGCAGAGAATAGCAGCTTTGGCCGCTCGACGCGCGCGTGTAGCCGGAGCCGGCCAGCATGTCGCGCAGGAATGCAGCCACGGCGATCTGGCCGGGATGGCCTTTCTGCTCCTGCACCCAAACATCGAAGGGCTGCGCCGGAGCCTCCATGGCCTCGACGGCCAGGGCGGCGGCGGATAGCAGCGCCTCGAGCACGCGCCGCGCATCCATCCACAAAAGCGTGGCGCAAGCGGTCATCACGGTGGTGCCATTGATCAGGGCCAGAGCCTCCTTGGGAGCGAAGAGGATGGGCTTCAAACCGGCGGCTTCGAGGGCTTCCGCGGCCGGCATCGAGCGCCCGCCGAACTCGGCTTCACCCATTCCGATCAGCACCCGCGCGATATAGGCCGAAGGCATCAGATCGCCGGACGCGCCCACCGAACCATAGCGCGGCACCACGGGCGTGATGCGGCGATTCAAGAGCGCCGCCAGCGCCTCGGCCAGTTCGGGCCTTACGGCGGAAGCGCCGGTGACGAATGTGGCCAGGCGCAGCAGCATGGCGGCGCGGACCACGTCGTTCGGCAGCGGCTGCCCGGTGGCGCAGGAGAGATGGCGGACCAGGTTGTGCTGCAGGAGCTCCATTTTCTCCGGCGCGAGCGAGATGCCCACGTTACCACCCACGCCGGTGTTGACGCCGTAAATGCGCTCGCCGCGCGCCATCAGCTCTTCGAGTCGCCAGCGGCCTCGGGCGATGCGCTCGATGGCCGCCGCCGCGATACGCACCGGGACTCCTTCCCGCGCCACGCGCACGGCATCTTCGATGCTCAAGCGGGCTGTGCCAACTTCGAATGTGTCTGCCATGTACGGTAGGGTAGCAGCCGCCAAACCTGATAACATAGCCCCGTATGCAGCGCCGGGATTTTCTTCGCACCATGGCCGCGGCGCCGCTGGCTCTGCGGCAGAGCGCTGGTGAGACGCGCTATCAGGCTAACTGGGATTCGCTCGACAGCCGGCCTACTCCGGAGTGGTACCTGGACGCCAAGTTCGGCATCTTCATCCACTGGGGCGTTTACTCGGTGCCATCGTTTGCGCCTCCACGCACCAAGGGCGAGACGCCGTACGCCGAGTGGTATTGGCACTCGCTGACCGAGGGCAAGAAGGCGACGGCTCCGGGCCAGGACGGGTATCAGACCTGGCAGTTTCACCGGCGCGTCTACGGGGCCGATTTTCCTTACTTCGATTTCGCCCCGCAGTTTCGCGCCGAGATGTTCGACCCGGACCACTGGGCGGATGTGATTGTGCGTTCCGGCGCCCGCTACGTGGTACCCACTTCCAAACATCACGAAGGCTTCACGTTGTGGCGTAACGCGGAAGCCAACCGCGACTGGGGAAGACCCTGGAACGCGGTGGACATCGGCCCGCGGCGCGACCTGCTGGCCGATCTCGCCAATGCCGGACGCAAGCGCGGGCTCCACATGGGAATTTACTATTCGTTGTACGAGTGGTACAACCCGCTGTGGCTTTCCGACAAGCCGCGATACGTGCGAGAGCACCTGTTTCCGCAGTTTCAGGACGTGGTGAAGCACGTCGAGCCGGAAGTCATTTTCTCCGACGGTGAATGGGAGCTGACGAGCGAGGAATGGCACTCGCCGGAGCTGCTGGCATGGCTGTTCAACGAATCGCCGGTGCGCGAGCGAGTGGTGATCAACGACCGGTGGGGCAAGGACACCAGGCACAAACACGGCGGTTACTACACCACCGAATACACCTCCGGCATGAAGCAGAGCGGGCACCCGTGGGAGGAAAACCGCGGCATGGGCTTCTCATACGGCTACAATCGCGCTGAGACGCTGGCCGATTATCGTACCGGCCGCGAGCTGCTGCTGATGCTGCTCGACCTGGTGAGCCGCGGCGGCAACCTACTGCTCGATATCGGCCCGACCGCCGATGGCCGCATTCCGGTGATCATGGAAGAGCGGCTCTCGCAGCTCGGCGACTGGCTGAAGCAGAACGGGGAAGCCATTTACGGAACACGCGGCTGGCGCCGCGCGCGGCAGTGGTCGCAGGGTGCGGAGCCGAAACTTCAAGAGAGCGAATTCATGTCGGCGTACCCGATCGCGAGCCTGGTGGATACGCCGCCCGCCGGCGCGGCGCGCATCGAGGCGTTCTTCACCACGAAGAGCGGCGTGGTTTACGCGATTTTGCCGCACAGACCCGAGCGCGAGGTGGTGCTCGATGACATCGAAACCCGTAGCGGCGTGCGCGTCACGATGCTGGGGAGCGCAGCGCCGCTGGAGGTCCGGCACAGCGAGAAGCGCCTGACGGTTAGCGTGCCGGAGGCCCAGCCGTTCTCACAGGCGTATGTGCTGAAGCTGGAGGGAGTGGCGTAGGGTGAGAACAAGGTAGGACAGACGATCGTTTTTCGTCGTCTGTCAACGTGTCGCGCACTTAGCGAGAACGACAGACCACGAAAGGCGATGGTCTGTCCTACTTATTCCACCGTGAACGGATTGCGGCTCTCGTAGGTTTGATTGGCGATGGCGTCTTTCACCTGCACGGCGACTATGTAAGAGCCCGGTCGGACTCCCGCTTGCAGGTTGATGCTGAACTCGCCGGAGATATACCGCTTGGGATAAAAGGACTGGCCCTGTTCGCCAGCCGGCTCCGGCTGCGTCCATAACACCTTGCCATCGGGAAGCGTGATGGACGCGATATAACTAATATCGATCTTGTTACCCTCGCCGTATTTGTAGCCGATGATGTCAAACCGCGTCCACATGGTTTCGCCGGCGTGGTAGACGGCCTTTTCGGCGGGCTGCTTGCCGGCCTCGTCGTGGTAGAGGCGGAAGTTGCGAACGGTCACCGTGTCGCTCGGCTCCACCACGCGGCCGCGGACTTCAAAGGGCACCTCAAGCTGCGCCGTGGTCTTGGCTATCTCGTCTTCGGCCTTGACCACAACCTTGTAAGTGCCGGAACCCGCAAGGGGAGGGATCAGCATTTGCGTTTGGATCTTGGGCATCCATTCCTTGTCCTCGATCGAAACTTCGTCGTTGAATTCGTTCTTATAAGTCTCGGTGAGTTGCACGCCTTTGGGATCGAACGCCTCGACCGAATAGGCGATGCGAACCTTGAGATCCGCGGTCTTGGCGTAATGCGCCACGCGACAGGAAAAAAACAGGACCTCGCCAGGCGTGTAATAGAACCCCGCGGGCGAAGCCGCGCCTTCTTCCATCTGGCTGATGATGGGCTGGACGACGGCCAGCGGCTCGGTGGCGGCGAGAGCCAGCCGGCCGGCGAGAGAAGCGAGCAGCAAGAACCGCATTCGGACCTCCCAGTACGATTCTACTTCGCCGGCAGCGCGGCGAGATACTGGCCGGTGTAGGAGCGGACGTTGCGGGCGACGGTCTCCGGCGTTCCGGCCACCACCACTTCACCGCCGCTGGCGCCGCCTTCAGGTCCCAGGTCGATGACCCAATCGGCGGCGCGGACCACGTCCAGGTTATGTTCGATCACGATCAGGCTGCCGCCGTTTTCGATCAGCCGCCCGAAGGCGGCAAGCAGCTTGGCGATATCGTCGAAATGCAGGCCGGTGGTGGGCTCGTCGAAGATGAACAGCGTGCCGCGGCAGCTTGCCGCCGCCAGGTGAGCGGCCAGTTTAACGCGCTGCGCTTCGCCGCCGGAAAGCGTGGTGGCGGACTGGCCCAGCCGCAAGTATCCCAGGCCCACGTCGTCCAGGACGCGCAGACGGTCCACCAGCCGCGGTATGCCGCTGAAGAACTCGATGGCCTCGCTGACCGTGAGTTGCAAGACTTCGTGGATGTTGAGACCGTTATAGCGAATCTCCAGAACGGCGCTCTTATAACGCGTGCCCTTGCACTCCTCGCAGATCAGCTCGACGTCGGCCAGGAACTGCATCTCCACCGTCACCGTGCCATCGCCCTGGCAGGTCTCGCAGCGGCCGCCGGGGATGTTGAAGGAAAAATGGCCGGGAGTGTAGCCTTGTTTCTTGGCGTCGCGGGTGCTCGCGAAGGCGGCGCGAATCAGGTCGAACGCTTTGATGTAGGTCACCGGATTAGAGCGCGGCGTGCGGCCGATGGGCGACTGGTCGATCATCACCGTGCTCAGAATGCGTTCGGCGCCTTCCAGCTTGCGGCAAGCCAGGCGCGGTCCGGCGTCCAGATCGCCGGCGGCGTCTTCAATCTCCGCTTCGCTTGCCGAATCGCGCGCCCTGTGCAGCGCCTCGAGCGAGCGGAATACCACATCGTGAACCAGCGTGGATTTGCCGGAGCCGGAAACGCCGGTGATCACCACCATCATGCCCAGTGGGATCTCGACGTCGATGTTTTTCAGGTTGTGGACGCGGGCGCCGATGACGCGCAGCGTGCGTCTGGGGTCCACCGGCCGCCGCTCGCGCGGCGCCGCCACGCGCAGCTCGCCGCGCAGGTAGCGGGCCGTGAGCGAGTCATTGCCGTTGGCGAGGAGCCGTTCGAGAGTGCCCTCATACACTATGTTGCCGCCGCGCTCGCCCGCGCCCGGCCCCAGATCGAGCAGGTGATCGGCGGCGCGCATCACTTCGGGGTCGTGCTCTACCACCACGATGGTGTTGCCCAGCTCGCGCAGTTCCGCCAGGATACGAATCAACCGCCCGGTATCGCGGCTGTGCAGGCCGATTGACGGCTCATCGAGCACGTAGCAGGCGCCCACCAGGCGCGAGCCCAGGCAGGTGGCAAGCTGGATGCGCTGCGCCTCGCCGCCGGACAGCGTGGAGGACAGCCGGTCGAGCGTCAGGTATTCCAGGCCCACGTCGTTCAGGAACTTCAGCCGCTGGCGGATCTCAACCAGGATCTTATCGGCGATGGCGGTTTCTTCCGGCTTGAGCGCCAGCGCGTCGAAGAACTGCGCAGCTTCGGCGATATTGAGGCGCACTACCTCGGCCAGGTTGCGGCCGCCCACGCGCACGTAGAGGGCTTCCTTGCGCAGGCGCGCGCCCTTGCACTCCGGGCACAGCGCGTAGCCGCGGTAACGGCTGAGGAAGACGCGCACGTGCAGCTTGTATTTCTTGGTCTCCAGGTGAGCGAAGAAGCGGCGGACGAAATCGTACACCAGCTCACGCTCTTCGTCGTTCAGGTCGGCGAAGGCCGCGCGGAAGCGCACCTTGCCGCGGGCGGACTTGCGGAAATTGCCCAACCAGGAACGGAACTTCGGCTTGGTCCAGGGCTCGACCGCGCCTTCGTCCAGCGAGAGGGATTTGTCGGGAATCACGCGGTCCAAATCGAAATCGATGGTATTGCCGAAGCCCTGGCAGCGCGGGCAGGCGCCGAAGGGCGAATTGAAGCTGAACAGAATGGGCTCCGGCAGCGCGAATTCCATGCCGCAGGTTTTGCATTGGAACTTCTCGTTGAAGCGCAGCGTTCGGGCGGGCGGCGCGGCGCTTTCGAAGATCACTTCGCCGGCTTCGCGATAACAGATTTCGACGGTATCAACCAGGCGCTGATGCAGGCCGGGGGCGATGGTGATGCGGTCCACCAGCACGAAGACGGGCTGGCTGAAATCGATATCGAGCAGAGATTCGGGCGTCGAAAACTCGAAAATCCGCCCGGCTTGGTAGAGCCGCGTGAAGCCTTTCTTACGCAACTCGAAGAGGTGGTCGCGCAGCGAGGCGGCGCCGGCATGCTCGCCGCATGCGAACAACGCGTACCAGCGCGAGCCTTCGGGCAGAGCGAGCAGGCGCGCGGCCACTTCATCCACTGTGTCCTTCCGCACCACCGTTCCGCAGTTGGGGCAGAAGGTCTGGCCCACTCGGGCGTAAAGCAGGCGCAGAAAATCGTAGCACTCGGTGGAGGTGGCGACGGTGGAACGCGGGTTGCGGCTCGAGTTCTTCTGGCGGATGGCTACCGCGGGCGCGATACCATCGATGTCATCCACCGCCGGCTTTTCCATGCGCTCCAAAAACTGGCGGGCATAGGCCGACATCGATTCCACGTACCGCCGCTGGCCCTCTGCGTAGATGGTGTCGAACGCCAATGACGATTTGCCGGAGCCCGAGACGCCGGTCACCACCGTCAACTGGTTGTGGGGAATGGAAACCGAAATGTTTTTCAGATTATGGGTTCGCGCGCCGCGAATCCGGATGTAGTCTTGCACGGGAATGACGGGTATTTCCTAAGTATAGCCCGGGTTCCCGGTGGTGCGTGCCCTAGCGGCGCGCGAAGGACCGGCGGCAGGACGGCCGGCGCTGCCGGGGCTTTCGCGAGAAGGCACGGGGAAACAAAGCCGGCAAGCGAGAACATGCTGCACCGGGCGCCCATGCTATCCTGACACACATACGAGGGCTCAAGCGCAATGCGCGCTCATGTGGAATTTCCCCCCAGGTTGCAATCGCTGGTAACTCCTGCCCGCCAGCAGCACGTCTATCGTCGCATACCGGACGCGGTTTGCCGGTGAGAACCTAATGTTCGAGCTCCTCTTCAAATACCCGGCCGCCATTTTCCATAAGGGCCAGTTTGTGTTGCTGACGCCCTGGCCGCTGTGGCTGCTGGCGGCGGCGGTGGCGTGCGGAGGCGGGCTGCTGTACTGGCACACCCGGCGCAACCACGGCATGCTGAGCGGCATGCGGCCGCTGGCCATCTGGCTGCTCGAATCCGGCATGCTGGCGCTGATCCTGTTTCTGTTGTGGCATCCGGCGCTCAGCGTGGCCACGCTGCGGCCGCAGCAAAATGTGGTGGCTGTGCTGGTGGACGATTCGCGCAGCATGGGCATCGCCGATGCGGGCGGCACGCGCGAGGCCGCGGCGAAACGGGCGCTGGACAGCGGGCTGCTGAAATCGCTGGGTGAGCGCTTCCAGGTGCGGCTGTATAAGTTCGGCGCGGAGCCGGAACGGGTCGAGAAGACGCATGCGTTCGACGCCTCCCAGCCGGCAACGCACATCGGCGATGCGCTGGACCGCGTGCTGGCGGAATCGTCATCGCTGCCGCTGGGCGCGATCGTGCTGCTCAGTGACGGAGCGGACAACGCGGGCGGCATCAACCTGGATACGCTGGCGGCCCTCCGCAAGCAGCGCATTCCGGTTCACACCATCGGCTTCGGCCGTGAGCACCCGGACCGCGACGTGGAAATCACCGATGCCGTGCTGCCGGCGCGGGCGCTGCCGCAATCGCGGTTGACGGCGACGGTGACTTTCTCAAGCTACGGCTTTTCCGGCAGCCGGGCTACGCTCAGCGTGCGCGGCAACGGGAAAGTGCTGGCCAGCCAGGAGGTGACGCTGCCTGCCGACGGCCGGCTGCGGACCGAATCGCTGATGTTCAACGGCGGCGACGCGGGTCCGAAGACGTTTGAAATCGGCATCGACCCGCTGCCCGGAGAGGAGAACACGCGCAACAACGCGGTCACGCGCCTGGTCAACGTGGACGCCCGCAAGCCGCGCATCCTCTATGTGGAAGGCGAGCCGCGCTGGGACTACAAATTCATCCGCCGCGCGCTGCCATTCTTGCCCAACGACGATCACCCCGAGCAGGAGATCGCCAGTATGGTGCGCACTACGCAGAATAAAATCTACGTGCAGGGCAGAATCGACGACAAGGAACTGGCAGACGGATTCCCCACCAAAGCCGAAGAATTGTTCGCCTACCAGGGCCTGATCATCGGCAGCGTGGAATTGAATTACTTCACGCCCGGCCAGCAACAGCTCATCCACGATTTTGTGGATCGCCGCGGCGGCGGGCTGCTGCTGCTGGGCGGGCGGGCCGCGCTTTCCGAGGGCGGCTGGGCCGGCAGCGCGCTGGCCGACCTGGTTCCCACCAAGCTGCCGCAAAACACGGGCACGTTTCACCGCGACTTCACCGGCCAGGAGCTGACGCCTGCCGGCGCGCAAAGCAGCATCTGCAGGCTGGATGACGACGCCGCGCGCAGCGCGGAGCGCTGGAAGAACATGCCGATGATGGCCAACTACCAGGAAGCCGGCGACGAAAAACCCGGCGCCACGGTGCTGCTGGCTTCCACCCCGGCGGGAAAGCGCAAGATGCCGCTGCTGGTCACGGAAAACTACGGCCGCGGACGCACGGTTTTGTTCGCCACCGGCGGAAGCTGGCGCTGGAGGATGTGGCTGCCGCACGAAGATCACACCCAGGAGATGTTCTGGCAGCAACTCCTGCGCTTCCTGGTTACCGATACGCCGGGGCCGGTGACGGTGACCACCCAGCGGCAGGTGCTCTCCGACGAGACCCGCGTGCCGCTGCGGGTGGAGGTGCGGGATAAGGAATACAAACCGGTCACTGACGCCCATGTGCAGGCGCGGATTTTGCAACCGGACGGAACCAGCGCCACCATGGAACTGGTTCCGCAGCCGCTCGAAGAGGGCGTCTACGCGGGCGAATTCTGCGCCCAAGCGCCCGGGTCTTACGTGGCTGAAATCGTCGCCGGGCGCGAGCAGGAGGAATTGGGCCGCGATGTGCTGGCCTTCCTGCGCGAGGATGGCGTGGCGGAGAACTTCCGCACCTCGCAGAACCGCGAGCTGTTGGAGAAACTGGCCGACGAGACCGGCGGCCGTTACTATACGCCGGAGCAGGCGTCCAAACTGGCGAGCGAGATTTCGTATTCCGAAGCCGGCATCACGGCGCGCGAGACGCGCGACCTTTGGGATATGCCGGCCATTTTTCTGCTGGCGCTCGGCCTGCGCGCATGCGAATGGCTGCTGCGCCGCAAGTGGGGCGTGGTATGAGACTCTGCGCGATGCTGCTGGCGTGCGCTCTGGCGGCGCCCGCGGCCACTTACTATCTCACCATCTCCGGCCTCGGCGGCGAGCCCGATTACGACCAGCGCTTCAAGATGTGGGCGCTCAATATCGATTCGAGCCTGAAGAAGGCGGGCGACGCCAACGTGATCACGCTGACTGCGCCCCGCCGCGAGCAGATCCGCGCACAGTTTCAGGAATTGGCGAGCGAGGCGAAGCCGGATGACGCGCTGGTGGTGATGCTGGTCGGGCACGGCTCCGACGATGGGGTGGATTACAAGTTCAACATTCCCGGTCCCGATATAACCGGCGCGGAACTGGCCGCCCTGCTTGACCGCGTGCCCGCTGTGCGCCAGTGCGTGGTGGTGATGACCAGCTCGAGCGGCGGATCGGTCGCGTTTCTGCGGCGGGCCAATCGCATCGTGATCACCGCCACCAAGAGCGGCACGGAAAAGAACGCCACCATATTTGCGCGCTACTGGGCCGAGGCCCTGGGCGACCCGGCGGCGGATACCGACAAGAACGACGCGGTTTCCGCGCTCGAAGCGTTCCGCTATGCGCAGCGCAAGGTGGCCGAGTCTTTCGATGCCGCCAAGCGGCTGGCGACCGAGCACTCGCTGCTGGAAGACACAGGCAAGGGCGACGGAGAACGAAATCCGTCTCCCGAGAACGGCGAGGGCAGATTGGCGGCGGCGTTCACCCTGGTGCGTTTGAGCGCCAACGCCGATGCCGCCCGCGATCCCGCCAAACGCGCGGCGCTGGCCAGGAAGGACGAACTGGAGCAGGCCATCGACCAACTTAAATACGAGAAGGCCGGAACGGACGCCGCCGATTATCGCAAGCAGTTGACCCAGCTTCTGCTCGAGCTGGCGAAGACGCAGGAGGCGATTGATGCCCCGCAGAAGTGAGGCGCCGCCGTGGCGCAGGCTGGCAAGCCTGCTGAGCAGAGAGCCATCCCGGCTTTTCTTCGCCCTGGCTCTCGGCGCATCCCTGCTTCCGGCGCAGACGTTGCAGCAGGCGGAGGCTCTCTGGAAGGCGCGGCGCTACCAGGATGCCAACACGGTGTTTCGCGATCTGGTGGCGCGCGAGCCGCGCAATCCTGAGTTCCGCGTCCGCTGGGGCCGGATGTACCTGGAGCACTGGCAGGCGGACGACGCCGACCGGCTTTTCAACGAGGCGCTGGCTTTGAAACCCGACGACGCGGGCGCGCTGCTGGGCAAGGCGCTGGTGGCGGCCGAGGTCTACGGCGGTAATGCCGGCGATCTTGCGCGGCGGGCGTTGCGCATCGATCCCAAGTTGGTGGAAGCCCAGGAACTGTTAGCGCGGCTGGCTCTGGAAGACGACAACAAGGCGCAGGCGGAAATGGAGGCCAAACGGGCACTGGCGCTCGACCCTAATTCGGTTCAGGCGAAAGCCATCCTGGCCACGATGGATTGGCTGGCCGATAAGAAGGAGAGCTCGTGGGACCCGCACGCGGCCAAGGGCTATGAGACGGCCGGCCATTTCTTCATGATCAACCGGCGCTACGAGGAATCGGTGGCGTTCTACCGCAAAGCCATCGCCCTCGATCCCGAGCTCGATTCGGCGCGCTCGCAGCTCGGTGTCAACCTGATGCGGCTGGGCCGCGACGAAGAGGCGTACCGGGAGCTCAGAGAATGCTGGGACGACGGATTCCAAGATAGCGCTACCAAGAACTCGCTGACCCTGATGGACAGCGAGAAGAATTTCGTGACGTTCAGAACAGACCGCACGATTCTCAAGCTGAATAAGAAGGAAGCGGACCTGCTGCGCCCGTACTTTGAAGCGGAGATGCGGCGCGCCATCGCGGTCTACGAGAAGAAGTATCGCTGGAACCTCACCCAGCCGGTGAAGGTGGAGGTGTATCCCGATCACGAGGATTTCGCGGTGCGCGCGCTCGGCATGCCGGGCCTGGGAGCGCTTGGCGTGACCTTCGGCAACGTGATCGCCATGGACAGTCCGTCGGGCCGCCCGCCGGGCAGCTTTCATTGGGCGAGCGTGATGTGGCACGAGATGAGCCACGTGTTCACCCTGTCGATGACCAACTTCCACGTGCCGCGTTGGTTCACCGAAGGCGTCGCCGTGCACGAAGAGACGGCCACGTCGCCCGAGTGGGGAGACCGCCTGGGGCCGGAGGAAATCGCCGCCATCAAGAACCACCAGCTTTTGCCGGTCGCCGAGTTGGACCGCGGATTCGTCCACCCGGTGACTCCGCAGCAGGTAGTGGTCAGCTATTTCGAGGCGGGCAAGATCTGCGACTACATCACTGACAAATGGGGTTGGGATACGATTCTCGCCATGCTGCACGATTTCGGCGCCAGCGACGATACCGCGACTGTGATCCGGAAAGAGCTGAAGCTGGAGCCGGCGGAATTCGATCGCCGGTTCATCGCCGCCCTGGAAGCCGAGACCAAGCGGACGGTCGAGAATTTCGATCGCTGGAATGAGGCGGTCAAGCATATCGAGAAGGCGTCCGCCGCTCACAACTACGACGAGGTGATCCGCCTGGGCACCGAAGCCCGCGACCTCTACCCGGATTACGTGGAGCATCACAGCATTTACGAGTCGCTGGCGAGCGCCTACCTGGCCAAAGGCGATAGCGCCGCTGCCATAGGCCAGTTGGAGCGGTACATTCACATCGGCGGGCGCAATCCGGACACCATCATGCTGCTGGCGAAGGAGCTCACCGGCGCGGGTAAGCGGAGCGAAGCTGCCGAGGTTCTTGACCGTCTGAACTACATATATCCGATGCGCAGCGACCAGCACCAGGAGTTGGGCGAACTCTGGCTCGAACAGGCGAACGCCGGCGGCGCCATCCGCGAGTTTCAAGCGCTGCTGGCGGCGAAGCCCATCGATCTCGCTCGCGCGCATTACGATCTGGCTTGCGCATTCAATTTGAATCATCAGCCGGAAGCGGCCAGAAACGAGGTCATCGACGCCATGGAAATCGCTCCCGGATTCCGGCCAGCGCAGAAGCTGCTGTTAGAGTTGAGCGGCGCGGAGCAGAGTGGGCCCGCCGCGACGAAGCAATAGGATTGGAAAACATATGTCGACACCCGCTACTTCACAGAGGGAACCCGAGATTCTGAAGGCGCGTATCGCGCGCTTCCGCCAGGTGCAGGCTGACATTGTGACCGAAGTGCGCCGCGTCATCGTCGGCCAACAAGAGGTTCTGGAGCAGGTGATGATCGCGCTATTCGTGGGCGGCCATTGCCTGATCACCGGCCTCCCGGGCACCGCCAAAACGCTGCTGGTGCGCACCATGGCACAGACCCTGGGGCTGGTCTTCAAGCGTATTCAGTTCACGCCGGACCTGATGCCCAGCGACATCACCGGCACCGACATTATCGAAGAGGACCCGGCCACCGGCCATCGCACCTGGACCTTCGTGCCCGGGCCGATTTTCGGCAACATTCTGTTGGCCGATGAAATCAACCGCACGCCGCCGAAGACGCAAAGCGCATTGCTCGAAGCCATGCAGGAGCGCGCGTGCACCGTGCGCGGCAACAACTACGCGCTGCCCAACCCGTTTTTCGTGCTGGCAACTCAGAACCCGATCGAGCTGGAAGGCACGTACCCGCTGCCGGAAGCGCAGCTCGACCGCTTCCTGTTCAACACCGTGCTCGACTACCTCAACGCCGATGAGGAAGTGCAGGTGGTGGACCTGACCACCGTCACCACCATCCCGCAAGCCGATCCGGTGACCAACGCCGAAGAGATTCTCGATTTCCAGCAGCTCGTGCGCATGGTGCCGATCGGCGAGAGCGTGGCCCGCTACGCGGTGGATATGGTGCGCGTCAGCCGCAGCCGGGATGAATCGGCGCCGGACTTCGTCCAAAAGTACGTGAACTATGGCGCCAGCGTGCGCGCCGCCCAGTTCCTGGTGCTGGCCGCCAAAGCGCGGGCATTGATGAAGGGCCGCTACCACGTGACCTATGAAGACATCCGCGCGCTGTATATTCCGGTGCTGCGCCACCGCATCCTGCTCAACTTTCACGCCGAATCCGACCGGCTGAAGCAGGACGACATTTTGAAGCGCCTGCTCGAGTGGAAAGGGGCGCCGCGGGAGTAAAATGCTGCAACGTTTTCTAGATCCGGCTACGCTCAACTCGATCGCGGGTTTGGACCTGATCGCCAAGACAGTGGTCGATGGGTTCGTGGCAGGGCTGCACCGGTCGCCGGATTTCGGCTTCTCGCAGGAGTTCGCCGAATACCGCGCTTACACGCAGGGCGACGATTTGCGCCACGTGGACTGGAACGTTTTCGCGCGCACGGACCGCTGCTACCTCAAGCGCTACCGCGGCGAGACCAACACGCAACTGCTGGTGCTGCTCGATACCTCGGCCTCCATGGGCTACGGGTCCCACGCCGTCAACAAGCTCGATTATGCCCGCTTCCTGGCCGCCTCGCTGTGCTACCTGGCTAATGTGCAGCGCGACGCGGCAGGCCTCATCGTCTTCGATGAGGACGTGACCAACTACGTGGCGCCCTCCACGCGCCAGGGTCAGTTGTTCCGCTTGCTGCACGCCATTGAACAGGCGCAGACCGGCACGCGCACCGATTTCACCAAGCCGTTCGTCCACTTCCAGAATTTCCTGCGCCGCCGCGGCATCGTGGTGGTGGTTTCGGATTTTTACGAAGATCCGGCCGTCATCGTCAAAACCGTCGAGCCGCTGCGTTTCCGCGGCAATGAGATCATCCTGTTTCACCTGCTCGACCCGCAGGAGATCGCGCCCCATTTCCGCGAGCCCGTGCTGCTGGTCGATATGGAAAACTCCGGCGCCGCGCTGGAAGTTTCGCCCGAATACGCGCGCTACGAGTACCGGACCAAGATCGGCGCGCACATCGAAGCGCTTCGTTCCCAGGCGCGCGGCGCCGGCATGGATTATTTTCTGGTGGATACCGGCCGGCCGCTGGATGAAGGCCTACGCGAGTATTTGAGTGTGCGCCGGGGGATGCTCTAAATGGGCTTTCTCTCTCCATGGTTCCTCGCCGGCCTGGCCGCCGTGGGCCTGCCCGTCTGGCTGCACCTGTTGCGCAAGCACAGGGCCACGCCGGTGCCTTTCAGCTCGCTGATGTTTTTCGAGCGCCGCGCGCAAAGCTCCCTCAAGCATCGCCGCCTGCGTTATCTGATTTTGTTCGCGCTGCGTACGCTTCTGTTCGCCCTGTTGGCGCTGGCGTTCGCGCATCCCTATTTGCAGCGCAAGCTGGTGCCTCTGTCGCGCTCGGGCGAGGTCACCGTTCTCGCTATCGACAACTCGCTGAGCATGCAAGCCGCCGGCTTGCTCGATCGGGCCAGAAACCTGGCAAAG
The DNA here is from genome assembly GCA_049698695.1 of Bryobacteraceae bacterium. Lineage (GTDB taxonomy): Bacteria > Acidobacteriota > Terriglobia > Bryobacterales > Bryobacteraceae > Bog-375. Next base: position 30,243 of record JBAVYH010000113.1, on the reverse strand, counting down.
GCCGAGGTGGCTGGTTTGCGCCCCGGTCAGCGGGCGCAGGTGCTGGCGTTCAGCTCTCGGGTTGAAGTTCTGAGCGAGGTTACCGGTGACCGCCAAGCGCTCGACGCCGCGCTCGATGCGATCGCGCCATCCGACGGCCGTACTTCGTTCGCAGGGCTTTCCCGCTCGCTCCGCTCCATCGCGCAGTCGCTGCGCCTGCCGCTGCGCGTGCTTCTCTATTCGGACATGCAGCAGAGCGGCATGCCCGTCAACTTCAACGACCTTCGCTTGAACGCCGACATCCGGCTGGAGCCGCATCCGCTGGTCTCGAAACAAACGCCCAATTTCACCGTCGAGAACGTGGTGGCGCCGCGCCGCGTTTACAGTGGCGCCAAGGCGCGCGTGCTTGCCACCATCGCCGGCTTCGGCACCGCCGATGCAGTGCGCAACGCTTCGCTGACGCTGAATGGCCGCGTCATCGAATCCAAGTCGGTAACCGTTCCGGCCAGCGGGCGCGCCGCGGTCGAGTTCAATTCTCTCGAAGTACCCTATGGCCGCAATCGAGGCGAGGTCAAAATCGATTCCGCCGATGCGCTGGCTGCCGACGACGCTTTTTACTTTTCGGTCGAGCGGGCCGACCCCCGCCACGCCCTGTTCGTTCACGACCCGGACAACACGCGCGACCTGTTGTACTTCAAAACCGCGCTCGAAGCCACCGGCCAGTCGGCATTCGCCATCGACCCGGCCGCCGCCGACCAAACCGCCAATGTGGCGCCTTCCAAGTATGCCTTCGTGGTGATTTCGGATGTGGGCGCGCTGCCGGGGTCTTTCGAGAAGAGCCTGCGCGATTACGTGCGCGGCGGCGGCTCCGTGTTGATCGCGCTGGGCCGCTCTTCGATGGGCCGCAGCAAGGTTCCAGTAGCCGATCTTGCCATCCAAGGCACCCGGTACGCCGGCCGCGAAGGCGACCTGTTCCAAAGCGCGGAAGCGCTCGATCCATCGCACCCATCCATTCAACAGAACAACCGCTGGGACGACGTGAAGTTCTTCCAGGCGATGCGCGTCGATCCCGGACCGGCGCGCGTCGTGGCGCGGCTAACGGACGAAACTCCTTTGCTGCTCGATGAGCAGTTGGGCGCGGGCCATATCCTCGTTTTCGCCTCCACCCTGGATAACGTCGCCAACGATTTTCCGGTGCACGCGTCGTTCGTGCCGTTCATCGAGCAGACCGCCAACTACCTGGGGCACCTGGACGCCGGGCCGCCCGCCGTCACCGTGGGCAGTTTCGAGGAGCTGCGCGGCGCTGGGGAGAAAGCTACCGCCGTGGATGTGTTCGATCCGAAGGGCGAGCGCCTTTTCTCGCTTGCCGAAGCGGCCACTGCGCAGAACATCGAGTTCACCGCGGACGGCTTTTATGATATTCGACGCCCTAACGGCCGGAACGAGCTGGTCGCGGTGAACGCCGATCGGCGCGAATCCGATCTGGCGCCCGCTCCGCCGGAAACCCTCCGCTTGTGGCAGAATACAGCCAGTGGTGTAGCGGCGAGCGGCCAGGCAGCCGCCGGACAAAGCCGCCTGTCTTTGTGGTGGTACGTGATGCTGGCTGTGCTGGCTTGTGCGATCGCCGAATCCTTGCTGGGGAATCGTCATCTTTCCGTGGATAAAGAGGCGCCATGAATCCCTTGGACCTTCTCTCACGTTATTTGAGCGCCATGGAACGCCGCTTGCGCCTGCTGGCCTTTTCGCGCGGCAGCGCGCTTACGGCCATCGCGGCGCTGGTTTTCACCGTGGCCGCCGTGCTGGCGGCCAATGCCTTCGCGTTCTCGAGTGGCGCGGTGCTGGCCGCGCGGCTCGCGTTGTTCCTCGGTTTGGCCTGCGCCATCGCCGCAGCGCTGATCGTCCCCCTGGTACGCCTCAATCGCCGCCACGCCGCCCGCGCCGCCGAGCAGAAGTATCCGGAGTTCGAACAGCGCCTGCTCACCTTGAGCGAACGCGCCGGCTCGGTTGACAGCGACCCGTTTCTGCAATTGCTGGCGGCCGACACGCTGCAGGTGGCCGAGCAGGCGCGGCCTGCTTCGGTCGCCAAAACCGCGTGGATTGCCGGCTTCGCTTCGGCCGCCGCGGCCGCAGCGCTGCTGCTCATCTGGCTCGGCGTGGCGGGGCCCGGCTTCCTCGGCTACGGCACCGCGCTGCTTTGGGCCGGCCCGCCCAAGGGCGAAACGAAGCCCTTCTACTCGATCGCGGTCGAGCCGGGCAACCGCACCATTCGCAAACTGGCGGACCAGGTGATTCACGCCACGCTGTTCGGTTTCACCGCTCCCAAGGTTCGCTTCTTCGCGAAGTATGCGAGCGCGCCCCAATGGGAACAGGCGGAAATGAGCACGGAGCCGACTGGCTCGGCGTACCAGTTTCTAATCGCCGGCGTGCCGGAATCGCTCGATTACTACGTGGAAGCGGGCGGCATCCGCTCCGCGCACTATCACCTCAACGTGGTCGAGCTGCCTTCCATCAAGAACATCAGGGTCACCTACCATTACCCCGCCTGGACCGGCATGAAGGACTTCGTGGAGGACCCCGGCGGCGATCTGCGCGCGGTGGAAGGCACCACCGCCGAAGTGGCCATCCGCACGGACCGGCCGCTGGCGACCGGCGCGCTGCTGCTCGACGACGGCGGCAAGGTCGCGCTGCGTTATGGCGGCAATAATACGCTGATTGCCAGCGTGCCCATCCAGAAGGATGGCATGTATCACATCGCCGCCATCGAAGGCGGCGAAGACGTGCGCCTCAGCGAGGACTATTTCATTGAGGCACAGAAGGACCATCCGCCGGAAATCACCATTACCCGCCCGGGCGACGATTTCAAGGCCAGCCCGATCGAGGAAGTCACCGTGGCGGTGAACGCGAGCGACGATTTCGGCCTGCGCGGAGTGGACCTGCATTATTCGGTGAACGGCGGTCCGGAGAAGACCGTCAGCATGCTCGACGCCAAGGGCGCCAGGACCGCCAACGGGTCCACCGTGATTGCGCTGGAAGATTTCAAAGTGCAACCCGGCGACATCGTCAGCTTGTATGCTGAGGCGCGGGACGCCCGGCAGACGACCAACACCGACATGTTCTTCATCGAAGCCCAGCCCTTCGAGAGGAATTACACCCAGTCGCAGGAGATCGGCGGCGGCATGCCTGGGCAGGGCGATCAGCAGAATCAGCTTTCCGAGCGGCAGAAAGAAATCATCACCGCCACCTGGAACCAGATCAAGGGTAACGGCGCCAAGGCCACCGATGCGGAGAACGCCGCGTTTCTGGCTTCGGTCGAATCGAAATTGCGCGACCAGGCGACTTCGCTGGCCCAGCGCATGAAGGCCCGGCAGATGGAAGAAGCCGGCGATTCTTTTAAGAGCTTCGTCGCCAATATCGAGCAGGCCGCCGGCGCCATGGGCCCCGCCGCCGGGAAGCTGCGGATCGCCAAGTGGCAGGACGCGCTGGCGCCGGAACAGAAAGCGCTGCAGTATCTGCTGCGCGCGGAATCCGTCTTTCGCGACATCCAGGTGGCCTTCGGCCAATCCGGCGCGGGCGGTGGCGGAATCAGCGGGGCCACTCGCGACATGGAGGGCCTGTTCGACCTGGAGCTCGACACCGAAAAAAACCAGTATGAAGGCGCGAGGCAGAACCAGTCGGCCGATGCGCGCCAGCGCCAGATGGATGATGCCCTGCAAAAGCTCCAGGAGCTTGCCAGGCGCCAGCAGGAACTGGCCGAGCAACAACGCCGCGGCATGTCAACGCCGCAACAGCGCTGGGAGCAGGAAATGCTGCGCCGCGAAGCCGAAAAGCTGCAGCAGCAGATGCAGCAACTGGCGCAAAATGCGCCCTTGAGCCGCGACGGCCAGCAGGGGCAGCAGGGCCAATCGGGGCAGGCGGGGGCGTCCGCCCAGGCGGGTTCATCCGGTCAGCAATCGCAGCCGGGGAGCAGCAGCCAGGCCCAGACTGGGCCCGGGCAGATGAACCAGCGCCTGCAGAACGCCCAAGCTCAACAATTGCGCCAGACCATCGACCGCCTGCAGCAGGCGCTCCAGGATATGCGCCAGGCGGCATCCTCCCAGCAGGCCGGCACGCCGGAGGGCGAAGCCGGAGCGCGCCGCGCCGCCGACCGCCTGCGCGAAGCCCAGCAGATGTTCACCGGCTTGCGCAGCGGGCAATCTTCCGGCGAGGTTGGCGACATGGCGCGACAGGCGGACTCCCTCGCGCACCGCCAGCAGGAATTCGAAGGCCAGATGCGGCGCGCTTTCGGCCCGCAGGGCTCGGGCCTCGACCGCAGCCAGGCCGAACAAATGGCGCAGCAGAAGGAAGACGAAGTCGCCGATCTCAAGCGCCTGGAGCAGCAGATGCAGAACGCCACGCGCGACCTGATGGGCACCCAGCGCCAGGCCGCCACCAGGCTGCGGGATGCGCTCGGCGACGCGCAGCAGCAGGAACTGGTGCGCGAGATGGATCGCAACGCGGGATGGATCCGCCACGGCCAGGGGGAATACGCCGCCCTCTCGGAGGCGCAAGCCACCGCCGGGTTGAACCAGCTTCGCGACCAGTTGCACCAGATCGACCAGGAGCTCGCGAAGAACAGCCAGGCCGGGGCGGGCCAGGACGATCAGGCAGCCGCGCAGGCGCTGGGCCAGGTGGAGCAGCTCCGCCGCCAGATGGAGCAACTGCAAGCCCAACTGGCCAACCGCGGCCGGCAGCAGCCAGGCAGCCAACAGGGCGGCCAGCAAGGAATGCAGGGCCGGCCGGGGCAGCAAGGCCAGCAGAGCCAGCAGGGAGGTTCGCCCGCAGGCGCGCCGGGCAGTTCGGCAAGCAGCCAACCGAACAGCAGCGGCCGGTACGCCGACGGCGCCGGCAGCCTGCGCTCACCATACGCGGCGGGCGGAGGCATGGAGGCCCCGGTGAGTCCCGAAGACCTCGCACGCAGCTATCGCGGCGCCTTCGAGAGCCTGGGCCGCCTGGAGCAGCAGCTCAAGGACGACCCCGACACAGCGCGCGATATCCAAAGCCTGATGCGCGACCTGCGCAATTTCGATCCGCGCTATTACACCAACGATTCGCTGCTGAGCCAGCGCATTCAAGCTGCGCTGGCCGGCGCCGAGCAGGTGGAAATGGAGCTGCGGCGCATGGTGGATGCGTCGAGCGGCGGCAGCATTCGCAGCCCCGGCGGTGAGCGCGTCCCGCAAGGCTACCAGGACGCCGTGGCCGACTACTTCCGCAAACTGAGCAAGGCCAAGTAAGTCATTTCGCAATTGCGACAACGTTTGGCTGCGTGGACGCGAGGCGGGGCATGCCTCGCCCCTCGGGTCGGCTACGGTTTGGCGGCTGTGAGCGCCTGGCGGGTAGCGCTGAGCGTATTGGTGAGCGATTCGCGCGGCAGGGTGCGGATGATGGGATTGATGAGCCAGCCCAAGCCAGCGGGGACATCGCGGGTGAGGGAAATGGCCTGGCACTCCAGGTACACGCCGCCGTCGTGCTGCTCGAATTTCCAGAATGTATTCAGGCGCCACAGGAAGCCGTGATCGTTGCCCGGCGGGAGCTCATGCTCGTTGGCTCCCGGGTTGTCGACCTCGGCGATGCGGGTAGTGAACGATTTGCTGTACCAGCGCGTGCGATCGAGCCGCACGTAATGCACGTCATGCTCGGTATCGAGGACCACGGTTAGTATCTGCTTCTTAATGACGCGCAGGAAAATGTGAAAATCGTCGTCGTGGCGGCTGAGAAGGCGCGAATCGAGGACATCGGGGTAGACGTTCTTGTGGTGGTTGTAGTCTTCGACCAGGCGAAGGGTTTGCGCGAGGGTGACGCCGGAAACGAAGACGGCGCCGGTCCAATCGTGGATGAGCCCGTCGGGGACTTCGATATCGCCCGATTGGTTGGTGGGCTCGGCGACAATCTTACCTTGGCGGACGGCGCGCTTGCGATCGGGCGAAGCATCCACCCAAAGAAACGGGCCCGCGCGCAGGCTGTGGTCGAAGCGCTCTTGCGCGGCCTGCATATACCGGTCGAAGGCTTCCACCGTGCGCGGCTTGAGTTGCACTTTGGTGGAGTCCGGGAGACTGACCAGGAGGCATGGCACCAGCCAAAAGAGTGAACTGTTTGGCAGCATCGCTCGTCTACTCTTTCAGCATGACACGGAACGCCGCGGTGGCGGACCGTGCGCGGTTTCAAGAAGCGGCGCGCGCGCAGGTGAGTTTCCTGGCGCCGCTCGAAAAGCGCTGCCTGGTATGGCTGGCGCGGCGCACTCCGGCCTGGATCAACTCCGACCACCTGACTGTTTTGGGCTTGATTTCCTTGCTTGGCGCGGGGCTGAGTTACTGGTATGCGCGCTCGAATCGAGCGGGCTTGCTGCTGGGGATTGTCTGTCTGTCGCTGAACTGGCTGGGAGACAGCCTGGATGGAACGCTGGCGCACGCGCGCGAATGCCAGCGGCCGCGCTATGGGTTCTATGTCGACCACATGGTGGCCGCGCTCGGCACTTTTTTCCTGCTGGGCGGGATGGCTCTTTCGGGCTACATGAGCCCGGCGGTGGCGGGAGGCTTATTGGTAGCTTACTTCCTGTTATCGATTGAAGTGTATCTGGCGACTTACACGGCCGGCACGTTCCATATCTCATTTTCTGGAAGTTCAGCCCCACCGAGCTGCGGATTCTACTGATGATCGGCAACATCGCGCTGCTGTACCGGCCGATGGCGCGGATTGCCGGCCACACCTGGCCGCTGTTCGATGTGGGCGGCGCGATCGGGATCTGCGGCATGGCGGCCATGCTGGCGGTAGCGGTGGCGCGGCACACCGCTTATTTGTACCGCGCGGAACCGCTGCCGGGCATAGCGAAGCGCGCCGTGGAGGCCGTGGAGGGAGCCGGCGCGCGGTGATCCGTTGGTTCAAATTCAACGCGGTAGGCGGGATGGGCGTGGGCGTCCAGCTTGCCGCGCTGGCGCTGCTCAAGAGTGGCCTGCATTGGAATTACCTGCTGGCCACGGCGGCGGCGGTGGAGCTTGCCCTGCTGCACAACTTCGTCTGGCACGAGCGCCGGACGTGGAGAGACCGCGGGGCCGGTGGCCGGGTGGGGCGGCTGCTTCGGTTTCACCTCGCCAGCGGTTTGTTGTCCTTCGCGGTCAACCTGCTCCTGATGCGCATTCTGGTGGGGCGAATGCACTGGCCCTACCTGGCGGCCAACGTAGCGGCGATAGCAGCAGGTTCAGTGTTGAACTTTTTTCTGGGCGACCTGCTGGTCTTCCGCCGAGGGGACAGCAAGGCGCGGCTGCGCCGGGCGAAGTGGTTTCGGCGGAGCCGGCCTTTCCCGGTGGCTAGCGATGCTGAAGAAATGCGCCCTGAAGTTTCCACACTTTCGCGAGAGATGCCGTAGCGCTGGCGGTCTTTTGCCGCCCGTTCTTTGTCGGCGACACCGGCAATATTTCCGGCGCTTGGCAGGTTGAAACCTGCCCCTGGAGTTTCTACATTCCCTCGTCAGAAATCGAGCCCGAAGGGCGAAAGATAGTAGCCCACGGCGTGAGCCGTGTGGAATCGCGGTGTCATGATGAGGAGCCCCGGAACGGGGCGTAAGATTCGCCTCAGCCCCAGAGCTCGCGCTCATCGTAGCTTATGCCGTGCCTCTTTAAGAAACTCAGCATCTCGTCTTGGAAGGAGACCCGCCGATGGTGCTCCTGCTGCCCCGCGATGTATCGGGACACCTCAGCCGCTCAGGAACTGCTTACGGTGAGGGCGGCTTATCCGGCCTGCCAGGCGAATCCTCTTTGGGCCGGGAACTGTTCGTGTACCCAGCGCGACGAGTTGGCCTTCACCACTCTCAACAACTCCGCAACCGACTCGTTGGTGGCCAGAGAAACGAGCAAATGGACGTGATCCGACGGACCGTTGATGATCATAGCAACGCCCTTTCGCTCCTTGACGATGCCACCCATATACGGGAAGAGGCGGCTGGCAAGCGCGGGCGACAAGGCAGGGGCACGGTCCTCGGTCGAGAAGATGAGGTGAACCAAAAGGGAAGCGAAGGTGTGTGCCAACGGACTCACGCCCCGTTCCGGGGCTCTGTGTCACCCCGACATGATTCCACACGGCTTTCGCCGTGGGCTACTATCTTTCGCCCTTCGGGCTTGCCGCAGGAAGCCAAGAAAACAGTGGACCGCCGCGTACAGAACTCTCAGCCCAAATGTCGAAACTCCTGGAGGCCAAGCATGCCCGGCCCTTTGGCAGGTTGAAACCTGCCTCACCTGTGGCACAATGGGTGCGAATTGCCCGCAATGGTAACCTTTCATCATGCGAATCTCGCGAATTGCTCTTCTTTTGGGGTCGGCTGTGGTTTGCCTGGCGCAAAGCCGCGATGCGATGTTTGACCGGCTTGCCGACCGCTATTTCAGCGAGGTGGCGTTCCACTACGACCCGGCCGGGGGCACGCAGGCGGGTTTCCATCAGTACGATTCGCAGCTCCCTTCCGGCGCGCGCAGCGAGATTCAAGCCGAGATCGCCGCGCTGCGCGGTTTCGAAACCGAAGTTGCGGCGTTCGATCCTCGAGGCCTGCCGGCTTTCGTAAGCGCGGACCGTGAACTGCTGCTCTCGCAGATCCGCGGGCAGCTTCTGGAGCTCGAAACGATTCGCCCCTGGGAGAAGAATCCGGACCTCTATTCGTCAGGCGCGGCAGGCGCGATTTTCGTCATCATGAGCCGCAACTACGCGCCGGCGGCCGAGCGCCTGAAGTCCGTCATTGCGCGCGAGCGGCTGATTCCGCACCTGTTTCAATCGGCCCGCGAGAACCTCAGCAACCCGCCGAGCGTCTACACGGAGGTTGCGCTGGAGCAGGTGCCGGGAATCGTCGGCTTCTTCCAGAGCGATGTGCCGGCGGCGTTCAAAGGGGTTACCGACCAGGCATTAGTCGCCGAGTTTCACCAGTCCAACCAGGCGGTTATTGACGCACTCGAAAGCTACCAGGCCTGGCTGAAAAACGATCTACTGCCGCGCTCCCATGGCGATTTCCGGATTGGCGCCGAGAACTATCGCAAGAAACTGCTGTACGACGAGATGGTGGATACGCCGCTCGACCGGCTGCTCGAGATCGGGTATGCGGACCTGCGTCACAACCAGGAGTGGTTTCGCAGGGTGGCGGCCGAGATCGACCCAAAGCGCACGCCGCAACAGATTCTAGGCGAACTCGAAAGCGACCACCCGGCGCCGGGCAAGCTGCTCGACACTTTTCGCGGCGTGCTTGGCGGCCTGCGCGCGTTCATCGAGCAGCACCACATCATCACCATCCCGTCGCCGGTGCCGCCGATCGTCGAAGAGACGCCGGCATTCATGCGCGCCTTGACCACGGCGTCGATGGACACGCCCGGACCTTACGAGAACGTGTCCACGGAAGCCTTTTTCAACGTCACGCTGCCGGACCCGGCGTGGCCCGCCAAGGATGTGGAGGAGTACCTGGAAGGCTTCAACCGGGGGACGATTATCAGCACCGCGGTCCACGAAGTTTACCCGGGCCACTACATGCAGTTTCTGTGGCTGAAGCAAGTGCCGACCAAGGTGCGCAAGCTGACCGGGTGCGGCTCCAACTCCGAAGGCTGGGCGCATTACACCGAGCAGATGATGCTCGATGAAGGCTATGGCAACGGGGACCGCAAGCTGCGCCTGGGCCAGTTGCAGGACGCGCTGCTGCGCGACGCGCGCTTCATCGCCGGGATCGAGATGCACACCGGCAGGATGACGGTGGAGCAAGCGGTGGAATTCTTCGTCAAGGAAGGCTACCAGGTGCGCCCGGTGGCCGAGAAGGAAGCCAAGCGCGGCACCTCAGACCCCACCTACCTGGTTTACACGCTGGGCAAATTGCAGATCATGAAGCTGCGCGAGGATTACAAGAAGCGGAAGGGTGCGCAATTCTCGCTCGAGGAATTCCACGATTCCTTTATCAAACAGGGCACGCCGCCGATCAAGATAGTGCGGAGGGCGATGTTAGGGGACGATTCGCCGGTGTTGTAGGGCGGGCGCCATCCGGAGCGTGCCAGTCTCGACGGCGGCGGAACGCGTCGTGGAAGCCGGGCCGGGCATGCCGGGCCCCTACAGCAGGGGCCAAGACAGATCGGTCGCTTGCTTAATCGCCGAAGCTGCCCACTTCTTCGCGCTCTTCGACTGGCGGCGGGGCTACGGCGGGCTGGATCTCATCGAGGCGCACCAGGTTCGCGGGTGCGGGTGGCTCTTTGAGCACGTGCTCTCGGTACAGCTTGGCCATGCGGGCGTTTTCCTGCTGCTCGCGCAGCTTGGCGTCGCGCGCGCGGATCTTCTCCTCGCCGGCGGTTTTGGCGATGCCCAGGCGGTCCAGGTCGTGCTGCACTTCGTTGGTGATAATATCTTCGCGCAGCACCAGCGAATGATCCACGTTCTTCAGCGGCACGCGCTTGCCGCCGGCAAAGATTTCGTGCCTGCCGTGCTCCTCGTACCACTTGGTGAGCGTGGCCGTCATGTGCATCTTCTCGATGATGTTGCGCCAGCCGACGCCGGTGTTGTAAGCGCAGAAGGAGATTTCACCTTCCTGCGTGGCGTAGGGGATGATGCACTGCTCGGTGCGGCGGAAATCGTAGTTGAACAGATCCTGGAACCACATGCCGGCGATGAACAGGAAGTTCCAACGATCGCGGCGGCGGCGTTCGATGTCGCTCATCGTGCGGTCCTTGCCCACATTGCCGTAGCTCTTGCCGGTGGCGCCGAAAGTCTTGTCCAGCTTCTTAAACAAATCGCTTAGCCTGAAATGCCTAGGTGACTGAAAAGGATCGTAGTTACGCGTCGCGGCGAGTGCCATACCGAAGAGCGAAAGCCACTTGCCGCGGGCGGCGTCGTTGATGCGCGCGGTGTCCTTCGCCAGTTGATCGGCGTTCCAGAACGCGGTCACAGGAACCCGTTCCTTGGTTTCCTTGTCCACCATCACGGCCATGCCGGTGCCGCAATTGGGATGGCAGCCGCAGCTCAACTGGCCCCAGTCGGATTGCGGGCCGTGCACCAGGTCGCTCCAATCGGAGAATGTCGAGATGAACGAGATCGGGAACCAATCGCGCGCCGGCTCTCCCAGTCCCATCTGGTTTTTCACGTCGTGCGCCAGGTGCGAGAGCGTGTAGCGTTGCGCCGTGCGGCGCTCATCGGTTACCGCCTCATCGCGGCCGGTGAAAGAGACCGGCTGGAAAGAGAGGAACGGAATTTTCTTGGGATTGTCGAGCGCAAACTGGATAATGCGCCCCACCTGCTCATTGTTGATGCCGTTGATGATGGTGATGACCGGAATGATGTCGACGCCGTTGGAGTGCAGATTCTCGATGGCGCGCAGCTTGACGTCGAACAGGTTGCCCACCTTGCGATGCTGATTGGCGGCGTTGCCGATGCCATCGAACTGGAGGTAGGCGTAGCGCAGGCCGGCTTCAGCCGCCTGGCGGCAAAACTCCGGGCTCTTGGCGAACTCGATGCCGTTGGTGGCCGCCTGCACCGAGGTGTAGCCGACCTCGCGGGCGTAGCGCACCGCGTCCAGGAAATAAGGCGAGATGGTAGGCTCGCCACCGGAGAACTGCACCGACATCTGGCGCTTCGGCTTGATGGTGACGGCGTTATCGAGCAGAGTTTTGATGTCTTCCCAGCTCAGCTCATGCACGAAGCCGACCTGGTTGGCATCCATAAAACACGGATCGCACATCATGTTGCAGCGGTTGGTGAGGTCGATGGTCAGCACCGAGCCGCGGCCATGGGTGATGGTGCTGGTGCCGTGCTTGTGCAGCGTGGCGTCGTTGTGAGCGCGGATGTCGCGGCCGGGGAAGACCTGCTCGATGTGGCGATAGAAGTCCGTATCGATGGACATTACATCTTCGAAGTGGCCGTGGATGGAGCAGTCCTTCACCATCAGAATTTTGCCGTCGCGCTCGACGATTTTCGCCTTGATCTCGCCGGGGCGCTGGTTGTAGAGAACGTCGAGCGGCGTTTCGCCGTCCAAAATGCGCTGGCGGATTTCCGGCACGCAGCGCGGACACAGCGAATCGGTTTCGCGCGGCCAGCCGAGCGGCGGCTTCACCTTTTCCCAGCTCTTGAGGAGCGGCTTGTCCGACCACTTCGGTGTAAAGCCCGGATTCCGATGGATCTGATTCAGCTTGTCGAAGACCGTCCAAGCCACATTGGCGGTTACCGTCAGGACTTTTTCGGCATACTTTACCGGCTTATGCATCTTGAGTTCACTCCTCTGGTGGCTCTGGCGCGTTCCTGTCTTGCAGGCTCCCGGCGCCGATCCAACTCGTGCTTGTGCTCAGTATAGGCAAAGCTGGGGCGCGGGGCCTACGAGTTGGCATTAAAACGTTGAAATTATTGGTTGTACGGCACAGAACGGGGTTGAACGGAAGGACTCCGCCCGGCTGCGTAAGTCTGGTGTAGTCGTATGAAAGAGAACGGCTTACAGCGTCAGGAGGCGCGCTTCACTACGAGGTCGGCGCCCCAACTGCCATCGTCGGTGCCGAACTCGAAGTGAATCTCGTCTCCCTGCACCTTTCCCTTGTAAACCAGCTTGTATGTGGTGCCCTGGTAGTCGGTATTGACCCAGAACGTGACAGTGTCGCCGTCGAGTTTGCCCTCTTTGATGTCGGTGGGCGAAGTGGGAAGACCCTCCAGAGTGCCGGTCACGTCGGCGCCCTTGGCGGTGAGGTGCATCACGACCGGCACGCTGTTGCCGTCGAAATCGAACGCCCCTTTCCAGTCGCCGCTGAGGCTGCTGTCGGGCCAGGCCAGGGCCGCCAGAAACAAGAACAAAGCACTCACGGTTAATGCGCGTTTCATATAGGACTCCCCCAGGGAAATATTGTATCAGCGGCGCCGGCTTCCCGGACCATTATAATGTTTCCGCGAGGAGCTGCCATGCCGCACAGGAAGCAAGACCACAAGTCCGGCGCCCCCGGGCCCATCGGCTCATTCGTCTGCAACATCTGTGGCTGTGGAGCGCACAGTGTTTCGACCGCGGAGGCGAGCGAGCGAGAACGGGTCGGTTGCTTGCGCTGCGGTTCGTCAATACGGTTCCGTTCCATTGTGCTCGCGCTGTCCCGCGCGCTTTTCGGGCTCGACCTTACACTCCCGGAATTTCCCGTGTTGAAGAGCCTTCGCGGGCTGGGTTTCAGCGACTCCGCTGTTTACTCAGGCCGCCTTGAGAACCACTTCAGCTACACCAACACGTTCTATGATCGCGATCCGAGCTTCGACCTGGCGTGGCCCGACGAGAAGGAATTCGGCAAGTACGACTTCGTCATCTGTAGCGAGGTCTTGGAGCACGTGCTGGGACCAGTCGACCGCGCTTTTGCCACGCTCGCCCGCCTGCTCAAGCCCACCGGAGTCCTGATCCTCACCGTCCCGTACTCACTCGAACCTGAAACCATCGAGCACTACCCCGAGTTGGCCGTTTTTGGGTTCGCGGAGGTCGACGGCCGGACCGTCCTGGTGAGCCGTTCAGCCAGTGGCGAGTACCGCGTATTCGACCAACTTACATTTCACAGCGGGAGCGGCTCGACGCTGGAGCGCCGCATTTTCTCGGAGGAGGGCCTCCGCGCGGAGTTGGCCGCCGCCGGATTCCCGATCGTGCGCTTTGACCCCACTGGAAACCGCAATTTTGGTGTCATCTTCGCCAACCCTTGTTCGCTGCCGGTGATCGCCGCGCGGTCCCCGTTCGCACTGAGCGCCAGCGGCGTCACCGAGTTGGTAAAGGACTTCTGTGCGGCGCGTGCTATTTCGAAGGCCGTCAAGTCATCCCGCTGGCTTCGGTTAGGAAGGACCCTCGGCGTCGGCCCAGACCTGAAGTAGGGACGAACTGCTGCCATCGTTAAGCCGGATGAACCGCGGCGAGGATCTTCGGCGCCGGCGCAACTGAATACGACGACGAAGAGAAGATTCCGATAAAGAAGGGATGGTTTACCCTACTTTCTCGTTTTGGCAGCCTTTTGCGTTTGCAGGTATGCCGCTATGTTGCTTTTGTCGATCAAAGTCACGCCGGTGTCCACGAACGTCGGCAGGGGCGAGAACGAGTCCCGTGCGAAGTCGAGCAGCAACGAAGCCGGCGGGTGGTGATGCAAATCGTCCAGCATCTTGATGGCCAGGAAGGCCATGGTGAAAGGCTTTTGGCCGAGGGTCGCGGTGATCACGCCGCTCTGGATGCCATCCAGCGTGCGCTGGTCTGCGTCCATGCCCATCACCAGTTTGCCGGTCACTTGCTTGCGCGTGAGGACATCGGCCACTTCGGGCGCGGCGATGGAGACCAGGCATATAAACGCGTCCACCGGTTCCTTCTTCTCCGCAGCCTGCATGGTGCGGTCGAAGATTACGCCCGGATCGCCCTTAGCGTCGACGATTTCGGTGATGTGGATGCCCGGGTGCTCGGCGAAAATGTCGCGGTAACCTTGCAGACGCTCTTTGAGGTTCGGCTGTTCGGGGAAGGTGAAGATGACGACGTTGCCTTTACCGCCCAGATGGCTGGCGACCAGCCGCCCTCCCATGAGCCCGGCCTTGTAATTGTCGGTGCCGATGAAAAAGAGGCGCTTGCTATTGGGCGCATCCGAATCCATGGTAATGACCGGAATCCCTTGCGCGATCGCGGCGTCGATATCGTCCTTCAGCGTCGCCGGGTCGCCGGCGGAAACCGCAATCCCGGTGGGCTTCTTGCTCAACAGGGCGCGAAATTGTTCGTGCTCGCCCTTGGTGTCATACGTCTCAGGCCCGACTGCCTGGGCGATCACCCCCAGTTGTTTGCCTGCCTGTGCGACCCCCGAGGCCGCTTCGTCCCAGTACTCCATCTTGGTGGCGGCGCTCACTAGGTAATACTTTTCGTCGGCGCTGTGCATGGATCCACCACAGCCCGCTAAAGACGCCAGCGCTGCCGCTGGCAGAAACCACATCCAACGTGACATGGCTGCCTCCTGAATGGCGAGTATAACGTGCGGCTCACCCAGAGAAAAGCAGTCATCGAGTAGCGCGACGCAGGAACTGGAGCCGCCTGCGGTTGTCGCGGGAAATGGCGGGTTTGCGAGCGCAATACGCCCGCAGCAAAACCACACGGGCAAGCCAAAGCATTTTTCAGCCGATCACAACCGCGGGGACATCGCCGGCTGCGAGCGCCTGGCCGGGCGCGGCGTAGGTCGCGCGCACATACGCCAGGGCGATGGCACTGGCTTCCGCCGGCGAGTAAACCGAGGAGGTGATCTCGCCTGCATCCGCGCCATCGACGGTGAGCTTCGCGCCGGCGGGCAGGGGTGTGGCGGAATCGAAGCGCAGCCGGACCAGCTTGCGATTGACGTGGCCTTGCGCGCGGATGCGTTCCACGATCTCCTGGCCCAGGTAGCATCCCTTGATGAAGCTGACGGCGTGCATCTGCCCGGTTTCCTGGGGCAGGGAAGTATCGCGGATATCTTCGCCATAGCGCGGCCAGCCGTTCTCGATACGCACCACGCGGGCGTCTTCGCCGGTGGCTGGTTGAGCGCCGGCCTCGGCCAAGCTGCGGACAATCGCATCCGCGGCGCCAGCCTCGGCGTACACGCGAAAGCCCGGTTGGCCGGTCAAGCTGATGCGCGCAACCGTGGCTTCCCCCCAAGCCTGATGCTGGTAATCGGCGGCGGGCGCTGTGCCGCCGGCCTTCTCCAGAACCAGCGCCGATTCCGGGCCTTCGAGCGCGATGGCGCAGGTGGCTGCCGTCACATCCTCCAACTCCACCTGGTCGGCGACGATGTAACGGCGGATGTGCTGCACGATTTTCTCGCGCAGCTCGGGTTCGGTATCGAGAAGCATATGATCGTCGAACGCCAGCAGCGCGAGGTCTGCCTGGATGCGCCCTTGCGGGCTGAGCAGGAACGCGTAGCAGCCGCAGCCGGGGACGAGTTTCTTGACTTCGTTCGAGGTCAGGTTGTGCAGCAGCCTTGCCCGGTCGCGCCCGTGAACGGCGATCCGCCCGCGGCCGCTCAGATTCATCCACGCGGCGGCGTGGCGCAGACCTTCGTAACCCTGGCTCATGCCTTAGTAGATGCGATGCAGATACGCTGCGATGCCGATCACCACCAAGGCGGAAATCGCTCCGCCCGCCATCAGCCTGCGCCGCCGCGAGCAGCCCGGCTGCGTAATCAACACCGCGACGGCGAAGATGTGCGCCACCAGCAGCAGCTTCACGCCGAGCACGATGTGGTATCTCAGGGTATGTCCCGGATTACTCAAGAGGGCATAAATGCCGGAGATCACCAGCAATGGGATTGTCAGCAAAACCAGCGGCCGGAAAGCCGCCGCCGTCCGCTCGCCCAGCTCCGCGCGCGCTGCCGGCGCCAGCGCCGCCGCCGCGCCGGCTGCAATCCAGCCGTAAATCATGCCGCCGCCCAGGCACGCCACCGAAGCAATATGCAGCCAGCGCATTAGCACGTTCAGTCCTTCGGCCATAGCCTGAGTATACAATCGGCAATATGATTCATGAGATCCTTCCGGTGGGAATGCTGCAATGCAACTGCTCCATTTTCGGCGACGAGCAAACCCGCGAAGCTATCGTGATCGACCCGGGCGACAACGTCAGCCAGATCCTGGAGCTGCTGGCCAAGCACGGCCTGAAAGTGAAAGCCATCGTCATCACCCACGCGCACATCGACCACATCGGCGGCGCCGCGCAGCTCAAGCGCGTCACCGGTGCGCCGGTTCATATGAACCTCAACGACGCCGGCCTGCAGAAGATGCTGGATACCCAGGCGGCATGGCTGGGCGTGCCCACGCCGGAGAGCGTGGAAGTCGATGTGCCGCTGAACGAGGGCGCCGCGCTGCGGCTGGGCGCGGCCGAGTTCCACGTGCTGCTCACGCCCGGCCACACGCAGGGCAGCATCAGCCTGTGGATTCCCTCAGAGCGAAAGGTGGTGGCGGGCGACACGCTTTTCCTCGGCAGCATCGGCCGCACCGACCTGCCGGGCGGCGACGGACGGCAGATTTTGCGCTCGATTCACGAGAAGCTGTTGCCATTGCCCGATGAGACCACCGTCATTCCCGGCCATGGCAGCATCACGACCATCGGCCACGAAAAGCGCTTCAACTTTTTCCTGCAGGAGTAGGGTTTCCTGGGTTCCGACAGACGCCTCGGCGCGTCTTTGGCAAGCTATCTGCGCGCTGGCGCCGAGGCGGCGCAGTTCCATTCTTCGGCGAGCATGGCGTGCAGGAAGCTGCTCGTCCATTCGCCATGGATTTTCAGGTTCTTGATGAGAAAGCCCTCTTTTCTCATGCCGACCTTCTCCAACACGCGCGCCGACGCGGGGTTTTCGGGAAGACAAGTTGCCCAGATTCGATGGAGCGCAAGTTCCCCGAATCCAAAGTCGAGCAGTTGTCTTGCCGCCTCCGTCGCGATTCCCTTACCCCATTTTTCGGGGGCGACGAGGTACCAAATCTCGCCTTCTTCCGCACCGCGCAGAATGACAACGCCGCAGAGCCCAACGAGGTCCTCACCAGGGCAGTCGCAAATCGCACGAACAATCGACCTCCAGGGCTCCGACGGGGACTCGAGCATTGAGTCGCGCAGGAATTTCTCGCTATCCGCGCGTGTGCACAAGGGCAACAGCATGTGGCGCACAACGTCCATCCTCGACACCAGTGCGTGGACGGCCTCGATATCCTCTTGCTCTAATCTGCGCAGCTTGATCATTGGTCGCGTCTCTTCCAAAAGTATAGGCGCGAAGGCAAGCCAAAGGTCTTGCGCTGTCGCCCACGCTCGGATCTGGACACGACCGCAACCGTTCCTGGCCGGATTTGCTATTTCGCCGGCAGTTCTGCCGCCAGCAGGAACACCAGCGGGGCGTTCCAGTTGATGGCGATTTCGTTGGTCGAATACGAAGCTTCGTCGTCGAGGTACATTTTGGCGGGGGGCAGGTCCGCCGGCAGCTTTTGCATGGCGGCATCCTGGCGTCCGGGATTGGGACCGCCGGAAAGCAGGCCGGGCCACGGCTCGGGATTGTTGTCAGCGGCGCTCGGCCGGTGGTGCGGATGCCGGAAGGGATGTTCGCCCAGCCGCGTTACGAAGGACAGCGAGAAGGTGTTGCGGCCCAGCAGGTAGTGCAGATTCTCAAGTGCGGCGTGCCGGTAGCGCGGATCTGGCCGAAACGCGTTGGCCACCAGCAATTGCATGCCGTAGTTGGCCACGGTGCCGTTGGAACCCCATTCGTAATTGGCTTTGGTGAGGCTGACACGGTAACCGTTGACGGCGGTCCTTTCGACAATCCGATCGGCGGCCGCGATCGATTCCTGCCGGATGGCATTGACTGCCGCGGCGTTTTTCCCGCCGCCCAGAACGTACGTCCACAACCCCAGGTTCGAAACATCGGCCCACGCCTGCGGTTGCGTTGCGCTGGGATGGAACTCGGCGTAATGGGCCAGGAAATAGTCTTCGTATAGCGCGTCACCGGTGGTGCGCCAGAGCTCGGCGGCGGCCCACAGGCGCTCGTCGGCGCAATTCGAATCGCCATACTCGCCGGTGTTGACACCGGGCGGATTGCGAAAGAGCACATTCGGATGCCGCTCCACCCACGCCCAGGCCTTGCGCGCGGCTGCCAGGCAGCGGTCCGCGTAAGCGCGGTCGAAGGGCCGGAAGGCGCGCGCCGCAATCGCCATCACGGCGGCGAAATCGGCCGTTGCGCAGGAGCTCTTGTACGGTTCCCGGCCGGTGCCGAAGACGTAGCTCATGAGCGTGTCCTTTTCGGGCATGATGAAACCGCAGAAGCGCTCGCTCGCCTGCTTGGGCCAGACGCCGCCATCGTCATCCTGCATGGTCAGCATCCAATCCAGGTTCCATTTGATCTCGCTCAGAATGTCGGGCGTGCCGTTGCCGGACTCCGGAATATTGAGGCTGATGGGGCTGACGCGCGCGCCGAACATCTCCCAGGTCCACAGCAGCGTGCCGGTGGTGATACCGGAGTTGACCACGTAGCGGCCGTAGTCGCCCGCGTCGTGCCAGCCGCCGTGGGAAATGCGCGGGCCGGACTTGCCGGACGAGGCGTGCCAGGCACCCTCGAGATGACAGGCGTCGTGCCGGTAGCCGGGAAATTCCGGGCCAAGATCCACCGCCGTGCCGCAGCGCTGCCCGTAATAGGAGCGCATCGCGAGGTAATAGGCGCGCCGGTAGACATCGGCGCCGATCGAGAAATTCCAGCTCCGCCCCACGCCGGGCACTTCCAGGTAGTAGCGGCCGGCATCCTCGAGCTTGCTGAAATCGGCGAGCTGGACCGAGTCGCCCGAGTCGGCGTCGGGCAGGGCGGCGCTGAGTTTGCCGCGTAGCACGACAGCGTCACCGTCGGAACGCCGCACCAGGAATTCGGCGGCGGGTTTCGTTGCGGCCACCGCCGCGATCTTGGGCGCGTCCGGCAGGTAGCCTGCCTGATCCAGCTTGATTTCGAGCGTCGCTTCCGCCGCAAACGCGGCCGAGCACGCCAGCAACAGCAAAGTGACCTTCATGTGGGAGACCAACGGATTACGGTAACACTTTCCGCTGGTGCGGGCGTTGATCCACTCGATGACAGTGCTGGGGGGAACGTGCGGGCAAGCCCAAAAGCATGCCCCACCAACGCCCTGCATGCCGTCGGGCGTACCCGCGTGTTAAGGAAGCGTGCGCGGTGACCGCGCACCAGCGGAACTGCACAGTTATCCTCGCTTAAATTAAAGCGATGCCATATCAAATACAAAGCGATACTTAAGACATCACTGCGCATGCCCTCTGGCCCACCAATGCCGCCGATGCGGAGCCGATATTGGACCACCGAGTTATGGCCGTCGGCCGGTACGCTCCAGGACCGGGGCAAGCAACAGACGCGCAGGTTCAGGGAGCGTTTCGCCGGGCGAGGTGCTATTATTCGGTTTTAGCCTCAGTGATTACTGATCAGTCATTACTGAGATGTACCATCACCAGTCTGTGGCGGGCTCAGGTGACTACATTAGCTGAATGGCGCCGCAACACGCACGGAGGAGAAAGGGACCAAAATCCGGCCTGACATAGCGTCCTAAGTCAGCATTCCGCTTTGTCAGGGGCATCGGGAAAATGCAGCCAGCTCATCAAGCAAAAAAACAGATTTTAGTGGTCGAAGATGAAGGACTGATTGCAGACGATATTCAGCGGCGGTTGGAGCGGCTGGGCTACGCCGTGCCGGCAATCGCGAGCTCGGGTGAAGAAGCGCTGCGTTTTGCGCGGGGCACGGCCTTCGACCTGGTGGTGATGGACATCCGCCTGCAGGGCGAGATGGACGGCATCGCCACCGCGCAGGTGTTAAAGGATGAGTTGCAGACGCCGGTGGTTTACCTGACGGCGCACGCCGATCCGGACACGGTGAGCCGGGCGACGACGACGGAGCCGCTGGGCTACATTCTGAAGCCCATCGGCGACCTGAATCTGCGCAGCACGGTGCAGATCGCCCTGTACCGGCACGAAATGGAGCAGCGCGTGCGGGCCAGCGAGGCTTGGCTTTCGACCACGCTGCGCAGCGTGGGCGAAGGGATTGTGGCCACGAATGAAGCCGGCGAGATTGTCTTCGCGAATGCCGTAGCCGAGCGACTGACCGGCTGGACCGCCGGCGAAGCCATGGGCCGGCCGCTGATGGATGTTCTGCGGCTCAACGAGGAGTCTACCGGCCGTGCCGCCGGGAATCCCATTCTCGACCTCTCTCCGGGCGAACGCCGCTCCTACGCGCTGATGTCGAAAGCGGGCGCCAGCACGCCGGTGGAAATCAGTTGCTCGGAAAACCGCTCGGAGGAAGAGACGCTGGGCTCAGTTCTGGTAGTGCAGGACCTGCGGGAGCGCAGAGAGATGGAAAGCCGGCTGATCCAATCGCAGAGAATGGAGGCGATCGCCAACATGGCGGGGGGGCTGGCGCACGACTTCAACAACCTGCTGATGGTGATTCTGGGGTACGCCGAAGAACTGGAGACGGAGCTACAAAACGATCAGGACCGGGACCGGGCCACCGAGATCAAGCAGGCGGCCACCCTGGCCGGTTCCATCAGCAAGCAATTGTTGACGCTGAGCCGGCGGGACCTGGTGAGCACGGAAGTGCTCGACGTCAACGGGGTGATTGGCGAGATGCAGCCGTTGATTGCGCGCAGCCTGGGGACGGGCTCTTCGCTGGCGTTGGAACTCGGCTCGTTCGCCGGATTGGTGCGCGGCGACCGCAACCGGCTGAAACAGGTATTCCTCAACCTGGCGCTGAACGCGCGGGACGCGATGCCAAAGGGCGGGAAAATGCGGATTACGAGCTCGCTGATCGAAGTCAGCGCCGAGAGCCCAAAATGGCGCGGCTACAGGCCCGGGCGATACGTTCAAATTCGAGTGACGGATTCGGGGCAGGGAATGGACGCCTCGACGCTGGCCCGGATCTTCGAACCGTTCTTCACCACCAAGCGGTCCGGCAGCGGGACCGGCCTGGGGCTGGCGACGGTGCACGCCATCATCCTGCAAAGCAGGGGCTACATCACCGCAACGAGCGAGATAGGAAAAGGGACCTGTTTCGAGATCCTGCTGCCGAGCGCAGGGACGCCTCACCAGGCGGGCGATTCGCGGGAAACGACCGCCACCAGCGAATCGCCGCCGACGGTACTGCTGGTCGACGACGAGGATGGCGTCCGGCGGGCGCGTTTCGTGTTGCGGTTCCGGGCGGGGACATCGCGGCGGGTCGTAAGGGCGAGGCGAGCTGAGGTGGATGCAGAGGGCTGAAAGAGACAGCTTTCACTTCCGATAACCGATATTATGTAAACTTTTGTCGCGCAAATGTACCTGGACCAGTACTCCTTTTGCAGTCCGCACCGCATCTGATACCTCACCTTTTATCATCTATCTCATTCTCCACACAAATGCCTTCCAAGAACAGGCACTCACCGGTTCAGTTTAGCGTCATGAGCGCGGCCTCTTTTGGGCGATGCTCTCCAGCATGGCCGTGATGTCCTGATAGCTCACAGCCTCGGCGGCGAATTCGATGTGCCACGGTCGCGCATCTCGCGTGCCGCTTTCAGGAATGCGCCGAGAGCGGCGCGTGCGAGAGAGCTGCCGACACTGATCCGCTTGACGCCGATCGAGGACAGCTACGCCGGCGTTTCGCTTACCCCTGTGTGGACTGGAGCGAGCGGCGTCCCCACGTCGGCGGCGCGATCGGCGCTGCCCTGCTGAACGTCGCTCTCAAACGAAAATGGGTGATCCCGGACATCGACAGCCGCGTTTTGACCATCACCGGAGTTGGACGACGCGAAATGCTGGCTCGCTTCGGCCTTGGCGATTGAGGCGCCGCCCCAAAAAACGGCCCGGCCTTCGCTACATGAAGGCCGGGCCTATGGGAAGAAACTGACGCTCTCTGAAAAACCTGTCTGCCTAACGCCGGGAGTGGCCTCCACCTCCGCCACCCGAGCGCCCGGAACTGGGCGCGCTGCGTCCATCGCCGGATGGGCGGCTACCGCTGCCGGAGCGCGGTGCGCTGTAAGACGGCCGGTTATAGGATGGCGCATTGTAACGTTGCTGGCTGGGCGCTGAGTACGGGCTGTTGCGGTATCCCGAGTTCGGCGCGCCGAACCGTTGCCAGCCGCCGGAAGACGAAGACGGCCGTGTGCTCTGCAGGCTTGGGCTCTGGCTGCCGCGCAAGGAGTTGTTTGCGCCGCCCGCCCCGCCGGACGGAGTGCCAAAGCGTCGCCACCCGCTGGAACTCGAACCGGCGTTGCCCCGGGCCGCCGCGCCTGGGGAGGCGGACCGGTTCAGGCCTTGCGATGCCGAGCCGCGAGCATCGAACCCACTGCGCGCAGCCGTGCCGGCCTGCGGGGAATGGAAGAACGTGGTGCGGCCGGTGCTCCGCGGCACGTACGACGCCGAGCGGCTGGAGAACCGGGTGGCACCGCTGCCGGCAGCCAGCGGGACCGCGCCACGGATCATGCCCGCCGAGGCGAACTGCGCCGCCGTCGGCCGAACGATGTTGGAGACACGCCCGCTCTGAAAGTCATGTGCAGAAAGCCCTGTCACACCATTTGCAACGCGCGCATTTCTGTAGAAGTTTCTGATATTTACATTACGAATATCCATGGAACGGTTGATATAGCCAGCCGAGCCGTAGAAACCCCTGCCCCACCATGGGTGCAGGACTTCATACGGCGCCAGCGGCACCCAGCCGACGTTGCCGAAGCCAAAGCCAAAACCGAGGCCGACTCCACCTCCGAAACCGAAAAAGCCGACCAGGGCCGGCGACCAATAGTGCGGCACGCCGAACACACCCGGATACCAAAGCCAGCCGAAACCGGTTCTCCAGAACCAGCGGCCATAGTGGTACGGGGCCCAGCCCCAAGGATCGGCGCTAACCCAGGTCCAGCCATACCAATCCAGCCACTGCCACTGCCCCAATTGGTAAGGCGCCCAACCGGGCGCCACCTGCGGCTGCCAGACGTTGCCGTAATCGGGAGTGTTGACCCAGTCCCCGTAATTGTCCAGATCCTCCGAGCCGTAAACTCCCTGGGGGACACGCTGCACGCTGCGCGATTGCATGAGAATGCGATCGCGGCTATCCGACCAGGCATCCCAGGCATCGGCTGCGGGCGCGGCCACGATCTGAAACTCGGGATCGGCGGTGGAACCGCGAGCGATCATCATTTGTCCGGCGTTTACCCACTGCGAACCGCGGGGACTGAAAACCTCGACGTCCCCTGCCCTGACAATCAGCTCAGTTTGACCGGAGGCGGTGACGGAGATACGATAATTGCCTACTTTCGAAGGTCTTACAGAGATATTCGGGGTATCCACCTCAGCATTCGTAGTGGAAGGCCTTAGCACACGGTAGGTTACGGTGCCTCGAGGGAGCTCGATCTGGAGCCGGTTGGCATCGAGAGCGGCGATTCTGATTTCCGCAGTGCCGCCCAGGCGAACCAGGTTGGCGGAATTGAACTCGATTTCAGCCCTCGAGTTGGGGCCAGTGGAGATGCGATCGTCGGCCAGCAGCGGCGCGTTGATGATGCCTGCCACCCAATCAGCATCACCGCGGCGCACCGACACCTGGCCATCCATGACGCTGATGCGGGCGACGCCATGCTGCTGATCGTCGGCGCTCTGCGCCCGGAGCGGCGCGCCGGCGCCGGCCGTGAGAACGGCTGCCAGAAGCCATCCCATGGCACGAAGCTGCGTGCGGTGCATGACCGTATCCTTTCTCATGTGCGGTGAAGCGGGTGCACGGAGGGTGCCAAAAGGCAACGGTAAAGCTTTCAGGCGGTTACATGTGTTCAGCGCGGCCCGCGAGTGGCCGAAAACCACCACCATGGCTGCGTTGGAGCAGAGACCCGGCTGAAAGGGTGTCGCCCCGCGACCGCGCGAGGCTGGGCGTGTGCGGCTCGCCGGCGCCGCGGCAGAACGGGCGGCAAAGTTTGCCTGGTTGTATACTACGGCTTAAGTCTCCGGGTGAGGAGCGTAGTGATCGAGGACCTCCGGTTCGCGCTGCGGGCGCTAGCCAAACACCGTACTTTTGCGATCGCGGGCTTGTTGTCGCTGGCGTTGGGAATCGGCGCCAACACCACCATCCTCAGCCTGATTAGTGCGCTGTTGCTGCGGCCGCTACCGGTTCAGGAACCAGCGCGGCTGCTGGCTCTCACCACGGTCGACCCGCGCAATCCAGGCCAGTGGCTCTGTTCCTACCCCAATTACGAGGATTACCGGGACCGGAACTCGGTCTTCTCTTCCCTGCTGCTGTCGTCGTTAATGTCGGTGAACTTCACCGGCCACGGCGACGCGCAAGGACTCGTCGGCGAGATCGTTTCGGCGAACTACTTTTCGACGCTGGGTGTGGAACCGGTGGTGGGCCGCGCCTTCCTTCAGGAAGAGGACCAGGTGCCGGGCGCACGAGCCGTGGCGGTGATCGGCTACGGCTTGTGGAAACGGGTTTATGGCGGCGATCCGCAGGTGACCTCGCGGACCATCGGATTGAACCGGCGCCAATACCAGATCGTAGGCGTGGCTCCGGAAGGCTTCCACGGCATCGATTCGCTGTACGCAGCGGAGGTCTGGGTGCCGATGATGATGTATGAGCAGGTACTTCCCTTCCCCAAATGGTTTCACCTGCGGCGGGCTTTCGTATTCACGTCGGTGGGACGGCTGCGGCCCGGCGTGAGCAAGGCGCAGGCGCAAGCGGCGATGCTGACCATCTCGCGCGACCTGGAGCGGGAATATCCCGAGGACAACGCCGGACTGCGGGTGAAACTGGGCTCGCTGACCGAAGCGTCGCGAGACTCGGGGGCGAGAACCAGCATCGCGCATGCAGGCGTGCTGCTGCTGATTGTTTCGGGGCTGGTGCTGGCGATTGCCTGCGCCAACGTGGCGAACCTGCTGCTGGCGCGAGGCGCGGCGCGGAGCAAGGAAATCGCGGTCCGCCTGGCGCTGGGAGCGAGCCGCTGGCGCCTGGCGCGGCAACTGCTCACCGAAAGCCTGGTTCTGGCGGCGCTGGGGGGCGGACTGGGATTGCTTCTGGCGCGCTGGGCCAGCCAAACTCTGTGGGCCTTCCGACCCGTACAGTTCCGCCATTTCTATGCGCGGCCCGCGGCCGATGTCACGGTGCTGCTGTACGCCGTGGCGGCTTCCGTTGTGACAGGGCTGCTGTTCGGCTTCATGCCGGCCTGGCGCGCCGCGCGAACCGAGGTTGCGACCGATCTGAAAGAGCGCGGATCGCAGCCGGCGGGCGGGCGAAGGGGATCGGAATTGCGGTTTGTGCTGGTGGCCGGGGAGGTGGCGCTGTCGGTAGTGGCGCTGACCGGGGCGTCGTTGTTCCTGCGAAGCCTGGGTGCGGCCACACACGCCGACCCGGGGTTTGACGCCGGCCACCTGGGTATTGTGGTCTTCAATGTGGCGGATGCGGGATACGACGAAGCGCGGGGGCGCGCGTTCGAGCGGCAGGCGGTGGAAACGGCCGCGGCGACGCCGGGCGTTGACGCGGCGTCGCTCGCCAAGGACCAGCCGATGCTGGTGTCCACTGCGCGCCACGTGTTGCGTCCGGGCCTGGATACCGGCCAGGGGCGCGTGACGCTGACCAGCGTCATCTGGCCCGGCTATTTCCGCGCGCTCCGCATACCTTTACTGGAGGGGCGGGACTTCAGCGATCAAGATGGGATGAACAGCCCGCGTGTGGCGATCGTCAACCAGACCGCAGCGCGATTGTTCTGGCCCGGCGAAGATGCGGTCGGCAAGGTGATCGAATTCGGCGGTGAGAATCTGCCGGTCCAAATCGTCGGTATGGCGCGCGACGCGCATTATCAGGACCTTGATGACGGGCCGGCGCCACTGGTCTATCTTTCGCTCGAACAGTATTACTTCCCCACCGCGGTCGTGTATATACATACAGCGGGCAACCCGGACGCGGTAGCGGCGAACGTGCGCCGCCGGCTGCAGGCGATGGAGCGAAACCTGCTGCTCGAATCGGAAGGCGTCCGCACCACGATTCACGACACGCTGTGGGCACAGACGCTGTCGGCGACGCTGCTGGTAGGCTTCGGCCTGCTGGCGCTGGTGATGGCCGTTATCGGGATTTACGGCGTAGTAGCTTACTCGGTGGAGCGGAGGGTGCGGGAATTCGGCATTCGCATGGCGATGGGCGCTACGCCGGGAAACATTCAGGGGATGATCCTGCGGGAATGCGCCGGGCTAGTGGCGGCCGGAGTGGCTGCCGGCCTGCTGATCTCGGTGGTCGCTTCGCGGGCCGTTCGCGGCATGTTGTTCGGCGTCAGTCCGGCCGACAGCTTGACCTTTCTCCTGGTGCCATCGATTCTGGCGGTGGTGGCGATGTTCGCCTGCTGGATCCCCGCCCTGCGGGTCGTGCGAACGTCGCCCTCGCAGGCGCTGCGCGAGGAGTAAGAGGGGCTCGAAGGAGCTGCGGGTTATCAACCCGCCCCAAAAGGTTCTGCGTGTCGAGGTCTCCGCTGCGGTCGCCCGGTGCGGCGGCGCTAGAATCAGATTTGGTTCTGGTTCAAAACGTTTCCAAGCTGTATCGTTTGTACCGGCGGCCGGCGGACCGGTTGCGCGAGCTGTTGCCGGGGACGGCGCCGGCCCACCGCGATTTCTGGGCGCTGCGCGATATCAGCTTCGAAGTCGAGCGCGGCGAAACACTGGGGTTGGTGGGGCCGAACGGGTGCGGCAAAAGCACGCTGCTGCAGTTGGTGAGCGGAATTCTGCAGCCCACCATGGGGCGCGTGGTGACCCGCGGGCGGATCGCGGCGCTGCTCGAGTTGGGCGCGGGCTTCAACCCGGAATTCAGCGGCCGCGAGAACGTCTATCTGAACGGCGAGATCATGGGGCTGAGCCGCGCCGAGATTGACCGGGCGATGCCCTCAATCGAAGCGTTCGCCGAAATCGGCGAGTTCCTGGAGCGGCCGGTCAAGGAATACTCGAGCGGCATGTATGTGCGGCTGGCGTTTTCGACGGCCATCCACGTGGACCCGGAAATCCTGATCGTCGACGAAGCGCTGGCAGTGGGCGACGCGGTGTTCGCCAACCGTTGCGTGCGCAAGTTCCAGGAGCTGCGCGAACGCAAGGTGACGGTGCTGTTCGTCTCGCACGACCTGGGCCTGGTGAAGCAGCTTTCCGACCGCGCCATCCTGCTGCTGGGCGGGCGAATCGAAGCCGCCGGAGCGCCCAACGACGTGATCAATCGCTACATCGGCCTGGTACTCGAAAAGCAGGCCCCGGAAAAACGACAGGAGCGCCTGCGTTCGAGCTTCCGCCATGGCGACGGAACCAGTGAGATCCTCGGCGTCCAATTGTTGAACGCGCGCGGCGAAGAGACGGCATCGATTGCCAGCGGCGAGCCCGTGACGGTGCGGGTGCGGGCGCGCTTCCACCGCGGGGTGTCGGACCCGATGGTGGGGATCCTGGTCCGTACCCGGATCGGCATGGATGTTTACGGCACCAACACGCGCATTGAGCACACGGACCTGGGCGATTTCGAGGCGGGCCAGTTGCTGGAGGTGGATTTCGGCCTGGAATGCTGGCTGACGCCGCAACAGTATACGCTGACGGCCGCGACGCAGAATGCCGATGGATCGAGCCACGACTGGCTGGACGATGCGATCGCATTCGAAGTGGTGGACACGCGGGTGGCGGCCGGCGTCGCCAATTTGCGGGCGAAGATCGAATGGCGCGCATCACGATAAAGGCGCTGCTTGGAAGAGTAAGTTGCGATCCGGTCAGGGCGAACCATGTGGGCTGCGTTTACTTTGACTAAACTTACTATTGAAAAACATTTGATTGACACCTCGCGCTCCTGGGTTTGCAATTGATTCCAACCAAGGAAGTGGAACGCGCCTGGCACTGTGCGCTTCAGCACCCTTGGGAAGCTTCGGGTCGTGATATTCCGTACGGACGAACCGCAGCAGGTCTGCGCCCGATTGGTTCTAACTCAGCCACGATGGCGCCGGAGCAATCCGGGGCCATCCAACCGAGCACCACTGCTCAAAGGAGGACTCTATGAAGAGACCAGATATTTCTTTGTCCATGATCGCGATCAGCACACTGTTGGTCGTCGCTGCGGCCCATGCCGCCTCGGTGCCTCCATTGGCCACCGGAGATAGCCGGCGGGTCCTGCCCCCGTTTCCTCCACCCGTCTGCACTGTGTTGCAGGCCCAGTTTTCCACGTCGCAACGCTCTTCGCCGCCATCGAGTGACGACACCAGCCGTCTGCAAGCGGCGCTCGATAGTTGCGCGGGCACGGGCAAGAGCGTCGTGCTGGCTCCTTCCGCGCCGCTGATTCCTTGGTTACCGCCGCCTGCCAACCCACCGCAGAACGCATTCTTTTCCGGCACGCTGAAGGTGAGCGGAGAGGCCATTGTCGTGGAGTGGGGTGTCACGCTTTACGGAAACGACAGCTACAGCGGCGAATTGATCAGTCTGACGGGGACTAACTCGGCGATCATGGGTCCCGGCACGATTGACGGCCGCGGCGACCTGATCAGCGGTACGCCTCGCCTGATCAACGCCAAAAACATCACCAATTTCACGGTGTCCTATGTGACCCTGCAGCATCCCGGAAAGATGCACCTTTATGTGGAGGACGGCAGCGGCCTCACGGTGTGGGGAACCATCATTGCTACCGCGGCGAACACCAAGAACACCGACGGAATCGATATCGATAGCTTGACCAATGCCACGGTCTTTGGTTGTTACATCGAGGATGGGGATGACGGAGTGGCGATCAAGACCAATTCCGGCCCTGCTTCCCACATCACGATAATGGACAACACCTTCCACGGAACGCACGGTATGTCGATCGGCAGCCAGACTATGTACGGCGTCACCAACGTGCTTTGGCAGAACAATGCGGTGTTCGGCACGGATCAGTGGGGCAATGTCTCGACCGATAACAACGGCATTCGCATCAAGTCCGATGTGGAGTGCGGCGGCCCAGTGCAGCAGGTGACTTACAACAACACCTTCATGACGGGTGTCAAGCACCTGCTGGTCTTCAACTCGTATTACGGCAGTTGCAGCGGCGTAACCGGCATTCCGTATTACACGGACATCGTGGTGAACGGCGTGTATGCAACCAATTCGCAATCGGGTGGTTACTCGGAGTTCAATGGATACAGCGCGGACTATCTGCTTGGGCTGACGCTCGAGAACGTCAATCTCGATGTCACGGCCCAGCAGAACAGCCAATACGCGAACGTTGGATTATTCAACTCCAACATCACGCCTGCCGGAACGGGTGTCACTACGTTTCCGGTCGTGCCGCAATGGCCGTTCTGACGAAGCGGAGGGGCGGGCCGTCGCGGTCTGCCCCTCGACCTCCGGATTACCACTTCTGTCGTCTATCCACGCAGGTTCGAAATGATCGCGCGAGTAATGAGGCTCCAGCTCCTTGAACGTTTTCAGTAGAATATGGAGCCACCCGCCGGGGTTGAACCGGCGACCTGCTGATTACGAATCAGCCGCTCTACCAACTGAGCTAGGGTGGCTTTATTTTCAATCAGTTACGGGAAACAGATCCAAATTTGAGGTGTTGACATGGACCTGTTTGACCGTTTTCTCCAAGAGAGAACGTACCTGAAAAACGTCTCCCCTGAAACACTCCGCTACTACCGATGGGTGAAGCGAGCATTCCAGCCCATTCTAGCAAACCCCACGAAATTCGGCATGTTGGAGTCTTGTCTAATGCAGGATGAGCCTGAAGGTGAGCCTGTTTCTAACACAGGATGAGCCTGGAGGAGGGTGTGCGCATGCTGGGGGTTGATCAT
>JBAVYH010000112.1:0-23279 GCA_049698695.1 Bryobacteraceae bacterium | reverse complement strand
ACTGCACCAGTTCGCCGCGTTCTTCAGCGGTGACAACCAGCGCAGCAGCGGGAGCACGGGGCATCGCTCCTATAGTATGAACCAAGACCACCTAAAGGTAAAGCTATCTATGAGACACTATACTAGGCGTGCCCGGCCCCTACGGAACAACGGCCGGGCTCACAACTCAGCTCTGGCGGGCGGCGTTGAGAGCCAGGCGCTGTTGTTTCAGCCAGCGGAGGCGGCCTCGCTGCTCCTGATAGAGAGTTCCAAAGCCGGCCCAATAATAGCCGAAGACGAACAGTACCAGGAAAGGAGTCGCCAGGAAATTGTAAGTCTGGATGGCGAAGATCACCATGAAGAGGAAATACGTACCCACCAGGATCTCGACGTACGGCAGCCAGCCGCTGCGCCGGCGGTATTTCTTGACCTCCAGTTTCATCGGGCGATCGCCGATGGCGTATTTCGGCGTGCGTACGAAAGCGGTCTCCACGCCGAACAGCGCTTCCAGCACGGCGCGCGTGTTGATGATCGTCAGCGCGACTCCCACGGCCATGAGCATGGGGAGCATCAGGATGGAGCGCTTCCAGTTCTTCGGGTGCAGCTCGCGCTGCGCGATCACGTAAAACGCCGAAAGCGACCAGAACGTAGCCGCGATGAGAGGGAAGTCTATGAACACCATCTGCCAGATTCCCATGTAAAAGCGGACGATCATCACCGGCAGCATCAACGCCGAAACCACGATCATCAGCGGGTAAGTGATATTGGGCGTGAGATGGAGAAAGGCTTCGGCCTTGACGCGTTTGGGAATGTCGGCGCGCATCAGTTGCGGCAGCAGTTTCTTGGCAACCTGCGTCAGTCCCTTGGCCCACCGCGATTGCTGCACCTGGAACCCGTGTATATCGACCGGCAGCTCCGACGGGCAGTCCAGCCCGGGCACATAGACAAAGCGCCAGCCCTTGAGCTGCGCCCGGTAGCTCAGGTCGGAATCCTCGGTGAGAGTGTCGTGCTGCCAGCCGCCCGCATCGTCGATCATGGCGCGACGCAGGATGCCGCCGGTGCCGTTGAAGTTGAAGAAGTAGCCCGCCCGGGACCGCGCGCCGTGCTCGAGGATGAAATGGCCGTCGAGCAGCATGGCTTCCACTTCGGAGAGGAAGTTGTAATCGCGGTTGATGTAGCTCCAGCGCGTCTGCACTACGCCCACCTTAGGGTCGGCGAAGTAATGGATGGTGCGCATGAGGAAATCGGCCGGCGGGCAAAAGTCGGCGTCGAACACGGCCACGAATTCGCCGGTGGCGGATTGCAAGCCTTCCTGCAGGGCGCCGGCTTTGAACCCGTGGCGGTTGGTGCGGTAATGATATTCGATCGGGTAGCCGAGAGAGCGGTAGCGCTCGACCAGCGCGCCGGCAAAGGCCGCGGTATCGTCGGTCGAATCGTCGAGCACCTGAATCTGCAGCAGTTCCTTCGGATAGTCGATCTTGACGATGTCCTCGATCAGACGTTCGACGACATAGCGCTCGTTGAAGAGCGGCAACTGGATGGTCACCGGCGGCAGCTTTTCAAAGCGCCGGGGCGGCTCGCCGGTGGCGTTCTTGCGGTACTTGAAATAGGTGCGGATGATGTCGTAGCGATGAATGCCATAGACGGAGAGAATTACCAGCAGGGAGAAGTAGGGGATGAGCATGGCCCAGTCGAACCACGCCAGTTGGTGGATGCCCGCAAACGGCGTCTTGGCGAACATCTGGCTCAAGCGGGCGGATGCAGACGAAGTGACCAGCAAGGCCCAACAAAGACCGGACATAAAAGGACACGGAATCCGCTCCCGGAGCTTGCCGAGCGGACCCTAATATCTTAGCACTGAATAAATGCAGGGGGCCCGCGGCGGGGATTCCAAGAAACCGAAGCCTTATAATAGGTGTTTTCGCTCACAGGAGAGATTTTTTGTCGCTGGAAGACGACTTACTCAAGCAGCGCCTGGCGCGCATACGCGAGATTGAGGCGCTGGGGTACCGGGCTTACGGCCGGCGCTTCGACTTCACCCACACCATTCCGGAGATCCTGGGCGCATACGGCTCCAAGACCGCCGAGGAACTGACGCCGGAGGTGCGCGTGCGCGTGGCCGGGCGCATGATGACGGTTCGCCACATGGGCAAGGCGGGTTTCGCGCACTTGCAACAGAACGGCGAGCGGCTGCAGATTTACGTGAAGAAAGATGCGGTGGGCGAGCGCGATTTCCAGCTCTTCAAGATGCTGGATATCGGCGACATCATCGGCGTGGAGGGCTACCTGTTCCGCACGCGCACCGGCGAGCTGAGCATCCACGCGGAGAAGCTGGAGTTCCTCTCCAAGACGCTGCTTTCGATGCCCGAAAAGTGGCACGGGCTGGAGGATGTGGAAACGCGCTACCGGCAGCGCTACCTGGACCTGATCGCCAACCCGGAGGTGCGCAAGGTGTTCGTGACGCGGGCGCGCATCATCGCCTCCCTGCGGCGGCAACTGGAGGCGCGCGATTTCATCGAAGTGGAGACGCCGATGATGCAGCCGCTGTATGGCGGCGCAGCAGCGCGGCCGTTCGTCACTCACCACAACACGCTCGATATCGACCTGTACCTGCGCATCGCGCCGGAATTGTATCTGAAGCGGCTGGTGGTGGGCGGCCTCGAGCGCGTGTACGAAATCAACCGCAACTTCCGCAACGAAGGCCTTTCCACGCAGCATAACCCCGAATTCACCATGCTGGAGTTCTACCAGGCCTACACGGATTATCGCGGGCTGATGGACTTCTCGGAAGAGTTGCTCAAGCAGGCAGCGCTCGATGCGGCGGGCACAGCGGAAGTGGAATTTGACGGGCACCGGCTGGATTTCAGCCGCCTGGAGCGCTACACGATGCGCGAAGCCGTGGTGCGATTTTGGGAAGGCGAAGGCCGCCCGGCTCTGGAGGATGTTGCCAATCCCGAGTGGCTGCGGCGCCATTCCGGTAAGCCCATCGCAGGGGAAGGGCTGACCGACATCTTCGAGCGCCGCGTGGAACACCAGCTCATTCAGCCGACGATCATTTACGATTACCCGGTGGAGACGTCGCCGCTTTCGAAGAACAAGGCGGACGATCCGGCGTTCGTCGAGCGTTTCGAGATCTACGCAGCCGGCATGGAGATCGGTAACGCTTACACCGAGCTCAACGATCCGCAGGAACAGCGGCGGCGCTTTGAAATGCAGATTGCGATGCGCGAGCGCGGCAACGAAGAGGCGCACCAGATGGATGAAGATTACGTTCGTGCGCTGGCCTACGCGATGCCGCCCGCCGGCGGCGAAGGCATCGGGATCGACCGCCTCACCATGATCCTGACCGGCTCGCGGTCGATCCGCGACGTGATTCTCTTCCCCCTGTTGCGGCCGGAAGGGCCGGTGGACCTGGTGCGCGAGCTACGGGAGCTGGATGAGGGAGGCGCGCAGACTTAGTGCCGCGTTTCGCAGTCACGACTGCGGCTTGTTGCGCGTCTACATTTTCGAGCGCGTGGGGGATATGATTAGCTGTGTATCAGGGCATGGCTTTAGCCGTGCCACAGAGTCATTGTAAGGAACTGGGCTTTAGCCCTTGGTAATGGCCAAACCTGCGCTCAATGCCCTCCGTGACAAGATCGTGAGTCCGGCGCGTACGTTCTTCGCGACCACCAAGACCAGCCAGGGAATATATTGCAGCGAACCCGGTGAAAGCGGTACTCGTCGATTCACCCGAGGAGTTCCCGTATTGCTTTACGTGCCTGGCAAGGAAAAAAGCGACAGGGGCTAAAGCCTCATGATGGGTGCATATTTCGGCACGGCTGAAGCCGTGCCCTGATACAAGACAGCACGATTGGGTTGGCAAGGTGTGGCCGAACGCTCAAATGTAGCTGTCGGCCATGCTTTGGCGGGTTTCGAGAACCTCGAACTTTGTTTACGGCGAGTGAGGTTCATGGAGATAAACATCAGGGGCGAGTCCGCGTTGCCCCCGCAACGGAGCCGCACGCCGGGCCGGGCTCGGGCGTGCGTTTGAGACCAGACTGAGATACGTGTCCGAGTTTTCGAAGGGGTGTTCACAGACCAATGACGACCCGATCGCGCTTTGAGCTTTTCGTCGCCACTCGCTATCTGCGGGCGCACCGCGGAGCGTCGGTGATCTCGGTGATCACCGTCATTTCCGTGCTCGGCGTGGCGGTGGGAGTGATGGCGCTGGTGATTGCCATTGCCGTGACCACGGGTTTCCGCAACACGCTGGAACGCAACCTGCTGGGCGCGATGGCGCACATCAGTGTCGCCGAGAAGCTCAACAACGGCATCGACAATTGGCGCGAGCTTTCCGCTCGATTGCGGGCCGTTCCGCACGTAGTGGCGGTTTCGCCGGCGCTTTACACGCCGGTATTTCTAGCCGGCGCCATCCAATCGCACGGCGCGGTGCTGAAAGGAGTGGAGGTCGACTCGGAACTGAAGATCAGCGATGCGCTGCGCCATCTCAAATCCGGCTCTGTCGCCCGGCTGCGCAATCCCGATGCATCGCCGCCGGGCATTATTCTCGGCGCGCGGCTAGCCGAAGATACGGGCATGCGGGTCAACGACAACATCACGGTGGTGAGCCCGGAGGGCGAGCTGACGCCGTTTGGCATGCGCCCGGCGATCCGCCGCTTCAAGGTGTGCGGCATTTACGAGACCGGCTTTTTCGATATCGACGACCTGTGGGCGTTCACTTCCATCGGCGCCGCGCAGAAGGCGCTGTCGCTGGAGGACATCATCAACCAGATTGAGCTCAAAGTGGATGACCTGAACCGCGCGCCCGAGATCGCCCGCAACGTGGAACGCGTGGCCGGCAGCCGCTATGTCACCACCACCTGGGAGGAGCGCAATAAACAACTGCTGGGCGCGCTGCGCATGGAGCGCATCGTCGCCATGATCGTGATCGGCCTGATTCTGCTGGTGGCCGCGCTGAACATCTTCATCACGCTGGTGATGATGGTGATGGAAAAGTACCGCGACATCGGCATTCTGATGTCGATGGGCGCGCGAACGGCGCAGGTGCGGCGAATTTTCATGCTGCAGGGAGTGCTGATCGGCGTGGTGGGCAGCGCGATCGGGCTGGTAGGCGGTTATACGCTGGCGTATTTCGCCGACAAATACCACTGGGTGCGATTGGATGAAGCGGTCTACTCGTTAAGCTTCGTGCCTTTCGAGGCGCATTGGGTGGATGGGGTGTGGATCGCCGCCGCGGCCATCCTGGTCAGCTTTGTGGCGACGCTGTATCCGGCGCGCAACGCGACCAGGATCGCGCCCGCGGAAGTGCTGCGGTACGAGTAACAGGAAAAGCGAGCCGAACAAGAAAAAGCCGAGACGAATCTCGGCTCTGCAGCCTGGACAGGCTGCGCCACGGGCTCGGCTTGGCTGGACAGCCTGCGGCTGATCTCGGAGGGGAGCGATGGAGCTGGGAAACCATGCGCCCGCAAGCGGGCGTTGGCAAGCTAAAGCATGCCCCACCGGGCGTTGGCAGGTTGAAACCTGCCCCACTAGTCGCCGGTTTCGGCGTGGTGGCGGACGTCGATGCCTTTCACGGCGAACAGGACGTCTTCGGCGATGTTGGTGGAATGGTCGGCGATGCGCTCGAGGTTTTGCGCGATGAACATCAGGGAGACGGCGCGATTGATGGTGCTGCGCTCTTCCTGCATGAAGCTGAGCAACTCGTCGTAAACGGCGTCGCGCAGGCGGTCGACGGCATCGTCGGAGAGGAGCACGTCGCGGGCCATGTCCGCGTCGTGCTTGGCAAACGCATCCAGGGCGCGATGTACCATGCTCTCGGCCAGGTCCGCGATGCGGGGGATATCGATCAGCGGCTTCACCGCAGGCTCGCGCATCAGGGTGAGGGCGCGCTCGGTGATGTTGACGGCCAGGTCGCCCATGCGCTCCAGGTCGTTGTTGATCTTGATGACGGCGGTGATGAAGCGGAGGTCGCGCGCCATGGGCTGGAACAGGGCCAGCATGCGGGTGGCCAGCTCATCGATTTCGATTTCCTTCTGGTTGACCAGCGCCTCGTTCCACATCACTTCCTTGGCCTTGTCCTCGTCGCGGTCCACCAGCGCCAGGACGCTGTTGTGAATCGCGGCCTCCACCAGGCCGCCCATTTCGAGCAGTTTAGTCTGTAGCTCTTCAAGCTCTTCACGAAAATGAAGCATCGTCTCTTCCTGCGCCTCGCCTTCGGTTCGCATCCAGTCTACCCGAAGCGGCCGGTAATGTAATCTTCGGTTTCTTTTTTCGCCGGCCGCTTGAAAATCACCGCCGTGCGATCGAACTCGATCAGCTTGCCCAGCAGGAAGAAACCGGTGAACTCGGCCACGCGGGCCGCCTGCTGCATGTTGTGGGTGACGATCACCTGGGTGCATTGGTCTTTCAGGCTGAACATCAGATCCTCGATCTTGGCGGTGGCGATCGGATCCAGCGCCGAGCATGGCTCGTCGAGCAGCAGCACTTCCGGATCGACTGCCAAAGCGCGCGCGATGCACAACCGCTGCTGCTGGCCGCCGGAGAGCGAGTAAGCGGATTCGTGCAGCTTGTCCTTGACTTCGTCCCAGAGGGCGGCCCGTTGCAGACTGTGTTCCACTTTATCCTTGAGCGATCCGTTGCCCTTCAGGCCGTTGATGCGGATGCCATAGGCGACATTATCGAAGATAGACTTGGGGAACGGGTTGGGCCGCTGGAAGACCATGCCGACGCGGCGGCGAAGGCTGGTGGCGTCCACCTCGAGAACATCCTCGCCATCAAGCGTCACGGAACCTTCGGCGTGCGCATGGCGGATCATTTCGTTGATGCGGTTGAGGGTGCGCAGAAAGGTGGACTTGCCGCAGCCGGAAGGACCGATGAGGGCGGTGATGCGCTTTTCGGGGATTTCGATATTGATGTCGTGCAGGGCTTTGAAGGCGCCGTAGTAGAAGTTCAGGTTCTTGACCGAGATTTTAGTTACGGACGGGGCCTGGGGCGCAGGCGCCGCCCCGCCCGTTGCGGTGGGCTGTCTGGGAGTGTGCGATTGAGGAAGGTAAGATTCGGGCGTTGCGCTCATGGTTACCCCTTGTGTCCGGAGATGCTGCGCGACATAATCCAGCGGGCGGCGAGGTTGGTGAACAGCACGCCTCCCAGCAGGAGCAAGCCGGCCGCCCAGGCCTGCTGGTGCCAGTCGTCATAAGCGGAGATGGCGTGGGTGTAGATGATGAGGGGGAGCGACGCGGTGGGCTGGTTGATTCCGGTGGCCCAGAAGGCGTTGCCGAACGCCGTGAAGAGCAGAGGCGCGGCTTCGCCGGCGATGCGCGCGACTCCCAGGATCATGCCCGTCAAAATAGCCGGAAGAGCCGCCGGCACTACCACAGTGGCGACCACTTTCCATTTCGGCGCGCCCAAGGCCAGCGCAGCCTCGCGCAACGAGCGGGGAACTTCTCCCAGGAACTGCTCGGTGCTCCGCAGGGTGATGGGGATCAGGATGAGCGCCAGAGCGAAGGCGCCGGCGACAGCGGAGAACCCGCCCATGGGGACCACCACCACGGTCCAGGCAAACACGCCGATGACGATGGAAGGGACGCCGTTCAACAGGTCGGCCATATAGCGCACGGCGAAGGAGAATCCCTTGCCGCCGAACTCCGCCAGATAGATGCCGCCGAAGAAACCGAAGGGCAAGCCGATAGCCGAGGCAAGGGCGATCATGACTACGCTGCCGACGATGGCATTGGCCATGCCCCCGCCAACCTCGCCGGGGGGAAGGGGCAGCTTGGTGAGGAAATTCCAGTTAATCGATTTGCCGCCGTTGTAGACCAGGTATCCGAGGATGAGAAACAGGGCGGAGACGGTCACCAGCGTGCAGACTCCGGTCAGGGTCAACATCACGTTGCTGACGAACTTGCGGTAGGTCAGACGGTTCATGCGGCGTGCGCCGTCCCTTTCCGGGCAGTGGCGATCACCAGGAGGCGGGCGATGGCATTGACCACGATCGTAATCAGGAACAACACGAGGGCTAGCTCGACGAGGGAACTCTGGTAGATCTTGCCGGTGGCTTCGCTGAACTCGTTGGCCAGGACAGCGGCAATGGTGTAGCCGGCGGAAAACAGCGAGGCACGGATGGCGGGATCGTTACCAATCACCATGGTCACGGCCATGGTCTCGCCCAGAGCGCGCGCCAGGCCCAGGAATATCGAGCCGGCGATCCCCAGGCGGGCGTACGGAACCACCACCTGGTAGGTGCTTTCCCAACGGGTGGCGCCGAGCGAGAGAGCCGCCTCGCGCTGATCGCGGGGGACGGCCATCAGCGATTCCCGGGAGATGGCGATGATGTACGGCACAATCATGATGGACAGCACCAGGCCGGCAGCTAGGAATCCCACACCCAACATGGGGCCTTGAAATAGAGGCAGAAAACCGAGGGTCCTTTTGAGAAACGGTTCGCCATATTCACGTAGCAGGGGCACGACGGTGAAGATGGCCATGAGACCGTAAATCACGCTGGGCACTGCGGCCAGCAACTCCACCATAAAGGCGCAGCCATTGGCGAGCTTGGGCGGCGCCAGCTCGGCGAGGAAAATGGCCGCTCCCACCCCCAGCGGCACGGAGATCAGCAGTGCCAGGACCGAGGTGAGGATCGTCCCATAGATGAACGGCAGCGCACCGAAGTCTCCCGCCACCGGGTCCCAATCGGTGCTGGACAGGAAGTGCCAGCCGAATTTGGCCTGCGAAGGAAGCGAATTCCTCCACAGGCCGAACAGCAGCAGCAGTGTTACCAGCAACACGCTGGCCGCAAAAATAAAGGTGACGAGGTGCGCGACCTCGTCACCCGTGCGCAGGCGCGACCAAAAGCTCTGTGTTCGTTTGGCCGTGCCGGCCGTGATTGCCGAACTCGTCATGACCCTTTACTTGATCATCGCCATCTGCTTCAGTTCCTTGGCAACGACTTCCTTTGGCAGGGGAGCGTAGCCCAGCCCGGCGCAGTCCTTCTGACCGGTAGTGAGCATCCACTGGAGGAATTCGACGATGGCCTTCTTCTTGGCGGCGTTGGGGATGTCCGAAGGAATCAGCATCCAGGTGAAGCTCGAGATCGGATAGGCCGTTTTGCCGGGCGCGTCGGTGATGGAAACGCGGAAGTCGCTCGGCATGTCCTTGGCGGCTCCGGCGGCGGCCGCGGTCACCGAATTGAAGTCGGCCTTGAGGAACGCACCCGCCGAATTGCGCATCAGCCCATAGTTCAGGTGGGTCTGCACGGCGTAGATCAGCTCTACGTAGCCGATGGCGCCCGGGGTTTGTTTGACCATTCCGGCCACGCCTTCGTTGCCCTTCTGGCCTGTGCCGACCGGCCATTTGACCGAGGTATTGGCGCCCACCTCGCTCTTCCACTGCGGGCTGACCTTGGAAAGGTAATCGGTAAAGACGAAGGTGGTGCCGCTGCCATCGGAACGGTGCACCACCACGATATCGGAGGCCGGCAACTTCGCGCCCGGGTTATCCTTCACAAGCCGCGGATCGTTCCACCTGGTGATCTGGCCCAGATAGATCCCTGCCAGGGTCTCCGGCGTGAACTTCAGGTCCTGGCTGACGCCGGGAATGTTGTAAGTGGGAACGAGGCCGCCGAGAACCGTGGGAAAGTGGAGCGGTTTTATTTTGAGGGCGGCAATCTGCGCATCCTTCATAGGCATGTCGGACGCGCCGAAATCGACCGTGCCGGCGGTGAGCTGCTGGATTCCTCCGCCGGAGCCAATCGACTGATAGTTGATCTCGATGCTGGGATGCGCCTGCCGAAACTCCTCGAACCACTTCGAATAAATCGGATAAGGGAACGTCGCGCCAGCGGCGTTGATAGACTGCGCCGCCACGATCG
Source organism: Bryobacteraceae bacterium (assembly GCA_049698695.1). GTDB lineage: Bacteria > Acidobacteriota > Terriglobia > Bryobacterales > Bryobacteraceae > Bog-375. The sequence goes on along the minus strand of JBAVYH010000112.1, from coordinate 13,432 downwards.
ACGTACCGGCCAGGAGAATTCCTGCCAAAGCAATCGACGTCTTCATGAGCTTTCTCCTCTAGTTTCGAATGGACACTGTTAAGAAACAGTTACGTTCAGATGAATTCCCGGTTACTTGATGGTGGTGGGGACGCCGCCCGGAAGCGTGTACCGAAGGTCGAAGTAGATGGTGCTGTCGCTGGCGTGGTCCAGCGCGCCCAAGGCGACGTACCATGGGTTGCGCGTAAGGTACTCGTACTGGCCGATCATTGAGATGGCGCCGTACTTGGCGTCCTTCCAGACGGTGTGCGTGTAGCCGAATGTGTACTCCCGCTCCAGGTGATTTTGGCTGTTCGATGAACCCAGGTAGCCGTAACCAACTTTGGACGTGCCGTTGGCATCGAGTGCCACGTCCGCGCCAATCCGAATGTAGCCGAAGTAGGCCCACAGCATTAGCTTCTTCGATAAGTTGTATTCAAAGCCCTGCACCATGCTCGCCGCGTGAATCGGGCTAAGGCTGCCGTCGGCGCGCACAACCACGTCCGGAGCCTGGCCGAAGATGTAGCGGCCGCCACCGTCGCTCACGTAATTGTTGGTGATGAGGCGGAAGCCTTTGAAGAGTTCAAAGTTGCCGTTGATGGAGCCGCCGGCGCCGACTTTCGAGAACGTCTGCCCTGAAGTCGGCTGGCCGGTGGTGGGATTGACGATCTTGAAGTCGCGTACAATTCCCGCGACCTCGAAATGGACTCGGGAGGTCGGATCGAACGCCACCTTGGTAATGATATCCGGCATGGGGTTCGGAGTGCTCAGATAGCTGGTCGAACCATTGTCCAACTGGGCTCCGGCCACGGCGCTGAGGGCTGTGGGCAGCGTAATCTGCGGTCCACCGCTCGAGCCTCCCATGTACTGGTTGGGGTTCTCGAGGGAGATTCCCCACGTCACTACGTCTTTCGGTGCGTGCCACAGGAAACGGAAACCCGGTTGGCGGGTCCACGTCAAGCCGAGTACGTAATTGACGTCCATCACCTGGCTGTAGAAGATGTCGCCCGGCAATGCGGAGATGCCCTTGCGGTTCGGGGTCAACATGCTCCAACTCTGCCCGCCCAGGACCTCCCACGAGCCCTTGCGGACGTCCACCCAGTAGAGGCGAATGCGAGGCACGAACGCTCCATTGGTGACGCCGATCGCGTTGGAAGCGCTGGTTCCGAGGAAGTCGAACTCGTTGTAGCCGATGAAACGGTAACCCTTCCAGTCGCCGTCAACGCGGAAGCCGAGCCGGCTGTTCTGTGGACTGAAGCGAAATTCATCGAGCTTGCCACCGGGCACCGCGTTGCTGAAGGGAACGCTGCCGAAACTGCTGCCAATGCCGGAGCCAGCGTTTTCGTTGCGCCACACGGCGGTGGCATCCATGAAGCCCACCGGCATGATGGTGACGTTGCCGAGCTGGATTTGGGTTGGATAACTGGTCTGCCCGGAATCCTGGGGCGCCGGAAGCGGATACTTGGGGCTGGGAGCCACAGGAGACATATCGGGCAGGTTGCCGGTGGTGCTGGCGACTGCGCCGCCGACGGGGGTGAAGCCTTGGGCCGGAGCGACCGCCGGCGCCACCGCGGGAGCCGCCGCCTGTTGGGCCGGCTTGACAGCCGGCGTGGTCAAACGCTCGATCAGCTTTTGCTGCGCATCGAGGGATTGTCGCAGCGCCTCGATCTGTTTCTGCTGTTCGGCTAGTTTGACCTTTAAGCTCTGGATATCGTTAGGATCTACTCCCTGGGCCTTGCCGACCGGGAGCAGCGCCAGGAAAAGCATGCACAAGGTGAGTGTAGAGACGGTAAGTTTCATAGGCAGAACTGCGAGTATATCGGCCCAATGTTACCGAACGATTAACGTTCGTTTGCGGCGAGGTTATTCTCGAACGGGAGGAAGAGCAACTGTGAAGACCGATCCCTGACCGAGATGGCTCTCGACACTCACTGAGCCGCCCATTTGCTCGACGGCATGTTTGACGATGGCCAGACCCAGGCCGGTGCCGCCGGTGGCGCGCGAGCGGGCCTTATCGACGCGATAGAAGCGTTCGAAAATGCGCGGCAGATCGCGGGAGGGAATTCCCGAGCCGGTGTCGCAAACGCGCACCAACGCGCGCTGGGGATCGCGGACCACGTCGACGCGCACTTCGCCTTCGGGCCGGTTGAACTTGATAGCGTTGTCCAGCAGGTTCACCCACACCTGTTCCAGCCGGATCTCATACCCCAGCACTTCCATGTCCTGGAAGGATTCGCAAACCAGGCTGACGCCGCGGCTCTTGGCCATTGGTTCGACGGTGCGCAGCGCCGATTGGATGCTCTGCTGCAGCGAAATGGGTTCGGCGGCGGGCGGCTTGGCGCTTTCCAGGCTGGAGAGGATCAGCAGGTCCTGCAGGATGTTGGTAAGCTGGCGGGCCTTGGCCAGGATGATGGCGACAAACTGCCGGCTGTTGGCGGGATCGTCCAGGCCGCCTTCGATCAGTGTTTCGGCATAGCCGGAGATGGCCGCGAGCGGCGTGCGCAGCTCGTGAGAGACGTTGGCCACGAAGTCCTTGCGTACGCGCTCCAGCCGCTCCAGGCCGGTGATGTCGTAGAGCATGGCGATGGCCCCGCGGTGCGGGCCTCCGGCGAGCGGCGCCACTTGCACCTCAAAGGACCGAGTGCTGGCGGAAAGGATCAGCCGCTCTTGCAGCGGCTGACCGTCGGCAAACACGGCGGTGAACATTTCGTGCAAGGCGGGGTCGCGCGCGGCCTGCACCAATGGCGTGCCGGGCGTTGGCGGCTCGGCGTCGCCCATCATTTCGGCGAACGCGCGGTTGGCGAAGGTGATGCGCAGCAGGGGGTCGACTGCCACCACGCCTTCCACCATGCTGCCCAGAATTGCGTCGCGGCGCGAGTTTTCGCGCTGCAGCGTTTCCATCATGGCGCCTACGCGCCGCGTAGCCTGCTCGATGGTGGCGCCAAGAGCGCTCAGTTCGTCGCCACGCGCCTGTGCCTGGGTTTCATTCTTGCCCACCTGCGGCAGCCGCTCGAGGGCGCGGCGCAATGCGAGAGCCCGCCGGTCATTGACGGCCAGAAAGACGGCGAGGATGGTGGTGCCCACCAAGGCTAACGCGGCCGACGCCGCCAGCCAGTGCCCGGAGATGGCTTCCGGCACCAGCCACCGCAGCAGCAGCGCGGAACAAGCCGTAAGCGCAGCGAAGCACGGCAGCAGCCGAGCCGTTATGCGAAGCCGCGGCATGGGAAATCCATTGGTTTTAGATTACTGCATCAAGATGAACAAGAGATGACGCTGGCGTGACAAGCCGCCGGCGGCGTCATGCCGCACTGGCTTCCTGCCGCGCCAACTCCCTGGCATACTGCATCAGGGCGGCTGGCGCAACCGTCACAATATCCTTTTCCATGTCTTCGCCGGTTTCGACCAGGCGGATCAGGTGCAGCGCGGCCAGCCGCGAGCACCAGGGGTCATCCATCCGGCGGCCCGTTTCGCGGCTCAGCGCCAGCAGGTCGGCATGCGGCAGAGCGATGGTCTTCTGGAAGCTGCCGGCATGTTCGTTCTCGAGAACGAACTTGACGTCGACGGTATCTGCGCCGCGTATGGAAATGGCTGTTTGCAGCCATTTGAACCACACCTGGAACTTGCGGCCGAAGGGATCGGGCCCGGCTTCAAACTGGCGAAAGTTGAGCATCTACGGATATCTTATCAGTAGGGGAAAGAATGCTCATCGCCGAACTGACCGCGCCGCGGGAATTCCGCCTGGCGCAACAGACGATCGAAGAGCCCGGTCCGGGCGAAGTGCAAGTGCGAGTGCGAGCGGTAGGGATCTGCGGCTCCGACCTGCATTCCTACGCCGAAGGCGGAGTGGGCGATGCGCCGTGCGTCTATCCGATGGTGCTGGGGCACGAACCAGCCGGCGAGGTAGTGAAAACCGGGCCCGGCGTGACCGGCTGGGCGGCGGGCGACCGCGCCGCGCTCGAACCGGCGCTCTACTGCTATCACTGCGAGTACTGCCGCAGCGGCCGGCACAACGTTTGTTCGAAGATCCGCTTCCTGAGCACGCCCGGCAATCCCGGCTTCTTCCGCGAATTCGTTAACCTGCCGGAGGCCAACCTGTTGGGCATTCCGCAGCGTCTTTCGCTCGAAGTGGCCACCCTGGCCGAACCGCTGGCCATCGGCTTGCATTCGATGAAATTCGCGTCCATCGAGATCGGCGAGACGGTGGCAGTGTTCGGCGCGGGGCCCATCGGATTGGTTACTATCGCCTGCCTGAAGCTGGCCGGCGCTAGCCGCATCTGGGCGGTGGAACCGGTGGCGCACCGCCGCGAGATGGCCCTCAAAATGGGCGCAGCCGTGGCGCTCGATCCCAATGCCTGCGACGTGGCGCGCGAAATGGTGAGGGACACCGCTGGCCGCGGCGTCGATTGCGCCATCGATTGCGCCGCCAAGCAGAATACCACCAACGAAGCTGTCCGCGCCGTGCGCAATGCCGGCCGCGTGGTGCTCACGGGCATCCATTCCGCCTCGTTCGTGCCGTTCGAGGTTTCGCCCATGCGGCGCAAGGAGCTGGCGATTTTCAACGTGCGCCGGTCCAACCACGAGTCGCACGCCGCCGTCGAACTGCTGCTGGAACACACCGAGTGGTTCGCCCCGATGGTGACCCACACACGCCCCATCGTCCAGATCGCCGAAGCCTTCCGCATCACCGAGCAATACGCGGATGGAGTCGGAAAGATGATTGTGGAAGTGTAGGCTTAGGGCTACCGGGAAATAATCGCCGGCCACCGCTCCCTTACGGTCGCGGCTCAGAATGCGCATCGGAGCGGCAACGTCAGGAAGCGGTGGTTGCGGTGATTTCTTGACGAGCGCTGATCTGTGTTCCTATGGGTTTATCTGTCGTTCCAGAATTCGTCTGCGGACTTTTCAGTAACTGCGCGCGTTTTGCTACAACAGCTTCATGAGAGTTCTTTTCATCGGCGGGACGGGCATCATCAGCACGGCGTGCACGCGGCTGGCAGCGGAGGCCGGCATCGATCTCACGCTCTTCACGCGGGGGCGCCGCGCGGCGGATCTGCCCGCCGGCGTGAAAACTTTGACGGCCGACATGGCGGACACCGCGGCCGCTGCGCGAGCGCTCGGCGGCGCATCCTTTGACTCGGTGGTCGATTGGATCGCCTACACGCCCGCCGATATCGAACGCGACCTGGAGCTGTTTCGCGGGCGCACGCGGCAGTACATCTTTATCAGCTCCGCCAGCGCCTACCAAAAGCCGCCGTTCCACTACCTGATTACCGAATCGACGCCGCTGGCAAATCCATTTTGGGATTATTCGCGCAATAAAATCGCCTGCGAGGAGCGACTCACGAGGGCTTACCGCGAAGAGGGTTTCCCGGCGACCATCGTGCGCCCTTCGCTGACCTACGGCGAGACGCAAATCACGCTGGCCATCAACAGTTGGACCAAATCGTACACAGTGGTGGACCGCATGCGCCGCGGGAAGAAAGTCATCGTGCCGGGCGACGGCTCATCCCTCTGGGTGATCACGCACAACAGCGACTTCGCCAAAGGCCTGGTGGGCTTGCTTGGGCATGAGCAGGCGATCGGGCACGCTTTCCACATCACATCCGACGAGGCGATGAGCTGGAACCAGTTCTACCGCATTGTGGGCGAGGCCGCCGGCGCGGAGCCGCAACTGGTGCATATGCCGACCGATTTCATCGCCGCCTGCCTGCCGGACGAGCTGGGCGGACTCGCCGGCGACAAAGCCGTCAGCGTGGTCTTCGACAACAGCAAGATCAAGCGCTTCGTTCCGGGCTATTGCGCCACCATGCCGTTCGGCCGCGGGGTGCGGCAGACGCTGGCGTGGTTCGACGCCGACCCCGCGCGGAAACAGATCGACACTGCGGCCAATGCGACCTGGGACAAGCTGATCGATGCCTACGAAGCGGGAACCCGCGAGGCCCTGCGGCGGTTTGAGGCGTGAAGGCGGCGTAACCACCGCTCCCTCACGGTCGCGGCTCCGATGCGCCTTCTGAGGCGCGACCGCGAGGGAGCGGTGGCCGCGCATATTTCCCTTCGGGCGCCGGCTCGACATGCACCAGCACGTCGGCCACCCACTTGACCTGATCCACCACGCGCATCCGCACCTCGTGGGCAATCTCGTGGGACTGCCGCACCGTCATTTCCGGATCGACTTCCATGTGCAGGTCGACGTGGTAGCTTAATCCGGTCTTGCGGGCGAAACACTTCTCCACGCCCAACACTCCGGGCACTTGCGCCGCGGCGGCGCGGATCTCCGCCATCATTCTGTCGCTGGGCATGGTGTCCATCAACTGGAGGGTGGTCTCGCGCGCCACGCGGACGCCGGCGAAAATCACGATGATGCCCACCGCGAGACCGCCATAGCGGTCGGCGTTGAAAAAGCGTTGCGGGGAGGCGAGCGTGAGGGCTACCGCGGTGAGCGCGGTGAGGGCGGAAAGCGAATCGGTGGTGTCGTGCCAGGCGTCGCCCATCAGCGCGGCGCTGCGCATTCTTTTCCCCACCTGGAACTTGGTGGCGGCCAGCGCGCTCTTGGCCACGAGCGAAGCCAGCAGCGGCCAGATCACGAACCAGCGCAATGGCGCATGGGGCTGGCCGAGCCGCAGAAAGGACCCGTACGAAATCAGCGCGCCACCCGAGACGAGCACCAGTCCCACCAGCAGGCCGCTGAGGATTTCGGCGCGGCCGTGGCCGTAAGGGTGGTTCTGATCGGCGGGTTTGAAGCTCACGGTGAGGCCCAGCAGGACCATGCCGGAAGAAAACACGTCGCCGGCGGATTCCAGACCGTCCGCGACCACCGCGGTGGAGTGTCCCGCCAGGCCGGCGAAAATCTTCACCACGGCGAGCACGGCGGTGATCGCCATTCCGGTGGCCGCTATGCGCTGTCCGGCTTGCATGAAAGAGTCAGGGCTCGTTACGTAATGACCACGTTCACCGCGTAGCAACCGCTCCCTCACGGTCGCGGCTCCGATCGCGCTCAGCGTAAAGGATCGCAGCCTCCATTACGCCCGCGACGGGTCTATTTTCTCCGTGTCCACGCCCAGCTCGGCGAACGCCGCTTTGGCTTTCCCCATGTCGAACCGGCCGTCGCGCGCCAGGCGCGAAAGCGCGGCGGTAGCGATGGATTCGGCGTTCACTTCGAAGTGGCGGCGCAAGTATTCGCGATTATCGCTCCGCCCGAAGCCATCGGTCCCCAGCGTCTCCATGCGGCCGGGCAGCCACGGCGCCACCTGGTCGGCCACCACCTTCATATAATCGGTAGCCGCGACAATCGGTCCCTCGGCGCCCTGGAGCGCCTCCACGATGTAGGGCACGCGCGCCGCCTGGTCAGGATGGAGGCGGTTCCAGCGCTCCGCCGCGAGCGCGTCGCGCCGCAATTCGTTGTAGCTGGTGACGCTCCACACGTCCGCGGCCACGCCGTATTGGCTGGCCAGGATCTCCTGCGCGCGCAGAGCTTCGTTCAAAATCGGACCGCTGCCGAACAGTTGCAACACGGCTTTTCCCTCGGGCGCAGCCGCGACGCGGTAAATGCCCCGCAGCACGCCTTGCGGGTCCAGCCCCTCGGGCATGGCCGGCATAGGGTAGTTCTCGTTATACAAGGTCAGGTAGTAAAAACGGTCCTCCTGCAACTGGTACATGCGGCGGATACCATCCTGCACAATGATGGCGACTTCGTAAGCGTAGGCCGGATCGTAAGCCGCGCAAGTGGGCACGGTCGATGCCAGCACCAGGCTGTGGCCGTCCTGGTGCTGCAGGCCTTCGCCGGCCAGGGTGGTCCGGCCGGCCGTGCCGCCGCACAGAAAGCCCTTGCCGCGCGCGTCGCCGAAGGCCCACACCAGGTCGCCCACGCGCTGGAAGCCGAACATGGAGTAGTAGACGAAGAACGGAATCATCTGTACTCCGTGGTTGACATAGGCGGCTCCGGCGGCGGTGAATGAGGCCATGGAGCCGGCTTCGGTGATTCCCTCCTCCAGAATCTGGCCGTCCTTCGATTCCTTGTAGTACAGGAACATTTCCGCGTCGTGCGGTTTGTAAAGCTGTCCCTGGCTGGCGTAGATGCCGTACTGGCGGAACAGCGATTCCATGCCAAAGGTGCGCGCCTCATCGGGGATGATGGGCACCACCCGTTTGCCGATCTGCGGATGCTTGAGCAACAGGGCGATCACGCGCACCAGCGCCATGGTGCTCGACACCTCACGACCGGCCGAACCTTCCAGCGATTCCTTGAGATACTCGAGCGGCGGCGCCTCCACCTGGCTCGGCGGAACCGTTCGGCTCGGCATGTAGCCGCCCAGCAGCCGCCGGCGCTCATGCATATAAGCCATTTCGGGACTGTCGGCGGGCGGCCGGTAGAAGGACGCCGTGCGCGCCGCTTCATCAGGGATGGGAATTTCAAAGCGCGACTTGAAGTGCTCGAGCTCGGCTTCGTTGAGCTTCTTCTGCTGGTGGGTGATGTTGCGGCCCTCGCCGGCTTCGCCCAATCCGTAGCCTTTGATGGTGTGCGCCAGCACTACCGAGGGCCGGCCGGTAAACTCCACGGCGGCTTTGAAAGCATTGTAGACTTTGCACGGATCGTGGCCGCCGCGGTGCAGTTTGAACAGATCGTCGTCGCTCAGATGCGAAACCAGGTCCAGCAGCTCCGGATATTTGCCGAAGAAGTTTTTGCGAATGTAAGCGCCGTCGCGGGTGACATAGGTCTGGAACTCGCCGTCCACCGCTTCGCCCATGCGCTTGATCAGCAGGCCGGTGGTGTCGCGCGCCAGCAGACTGTCCCAATCCTCGCCCCAGATCAGCTTGATCACATTCCAGCCGGCTCCGCGAAAAGCCGCTTCCAGTTCCTGGATGATCTTGCCGTTACCGCGCACCGGGCCGTCCAGGCGCTGCAGGTTGCAGTTGACGACGAAAACCAGATTGTCCAGCTTCTCGCGCGATCCCAGCGTGAGCGATCCCATCGATTCCGGTTCGTCGGTCTCTCCATCGCCAATAAACGCCCACACTTTGCGCGGGGTGTGCGGGATGATGCCGCGGTTTTCCAGGTACCGCATGAAGCGCGCCTGGTAGATGGCGTTAATGGGGCCCAGCCCCATGGATACGGTGGGAAACCGCCAGAAGTCCGGCATCAGCCACGGGTGTGGGTAAGAGGGGAGGCCCGGTTTGTCGCGCAGCTCATGGCGGAAATTCTTCAGGTGATCCTCGCTGAGCCGGCCTTCCAGAAAAGCGCGGGCGTATACTCCCGGTGAAGCGTGGCCCTGAAAGTAGATCAAGTCGCCGGGCTGATCGCCATAGCTGGCGCGGAAGAAATGATTGAAGCCGACTTCAAGCAGCGTGGCCAGCGAGGCGTAGGTGGAAATGTGGCCGCCGATTCCAGCGTCATACTTGTTCTGGTGAACCACCATGGCCATGGCGTTCCAGCGGATCAAGCTCTTGATGCGCCGCTCCATAGCACGGTCGCCAGGATAGGCAACTTCCTCGTCCGGCCGGATGGTATTCACGTACGGCGTATTGAGGTGGATGGGCAGTTCGGCGCCGCCGGTTCGGGCGCGCTCGGACAGCTTCTCGAGCAGAAATGCCGCCCGGTCGGGGCCGGTTTCGTCTAAAACCTGATCCAGCGCCTCCACCCACTCCGCGGTTTCCTGCGGGTCCAGGTCCACCACCCTCTGGTCGCGATTCAAGTGCATGGGTACCTTATATTATACCGGCGGAGGGCGGCCGGGCTCAGGTGACACAAGTTACAGCCGCTTGAGAATTCCCGCTTGCTGCTCTGCTGGGTTTCCAGCGCGTCGATGGCTTTGCTCATGCGTGTGTCAACTGCCTCGGGGTACCGCCCTTCGATGCATCCTGGCGACCTTTCCGCTTTTGTCGCAGGGGTTAGGAAAGGATAGCCCGACGGTTGGCCATCGTGCGGGTACAATGAGGGCATGGTAAGAACCGAGCACGTCATCGATTCCTGGAAGAGTGTGCGCCAGGATACGATTGCCGCGGTGGAGGAGTTTCCGGCAGGCGAATTCGATTTTCGCCCCACGACCGACCTGCAGACCTTCGGCCAGATCGGCCGCCACATCCTGGTATCCACTCACGGCCTGACCGGCATGCTGCTGGCGGGCGATACCGATTTCGCCGACCCCGATCTTCGCCGGGCGCGCATTGCCGCCCAGGTGGCCCACATTCCAGAGAGCCTGGAGCCGGCCGAACTGGCGCGCAGATTACGCGAATCCGTGGACGAGCGCTCCGCGCAACTGAGCAGCCAGGCGCCCGGGTTCTGGGCTGGGATGATGACGCGGGTAGATGGCGTGATGGTGACGCGACTGGAGATGCTGCAATGGGTAAAGGAGCACGAACTGACACATCGCCAGCAGTTATTTACGTATCTGCGCATGAAAGGCATCGTCCCGGCCACCACCCGGCGCCGGCTGGCTCGCCAGGCCGCCAACAAATAGGCCGGCGACCGGGAACGCGCTTGCCGCGGTGGCAATCTATCGTATAACAGTAGTTTCGGGAGGCAAGGATCGATGGTCAGGTGTCCGGAATGCGACAGCGCAATCGACGTGGAGGAAGAGGACCTCGACGAAGGCGACCCCCTCAGTTGCGATGAGTGCGGCGCAGATCTCCGGGTGGTTAGCACCGATCCCCTGGAGTTGGAATCGGCCGAGGAGTTGGCCGAGGACGAAGAGGATGCGGATTTCCTCGATGACGAAGACGAGGAAGAGGCCGAAGACGAGGATTGGAAATAAGATGCCTTTCAGGATCCGATTCGCTGGCCGGTCGGTGTGCAGCTTTTCGGGCGCCGGGCTGGCGGTGCTCGGAGCCGCCCTTCTGCTCGCTGCCATCACCGGTTTCGGCAAGGACAACCCCACCCGCAGCGTGCGGGGCTTCGTCACCGCGCCGGACGACAGCCTGGTAAACGGCGCCGTCGTCTATCTGAAGAACACCAAGAGCCTGCAAATCCGCTCGTTCTTCACCCAGAAAGACGGCAGCTACTATTTTCACGATCTCAGCCCCGATATCGACTACGAGCTGAAGGCCGAATACAACGGCGAATCAAGCGGCACCCACACGCTCAGCTCCTTCGACTCCCGCAAGCTGGTGACGCTCGATTTGAAGCTGAAACCCAAGAAATAGGGGCGTGCCGCGCGCCGCTATTTCTTCAGCAGACGGTCGATGTCGGAAAACAGGGCCTTGCCCTCGAAGACATCGCGCGTCAGGGCGCTGTATTCATAATCGACATGGATGAAGCCGTTGGCGTCGATGACATACACGTGGGGCAGGTTGGCGCCTTGCGGCGTCCGTAAGTAGGAATACATCATCTGCCCCTGGTCGAGCGCCACGGGGTAAGTCAGCTTGTGGCCGGTCATGTACTGATAGATGTTCTGCGGCGAGTCGGTGTTGATGTTGGCCACTGCCAGCACGGCCACCTTGTCGCCATACCGCGGCTGCAACTGGGCCAGGACATCGGCAAAAGTGGCGCAGTGCGGGCAATCGGTTTTCAGGAATTCCAGAACCAGCACCTTACCGCGGTAATCGGCCAGGTCGTGAAACTCGCCCTTGAGATCGGGGAGGTCAAAACCCGGAGCGCGCCGCGGGCCGCCGGCGGCGGCCAGCGTCAGGGAACACAATAGAGTAACCAGGATAGTTCGCATTTTCACTTTTCAACTTACCAGTTTTTTTAGCGATTCTTCATACGGGGCACGGACCACGCCCTTTTCGGTGATGATGGCGGCGACGTAACGAGCCGGCGTGACGTCGAATGCCGGGTTCTCGACGGCCGTTCCTTCGGGGGCCACGCGCCGGCCGAAAACATGGGTCACCTCCTCGGCGGCACGCTGTTCGATGGGGATGGCGCTGCCCGTAGCGAGGCTCAGGTCGAGCGTCGAAACGGGCGCGGCGACAAAGAACGGCACGCCGTTTTCCTTCGCCAGCACCGCTACCGGATAGGTCCCCACCTTGTTGGCCACGTCTCCGTTGGCGGCGATGCGGTCCGCCCCCACTACCACGCAGCCGATGCGGCCGGATTTCAGGAAGTGCCCGGCCATGCTGTCGGTGATGAGCGTGGTGGGGATGCCGTCCTGTTGCAGTTCCCACACCGTGAGCCGCGCGCCCTGCAGGAACGGCCGGGTCTCATCGGCGAAGACGTCGATTTGCTTGCCGGCTTCCACCGCCGCCCGAACCACGCCCAGCGCGGTGCCGTAGCCCGCGGTCGCAAGCGCGCCGGCGTTGCAATGAGTGAGCACGGTTTTCCGGTCCGGCACCAACGCGGCACCGTGGCGGCCGATGGCTCGGCAGATGGCGATATCTTCCTCGCGCACCAGCAGCGCTTCTTCCACCAGGCGCCGGCGGATTTCCGCGATTGGCTTGCCGGCCACGCTTGCGTAAACCCGCTTCATGCGGTCGATGGCCCAAAAAAGGTTGACCGCGGTGGGACGCGTGGCCGCCAGGGTCGCGCAGATTTCCTCCAATTGCGCGTCGAGATCGCCATAGGATGCATGCAGCACGCCGAGCGCCACGCCCATCGCCGCCGCAACGCCAATGGCCGGCGCGCCGCGAATCGTCATGTCGCGGATGGCAGTGGCCACTTCCTGGTACGTCCGGCAGGTGACGTACTTTTTTTCAAGCGGCAGGCGCGTCTGGTCGATCATCACCACCGCGCCGTCAATCCACTGGATCGTCTCTACCATATTTGGGGCAGGATCCTTTTTTCCGTCATCAGCGCGATGAAGAAGAGCAAATTGTACGCCGCGTGCATGATGGCAGCGGCCTTGGTGGAACCGGTGGCATGGCGCATGCATCCGAAGGCCGCACCGGCCAGCGCAATGATCAGGGCATGACGCCACGAGTTGCCGTATTCCTGAAAATGGAGCAGCCCGAACGCCACAGCCGCCAGTGCAATGCCGGGCGCCGCGCCCAGGCTGCGCACCAGCAGGGGCTGCAGGAATCCGCGAAAGGCCAGTTCCTCGCAGATCGGCGCCAGGGTGATGCCGAGCGTGCCCATCACCAGCACATCGGCGCGCGTTTCCAGCAGTTGCGTCATCGGGTTTTCGCCGGTTGGCGTGCGGATCAGGGTGCTCGCCATCGCCACCAGCACGGCGGTGATCATGCCGGACAACATCACCATCATCACCGGCAGGCGGATCGGCTTCCATCCCAGAGAACGCCAAAACGGGCGATCGTAGCGCACTCGAAGCATCACTTGCAGCGAGCCGAATAAGACGGCGTACAACACGATCATCTCGGCGGCAAGGCTCGCCACTTTCAATTTGAACAATGCCAGCGTGAGCCCGCCGACGGCCCAGCCCACCAGCATGGCGCCGATCGCCATGCCGGAGAACCAGAGCAGATCGCTGTAGCCCCAGAACGGGTCGCGCTCCGGCGGGGGCGGCGCGGCGGGCTCCGGCGCTAGCGG
>JBAVYH010000111.1:0-2244 GCA_049698695.1 Bryobacteraceae bacterium | reverse complement strand
ACCCAGTCCGGTGGAACAGGCTCATGCAGGAGTTGAGGGCGGAGACACGAGTCCGACGAAAGAGCGGCACATTGACGGATGAGCGGAACGGACGAAACGAGTCGGCAGTAAAAAGGAGAGGAGGTTTGCTGGGGACCCTGTCCCAGACCCCTGGGATTTACCGCTTTGATGCCAATCCCAGTTGATGATTGTGTTGCCAGGGCCCGGCTCCACACCGAACCCCAGCCTGGTCTTGGCCCCGGAGTCGGCGCTCAGGTTGCCTCCCGGCAGAGCCTTGTCCTCCGCTGTGCTCGGGAGCTAGCGCGCGCCCTAGACGATGATCCCATTAATGCGCTGTCCCGATTCTCCCTTGCATTATGTTTGCACGCCAGCGGGAGCCTGGCTGAAGCCGAAGAGCAATTCCGGCAGGTTCTGGAGCTCGACGCACATTTCGTTCCGGCCTCTTATTGGCTCGTCCGGAATCACGTGGCTAAGGGCGCAATCGCGGAAGGGCTCGCCCTCGCCGAAACCCTCCTCCCGTTAGCTCCGTTGAACCCGGAAGTGATCGGTGGGCTCGCCGGACTTCTAATGCGCGCGGGAAAGAAAGAGAGAGCCAAGGAGCTGCTCAACCGACTCGGAGACGGTACCGCGTACGGCGCGCCGCTCGGCTTCCTCAGCTATTATTTCCTGCTGGGGAAACCGGAACGGGCGGCGCAGTGGATGGAGAAGGCGATCGATGAACGCCACCTCCTGGTCCCACTGTACGTCCGCACGCCCCTTGCAACATCGTTGCTGGAGAGTTCAGATTGGGCACCCCTCGCAATGAAGATGAATCTCGGCACGGGCCGCGAGCATGAGCATCCGAAAGCGAGCGAATTGTAACTCTGCGCTCCACTTTCCGTTCCGACCGGATGACGCGCTATTCGGAAACAGCGCGGCGGGCCGGCTTGCCGGCTTGCCTGCGGAGTTGGCTTCCGATATTACCAAATAACGCTCAGCGGATCAGGCGCTGCTGTTGGCTGGACGAGGCCACTCGACGGTTTGGCGACATCGAAGTGGGATCGCGCACAGCTTGCCGGTATCGCATTTTCCAAGTCGAATGCTGAGAGAAGCGATCCTCGCGAGCGGAGTGATACACTTCAGCCATGCAACGTCGGCTTTTTGCGTCGGCAGTTCTCTTCTTTTCTACGCTTCTACTTGGCCAAAAGCCGGAATACGATTTCTACTCGGAATACCGGACGTTCATGTCAGGATTGTGGACGAAGAACCCGTCCATCACTCCCGCTGAGATCCACGAAGCGTACTCGTCGAAGCTAAAGCGCGATGGTGTTCCCGAGGCTGAAATAGCGCGCCGGCTAAGGCTGCTGACCACAGCAGGCCCTCAACTCGAGGCGGACCGCTGGAACCGTTTCTATCTGGACCCCACTCACAAGAAGGAGTACAACCAGGAACCCAATGCCTTCCTGATGGCATTTGTCGCGGAGAGACGACCGGGAGTCGCTCTGGATTATGCGATGGGAACTGGGCGCAACGCCCTGTATTTGGCCAAGCTCGGATGGGACGTCTATGGGTTCGACCAGTCCGAGGCTGCAGTTGCGGCGGCGCAAAAGCGGGCTTTGGAACTCGGGCTCGGGTTGCATACAGCGGCGGTCCCGGATAGCGAGTATGATTTTGGAAAAGAACGTTTTGACCTGATCCTATTCAGTTGGGCGATGCCGCTCATTGAAGTAAAGAGGATCGTTGATTCCCTGAAGCCCGGAGGCTTTGTGGTGATGGAGTGTGCGGTCGATTATGTCGGTCGCAACGGGATGTTGAAGAAGTTTGATGACCTACGCATCGAACGCTATGAAATCGTCCGAGGTGTAGCGGACTGGTATGGCCGCAGCGAAATCGACATTCTGCACCTGATAGCGCAAAAGCAATAAGTCGCGGAGTGTTCGGCCTATACGACCCCGTTCTGCAGTCCTGCAGCCGCCGGATTCGGCCAGGCTGTCGCCTTCCACGGCGCGCGCGGATCGCTGACGCTTCACTGCCGCAAAACAGTGTCCGATAATTAGCGAATATCGCCCGCGCGAGACGGGTGCCGTATACGCCTGGACGGGCCACATTCCACGGCTTGGCCGCACGACCAAGTGAAAGCCGACTTCGGAGGCCTTTGGCTGTTTGCGAAGGCGCTCCGCGGCGCCCGGTGGACTTGTTCCCCGCGTCCCGCTTCGCCGCAGTCGCCCTGCTAAGGGCCAACCGACCCTTCGGAGCGTGCGGGGC
>JBAVYH010000110.1:0-18311 GCA_049698695.1 Bryobacteraceae bacterium | reverse complement strand
AAACGATCCGCGAATACATTCGCGACAGCAACAAGGCCCCCCAACCGTTCCAGTGGGTGGCGAGCGCCAACACGATCATCAGGAAGGTGCGGAAGTATAAACGAACTTTAGAGACAGGACACTAGATGAACTGATAATTCGCTCCAAGAGCGGAAGTGGCTTTTGGGTGGGATATCCAAGACGCTCCTGCGCAGCGGAGTTTATGGGTTCGATGTCTGTCCACACGTCGTGTATCGAAATCCCTGGAAGGTCTTTCAGGTATGTCTTAAGCCGGGGCTGGCCATTCGCGGAGAATACGATCCTTCCCTCGGTCATAAGCCGGTCTACTCCCTCTTGATCGAACATCCAATGTCGGCCAGGAGGCGGTTCGATTGTCTTTCCTCCGAAGCGTCGTGCTGGACCCTGCCCGGCACCGCTGAAATCCGACACCCGGAACGGATTGTCGTCAGCGTCCTTCATGATATCGTGGCCTCGAACGTTGTCCTCACTTTGTGGAACGGCTTGCCCGTTCCAGGTAGATTCTTCAGACTTCGAGTAGAAGAGAATGACATCGTGCACGCGCCCGAACTGTGATAAGCCCTTCCTGCCCGAAGTGCGCTTCCAGATGATTTCATTCCTGAAGTTGTTTCCGCCGAAAACTGAATCGATGAGGATCTTCAGATAGTGGCTTGCGCTAGGGTCGCAGTGCAAGTACATGCTGCCGGTCGGTTTTAATGCGCGGTGCAATTCCAAAAGCCGCACGGCCATCATCGACAGGTAGGCCATCATGTCGTTCTCGTTTAAGAACGCTCGCATCGCACGCAGCAGTTCTGCGGCCTCCGAATTCTGGCCCGACATCACGCCGTCGAACGCCAATTCGGCCTCATCGCCCCAATGCCAAGTGTCCTCGAAAGCTTCAATCTGAGCTTTTGATCTCTCTCCGGCTGTGCTGCGGAACAGCACATTGTAGGTCGCCTGGCTGTTGAACGGCGGATCAAGGTAGATGAGGTCCACGCTCTGATCCGCGATGCAGCCCTTCAGGACCGTGAGGTTGTCGCCGTAGTAGAGCCTGTTCATCGCAATGGGTATCGGCAGAATCTCCGAACCACATCAGAGTATCAGAATTAAGTGCCGCGCTCAAAAAGGCGAGCCCTCCAGTGCAGAGAGTGCTCAAACTCAGGCGCGCGTTTGGTTAAGTGGCGGTCGGGCCGTGGATGGGTCGGCGGCCGCGCCCTAAGGCAGAGGCGGTCACACCAGTGTTCAGCCTGCCCCGAGCCCCTGGCCGCCTGAAGTGATAACATCCTCCGTGTACAAGCGCGCAATGCGGCGGTACAATCGCTCGACGTGGGGACCAAGACGAGGCGCATGCACGCGGTGCCGGTCGGGTATCTGGCAGCGTTCGATGCTAAAGCATCCGGCCGCCGCTATCCAGCGGTCTGGCGTTTTGATCGGGTCACTAGTGTTGCAAGGCTGGTGGGCATCAAGGACGCCGAGGTCGTCAACGACATCTACACCGTGGTGGGCGACAACGGCGCGCGGGATACTTTCATCGAGGAGGAGATCCTCCAGAACGTTGATGGGGCTTTCTGCGCTGCAAGAGATGCGCTCGTCGCACGCCGGCCGCTAGAGGAAGGCCAGTGGTACGATCTGGCGTGGTTCATCGCTTTTCAACTGGAGCGAACGCCCATGATGTTCCGGATGCTCCGCGAGGAGTTGTCGGAGCACGGCATGCCTGCCGATGTGGACACGCCGCAGAAGGTCATGGTCCTGACGGTGCGCCGCCTTCTGCGGTGGCTTCACCGGATGGATTGGTTGTTGTGTTACAACGAAAGCGATTTTCCCCTTCTGACGTCCGACAACCCCGCCACGATGTGGAGAGACCGCGGGCACGGCGTCGAGACGGGCGTTGGCTTCCTCGCACCGGATCTCCGTATTACCTGCCCCTTGGCACCAACGCTCACGCTGATGGTGACCCATACCGAGGCATCCCTGAAGGCAGTCCGCACCGAGCCGATCGATGCCGATCCTCCACCTGGGCAGTTCAAACTACGGATCAGAGGAGGCCCTTATGCAACCGAGGGGATCAGACGGCTCAACCTCGTGACAATCACCAACGCTGATCGGTGCGTATACGCGAGCTACAACGACCCACAGTTGAAGCGATTCTTGGAAGGCCGCTTCTTTGGCACTCTCGGCCCCGTACGCCGGCCATTGCCGCCAGTGGAACAGGACTGAAGGCGGCGCATCACTTCGCGCATCGCCTGCACAATGTTCATCCTATCCCGCGAGGCGATCCCGGCACGCCGCGCAGATCAGTAGGTGATCCTCCGCGGTTCCGTCGCTCAGGCGGATCGCCGGCAGATGGGGCACTCAGAACCAGAGTGAAGGCGCTCTTGGGCACTAACGACATCCTCCAGGGCGCAATTGCTCGCTTGAGGCTTGTCGGTCATCACGGAGAAGCAGTGGTTGAAAGCTCTGGCGAGAATGGGGGTAGGCGAATGATCACTCTCTCCGAGGAGAGCCGTTTTTTGTTAAAGAACTGGGATCGCGTTGCCGAACTCATGGAGGCGACCGGCACCTGTCAGTCGGAACTGGCCGATTATCTGCATTCTGTGAAGGGCATTCTGCGAGCTTGGGACGAGGAGCTACAGTTCATGCCAGCTGGCGACTCGCAGTGCTATATTTCCAGAAAGGAATGGCAAGAGGCTGATGCGTATGTCATATGGATAGGCGTTGAAAATTTCACGCCCGACGCGATCTTCAGCGCCACATCCCCGCCCAGCTGTTATCTGTGGGTAGAGTCCCCGCGAGCCACCGAAATCGCCGAAGGCCTGCTGGCCTATGTCAAGCGGGATGCTGAACTCAAGGGACTGCTCGCGACCGGGACATCCGGACAGAAAACGCGTTATCTGATCCAAAAGAAGCTCCGGCGATGGTATCCGGAGGAACTGGAGGACTTTCTGTCAGGGGCGCCTTTGCGTGAGATCGCGGATTTCATGGGGCAGGTCTACACTGCGATCAAAGATTATAGACTGCCGCGCAAGGGGCGGGGCTGAACCGCCTCAGGACGGCAACCGCGGCTGGCAGTTAACCAAACGCCTGGCCTTTTCGGAGAGTCTGAGATACGGGCGCCGACCGGCCCCATGCAGGGGCCTCCGGGCTAGTTGGCAACTCTCTGGGCATCCCCGGAGAGAGCCCTTTTCCCCCGCAGTATTGGCCATTTCCCGCAAATTCCAGGGTGGCAGGGAGTAAACCGCAAGGCGGGGCGCTCGTCGTGGAGGGGTATGGCTCCCCGAACACGATTCGAACCTACAGCCTGTTGGTTAACAGCCGAATTCTCTACCTCCTCCTCGTCACCTACATCACAATTTCCAACAACTTTGAACGCGGCGACATTGGCCCATCGCCGGACCTTCTCCATCGTTGATTGCCAGCAGAATTCACTTGCTTTCAGAGGGCACCGGAGTGATTGATGTCGTGACCGCGGTAATTACCGCGGAAGGAGATCAAACGAAAATGACCACCGAAAACGCAGCAACTGCCAGCACCGAAACAGCCACCGCCGTTGCGCAACAGGGCGCCACAGTCGCGTCGGCGAGGGCTTCCTCGAAGAAGGGTGCCAGCCCAGAGAGGGGCGCGCCCAAAAGCCAGAAAAGCGGCAAGGGTGGCAAGCCCGCGGCAGAGCCGACCACGCCTTCTGACAAGTCGGCCAAACTGAGGGCCAAGACGACGAAACCGAAGGCGGCGAAAAAGGCCCGGCGGTCCAAGCCCGCGGCACGCCAGGGGACGCACAAGGCCGAGGTGATCGCGCTGCTGCAGCGCAAGGGCGGCGCGACCCTGGAGCAGATTATGAAAAGCGCCGGCTGGCAGGCCCACACTGTACGCGGCTTCATTAGCACCCTGGGCAAGCACGGGATGAAGATCGAGAGCAGCAAGCGCGAGAGTGACGGGGCGCGCGTTTACGCCGCCCGGTAGGAGCAAGAACCCACGACCAAT
This sequence comes from Bryobacteraceae bacterium, assembly GCA_049698695.1. GTDB lineage: Bacteria > Acidobacteriota > Terriglobia > Bryobacterales > Bryobacteraceae > Bog-375. The sequence continues at coordinate 14,336 of JBAVYH010000110.1, read as the reverse complement.
CCCGCCGCCCGGACCGTTCCGGGCGGCTTTTTTTCTCCCGGATGCCTGTTTAATCGTGCTCATTCACCAATGCCCGAATGACCGGTCAGAAGGAGCCGATCGCGGGTTGTGATGACCCGCCTTCCTCTTGAACTTCCTTGAGGTCACTCCGGGTATTAGTGCCAGAGGTCTCCGCGTCGTTGGGATGGAGGGCGAGTTGGCGGGAAACGGGGCCGCTGGCGCGCAATATCAGGGCACGCTGAACTACTCTGTCCGCTCGCGTCGCCATGGACGACCCAACAGCCGTTCGACCCGTACAACTATCTCGGCGGCAGACATGTTCAGCGCCGCCGCCAAGCTCAACAGCGTCCGGAGTGACGGGTTCATCTTTCCCCGTTCCAGCATGCTGATGTAGGTTCTATGGTATCCACTCTCGAAACCAAGTTCCTCCTGGGAAATGCTGCTTTTCCTCCGAAATTCCCGCAGTGCTTTGGCGAACGCCAGTTCGGGAGTGATCGTGGCAGGTCGATCCCTGCCGTGCCTTTGCATGCGCAGTTCGATACTGCCCGATTGCAGAGCATAGTTCTACAGAGTATACTCTGTAGTCTCGCTCTTCCGTCCGCTTATTGGGTGTACTCCGTGACGCGATACATCAAGCTCGAACGAGTGCTTCTTCAGAACCACCCAGACCTGGATGAGCGCTGGGTGCAGGGACGGATTGCTGAGGATCCGGCGATCTTGGGGCTTGGCGATCTGGTGCTGAAGGATAAGGAACGGCACCAGCCGCGCGCCGGCCGGCTCGATCTCCTGCTCCAAGACCCGGACACCAGCCGAAGGTATGAAGTCGAGATCCAGCTTGGCCCGACTGACGAGTCCCACATCATTCGGACGATTGAATACTGGGACATCGAGCGAAAGCGTTATCCGCAGTACGAGCATTGCGCCGTGCTGGTGGCGGAGGAGATCACGGGCCGCTTCCTGAATGTCATCAGCCTATTCAACGGCACCATCCCGCTGATCGCCATACAGATGCAAGCCCTGAAAGTCGGCGACAGTGTCACGCTGGTGTTCACGGTGGTCGTGGATGAAATCGCGCGCGGTCTTGTGGATGAAGACGAAGAGGTTCAGGAAATCGCCGATCGCGGTTATTGGGAGGGCCGGGGCTCGAAGGCCACGCTGGCAACGCTCGATGAGTTGTACAAAATGGTGCGTGAGTTCGACCCGTCTCTGGAATTGAAGTACAACAAGTTTTATGTGGGGCTGGCCAAGGAGGGGCAGCCGCACAACTTTGTGGTCTTCCGGCCGCGGAAGAACGCGTTGGTGCTGACCGTCCGGCTCAAACCGTCGCCTGAAATACAGGCCCGCCTGGAGGAGAGCGGTTTGGAGGCGCTCGAATACGACAAGCGCGAGGGCGGCTATCGAATCCGGCTCGGCAGCGACGACCTGAACAAACAGAGTGAAGTGTTGCGGCAGTTCATCGAAATGGCGTACCGCAATCACGTAGCGTGAGCGGCCTAGGCACGCTCCTTCTCGCTTTCGAAGAATCGTTTATCAAGTCCCCTAAAGACTGAAAGCAGTCCGCTCACATGCTTGTTGATCGCCTTGAGGTAGAAGTCCGGCGCGATCTCCATCAGGGTAATGAAATCGTAGACCAACTTTCGCCACGGCTCTGGAAGCGCAGCTAGGCGTTTCTCTAAATCGGATGGCGGCTGCGGCGCACCTGGTTTCTTGAGCGCGCGGGTTACCGCAGCCTCCACGAAATCCTGCAGGCTTGTCTGGAGCCGGGCAGCCTCGATCTTCGCGTCGGAGTGAAGGCGTCTGGGGAAACGTAATGAAACGGTCGGTTCGCTCATAGATCAGGAATCCTGTGTCTAGTGTACTGCGCATTACTATTTGTACGCAATAGCAATCTGAGAATTATACGCATCATGCTGCCAAACCCATAGCGACCCGAGAATTCAGCAAAGTGATTTTTTTCAGTATCATCCTCGGAACAGCAACCGAGAATGGACGCCGTTAACCAGTGGTGCTGTGCTGACTGTATACAAAGGTAACGTTGCTATCTGACCCTCTCTCTGACATTCTAGAGTTTGGGATGTGAGGGTCCCAAGCAGCGGAAAGGCTGCTGACCGAAGCCAAGGGGTATCCACTAATGCCGAACCGAGCCAACACAACCGATGACGAGCGCGCGGAAATCCTCCGCCAACATATCAGGGGGCTAGGGAAGTTGCGTCTGGGCGCAGAGGCACTTCGAAACATCCGCCTCAACGGCATGCCGGTCGACCGAGTCATCACCGAGATGCTCGTCAGCGGCGAGGTCGTCTTTACAGGGGTCGCCGTGCGCTTGGTGACGAAATAGCAAGCGGCGGCACGAATCGATCATCAATTCAACGTACGGAGAAAAAGGATGCCGAAAGAAATCGCCGCCATCGTGGAGGTGTGCCCGCGGGAGATCGACAAACGCAGAGAGCTTGAGGAGTCCGGCTTCAGGCTCGACGTCGAGTCGCCAATTGATGAGGTCTACATCCTGATCGTGGTTGAACTTGTACGCCTGGGGCGGCTCGAAGGGAAAAAGTCAGCGGCGGTGAGGGGCCACATATTAACCCTGATGGACCTGTTTCGGCGCGGGAGTACATTATTGTTGGATCATCCGCAGCTCACCAGGCCGGAGTGCGGTCTGTGAGCAGCGGCGCGAACAGTATTACCGCGGCTGCTGCCGGGCCGGTCCCCGTCGCGCCCGCGGATCAAATCCAGCACTTTCTGGACGCGCTGTTTGGCCAGAAGGATGACAGCGAATACATCCTGATTTGGCTTTCGGTGGGCTTGCGTTCAGCATGGTTCAAAACCACGGCCGAGGCCGCAGCGTACGTACGGGCCAACAGTGACAAAGACATCTATGTCGGAGTAGCGCTCTCGCCAGCCGACCACGGGCGCGCGCTGCGCCTGAAGATCGATGGCAACGAAAGGATACCATCCAGCGTCAGCGCGCTATGGGCGGACCTCGATATAGTCGGCGCGCACAAGAAGACCAACCTTCCGCCCACGGTGGAAGACGCCAAGACCATTCTCTTTTCGGAGATGCCACCGTCCATCCTTGTACATTCCGGGGGAGGGTTACAAGCGTGGTGGCGCTTCAAGGAACCCTGGCGCCTGGATACACCGGAGGAAGTGGCCAAGGCAGCGGCGCTCTCCGTGCGCTGGAATCGAGCGCTACGCGCCCGGGCCGCGGTCAAGGGCTGGGACCTCGATTCGGTCGGGGACCTGACGCGTGTAATGCGGGTCGCAGGGACTACCAACTGGAAGGTGCCCGGCCAGCCGCGGCCGGCCGAGCTGCTCGATCTCAACAACCACAGATACGAGCCGTCAGACCTCGATGGGTATCTCGACCTGATCGGTGCCGAACTCCCGGCCGAGCGGCCAGAGGTAGTCGTGGGGAAGCTCAACTACCGAGCCGACGCGGAGCCACCGCGGACAAAGTTCGATCTGTTGTGCGAAACGGACCACAAGTTTGCACTTACGTGGAAACGCGGCCGGAAGGATATGAAGGATCGGTCCTCCTCGGGCTATGACATGGCACTCGCGAACGCCGCGGCGTTCGCCGGTTGGAGTGACCAGGAGATCGTCGACCTACTGATCGCCAATAAGCGCCGCCTCAACCAGGACCTCAAACTACGGGACTCCTACTACGTCACCACGATCAAGAAAGCGCGCGCTGCGCATGCCGAAGAGCTGGCGGCCGTCGATAGGCTGGTTGCGATGTCCCGCTCGGATTGCCCATGGGGGATCTAATGGAGCAAACACAGCTACAGGTTGTGCCGCGCAACGTTGACGTGCAATATGCGGTGCCCAAACTGGATCTTGGGAATTTTAACGACCACGGTAACTCCCTTCGATTCGGGCAATTTGCCGGCCACGACGCCCGGTGGTGCGAGGACACGAAGAAGCATCTTCTCTGGGACGGTCGACGGTGGGCTGTCGACCGTAAGGTTCAGATCCTGCAGGTCGCGACCAACTGCATGGTCGAGTTCCTCAAACAGGCTGCCGCCGCGGGCGACAAGGATGCTCGAAACTTCGCCAACAGCTCTTTGAATCGCAAGGACCTTCGCGACATGTTAGAGGTCGCGAAACCCTGGATGGCGCTCTCTGCAGACCAGCAAGACACCGACCCAATGAAGTTGAACTTCCAGAACGGTACACTCGACCTAAAAACCGGGGTGCTGGGACCGCACTGCCGCGAGGATTACATCACCAAACTGGTGCACTACGATTACCTGCCGGAGGCGGAGTGTCCGCGATTTATGACTTTTCTCGAACGCATTATGGGCGGAGGGCCCGATGCAAGCGAAGCGGAATCAGAGCGCGCGGACCGTATGATTTCGTTCTTGCAAAAAGCGTTCGGCCACTCTCTCACCGGCAGTGTCAGGGAAAAGGTCGTTTTCATTTTCCACGGTGCTCTTGGGGATAACGGCAAAAGCACGTTGCTCACGACATTCCGGCGCGTAATCGACGAGTACGCAGCGATCATCCAAATGGACACCCTGGTCGGGAGGGACGTCAGCAGTAATGCGAGTGCCGACCTTGCGGATCTGCGCGGCGCGCGGTTCGCGATGACAACCGAAACCGAAAAGGACCAGCGCCTCGCGGAAGCACGGCTGAAGCGAATCTGCCAAGGCGTCGACGGCGCCAAGATCAAGTCCTGCCGCAAGTATGAAAACCCGATCCATTTTGTGGAAACACATAAGCTCTGGATTGACGGAAACCATCTGCCTGCGGTGCAGGGATTCGATGGCGCGATTTGGAGCCGACTTTGCCCAATTCCGTTCGATGTGAAAATTCCCAGCGACGAGATAGATCGCGAACTCCCCGAAAAACTGATCCGAGAGGCCGAGGGAATTTTAGCCTGGGCCGTCGCTGGCGCGCTTCGCTGGCAGCAGGAGGGCCTCGGGCGCACGGACGAAATCCGCGAGGCACATTCCAACTGGCGAAAGGACGCCGCTGAACCGCTGAAGGAATTTTTCGATGAGTACTGCACCCGCAAACTCGACGGATTCGTCCTTCGGTCTACGCTCTGGGACATGTACCTGCGCTGGTGCGGCCGCCAGAAAGTGGCACCGCTCAGCCGCGAGAAGTTCGCCGGCCGGCTAGAAGATATAGGCTTCCAGCAGAAAATGCATCGCCTCGGCGGCGAAGACCCCGAGCGCTGCTGGTCCGGGATGGCACTACGATGAATTCTCCCCGTCACAACGTCACGGTATGTGACGGACTTAAGTCTTCTGTTTTCCACGGCTGTGACGCTGTGACGCTTCCGGCGCAAGACTTTTGCGCACGCCCGCGCGCGAGAGAGGTTTTGCGGGAAAAACGTCACAACGTCACAATGGGGCAAACAAAAAGGCCTAAGGCGTCACACGACATCACACTCCCCGTCACAGGGCGTCACAATGTGGCAAACAAAAGGACTTCGTAGACGAAGCTCAATATGACATTTTACGACTGGTTGATGACGAACAAGCATCGGCTAGGGCCGGTCGGCGACTTGGCGCGCGATGCCGCTGGTGATGTAAAATTCCGGCGCCGAAGAAAACTGGAGAGCCTGGCTGAATACTTACAGGATCTTGGTGCATGCGACGGAGCGCTGTTCGCACTCAAGGATGCGTGGACAGAGTACGAGTTGTACGCCAAAGGAGCTCCGGTTATCCCGCGAATCGCAATGCTGGGCGCCGCCTGGCCGTGCATTGAATGCGGCGCAGAGTTGCCGGCGCTCGGTGAGGACAACGACGACGAGTGGGTCGCCTGCGGACGTTGCGGAAAGTCAAATCCACGATCGCCGCGCCGGCCATATGCACAATCATAAGCGGATGATCACTACTGTCGACGATAGCGCTGGCAGCCAGCGGCGTTTCCTATCAAGCGGCGGCGACCATATACCCCGTATGGCATACGGATGCGATGGTTAGTAAGTGATAGAAAGTAGGACGGATGTTTTCCGAAAGGTACTGTGCTGGCCGAGGTCCCCTGCGGTTCGTCCCAGGGCCCGACCTCGTTAGTGACAGCGATGCACTTTGGCCTGTTGCCAGTTGGCTCCTCGAACACTGCTCGACCGGAACCGGCTCCCACCCCCCGGCCGAGATGGCATTGGCGGACAGGTGGCGCCCTGTTTGGCAAATGCGACGGGGGCTTTCGGTGGTGATGGCATCCGCGTCCGACCGTGAGGCGCGCGCAACGCGGCTGGCACCGAAGTGAAGTTGTCGATAGCCGAAGACGTGACGACCAGCATCGCGGCAGTAGGTTTTCCCATTTCGGCGAGTGTGGCTGTTCAACGGTCGCCAAGGATAAGAGATCCAAACGCCCGATCCAGATAGAAGCTCCAATTCCGCGAACCCAAATGATGTGCTGCCAGGGTCACTCAGCAGCCGCATCTCCGCACCGGTAATCGTGCACGGGTTGGCGCTGGACTTGGGCCTTAAACAGAGGTAACGGTGGTCAACTGAATGCCCGTACACAAACGCATACGCAATAGTAAGCTCACTTGGTATTTCAAATTCGACGCGCCAGGTTCAACCCGTGCGAGCCGGAGAATCATCCGGGAATTCGGTTTCGCGACCAAGGGTGCCGCTCAGGATGCTGAGCGAAATCGGTACCTGGAGGAAACGGAGAAGCTCCGCCTGGCGAAGGCCGGCGCCTCCGAGGTCGCCGAGGCGCTCCCGAAAACGCTTGTGATGCTGCTGCAGGAGTTCTTCACGCAGCATGTCGCAGAGAAGCTGGCGCCTAAAACCCGCGAGCGCTACCACCAGCAAGCGGAGTACTTGGCCCCGGAGTTGCTCGCGATGCCGCTGACTGAAATCACGCCGCTGCACCTTAATCACGAGTGGACCCGCTTGTTGAAGTCCGGCGGACGCAAGCGGAAGGACAAGACGCCGCGACCGATGTCGGCGAAGACGGTCCGCAACATCGCCGGCGTGGTGTCCAGCGCGTTCTCGCGCGCGATTAAATGGGGGCTAGTCTCCACCAACCCGGTGACCAACAGCGAGCCACCCCACGTGAGGAGGCACCGTGGCGTCGCGCTTACGCCGGCGCAGCAGGCGCTGGTGTTCGAGTCGGCGTCCGGCCCCTGGTGCATGCGCATGTTTCTGGAATTGGTGGCCGCCACCGGCGCGAGACGCGGTGAGATGCTGGCGCTGCGCTGGTCCGACATCAAGGACGGCCGCGCCATCATATCGCGCTCGCTCACGCAGACGCGGGAGGTTCTGCAGTTCAAGGGCACGAAGAGCGAGGAGCCCCGCGACGTGACCATACCAGCCGGCACGCTCGAACTGCTGGAGGCTCATCGCAACCGCCAGGATGAGTTTCGGAGGCAATTCGGTCCCGCCTACCGTGCTGACCTCGACTTGGTCTTCGCCAATCCGGAAGGCACGCTATTGAGACCCGACTCGATTTCCGCGGCCGTCTCCCTGCTCTTCCGAAAGCTGAATCTGCCGAAGGGTGCCAGCCTGCACTCCCTGCGGCATACGCACACGTCACATCTCTTGGCCGATGGCGTGCCCCTGCCAGTGGTGTCCGCGCGCCTGGGCCATTCCTCGATCCGGACGACCCAGGAGATTTACGCACACATGATCCATGGCCAGGACGACGATGCGGCGAAGCGTTGGGAAGAGTTCCAACGCAAGAACGCCCCCGAGAAACCGACCCACGATGTTCAGTAAATCTCAGTGCTGGTCAGTCTCCGAGGGGCACGTTTGACGACGAAAGGGATTGGTTCCGAGTTTGCCATGATTCAGGCAATTGGCCGTTGCCAAATCTCCGCGAAGCAGTTCTGGGACAACTCTCAGAACTTCTCCGATGCGCATGGTCGGCGTCGCCCTTTTGCCGGAGAGCGGGATCCTGGGCGTTTTCGACTACCGCATCCCGAGCGCGGTTTAGATCCACCCGCCTCATTGAGATGCTGGGTGTAGGTTTGTTCACGGTTGCGATCGACTAGCGCCGGGGGCCAAGGCAATGCTTCTTCATAGAAACCCGCTGTCTCCGACCGCTGCGCCTCTTTCCGCTTCCTGGCCCAGACACGGATCAGTTCGTGCGCGAGCCCGTCCGTGATGCAGTCCGTTCTGCTTCGAAAATTAGCTGCGAACTGGCCCTCCACCGTCGTTCGACCTCCGGCTTTTATGCTGTCCGCAAATTGTGGAAATTGACTCCTGCCGGTATTGCTCACCAGGACTGGCGCATTGCCATACCGGAATGGCATTTGAGGAGGTGTCCAGACAGCCTCGATGCGGTCTCGATGTTCGACGATCTTCACCGGCGGGGTGAGATGCACTAGACGGGTGCCTTGCGTTCCGCCCTGCGCAAATGCAAGTCGGACACCCCTGAGTTTGTCCGCATTCTTGGGGTTCATCAGGTTCTTGCTGTGACACCCAGTAATCCCAAAACTTCCGAACTCCCAGAAGGGATCTGAGCGCTTTTCGGACGGCTCTGCTGTTGGACGGCGCAAATGCACGATGATGACGCGATCTCTTGCCACCTCAGTTATTCCTCTCAAGAAGCGTTACGCCCTGCCGTTGAAACCAGTCGTAGAACTTGTTTGCATTCAGGAAGGCGGGAGGAACGACGCTACGTTGAATGTAGCCATCCTTGACCGTGAGGCCGCCCCAGGCGTTCTCAATGTTGCGGCAAACGCGGTATGCCTTATCTCGCCATTCGCCGATGAGAACGCATCGATCGAAGCGACCCGACACCCCGGACTTGCCACGGACGACTACATCATTCTCGCTGATTGTTGTCCACCGCGTATGGGCATTGTCACGCCTTCGCTCGACCGATACATCTATTGCGCGGACGACTTCTTGAACAACAAACAGCCCGACGAGCGCATACACCAACTCGTGGGGATCAATAATCGAGCGCAGACCTGCGTAGAACACCAGTAAGTCATTCGGTCCGAGTGTTGCTATCCTCGCTCCACGACGCATTCCATTGTCGCCGTAGGTAAGGTGGTCGAAATCCGGGTCCAAATGCATGTTGCGGTGCCGCAGCCTCGCTGGGCAGCGCAAGCCTTTCACACCGAACTTCTCCCCGAACTCGGCCAGAGGGCCAATGATCTCATCGTACCCACGGGCGTGGCCGGGCGTACATTCTTTTTTGGCACCGTCAGGAATCGGCACGAAGACAAACTGTCGTGTCTTAGGATCAACTGGTGCATTCCAAGCGCCATAAGCGTGATCGACTCCGATGCGGACCAGAATTGCTTTCATCGAAGAGCCTTCATCTTACTGCTTAAAAACTTTCTGACATCCGGCGCGTTCAAAGTGACGAGTTGCAAGGCGGGGTTTTCGTCCTCATTCGAGACGCGGGCGTAACCGTATTTCATTGCTGCCACTCCGCGTCTTCCTCAAGCTGGGGGATTTCTTCTTCCGTCAATTCCGGCTCTTCGGGCCACGGCTCAGGACAAAGGCCTAAACCTAGGCTCTTGCCGAAATTAGCGTTCGCTGACACACGCCAACGCACTATTCACGCGTGGAGGACGTTATCGTGTATGTGTAACCGTATTTCCACCCCACACCCCCCGGACCTCCCTTGTAACCAGGTTTAGCAAGCATGTCTTTCTCCCACTGCCGCGCTTCATTTTCTCTTGAAAACGAGCGTTGCCACCAATCCGAAGGATTACCGTGGGCTTTCTTCCGCTCGTTCGGGTCGTCCGTCAACCCCACGTACGTCATGCGCTCCTCCTCTACGTTGCGTTCAAAATTATCTTAAGCTCAATGTTCAAGTAAATCAATGAGTTCGGATGGCCGTATCACACCCAACCTGTAGCTGTGCCTGCGCGCGCGACCGGGTGATTCCTCGATCCGCACGACCCAGGAGATTTATGCGCACATGATCCACGGGCAGGACGACGATGCAGCGCTGCGGTAGGAGGAGTTCCAGCCCAGGAACGCTCCCGAGAAGCGGAGCGAAGATGTTCAGTAAAACTCGGTACTGAGTCGGTCTCCGAGGTGCGGGCTTCCAGAGGGAGTGGATTGTTTCCGAGCCCGCCGTCAACCAGGAACAACAGTTAGAGGATGACAGGGCGGGCACATTCTCGGGAATGCCGACACGTCCGAGTGCTGCCGTTGACCGGACGCAAGCGCGTTTACCGGGATTGATCTGAGGTTGGGGAAGGTGGTCTCCCAGGTCTCGCTTTGAGACCTGGGGCAACCCAGTCGGCCAAGTCGCTGCGTGACGGGGGCTTCCCTGTGCAGGTCCGCTCTACTGCTAGCTTGCCGGCGCCAACCCGAGCTGTTTAAAGATTGACAACATGTTGTATTCCACCCACTCCTCCACAATCTTCCCCTCGACAATGTGGTAGATTCCAATGCCAGGAACTTCCACCGGTTTGCCCGTGGCCGGCAAACCGTGCCATGGGCCGGTGTTGGTCCCGCGGCCTGTAAAGTGCACCACCACGAAATCGCCTTCGGCGATTACGCGATTGATCGAATACCGTCCATCCGGAAACGCCAGCCGCCAACTTTTTGCAGCCTGCAGGTCCTCCGCTAGATCGACGCTGTGCCTTCCCGCGTGGGCGACAAAATCCTTGCTGTGAATCTCGTTGTACACCTCCCAGTTGTCCTGGTTCAGCGCCACTTCGAAGAGCTTGCAAGCCACCGCCTTGTTCTGCTCGATGTTTTGCTGGAGATCGGGCGCGGCGAAGATCGGCGCCACCAATAATGATGCGAGCAGCGCAGTATAGACGATATGAGCTTTTATTCTGGACACGTTGCCTCCTTGTCACGGCACGTCCCATTCTTCGGACTGCCGGCGAGACTAGTATCGGGTCTATACCTAGGTATAGGGTCAAGGGAAAGATTTGAGGCCTGATTCCGGCTGATCTAGCGGGCCTTGGCCGCTCTCAGTTTCATTTGAGTGGTCTGGGCTGGTTTTGGCGGAGCATCGAGTCCCGTACGAATTTGCCTCAATGTCTTTTCCAACTCCTCGCGCAGTTGAATGGAAGCACGGATCTGCTCGTTCATGGCTTCGAGCTTCTTCTCCCCAAGTTGCAATGCCTCGCGAAGGCATTCCCGTGAGCCTTGCTGATAGGGAGACTCCGCACCCGTGTCACTGGGCAAAACCCAAAGCTGCAAGACGCGGCGAATTTCAGTCAGCTTGAAACCGAATCGCTGCATCTTCTTGATCACGGTTACGATCTCAAGCTCGGTCTCAGAGTAAATGCGGTATCCCGCTGCCGTCCTACGTGGGGTGCGCATCAAGCGCCGCCGTTCATAATAACGGATCGCCTGCACACTCACGCCAGCCCGCTTCGCGAGTTCGCCGATTCTCATACGCACAATGATATCAACGCTGAAGCCGGCCGTCGGAGAATCTTGCCATCGTCCTCGCGATTCGTAGCGCAGGGTTCTTTCGTCAACTGACGCAACATCGCAATAGCGCTCATCGAGTACCGATCGGTAATGGGAAGTCGGCATCGCAACTCCAAAGCGTCGCCGTGGCGGGCGGGCGCTCCGAAACGCCCCAGTACAGGCGCGAGAAGAGTTGGCGTCCGAATCCTGTCCGGGTGGCGTGCCATTCCGGTTGGCAGACTTGAGGAAGCCAAAACCCAGTCTCGCTGCGCAGGAAAAGAGCGGCGAGGTCAGCTCAAATCGGCACGTCGGTCGGAGGGCTACAGGCCCTTCTGGATCATCGGCTAGAGACTCTTGCAATCGGAGAAAATAGAAGATCTATGAGTATGGTCGAGTTTCATGTTCTAGTCCAGCAGACCGCCGCCGACGCTCCCCTCCAGGTGACGTTGCTGGCGGATGAGGAAATCCGCGCGCTGCCGCCAGAACAGGCGACGGAACGACTAAGCTCACTCCTGCACCACGTACGCGTACGGCCCGAGTTCACGATCTATGGGTTCGGAACGTTTGCCTCCTATGTTGAGCCGCCAAATCCCGCGCAGTTCCGGGGATACAACACTCTTGTTGAGGTGAACCTTCCATATACTCTCCACCTTCCCAGCGGAATGCTCTTTCCCGTCGCAGATCAGCAGGGCGTCGTTCGAGGCCTGCTCCAGACCCGCAAGATTTGGACAGACCTGGCCGACGGCTCAAATAACGTCGAAGCACTTGCGGATGACCAAGTCCTTTACCATGGCCCCGCCCTCCCAGCAACACCGCACGTGCCACAAGACCCGGTGCTCGGCCCCTGGCCCCGATTCACCGGGCAGAACGTGGAACTTGGGAAGGACACCCATGGAATCTTCCGGTACACGCAAGTCCGCCTCCTCTTCGATACAGAACACACGGGGATTGACGGCGAAGACAACGCTGAAGCGGTCAAGGAGGCCCGCAACGCAGCGGTGATAACAACAACTAGCACAGCCGCCGAATTTGTGAACCATGTGCTGGATGTATATCGACATGTGACAGGTGAGAATCACGTCGAGCGGCTGCCACGCCAGCTCGTGACGAGACTGTATTTTGCCGACGTCAACGTCGTGTACGAGAGTGTTGGATTGGAGGGAGGCGTTGGCTCTGCAATTATCAATCGATCGCGCCGCGAAATCGACCGATTCGCAGCAATGCTGGCTGCCGGTGAACAACCAGCCCCCCATACCTTGCTACTCCAGAGCGCCCGATCAGCATTGGATCGAGGCCAGCTACTTCTGGGTGTGGTTGTGGCATTTCAAGCGCAGGAGATGGTAATTGAAGCGGGCATCCGCACCGCCCTTCAACGACAAGGTGTGAGTGACGAGGACATCACTACGCGCCTAAAGGGACGCCTATCAACGAAGGACCGCCTGACCACACTTTCGAGAGAGGCTCTCAATGGGCGGTCCGTCGCCGATGATAATCAATTCTGGAATAGGTGGCTGCAAGACTGCAATCGGAAACGTAACGATACTGTCCACCGCGGGCTGCCCCTTACAGAGACCCAGGCGAGGCTGGTGGTCGCACTCTGCGAAGACTGTATCGCGCGATTCTTGGCGCTCTAAGCCGCGTCCGCGCGGCGCCTCCGCTCCATGAACGCTCCAGTTCAGTTGCCGAAACTTCATTCCCGGCCAGTTTCCGAACTGCCCTGACGGGAGTCTCCGCGCCGGCCAGCGGTTTTCTCGTGTCGGGGGCGGAGCGGCCATAATTGGTTACTCACTCTACTCCTCATCCTCGCCCTCGAACTCATCCTCGTCCTCATACATGTCGAATGGGACGACTTCGATGTAGTTCAGGCTCTTGGCTTCGAGGAGATCGACCAGTTTATCGACCCGATCATCAGGCCAATCAAATCACAATCGCCCACGTCACATAGCCGCGCGAGTACTCGCAACATTGCCCGACCAACCGGTCACGTTCGGTCTTCTTCGAGGCAACTTTCACCTCCAGAACGAGCCGATCATGAATCAGGATATCCGGAATTCCATGCAATGTCGCCGTCCGCATTTCCAGGCTGACATCAGGATCGTCCTCTTCCAATTCCTCGCCAATTTCGCGCCTCAGAAACCGGAACAGATCCTCCGTGTAATCGTCTTCGCGGTCATAGTCTGGGGGGTGCCAGTCGTCGAGGAGGTCCCAGACGATCCCACAGATCCACTCCGTACCTTCGGGATCATTCCTCTCGGCTGACTCTTCCATTTCTCGTCGTGGTGGCGTTGGAGGATCGCCGCGCCGCCGACCGCACCCAACAGCGCGATGAGTACCTTCTTCACGTCGTCATCGTCAAACGGCATCCAGCACCTCAGCGCACCATTGTCTCAACCTCGGAGTTCCAGGGCCACAGGCGCCTAGTCCTTCTGATGCAAGCGAGACATTTTTGGCCGCAACCCGTGTACATGAGGGCTAGAACAGATCATGCTCGCCAAGTTGGGCGGCGAATAGGATTGGTACCCTGAAGTCGGCTTGGGACCCGAGATCGGGCAGGCCGGTACCGGGCGGCGAGGCGCCCAATGCTCGGATCAGGCAAGCCGCTTCCCAACCTCGCCCGGATACTGGCCGCGCATCCCTTGATTCACACCGCCGAGGGCGTGTTCTTTCGGGACGTGCTGAAGAGTGCGTGCCAGGCGTGCGGCCTGGCGGTGGCGGGCATCAAAGAGCGCGAAGTGTTGGAACAGTGTGCCGCGGCGCTGCACATCCCAGCCGTTGAGTTGCGGGCGCGACTTTCCGCGATGGGCAAGACGCTGGGGCCGCCGTGGACGCAGGATGAAAAGCTCTCGGCCGCGGCGGCGCTCACGACTTTGTATTCAGCCCGATGATGTTTGCACATTGCCGAGCAAGGCTAGTGTCCTGTCTCTAAAGTTCGTTTATACTTCCGCACCTTCCTGATGATCGTGTTGGCGCTCGCCACCCACTGGAACGGTTGGGGGGCCTTGTTGCTGTCGCGAATGTATTCGCGGATCGTTT
>JBAVYH010000109.1:0-28701 GCA_049698695.1 Bryobacteraceae bacterium | reverse complement strand
CTCCGGGTGAAGCTGCTATGTTCTTAGATGGTTTGGGATTGGGGTTTGCCCCCGTTGTTGGCGTAGAGCCCAATTGTGATGGTGGAGGCGGGGGGAGTTGAACCCCCGTCCGAGAAAGCCCGGCATGAAGAGCCTACGTGCGTAGCCGGCTCATTAGTCTCGGCCTCCGCTTCAAAACCGGCGAGAGCGGCGAAAGCCCAGCCCGATTAGATCTCGACCGCCGGCTACGGACCGAAGCCTTTGGCCTATCCCGCAAAATGACGCTCACTGGCCGCCGAGCGGGCTCGAACGGCTGGAGCGGCTACCTAATTAGGCAGCGTATGCAAACTGCGTATTGGCAGTTCTGTTTTTCCGATCGTTTTACGGGAGCTCGGAACCCGGCACGCCTCCCCACCCCGATTCAATCCCGTCGAATCCGTTGCGCCCCCATTCTTGAGAAGCACGGTGGGTACTACAACTCCATTCTAGCATCGGCGATAATCGAGGTATGCGGAATCGCAGTCTTCGCCCTTCGTTGCTGGCGGCCGGGCTCGCCGGCCTGGCGCTTTCCATCGCCTGGGCCTCCGGCCCCATGACTGAGTTGCAGATCGCGGTCAAAACGGAGGGCGGCCACCCCATCGACCGCGCCGAGGTCATCGTGCGCTGGAAGGCCAACGCCAAGCATCCCGCCGCCCGCTACGGCAAGGCCGTCAACACCACCTTTGAAATGCGCACCAATCAGGATGGGATAGCCCGCGTGCCGCCCATCCCGCAAGGCGACATCCTGATTCAAGTCAACGCCAAGGGCTACCAGACCTTCGGCAAGGTCTTCGTAGTGGAAGAGGACCAAAAGAGCATTGACGTGGTTCTCAATCCGCCGCAGCAGCAGTACTCGGCGCACTGACGCGGGATGCCGGGCGAAGACCGCACGATCGCGAGCGAGAGCCTGCCCGCTCTGCTGTTTTTCGAAACGCCGGAGCAGATCTATGCCCGCGTTTTCCGCACCCTCCGGCCGCGCGCTCCGCTGCCCAGTCTGCGCGTCGAGTTTTGCCAGTTCGCCAACGCCGACAGCTTCATTTCGCTTCGCGACGGCTGCCTCCGGGTGAGGATCAGCGACTTGCTCGCCGGCGCTCCGGCCCCGGTTACCGAAGCGCTGGCGTTCATCCTCCTCGGCAAGCTCTATCGCAAACCGGTACCGCGCATGTACGCGCACCGCTACCGCCTGTATCTGAACCGGCGCGACATCCGGCGCCAGGCGCACCTGCTGCGCCAGATCCGCGGGCGCAAATTCCTTTCCGGGCCCGCCGGCCAGTATCACAATCTGGAGGAGATTTTCGAGCGCCTCAACGCGAGCCACTTCGATGGCTTAATGGGAAGGCCGCAACTGGGCTGGAGCCGCCGGCCCGCGCGCGGCATGCTCGGGCACTTCGACCCCTCGCACAATGCCATCGTCATCAGCCGAATTTTCGATCAGCCGGGCGTTCCGCTGCTCGCCCTCGAATACGTGCTCTTCCATGAGATGCTCCACCTGCGGTTCCCGGTCAATCATGCCGGCGCCCGGCGCCGCGTGCACAGCCGTGAGTTCCGCGAGGCCGAAAAGGAGTTTCCGCGCTTTCAGGAGGCCAAGGAGATGCTCAAGCGCTTGTAAGCGGACAGTCTTCTGCTCCGCCGCATTTCCCGATTGCCAATTGGTTTACGCCGCCAGGCCGACCGGCAGCGCATTGCACAGCTCGGTTCGCACCGCTTCGAACACGTGCACCAGCCCGCTTACGTCAACCGAGCCAATGCCCCAGCGGTAAAGAAGCAGCCGCGCGCGCGCCGACGCCATGCCGCATCCAAATGCCAGTTGTTGATGGAATAGCGCCGCGGCAAGGTCTGGCCGGTCCTCGCGCGAATGCACCATCAGCACCTTGAGAGCGACTGTGGCCCTGCCAAAATCGGCCTGCAAACGCTGCAAGTATCCCTGGAAGACCTCGCATCGCTCGCGGCGCAGTTTGGCGGCCATCTGCCTGTCAACGCCGGGTTGCAACCGCAGGAACTCGAGATCGCTGCCATCCAGCAGCCGCAACATGGGCCGGTACCGCTCTCCGGAGAGATTGGCAATCCACTCTGCTGTCACCGGCAGAGTGCTGTGAGTGAACGCCACGCTCCGGATCACGAGACCAAGCGCGATGAGCAATCCCACCGAAATTAGTATTGCCACAACTACCGCATCCACCATCTGCACTCAATAGTAGGGTAATGGTACAGATAAAGCAACCATATTCAGTACTAATAGTGCTAATTAGATAAACTACAATTGAATCTTAGACTTGGCGGGAAACTCGCAGCAGCGCGGCGTTGACTGCATCCAGCTCCCGGAGGATTTTTTCCTCATCCCCTGATCCGAGCAGGGGTAGGTGCGCTGGCACGTTTTCCCCGGCTGGGTTGAGCAGCAGCAGCCACGCCCCCACGCAAAGCAGCGATACACAGCTCAGAGAGAGACTGAGTTCGGCCGACAAGTTGATTCCCCAGAGTGCGTGCAGCAACAACCCCAGCGCGGCCGCAAGAAAGTATAGGGTGAAGATCGCCGCATGCACCACTACATTACGGCTCAGTGGAATGGGAAATCGGCTGAGGAACAACAGCATCAGCAGGATAAACATCACCAGGCTGAAATCGATCCCCCGCTCCAGCGCGTACTCGTAGCCCAAGTGCTTGGAGCGTTGGGGCATGGCAGGGGTGAAACGAGGCAGCAGCGCCAGCACCGAAATCAGCACCGATACGGCGGTGGCCGCGTACATCGCCCAACGGCCCATCGTTTCCAAACCGCGGTATTTTTCGAGAATAAGGCGATACAACTCCGCTACGACCAAAACGTAAAAGATCAGACATACCGACGACGTGAACAGCCACAGCCACAAATAAACCGGCGCCCCGGTGCTCACCATCAACGGCCAAGTGGAATTCGGTATGCGGAAGACGAAATAGGCGAAGAAAAAGGAGTATTTCCGCCACAGCCCGCTGCGATAGAGCTTGGCGGCCACGAGAGCCGATCCGATCAGCAGCAGTATTTGCACGTATTGCTGGATCGCGGCGGTTAGCATCTGTCGGGGCGCTCAAGGCGATTCTATCACTCCGAACCGCCTGGAGCGGCCCACAACACTATTTCCGAGGCGCTATTTTACCCACTGGCAGGGGTTACAAGTCGGGAAGGGATTGTCTGCCTTGTTTGTCGTTGTTGCGGAGGCAACGAATGACAGAACCACAATTGCCAGAAGCGCGAACATTTTCATGGGAGGGGTCCTTTCGCAGTACTAAAACACGTACTATACTAGGCGGAACTGTACCGTTATAGGGTGAATTTCGAAGAATATTTCCGCTTGTGGAACACTTTGGATAGGTGTGCAATGCTATCGGAATGCAAGCATTGCCGGAAACATCCTTAGGTGTAAACTGAGCAGTACACGCACGAGTATGCCGGATTTTGGTACAGCTCGGGAATCGAGTCAAGGGCTTGCGGCTGAGTCGCTGCGCCGCGTGTTGGCCACTATTCCAACAGTGTTCGGACGGTTAGCCTATCTGGCTTCCCTGCGCGACCCGACCACCGGACATTACTCGCACGAGCAATTGTCCCCATTTGTGGCCGCCGGGGACCTGGATCGGACGGTGTTGCAGTACCATAACCGGGTTTTTTCGCAATGGCTCGCTTGCAGCCTGGCGGATCAGAAAAACGACTTGGGCGAGTACCTGGTATCCAGCGGCGCACCGCGCTACGCGAGTTACTACCGCAACCTGGCGCCGGTTGCCGCCTACGATGTCGAGCGCTTGCTCTATTTCACGGACTTGGAAACGCTGATGGACCTGCTCCGTGTCGAGCGGGACGTCGTCTTTTCGATTGCAGCAGCATCGCCACTCCAACGACCCGCCCAATAACGTCCACTTCCCGGGGATACTCGAAAACAGCCGCCGCGTGCTGCGACGCCGGATGCGGCTGCACGATTAACCGGCCGCCGGCCAGCGTGCACCACCCGCACAAATAGCCCTCGCGGGATTCCAGAAAGTAGATCGGCCGTTCCTGCTCATCGCTCCAGCCCCCACTCTGGATCTTGCGGTGCCGGTCGTCAATCGCTACCACTGAACCGGGGTGCAGGATCGGATACATCGACCAGTCTTCCAGGCCGATCAACCCATACCGGTACTCCCGCACGTCCAGGCCGTTCAGGAAACTGAGCGGCATTTTCCCGAAGCGCCGCACAAACTGGCTCAGAAAAGTGGTCCGAGTCCAATCCACTGCGGCGTCCCGTGGTTCGGGAATCAGCACCCGAGGCCCGGCGCCGAACGCCGCCAGGTGAGTTGCATTCAGCTTCACCTGCAGCGCCTCGCCGGTCAGTCCATCGACCGGCACGCCGTACCAGCGCAGCACGTCCTCCAGGTTCAGCCGGTAGATCGCACAGAGCGAATACAGCCGAAAAATGTTAGGCACCGTGCCCTTGTTTTCGATATCTGCCAGCCGGCTTAAAGCGATCGAAAACTCGCTGCCGTGGCGCCCGGCAATCTCATGGCTCGCCTCCACCACCTCGCGATAAGTCAGCCGCAGGCGCGCCCGTGCCCTCTTCAACCGTTCTCCGCCGCGCTCCATGATATGATCCAGGCTGGGTGTCCGTTCTCCGGCCCCCGCCCGGAATTATACCTTGGCGGCCCAGCCACAACAAGTAATTTTAAGGCCGTTTGTTCTGAATTTGGAAAGCGACGCCCCAAACAGTCAACGTGAGAATTATCATCGGTATTTCCGGCGCCAGCGGTTCGCTTTACGGCGTGCGGCTGCTGGAACGGCTGCGCGCCATCGAAAACGTGGAATTGCATCTCGTCTGGACCAGATCGGGCGAGAAAACCCTTTTTTTGGAAACCGGAAAGAATATTGCCGAGATTCGAGCACTCGCGGATTACTCCTACTCGCCCGAGGATATATCCGCCAGGCTCGCCAGCGGTTCTTACCCCGTCGATGCCATGGTGGTAGCCCCCTGCTCCATCCACACCATGTCCGCCATCGCGCACGGCCTCACTTCCAACCTGCTCACCCGTGCCGCCGACGTGACTCTGAAGGAGCGGCGCCGGCTGATTCTCATGGTGCGCGAAACCCCATTCCATCTCGGCCATCTCCGCAGCATGACGGCTTTGGCGGAAATGGGAGCCATCATCGCGCCGCCCATTCCCGGCTTCTACCACCACCCGCAAACCGTCATGGATCTGGTGGATCACAGCCTAGACCGCGTGCTCGACCTGCTCGGCCTGCCCGATGACTCCATCCGGCGCTGGCAAGGAGCCGGGCGATGAAGGGCCCGCGCCCGCGCCGGTCGCGTGCCGTGGCCTTCCAAGGCGAACGCGGCGCTTTCAGCGAACAAGCCGTCCGCCAACTGCTGGGGCCCTCCGCCGCGGTCCTGCCCTGCGTGCGCTTCGAAGACATCTTCCGCAGCCTGAAGCAAGGCAGTGTGGCCGGCGCCGTGGTGCCGATCGAGAACACGCTGGCCGGATCGGTCCACGAGAACTACGATCACCTGCTGCATTTCGAATTGCCGATCGTGGCCGAGACCAGCGTGCGCATCGTGCACAATTTGATCGCCGCCAAAGGCGTGGCCTTCCGCCAGATCAGACGCGTGTTCTCGCACCCGGTGGCGCTCAACCAGTGCCTCGATTTCTTTCTCGCCAACCCGCAAATCGAACGAATTCCGTACTACGATACCGCCGGCAGCGCGAAAATGATTGTCGAACAGGGGCTCACCGACGCCGGCGCCATCGCCTCCGCGGTAGCCGCGGAGATTTATGGAGCGCGCATTCTGCGCCGATCGATCGAAAGCGACCGGCAGAATTTCACCCGCTTTTTCCTGCTACGAACCCCCGCGTACGCCAAGCGCCATCCCCTCCGCGCGCCGTCCGGAACCGTTTGGAAGACCTCGCTAGTGTTCAGCACGCGCAATATTCCCGGAGCGCTGTTTCGCGCCCTGAGCGCCTTCGCTTTGCGCGACCTTAATCTCACCAAAATCGAATCCCGCCCGCTGCGCGGCAAGCCCTACGAGTATCTCTTTTATCTGGACTTCCTGGGCCACGTCGACCACCCTCACTCCCGCAACGCCCTCCATCACCTGGAAGAAATCGCCGACTTCCTGCGCGTGCTCGGCTGCTATCCCAAGGGCGCCTGAGCCGGAGGCGGCCGCATCTGGCGTTACACTGGGGCAATGGCTGATCCGACCGAGCCGCTGCTCGACGATGTTCCCATTCTGGCCGTGCGCGATGTCGTCCTCTATCCCGGCGCGATGTTACCCATTACCGTCGGCCGCCCCAGTTCGGTCGCGCTGGTGCAGAGCATGGGCGAGAACCGCTCGCTGGCGATCGTCTCCCAACTCGACCCGCGGGTCGACGCGCCGCAGCCCAAGGACCTGTACGAAATCGGCACCCTTTGCGTGATGCACAAGGCCATCCGTGTGCCTCGCGACAATTTACTCCTGTTCTGCGAGGGCACGGCGCGCATCCGCATCCGCGAATTCACCGCGACGGAGCCGTTCCTGCGGGCGCGCCTCGAAAAGCTGGAGGAAATCGAGCCAGCCTTCACCCCCGAAGTCGAAGCGCTGCGGCAGAACGTGGTCAGCCTGTTTCAGCAGATCGTTGCCGCCTCGCCCAACCTTTCCGACGATCTTTCCGCCACCGCTGCGCAGATCGTCGAGCCCGCCCGGCTGGCCGATTTTGTGGCCGGCAACCTGCCCACCCTGGTGCACCTGGAGCGCCAGAAACTGCTCGAAGAGACCGACGGCCTGGCGCGGCTCAACCAGGTTCTGCGGCACCTCACGCGCGAGCTCGAACTGGTGGAACTGCGCGGCCGCATCCAATCCCAGGTGCAGGGCCAGCTTTCGCAAAGCCAGCGCGAGTTCTATCTTCGCGAGCAACTCAAGGCCATCCAGAAAGAGCTCGGCGAAAGCGAAGACGGCACGCGTGACATCGAAGAGCTGCGCGCCAAGCTGGAAGCCGCCGGCATGACGCCGGAGGTCAAGACCGAAGCCATGCGCGAGCTCGACCGCCTGGCCCGCCTTTCCACCGCGTCTCCCGAATACGGCGTCGCCCGCACCTATCTCGAATGGATGGCCGCGCTGCCCTGGAGCGTTTCCTCCGGCTCGCCGGTCAACGTCGGCCGCGCCGCTGAAATCCTCGATGAGGATCACTACGACCTGGAGAAGGTCAAAGACCGCGTCCTCGACTATCTGGCGGTGCTCCAGCTCCGCCCCGTCTTGAAGGGCCCCATCCTGTGTTTCGTCGGGCCGCCCGGGGTCGGAAAAACTTCGCTCGGCAAGTCCATCGCCCGCGCCCTGGGGCGCAAGTTCGCGCGCATCTCCATGGGCGGGATGCACGATGAGGCCGAAATCCGCGGTCACCGCCGCACTTACATCGGCGCGCTCCCCGGCCAGATTATCCAGGCGCTGCGCCGCACCGGCGCCAACGACCCCGTCTTCATGCTCGACGAGGTAGATAAGCTGGGCCGCGATTTCCGCGGCGATCCAGCCTCCGCACTGCTCGAAGTCCTCGACCCCGAGCAGAATTTCAGCTTCCGCGACAATTACCTCGATGTCCCCTTCGACCTTTCCAAGGTCTTGTTCATCACCACCGCCAACGTGCTCGACCCCGTTCCCGACGCGCTGCGTGACCGCATGGAAATCATCTCGCTCGAAGGCTACACCGAGCACGAGAAGGTCATCATCGCATTCCGCTACCTGATCCCGCGGCAGATCACGGAAAACGGTCTGGAGGCCGACGGCGGCATCCAGTTCTCCGATGAGGCCGTACGCTTTCTCATTCGCCGCTACACCCGCGAGGCCGGCGTGCGCAGCCTGGAGCGCGAGCTTGGCTCCATCTGCCGCAAGCAGGCGCGCCGCATCGCCGAAGGCCATCACGACAAGCTGGAGGTCACGCCGCAGGTCGTCGAGCAGGATTTGGGCGCCCCGCGTTTCCGCACCGATACCGAGGTCGCCGAGCGCACCCGCCGGCCCGGCGTGGCTGTCGGCCTCGCCTGGACCCCGGTCGGTGGCGACGTCCTCTTCATCGAAGCCGGCCGCATGCCCGGCGGCAGCAAGGGCCTCATCATGACCGGCCAACTGGGACCCGTGATGCAGGAATCCGTGCAGGCCGCCCTCACCTGGGTGCGCAGCGCCGCAACCCAATACGGCATCGACCCCGAGCTGTTCAAGACCATCGATATCCACATCCACGTCCCCGCCGGCGCCATCCCCAAAGACGGGCCCTCCGCCGGCATCACCATGGCTGCCGCGCTGGTGTCGATGCTGACCGAGCGCCGCCTCCGCCCCAACCTCGCCATGACCGGCGAAATCACCCTCACCGGCCAGGTCCTCCCCGTCGGCGGCATTAAAGAAAAGGTGCTTGCCGCCAAACGCAGCGGCATCCACGAGGTCATCATGCCGGCGGAAAATGAAGTCAATGTCCGCGAAGACCTGAAGACCGAGCACATCGCCGACATGACCATTCGCTACGTCAATTCGATGGAAGAAGTGATTGAGTTGGCGCTGGAAGAAGTTGAAGTCCCGGAGCCGCGGTAGTACGGCGGCCGCAATTGGTCCGCAGCTCGCCAAGCTGCCCCACGTGCAACAAACATGTTTACAGGGCCGCCGACCTGAACTAATCTGGTTGGTGCCTGGAGGAACCATGACTCGCGCCAAGCGCGCCCTCGTTTCTGTTTCCTTTCTTTCCGCTCTCGTCCTGCTGTTCGTACCCCCGCCGTTGCTGCGGGCGCAGCAGCCTTCCCAGGCGGCGCCGCCGCCTGCCGCATCGCAGACGCTCGCCGCGCCTTCCTATCCCGGAGGAGTCATTACCGAATACTCTCCGGGGAAAGAGGCTTACCAAAAGGCGGTTTCATACTCGAGTGCCCACGAGCTTCATTTCTTCGTCGATGCCGTGTACGGTCTTCTGATTCTCGTATTGGTGCTGAGCCGGCGGCTCGCTCCGAAATATCGCGACTGGGCGGAGCGCGTCTCCGCGCGGCGATTCGTGCAGGTCCTGATTTATGCGCCCGCGCTGCTGGTCACCGTGGCGATCCTCGGCCTGCCCACCGACGCTTGGGACCACTCGCTCGACCGCCGCTTCGGGCTTTCCGTGCAAGGCTGGCGATCATGGTTGGGCGATTGGATCACCGGCCAGGTGGTGATGCTTGTGGTCGGGGCCCTCCTGGTCTGGATCCTCTATGGCGTGATTCGCCGCAGCCCGCGCCGATGGTGGCTCTACTTCTGGATGGCATCGATTCCGGTGCTGCTGGCGCTCTTCTTCCTGCAGCCGCTGGTGATCGACCCGCTGTTCTTCACCTTCAAGCCGCTCGCAGCCAGCCAGCCGGAGCTCACCGCCGCAATCGAACGCGTTGTCCATCACGGCGGCATGGACATCCCGCGTTCGCGCATGTTCGAAATGAACGCCAGTTCTAAGATGACCGGGCTTAACGCTTATGTCACCGGTTTCGGATCTTCCAAGCGCGCCGTCATCTGGGACACCACCATTCAGAAGGCCACCACCCCCGAAGTGCTATTCGTTTTTGGGCACGAGATGGGGCACTACGTCCTGCACCATGTCCCCAAGGAGATCGCCATCGACGCCGTCATTCTGCTGGTCCTCATTTTTCTCGGTGCTCGCATCTCGACTCGAATGCTGGCCCGCTGGGGAAAGCGCTGGGCTATCCGCGGCCTCGACGATTGGGCCTCGCTCCCGCTTTTGCTTCTCGTCCTGTCCGGGCTGGCCTTTCTCGCCACCCCGGCTTTCAATGCGGTCAGCCGTCATTTCGAGCATGAGGCAGATCGTTACGGGCTGGAAGCGATCCACGGCATAGTGCCCGACGGCGGCCAAGTGGCGGCACACTACTTTGAAAAAAGCGGTGAGATCAACCTCGCCGATCCTAAGCCCAGCTCATTCGACAAGTTTTGGATGTGGGATCATCCCACCCGGCCGGAACGCGTCCACTTCGTAGCCACCTATGACCCCTGGTCGCACGGCGAAACGCCGAAGTACGTGCATTAGGTGGACTTCCTGGAGCAAAAAAAGGCGAGATCACTCTAGACTCGGCGAGCTTGACAGCCCGCGCCACGCGTCGAAGGATGCGGGCAAGCCCCACCCCGAGGCTTGCCCGCCCGGTCTGACTTAGAACCGGAGGTACCCACCAACCTGCAACTGTCGCGGGCTGGAAGCGGTGCCGGTGATCACCGCGTAGTTGTTGTAGTTCACGGCTCCGGTCGTCGCATTAGTCAGCCAACAGCACGTGGCGTTGGGATTGCTAAACGTCGGAGTGTTGGTGAGGTTGAACGCGTCGCCGCGCAACTGGAACGTGACTCTCCCTTCCTTGAAGCTGAAAATGCGGGAGAGGCTCTGGTCCAGGTTGAAGAGGCCAGGGCCGAACAGAATGTCTCGGCCGGTGGTGCCCAGCACGCCGTTTGGCGGATTGGCGAACGCAGCGCCGTTGAACCAGGGGCTATTGGCGCCGATGCCGCCCAGAATCGCCACGTTTGAAAGGACCTGGTTCGCAGTGGCGCCTTGGCCGCCAGCGTTGATTTGGGAGCTGGTCCCGATGGTGAACGGCAGGCCGGTATACCAGCTCAGGTTGCCGCTGAGTTCCCAACCGCCGATGATCCAGGCCGCGGCACCATGATTGAACATGCTGTGCCCCTTACCGAACGGCAATTGGTAGACGTAAAAAATCTGGAACGTCTGCGCGCGGTCGAAACCGGCCAGTTGCTTGTTCAGGTTGTACGACGTCGGGAAGGCGCGGAACAACGTGGCGTCGCCGTTGTCGCCGTTGGCTTCATCGATGGCCTTGGAAAACACGTAGTTGACGCCGATGATCGACGAGCCGATGCTCTTCCGCAGTTGGGTTTGCAAGGCGTTATACGTCATATCGCCAAACGGCTCGTACATATTCATGTCGCTGGTGACGTACGGATAGAGTTGGCGGCCGGCGTTACCGGTTCCGGGAGCCGACCCGTTGATGTTGACGCCCTCCATGACGTGGACGCCATGCGTGCCCACGTATGCGGCTTGTGCAACCAGGGTCGGAGAGAATTGGTGCTGGAGGGTGAGATTCCAGCTCTCGTAATACCCGCGGTCCATGTATGCGGGAAAAGTGACCGTGCCGACGCTCGGCAGGTAAGTAGTTGGAGAAGCAGTGGTCGCCGGCTTAAAGGTGCCCGTCGAGAGAGCTGGAGCGGTAGGCAGTGGAAGGCCGTCGGACAGCGATACCTGCGTCGCTCCATCGGAATTCGGAACGCCGGCATAGCTGATGAATTGGTACGACTTGGGCGGAGTGTAGTCCTCGTTGATGATCGAGGGGAAGGCATTCCGTTGGTTGCGCATGTTATCGGGGTCCACGGTAATGCCAAATCCGCCGCGAGCCACGGTCTTCGATCCCAAGCGATATGCCAGGCCGAAACGCGGGGCGAAGCCCTTCTTGCTAGCGGTGGCGCCGGCATCCCAAGGAACACCGCCCTCTCCGCCGATTAGAATGTCGTCGGTTGAGGGATCGAATCGGGTCGCACCGTAGATAGCATGGGAGAAGATTGGATAGTATTCCCACCGCAACCCATAGCTGACAGTCAGATTCTTGGTCGCCTGCCACTGATCGCGCGCGTAGGCGGACCAGACGGAAAAACGCAGGCTGTTCGGATTCTCGACCTGCGTGATCTTGCCGGTGTGGGAAGGAAGGCCGAGCAGGAATTGGGCCCAGGAGTTGTATGGGTTGGCGACGGCTGCACCGCCGTTAAGCGCCGTCAGCGTGCCGTCGAACCCGAAAGTGCCACGCGCGGTGCCGAACGTTCCGCCCTGCGGCTGGAACTGGTTGAGCGCGAACCTATCGTATTCGAAACCAAAGCGCAGGTTGTGAGATCCCTTCACCTTGGTCAGGTTGATGGCGGTCGTGTATTGGTTGTCGCGAAACTTGAACGGGCTGCCGGTATTGGTATTGCCCATGTTGGCGACACCGCTGACCTGGAATCCCGGGATGCCCTGATAATCCACGCCGGTCCCGTTGGTGCCCGGAATTTTCAGCGTGTTGGTTCCGAAGTCCCCAACCGCTTCGTCGCCGTTGGCGCCGATGCTTTGGCGGGTGTAGCCGACGTTTCCGTCCACAAGCAGCGTGGGCGAAATCGTAGCAGTGAAACCGGTTGCGGTGGTCTGGACTAGGCCGCCGGCGTTAATGGGGTTACCTCCTCCAAACGCGTCGCCTTCGTCCGCTCCCAAGACGAACGGCGCGACAATGTTGATTGGCGAGAAGCTATACCGGCCCCAGACCATGGTTTTGTCGGTGGGGTTGTAGTTGACCTTGTAATCCCAGTTGCCGCGATTGTATTGGGTCCCGCCGTAAGCATCGTAGTTGCTGGTGTACGCGTTCGGCCTGGTCAGCGCGGGCAATTGATTCGTCAAGATTTGGGCTGCGGAGTTGATCATGCTGCCGGGAATCTTATTCCCTGCGAACGGGATGCGGCCGGTGCCATCCGCGTTACCGCTGAACGGATTGTAAATTGTGGCGGGCGTGGCGCTGAAGTCCCCCGTGCGCATGGCCGATGTGGGCAGCGTCAGGTTCGTGTCGGATGCGTATAGCCGGCGCTTCGTGGCCATGTAGTCGAGGAAGAAGAACAGCTTGTTCTTGCCGTGCACCACTTTGGGAATCCAGATCGGGCCGCCCAACGCGAACCCATAGTTGTTGAAGATGTTCTTGCCCAGCCTGCCGGGATGGGAGAAAACGTTATTCACCGCGGCAAGGTCTTGATTCTGGTTGTTCTCGTACGCCACTCCGTGCAATTGGTTGGTGCCGGACTTGATGGTGACGTTCGTCGCCACGCCTCCCGCAGCACCCTGTTCGGCGTCGAAGTCGTTGGTGCTCACATCGACGGATTGAATGGCTTCCGGGGGCGGCACGTAAGCCACGTTGACGGGCAGCCACGGATAGGAAATGGCGGTCCCGTCCAGCTTCGTGTTGTTGCCGGTGGAGGAGACGCCGTTCATGAAAAGCGTGATCGCGCGCATCGGATTGCCGGCTTCCGAATTGGCTTCGGGGCTGGCGATAATTCCAGCGCCGGGAACCAGGAACAGCAGGCGCTGGAAATTCTTGCCTTCACCGCCGGTAACCGGCAGTTCTTCTATTTCTTGAGGCGTGACTTGCGCTTCGATATCGGCTTTGTCGGACTGCAGCACCACGGCATCGGCTCGAACCTCCATCGTCTCGGTGGTTTTCGCAATCTGGAGCTGCATGTCCACGCGCCGAACTTCGTCGTTACTCACCTGTACATTGCTCTCGGACACGGAGGCGAACGCTCTGGCACTAACCGTGACCGTGTAAAGTCCGGCTTGGATGTTGTTGAAGCGGTAAATGCCGTGCTCGTCCGTGACGGATTCGCTATGCACATTAGTGCCTGTGTTGACCGCCTCTACTTTCGCGCCCGGAATTGCGGCGCCAGTGGGATCAATCACGTTTCCGGTGAGCGATCCGTAAAGAACCTGCGCGTGCACCGCGCAGGGAAGCAGAAGTACCACCAGCGCCAGTGCCAGCACCAGCGATACACACCGCTGGCTCTGCCGCGCCTGCCGCCGCTTTGCTTGAACTTCTAACCTCGCTACTCTCATTCGTCGACCCCCAAACATTTCTCTGAACTCCCTATTCCACAAGTAGCCTAACCCCTTTTGCCTTTGGTCTTGTCCGTTGCCCGAACCCCCGAAGCCGCTCACCGGCCTCGATTCGCGACCCGGACTTGATGCTTGCGGCTCATACGGCCGCCCGCGTCCTAGTCTCCTGCCGATTTTGTTATAAGCTCGAACAAATTATCCGGCATTTGGCTTTGCAGATCAAGATGTGATTTGCACTTTGCGATCCGAAACAAGCGGAAAATCAATCAGGCGGCGGAAAGTGGAGGCAGTCCCGTAGCGGGTGGGAGGTTCGACCACTGGCCAGCAGTGATCCGGCTCAAAAACGCCGCATTTTGCCGCAAGATACTGATTTATAATGTATTATTTGCACAGCACCTGCTGGCAGAACGGTCACGGGTGGAAGGTTCAGAAGGGCGCTCGACGCATAGCAGCACTTTGGCGGGGGTGGCACCTGGGCTTCAGGGGGGGTGCCGGCCAACGAAACGGAATGCGGCCCACCGGGGGTATTAACCGACGTTCAAATTAAACGATCCTGCAGCTCTGGTTCAAACCGGTGAGGTGAAAGGGTGCCGAAGGCTGGCGCGCTGCGCGGCCGAGCAGGCACGGCAGGCGTCACTTCGCCGCTCCCGGAAGCAGACTGTACTATTCCATACACTTCGGGCGAGTTCGTGCCGGTGCGCAAGAGAGCACTCGCCCTGCCGCTTCACGCGAGCCGCAGGGATACCTTGCCGGATTGGGATTGCCTCAGGCCTGGAAAGAACTGCCGCAGCCGCAGGTCGACTTGACGTGGGGATTGTTGAACTTAAATCCAGCACCCTCCAACGTCTCGACATAGTCCACTTCGGCGCCGTCAAGATACAGCAGGCTGGCCTGGTCGATGTAGACCTTGAGCCCACCGTAATCGTAAGTCTTGTCCAGCATGTTGGGCTGGTTTTCGAACGCCATCGAGTAGCTGAAGCCAGAGCACCCCCCGCCTACGACCGCAATCCGCAGTCCGGCCGGAGCCGGCTGCTGCGAGCTCATGATATCCTTCACCTTGCCGATGGCTCTTTCGGTTAATTGCACCATCCGTTTAGACTCCTCTGCGGGGTTTGCCCCCCGTTGGTATTATACACAGGCGAGCCGGGCACTCGCGCTTTCACATATTTGGATGAGGCGGCGGGCGGTCGGGTCGCGAAAAATGTGAAAGCAGAGCCGATCCTTTCGGCCGGCGGCGGGCAAAACGATGGTTTGGAACCCCCGTCCCGCCGTCTGGCAAACTAGTATGGATCTGTCGATATCTGAAACCCTTACCCCGTGGCTGACGTCCGAAAGCATGTATGGGGACGGCCACCGGCACGTTGGCGATTCCGGGGTTCGGCAGCAAGCTTGCGGCAAGGCCTAGAGTGGACTATCAGAACACCCCGGAAGGCGTCCTGGTTAGCCGTGCGCAGGCCGGCGAAGAGGGCGCGTTCCGCGAGATTGTGGAGCGGTACCAGGCCAAGGTATTTTCCATCATCCACGGCATTGTGCGCCAGCGCAATGACGTGGAAGACATCGCCCAGCAGGTGTTCGCCAAGATCTACGTTTCCATCCGGAATTTCGATTTCCGCAGCTCGCTGATCACCTGGATTTACAAGATTACGGTTAACGAGTGCTTCGATTATTTGCGCAAGCGCAAAGTGCGCAAACTGGTTTACGAAAGCGATCTCAGCGAGGACGAAGTGCGGCGGGTGGAGAACTCCGAGCCCGCTGTGAACCGGCAGACACCGGCCGACACCAGCCTGGCGCAGCGGGATTACGTTGTGAAACTCCTCACCAAGGTATCCGAAGAGGAGCGAATGCTGCTGATGCTTAAGGAAGTGGAAGGTTACTCCGTGGAAGAGCTGGCGGAGCGAACCGGGATGAACGAGAACACCATCAAGGTGAAGCTTTTCCGCGCCCGCCAGAAGTTGGTCAAGGCGGCGCAACGGTTGGACCGCCCCGCTGGGTTGACGCCGAGTTGAGACCGGTGCGGGCGGTGTTTCGGGGTTGGTATTTGGGCCTCCGGAGCGGGCGGCTGGAGTGAGTAGCACACCCGCGGTGAGGCAGGTTCCGGGCGTAGTATTGCAGGTAGTAGGGAAGAAACGTATGCATCGGGTGGTGATGGAGAGCCTCGAAGAGTATCTCTCCGATGTGCTCGAGCCGGCGGCGCGCCGGCGCATCGAAACTCATTTGAGTGACTGTGTAAGTTGTCGTGCGGAGATGGACGGTCTGGCGGGCGTATCGCGTTTGTTCGGCGCCTTGCGGAATGAAGCGTACGAGCCTGCGCCGGGCTTTTATGCCCGGGTGGTGAAGCGGATTGAGGCCGGTACCGCGCCTTCCCTCGCCGGTCTCTTCGGCTTCGACCTGGCTTTCGCCAGACGGCTGGCGTTTAGCTGCATGCTGACGCTGGCGGTGTTAGGCAGCGTCCTGGTGTCGCGGGAAGTCACCTACCGCGGGAGTTTCACACCCGAGGCGGTGTTGTCCCAGGACAACGCCGCGGAGGCAGCCGGTAGCGCTCTGGCGCAGGACAACATGCTGCTCACGCTGACCGCGTATGAGCGGTAACTTGATGGACAAGGCCGCCGCTCGCAGCACCTGGAACCCCAGAGTGGCCGGCGCCACGGTGCTGGCGCTGGTGTTTCTGTGCGGCGTCGTCGCCGGCGCGCTGGTGATGAACGTGGGCTTGCACGAGCGCCTCCATCGGCCAACGTTTGATTCCCCCGCCGGTCGCACTCTCTACTTCGAGCGTCTCCGCAAGGAACTGGATCTGACACCGGCCCAGGCCGATCAGATGCAGTCCATCCTCAACGACTTCTGGCAGTACTACCGCACGGTGCTGAGCGACAGCAAAGCCCGCATTGACCAGGTGCTCAACCCGGAGCAGCGCCGCAAATTCGACCGCATTCTGCAGGAAGCGCAACGCCAGTAATCATTGGCTCGGCCCCCGGCGCGATTGACACCCTTGGTGCCGGTCGCGACAATGGTCTTGCCTATGCCCCGCCGTCGCTGGCTGCCGGTCCTGCTTCCCCTCTGCGCCGTGGTGCTGGCATCTTGCGTCGATCCTGTGTGGGAAGTTCGTACCTATCCACTGGGCGAGAAGGTGACCATCGGTCATCTGACGTACGTCGGCGTCGAGACGCAATGGTACCCGGAGTTCGGAGAGGGTCCCGGCGCGCGAGTGCCGCGGAACCAGTTTCTGCTGGTGCGGCTGAGCGTCAGCAACGGCGGCAGCGCCCAGGCGGCGGTGCCGAATCTCAGCGTGGAAGACAGCGACGGGCACCGCTTTCCCGAGCTGATCAATGGGGACGGCGTGCCGGATTGGATCGGCGCGGTGCGCACTCTGGCGCCTGCGGATTCGCTTGCCGGCAACGCTGTTTTCGATGTGCCTGCCGGCCACTACAGGCTGCACATTCTCGATGAAGAGGGCCAGCATGAAGCGCGCATCGACCTGCCCTTCAATTTCTCCAGTGCACCGGAGGAGGATCCGGATCAGGAACTGCCGAAAACTTCGCCTGCTCCGGCCAAGGAGTAGGCAGGGCAACATTTCCGGCGCTTTGTGAGCAGGCAACCAGCCGCCAAAACCTAACCCCAGGCGGGCTGGGACGGCGAGAAGATTTAGAATTGAATTATGTGGGCCACCCTGGCCGCCCTCTTACTCTTGCTGCAGGCCTCCGACTTCGCGGCCGAAGGGCTGAAGGCGCTCGGATCGGGCCAGTATGAAGCCGCAGCGGAAGCTTTTCGCAAAGCGGTGGCGGCCGATCCTTCCAATTACGCCGCTCACTTCAATCTGGCCCTGACTTACGGATTCCTGGCGCGCGACGAGGATGGGATTGCGGAGTATCGCAAAACCCTGGAATTGAAGCCCGGCCTGTACGAAGCCGAGCTCAACTGTGGCATGCTGATGCTGCGGCGCAAGGACGCGGGCGCGGAAGCGCTGCTCGAAGCCGCCGCCGTGCAGAAGCCCAACGAGTTCCGGCCGCGCTACTACCTGGCGGAAGCTGAAGCGCAAGCCGGTGCTCTCGATCGCGCCGAAGCCAGCTATCGTCGAGCCATCGAATTGGACGCCAAATCCGCCGCCGCAGAGTCCGGCCTGGGCCACGTGCTGGCGCTCGATGGCAAGCTGGCGGAGGCGGCGCCGCATTACCGTCAGGCGGCCACGCTCGATCCCAAGTACCAGGGCGAGCTGCTGGAGCTGGCCGCCGCCTACGAAAAGGCGGCCCAGCCCGCCGCGGCAATCGCCATTTACCGGGAGTTCCCCGGCGATCCCGCCGCGCAGGCGCACCTCGGGCACCTGCTGCTCGAGGGCAAACAATACGCCGAGGCGGTGCCGGTTCTCGAAACCGCCTACGCCAAGGAGCCGTCCACAGCTAATGCCGTGGCGCTGGCGATGGCATATACGTTTTCCGATCAACCCGCCGAGGCGGCGCCGCTCATCCAAAAAGCGGTGGCTGCCGAGCCCGGCAACTTTGACTTGCGGATGATGTATGGCCGCACCTTGCGCGACGCCCGCCAGTTTCCTCTGGCCGGCGCGCAATTCACCGAAGCAGCGAAGCTCAAGCCGGACGCGGTGGCCGCGTGGCGCGAGTTGGGCGACGCACTGTATATGGCGGGTGACCTGCCGCGGTCGCTGGAAGCGTTCGACAAGGCTCGCCAGTTGGGCGAGAACAGTGCAGGCCTGGCTTTCATGCGGGCCATCATTCTGGACAAGATGCGCCAGTTGAAGCCGGCGCTCGAAGCCTACGAACAGTTTCTCGCTATGAGCCAGGGCCAGCACCCCGACCAGGAATTTCAGGCGCGGCAGCGGCTGCGGATCATCCGTCACCAGTTGGGGGAACATTGATGTCGCGCGGCCGCTGGGTGGCGTTAGTGGCGTTGGCGTGGATGATAGGCGGCTCCCGCGCCGCCGACCTGGCACGGGCGCGCGCCGAGCCCAACCTGGAAAAACGCGCGCGGCTGGCCCTGGCCGAATCGGAAGCGGCCTTCGGAGCCATGCGCTCCGACTATCAACATGGATACGCCGACAAGGTGGAGGCTGACGCCGCGCAAATCGTCGCAGCCGTGGATCTGGCCGATGTCTCGCTCGACCAGACGGGTAAGAATCCTCGCAAGAGCCCCCGCTGGTTCAAGTATGCCGAAATCCAGACGCGCGAACTGCTGCGCAAGCTCGACGCTCTGCAGCAGGACATGAGCTTTTCCGAGCGGCCGCTGCTCGACAAAACCAAAGCGGAAGTGCAGCGGGTGCACGACAAGCTGCTGATGGGTCTGATGGAGGGCAAACCAAAATGAAAGCGCTGACATACTCGGTCTTGTTCGCCTTGCTGCTGGCGCCGGCGGCCGTCGCGCAGCAGCGGCGCGATTTTCTTACCTCCGACGAGGCGGATCAGATCCGCGAGGTCCAGGAACCGAATCAACGGATGGCCCTGTACGCCGGCTTTGCCCGCCGGCGCGTCGACATGGTGAAGGATTTGCTCGGCAAGAACAAGCCCGGCCGTTCGATTCTGATTCACGACGCGCTCGACGACTACAACCGGATCATCGATGCGCTCGACGATGTGGCCGACGATGCGCTGCAACACAAGACCGATATCTCCGAGGGACTCAAGGCCGTGGCCGGCGCCGAGAGTGAGGTGCTGCCCGTGCTGCGCAAGATTCAAGACAGCCATCCCAGGGACGCAGATCGCTATGACTTCGTTCTCAAGGACGCCATTGACACCACCAGCGACAGCCTGGAGCTGGCGCGCGAAGACATGGGGCAACGCGAGCGCGCCGTAGAAGCACGCGAGGAGCAGGACAAGAAGGCCCTGGAAGAGTCCATGTCGCCCGCCGAGCGCAAAGCCAAGCAGGAAGCCGATCAAAAGGCGGCCAAAGAGGAACAGCAACGGAAGGCGCCCACCCTGTACCGGCCCGGTGAGAGACCAGGCGACAAGCCCGCCGATAAGTCTAAGGACCAGACTGACAAGAAGGACAGCGGCGACACCCCGCCTAACTGACGCGCAGCGCGCCCGGCGCGAGTGGCTGTGAAGGCGCCTCGACGCTGCGAACAGCGGGTGAGTTATGCCGGCCTGCGCCGGTTATAAAGGAACCTTGGGTTACTTGGCAGCAGTCTTCTTCGCCGCCTTCTTAGTAGGGGCTTTCTTGCCGGCGGATTTCTTCGCTGCGTTAGGCGCCGGCGTCCCGGCTGCTTTGGAGGCTTTCACCGCCGCCCAGCGCTTTCGGGCCGCTGCCGCTATGGCCCGTCTGCCGGCGGCGCTCAACCTGCGCTTGCGCTTCGCCGGCGCGGTCGGGGCGGCGCTTTCCGTG
The DNA here is from genome assembly GCA_049698695.1 of Bryobacteraceae bacterium. Taxonomy (GTDB): domain Bacteria; phylum Acidobacteriota; class Terriglobia; order Bryobacterales; family Bryobacteraceae; genus Bog-375. The sequence goes on along the minus strand of JBAVYH010000109.1, from coordinate 8,766 downwards.
CGGCCTCCTCGCAGCGTTTGGCGAAGGTCCGCAATCTGAGCGTCTATCTTTGCCTTTTGCGTTTCGAAGCCCGCAATGGCGGCGGCGATGATTTCATTCGTGAGTGTGCGTGCCATACGTTTTCCTGAGTCCACCTTCTTGTATCATTCTGTCACACATTGTTGAAGGCCGAGACGAAATAATGTCTCAGTTGCCTGTTTTGCCGGACGACGCAAGGCGAAGCTCAGTCAGTCACGCGCCAAGCTTCGGCGCCGGAACGACCAGACTGCCAGCAAAAACCAGATCAGCGCATAGTCCAGGCCATAACTCAACGTGATGGCATGCACGTCCCAAGTGATCTTCTGGAGCGAGGCTTGGGTGATGGTGAGAAACCTGCTCTCCGAGAGCAAAGCCGTCGAGGGAAGGACTGTGTATACGACCGTCTTCAGCAGGCCCGGCAGAAAGGCCGGGGCGCGCAGTCCGGGCTGCACCATGAGTGCCAGAATCGCAGTTACCAGCACGATGCCAAAAGCCATCACCGGGTGCATCATGGTCACCAGAAACATGGCAATCGCGCTATAAATCGCGTAGCGGACGAGCGGATAAACAATCAACACCCACGGGGTGGTCTGAATGTGCTCGCCGCCAATCCACGTCAGCAGGTAACTGAACGCGAACGTGAAGAGAACATAGACCGCCATCAGAAGCTGTACGCCGAGATACTTACCCAACAGAAACTCCCAGCGGCGCACCGGCCGGGCCAGCACCGCCAGAATGGTGCCGGATTTCATTTCGTCGGCCACCGTGTCCGCGGCCGACCACGCCGCCAGCAGGCTGCCGAATCCGCTGATCATCGACATCAGCGCGCCCACCAGTGTAAGAACGGGCGATTCCGTCTGCCCGGCGGTCTGCCCGCTCATCGCTTTCATCATCAGCAGCGGCGTCAGGAACAGGAGGAGGATGCAAAGGAAGATGGCCACAAACAGAATGATGAGCTTGTTGCGCAGAAAACCGGCGAACGTGTTGAGCGCAATCACTCGAACCTTCATGCGTCCCCCTCGCGATGCTCCACCACTTTCAGAAACACTTCTTCGAGCGAGCTTTTCACCGGGTTGATGCTGACCACGTCGCATCCGGCGTTCCACAGCGCCTCCACGATCTCGCGCTTCCGGGCGGCATCGAGAACGATGCGCACGCCGTGCGGACCGCGCTCCACCACCGCTCCGCTCGCCGCGGCGGCCTGCTCGATCTCCTCGGTGATCCGGTCCGCCACAACCTCGACGCGATCGCCGGTAGCCAGCATCTCCTGAAGACGGCCCGCACGCAACAGCCGGCCGCGGTCGATGATCACGATCCGGTCGCAGATCTGCTCCACTTCCGGCAGAATGTGAGAGCTCAGAAAGACCGTCTTCCCCTCCGCTTTCAGCGCCAGCAGCAATCCCAGGATTTCCTTCCGGCCCGCCGGGTCGAGCCCCGAGGTTGGCTCATCGAGAATCAGCAACCGCGGGCTGCCGAGAAATGCCTGTGCCAGCCCCAGGCGCTGCACCATCCCGCGCGAATACCTGCCGATCTTCATTTCCTCATAGCCATGCAGCCTCACCTTGGCGAGCAATTCCGGAATTCTCGCGGCGGCTTCGACGGACCCGTTCCCTGCCAGGGCGAGGTGAAAGCGCAGCAGTTTCGGCGCCGTGAGGTATTTGTAGAAGGCGAAGTTCTCCGGCAGGAATCCGATCTGTTGCTTGGCGCGGACGTCCCCCGGCGCGCAGCCGAGCACGCGGATCTCACCCGAGTCCGCGAAATGAAATCCCATCAACAGGCCGATGGCGGTGGTCTTGCCGGCTCCGTTCGGCCCCAGGAAGGCGCAGACTTCGCCGGAGCCCGCCTCGAACGACACGCACGAAAGCGCGGTGACTTGTTCCTCGCGGAACATGCGGCGGTACACCTTGGTCACGTTTTGAAACTCAATGGCTGCCGCTGGCATCCGCCGCTCCAGTGATGGGGTTGTAGTTCTTGATCCCGAGTTGCTGCGCCAGGATGATCTCGAAGCCCGGCGCGAAGCCCACTTGCCCGTGCAGCACCTTGCCGTCCTTGTCAATCACGAACAGAGTTGGAATCGCGTCCACACCGTAGGTTCGCGAGGTTTTGGAGGTGGGATCGAGCAGCACCGGGAACGGCACCTTCAACTCGGTGGCCGCAGTCTGAGCGGCGGCCCGGTCGTCGTCGATGTTGATGGAGACGATCTCGTAATCGGCGTCGCTTTTGTGAGTTTGCCGGTAGAACCTGGCCAGCGCCGGCAGCTCCATGCGGCAGGGCCCGCACCAGCTCGCCCAGAAACTGACCACCAGCTTCTTGCCGCGAAAGTCGGCCCGCGACAGCGTGCGGCCATCGAGCGATGCCAGCCGGAAATCCGGCGCCGGCTTGCCATCGAGCGCAGTCGCCTGCCCGCCATGCCCGTTCAGCCTGGTTTCAATCGCCTTGGCCCGCCAGGTGATCCAAACCGTAAACACCGCCAGCGCCGCGAGAGCCGCAATAGCAGACGGAGAAGGCCGGGCGCGCATTTCAGACGATTATAGCCCTATTTGAGCTAAAAACCCTGGCTTCCCCAGTAGTACAGTAGTAGTCCGGGATGAAAAAGGTTCTCTTATCGTGGAGCAGCGGGAGAGACAGCGCCTGGACGCTGCATCTGCTACGGCGGTACGCGGAAATTCAGGTGGCCGCGCTGGTCACCAGTTTCAACTCGCCAGAATGACCGAGGCGCGAAACAGGATTGCACTGTATTCCATGGAAGGCCCTTTCACACCCATGATCACACTCACGTGGAGCGCGAACGCCAGGATAATGGTCGGTATTTCGAGAGTCGCCAGGAGAACCACATACGCGTAAGCAAAACGAGCAACCATTGGCTTGCCTTCCATTACAACACCCGGATACAACTCGCAACGTGCGTTCCCCAGGGTGGACGATACGGGGACAGACGATAATGGGACCCGTTTCCATTTACTCGCCCAAGCGCAGGTGCATCGCAGCCCGGCGGTCTTACTTAATCTCCACCTCGTCGATGAAGAACTCGAATTTGCCCAGGCCCGTTGGGCTCAGGAATGCCAAGCCGGAAAGATCGTGGCCGTCGGTGCCTAGGCTCGCGAACGAGAAGGTGTATTGCTTCCACTCGGGAGTCGCTACGAAGCTGCGGAAGGTCGGGTTTTGGCCTTGGGTTTCGGTGAAGACCAGGAAACGGCAGGTCTTGCCATCGCCTTTGGCCCAGAAAGATATGTTCTTCTTGTCGGAGAGATCGGCGGCCTGCATCATACCACCGCCGGGAGAGTAAAACGCTCCGGCAAAGACGAAGCCGGCGCCCTTGACGTTTTCACCGTCCACGCGCATGGCTCCCTTACTCCCGTTAGCGCCGCCGGCAACCGCATCCATGGTGGCCGTAGATTTGCCGCCCATCACCGAGTCGGTCATGACTTCCCATGAGCCGAAGTTAGCAGCGACTTTGAGATTGTCGAAGTTACTGACTACGCCGGATTCCGAACCCTTGGGACGCGGCGCCGCGGGCGTTCCGGCCTGCCCGTTCAGGTCCGTCACCTTGAGTGAAACTTTCTTAGTGTTATCGGAGCTGGGGCCGACCATGATGTCGAAGATCCCCGGCTCGACCACGCGGTGCATATCGGTATTCAACATGGAGAGCATGTGCGGGGTAATGGTGAATTCGACGGTGCGCTTTTCTCCCGGTTTCAGGCTGACGCGTTCGAAGCCGATCAACCGCATCACCGGCTGTGTGACCGATGCCACGCGTTGGTGCAGGTAAAGCTCGGCAACCTCGTCGCCTTCGCGCGAGCCGGTGTTGGTGATATCCACCCGTGCCTTAGTCTCACCGCCGGTCTCGATTTGCGCCGGCTCGAGGCGCAGGTTGTCGAACTGGAACGTGGTATAACTCAGCCCGTAACCGAACGGGAACAGCGGCTTTCTGGTGCTGAACTCATAAGTGCGGTCGTCGGACGGCTTGTGGTTATAGAAATCGGGTAGGTCGCCCACCGAATGAGGAAACGTGATAGGCAATTTGCCACCCGGGTCAACGTCTCCGAACAACACGTTAGCGGCTGCGGTGCCGCCTTCCTGTCCGAGATACCAACCCTCTAGGATGGCTGGCACGTGCTCGGCAATGTAGTTAATAGAGAGTGGCCGGCCATTGATCAGGAAGACTACCGTAGGAGTTCCGGTTTCAACCACGGCTTGGACCAGGTCGTTCTGGGCGCCGAGCAGATCGAGCGAATCGCGGTCGCCCAGGTGGTATTCTCCCCAGGCTTCGCGGTTGGTGCTTTCGTTTTCGCCGACCACCAGGATGGCGACATCGGCCTTGCGCGCCAACTCGACGGCGGCAGCGATCTTTGGCACCTGCGCCTTCGGATCGGCCAGCTTGACGTTGTTCGCAAGCCATCCGCGCCAGCCCTGTGGGGCGGTAGTGATCTGGCAGCCTTCGGCGTAAACCACCTTCGGCGCTGAGCCGACCCGCGCGCGAATGCCATCCAGAATGCTGACGCCGTGTCCCGGTTCGCGGGCATACCCGCCCACGTGGACGTCGGCGGCGTTGGGGCCGATGACGGCGATGGTCTTGAGCTTGCTAAGATCGAGCGGCAGCAGGTTCTTATCGTTCTTCAACAGGACGACGGCCTCGCGCGCCGCCTCGACCGCCAGTTCGCGATGCTCCGGTCCGCTGGTGATCTTCGCCGTGTAGTCCGGGTCGACATAGGGATCCTCGAACAAGCCGAGGCGGAACTTGGCGGCGAGCAGGCGCCCGGCGGCGCGGTCCACTTCGCTCTCCGGCACAGCGCCATCCTTGACCTGTTGGATCAAGGTGCGATAGACGGAACCATCGGAGAGGTCGAAATCGACTCCTGTGGCCAGCGCCAGGCGCGCGGCTTCGGCCATGTTGGCCGCCACGTGGTGCGTCTGCACCAGCATCTGGAGCCCGTCTCCATCGGAGGTGATGTAGCCGCCGAAGCCCCACTCCTGGCGCAGCACGCGGTCGAGCAGCCAGTGATTGATGTGCGACGGGATGCCGTCAATTTCGTTGTAGGAAGCCATGACGCTTCCCACGTGGCCCTCCTGGACGGCGGCCTGAAACGGCACCAGGAAGTTTTCGCGGATGATGCGTTCGGAATAATTGCCGGGAGCGGTGTTGGTGCCGCCCTCCGGCTGGCCGTGCACGGCGAAGTGCTTGGCAGTGGCCATCACGTGGTGATTATTGATATAGAATTCATCGCCCTGCAGGCCCGTGACGGCGGCGACGCCCATTCGGGACGCCAGGTACGGGTCTTCGCCATAGGTCTCTTCGGTGCGTCCCCAGCGCGGGTCGCGGGCGATATCGAGAACCGGAGTAAATACCTGGCCGACGCCGGCGGACCGCGCCTCGTCGCCGGCGGCGGTGAAGACGCGGTGGACCAAGGCGGGATCAAAGGTGCTGGCCAGGGCGAGCACCTGCGGGAAGCTGGTGCTGCCGTTGCTCATGAATCCATGCAGCGCTTCGCCCATGAAGAGCCACGGAATGCCCAGCGGAGTTTTCTCGCGCAGGTAGCGCTGCACCGCGTTGCGGATGATCGCGCCCTGGCGCGGCGTGACTGTCGAGTTTTCGTTATAGAGCCCCTGCAAGACGGCCCGGGCCTGGTCGGCGCGATAGGTGCCAGTGGTATCGAGCAAGGAGAGATTTCGATTCTCACCGCCGCAGATCTCGTCGACCTTCTCCTCCAGGGTCATGCGGCTCAGCAGGTCCGCTACGCGCTCGTTTATGGTCAGCTTCGGATCGCGATACTTCGGCGTGGCGGCCGGCGCGGCGGTTGCGGGCTGGCTCCAGGCGGTCGATGCGAACAGAAAAGCAAGACTCAGAAACGCGAGGGCGAGGGGATTTCGATGGCGACGTGGCATTTCGTTTCTCCTGTTGAGCGGCGTGGCTTTGGGCGCACGGATTCGCTGTGCGGCGGCCGGGCCCACTCGGATGGTTACGCAGCGTTCGGCGGAAAGTTCCGCAAGGGACATGCACATGAGCGACCGGTGATGGCCGGTCGCAATTCACTATGGTACAACCGGGCGGTATGATTGGGGCTGATATGAGCACCGGGACAGCCATCCGCGCGCCGCGAGGCAGCGCACTTACCTGCAAGGGCTGGCACCAGGAAGCCGCCCTGCGCATGCTTCACAACAATCTGGATCCGGAGGTGGCGGAGAAGCCGGACCAGTTGATCGTCTATGGCGGCACCGGCCGCGCGGCGCGAAGCTGGGAGGCATTCCACGCCATCGTGCGCGCGCTTGAATCGCTCGAAAACGACGAGACGCTGCTGGTGCAATCGGGCCGGCCGGTGGGCATCTTCCGCACCACGCCGGAAGCGCCGCGGGTGCTGATCGCCAACTCCAACCTGGTGGGCCACTGGTCGAACTGGGACGAATTCAACCGCCTGGAGCGGCTGGGCCTCACCATGTATGGGCAGATGACGGCGGGCTCGTGGATTTACATCGGCAGCCAGGGCATTGTGCAGGGAACCTTCGAGACCTTCGCGGCGGTGGCGCGCAGGCATTTCGGCGGATCGCTGGCGGGCAAGCTGGTGGTATCGGGCGGCATGGGCGGGATGGGCGGCGCGCAGCCGCTGGCGGCGGTGATGAACGGGGCGTGCTTCCTCGGCATCGATGTCGACCCGGGGCGCATCCGCCGCCGGCTGGACACAGGCTACTGCGACCGCATGGAACGCAGCCTGGACACGGCGCTGGCGGCGCTCGGCGAGGCGCAAGCGCGCGGCGAAGCGATTTCGGTCGGCCTCGTCGGCAACTGCGCCGACGTGGTGCCGGAACTGGCGCGTCGCGGACTCATCCCCGACGTGCTCACCGACCAGACCAGCGCGCACGATCCGCTCAACGGATACGTCCCGCATGGCATGACGCTCGCCGAGGCGGCCGCGCTGCGAACCGCCGATCCCGCTGAATACGTGAAGCGCTCCACCGCGTCGATGGGCGTGCACGTGGCGGCCATGCTGGAATTGCAGAAGCGCGGCGCGGTGACCTTCGATTACGGCAACAACATCCGCGCGCATGCGAAAAATGCCGGCGTGGAACGCGCTTTCGATATCCCCGGTTTCGTGCCCGAATATATACGCCCGCTGTTTTGCCATGGCCGCGGTCCGTTCCGCTGGGTGGCGCTCTCCGGCGATCCGGCGGATATCCATCGCACCGACAAGCTGGCGCTGGAATTGTTCCCGCGAGACGAAACCCTGGCGCGCTGGCTGCCGCTGGCGCAGAAGCGCATCCAATTCCAAGGGCTGCCAGCGCGCATCTGCTGGCTGGGATACGGCGAGCGCGCCGAATTCGGCGTGGCCATCAACCAGCTGGTGCGGTCGGGCGAATTGAAAGCGCCGATCGTGATTGGCCGCGACCATCTGGATGCAGGCTCCGTGGCATCGCCCTACCGCGAAACCGAAGGCATGCGCGATGGCTCGGACGCGATCGCCGATTGGCCCCTGCTGAATGCGATGGTGAATATCGCCGCCGGGGCGAGCTGGGTGTCGATCCACAACGGCGGCGGCGTGGGCATAGGCTATTCGCAACATGCCGGCATGGTGGTGGTGGCGGATGGGACGGCGGAAACCGAGCGGCGCCTCGAGCGCGTGCTCACCACCGACCCCGGCACCGGCGTGATGCGCCACGTGGATGCGGGTTACGATGAAGCCGTGCGGTTCGCGAAAGTTCACGGCCTGAAGATTCCGATGCAGCCCTAGCGCCGGCGTTTTTCGTGAGCCCGAAACCGTATGCCTCGACAACTGGTAGAGTGCGTTCCGAACTTCTCCGAAGGCCGCGACGCGGCCAAGATGGATGCTATCGTCGCGGTGATCACGGCGGTGCCCGAGGTGACGCTGCTCGATCGCGAAGCCGATGCGGATCACAACCGTTCGGTGCTCACCTTCGTGGGGCCGCCCGCGGCGGTGGCGGACGCGGCCTTTCGCGGCGTGGAAAAGGCCGTGGCGCTGATCGACCTCACGCAACACCAGGGCGCGCACCCGCGCATCGGCGCGGCCGACGTGGTGCCGTTCATTCCGATTGAAGGCGTCACCGTGGAGGAGTGCGTGCGCCTGGCGGAGCGCGTCGGTGGCGAAATCTGGAGCCGGCTGAAGGTGCCTGTTTACCTGTATGAGGCCGCGGCGCGGCGGCCGGAGCGCGTCAACCTGGAAAACATTCGCCGCGGGCAATTTGAAGCGCTGTTAAAAGAGATGGGCACCGAAGCCAGCCGCGCGCCGGATATTGGCGAGCCGGTTTGCCATCCCACGGCCGGCGCCACCGTGCTGGGGGCGCGCAAATTCCTCATCGCTTACAACGTCAACCTGGGCACGCCGGATGTGGACATCGCCAAGCGGATCGCCAAGACCATCCGTTTTTCGAGCGGAGGTTTCCGCTTCGTTAAATCGATGGGCGTGATGCTCGGTTCGCGTAACCTGGCGCAGGTTTCGATCAACCTGACCGATTTCGAGCAGACGCCCATGCACCTGGTTTTCGAAACCGTGCGCCACGAGGCCGAGCGCTACGGCGTCCAGGTGGTGGGCAGCGAAATCGTGGGGCTGGTGCCGCGCAAAGCGATCGAGATGGCGGCCGAATATTTTCTGCGGGCCGAGAATTTCCGGCCGGAGGTGGTGTTGGAGAACCGGATCGCGGACGCGATTTCGAAGCGCAGCGGCTTGCCGGAATTTCTGGATGCGTTGGCCGCGGGCACGGCCACGCCCGGCGGCGGCAGCGCCGCAGCCGCGGCGGCGG